>DASVVE010000086.1:0-174277 GCA_036386675.1 Chloroflexia bacterium | reverse complement strand
CTGCGATAGTAACCGGCCTCCGCACGCGCCAGGTGGACCAGGGTATCGCGCACCGTCCCGTAGGTTCCTGGAACGGTGGCGTCCAGCACGGCGTCGTCCAGGTCGCGACAGACCTCCATCAGCCGCGTGTTGGCCCAGAGGTTGTGCTGAAACAGCGTTTCGATTGATTGCAAGTGAGACTCCTTCCCTATGCTCGGCGCGCCCATGTGAGGACGAACCGCCAACTACCGCCCTACTATAACATAGCCGTTGCCGTCGGGGTCCTTGAACTGGGCCTGCACGCCCCACGGCTGCTCGTTGGGGTCCTCGGTGATCTCGACGCCCTTGGAGCGCATGTCCTCGACGGTGCCCCTGACGTTGTCCGAGTAGAAGGAGAGGCTGCTGAACTGGCCCTGCCCCACACCCGATCCAGAGGCCTTGTAGAGGTTGATGGTAGTCTGGCCGTCGGGTGCCTTGACTTCGATCCAGCGCTCGCCTTCTCCGTAGGGCACGTCCCTGGTCTTCTCGAAGCCGAGCTTGTTGACGAAGAAGTCTATCGCCCTGTCCTGGTCGGTGACGTTGACGGAAACGACGGAAACGTAGTTGAGTGCCACTGTCTTGCTCCTTGTGGGGATATGTGTTGGAGGGTTTCAGGGGCGGGGTGGTAGAACGCTTGTTCTACAGCATTATAGCGGACACGGTGGCAAAATACAACAGATTGATATAAGTCTTTGCTATGTTCGCCGTGTGGCGCTACACACCTGCTATTAGAACTATTTTGTGCCTGATGTGAACCTTTCAGGAAAGTCAGAAAAGCAATCGCTGGTCCAAAAACGCAAACGTGGAGGCAGGACAACGCCCCGCCTCCACGCCAGGTTCCACAAGAGAACTAGCTACAACCAGTCGTGCTCCCGCAGCTATCGCACTTCAAGCAGGTGCCGTTGCGCACCAGGGTGAAGTTGCCGCACTCCGGACAGCCTTCGCCTTCGTAGCCCTTGAGCTTGGCTTCGGCGGCCTGCTCGCTCCGGGTCGGTTCGGCCTTGACCATGACCATCGTCTGGGTCAGCACGGCGGTGGGGGCCTCTACCTTCGCGGCTTCGGCGTGGCCGTTGGTGTGGCTGTACCCGTTGCCGTTACTATGTCCGTTGCCATTACCGTTGCCGTTCTTCAGCGGCTGAAGGTGCGGCGAGGTGCCCGTGACGGTCGTGGGGCCGATGTTCACCTGCGGCTTCTTGGTCAGGTCGGGTACCGTGTCGCCCCGGTTGGCCTCGTAGCCCTCCGGCAGGTGAGCCAGGTCGAGCCGGTCGAGGTAGCAGATGGCTAGCTCGCGGAAGATGTAGTCGATCACCGAAGTGGCGTTCTTGATGTGGTCGTTGCCCATCACGCGCCCGCTCGGCTCAAACCGGGTGAGGATGAAGGCGTCCGTGTATTCCTCCAGCGGCACCCCGTACTGCAAGCCAAGTGAGACAGCTATCGCGAAGCAGTTCATCACCGACCGAAAGGCCGCGCCCTCCTTGTGCATGTCGATGAAGATCTCGCCCAGCCTGCCGTCCTCGTATTCGCCGGTGCGCACGTAGACGTTTTGGCCTGCTATCTTGGCCTTCTGTGTATAGCCGGACCGGCGGCTGGGCAACTTCAGCCGGTGCACTTCCTGCACGGCAGACTCTGCACCCGCTGCCGCAAGCTGCTGCACGCGCTGGGTAATCGGGATGCCGCCCGCCGTCTCTTCATCTTCCTCTTCTTCCTCTTCCAGCCCGCCGATGGAGTTGAGGGGCTGGCTCAGCTTGGAGCCGTCGCGGTAGATCGCCACGGCTTTCAGCATCAGCCGCCACGACTTCATGTAGACGTCTTCCACGTCGCCTATCGTGGTGTCGCTGGGCATGTTGATCGTCTTGGAGATCGCGCCACTGATGAACGGCTGGGCGGCCGCCATCATGTGCAGGTGCGAAGACGGGCTGAGGTAGCGAGTGCCGATGCGTCCGCAGCGGTTGGCGCAGTCAAACACGGGCAGGTGCTCGTCCTGCAAGTGCGGCGCGCCCTCGACCGTCATCGTGCCGCACACGTAGTCGTTGGCAAGCGAGATTTCGGTCCTGCTGAAGCCGAGTTGCGGCAGGATGCCCTCGCGGCTGCTGATCTGCTCGTCGTTCAGGGCAAGCGTCTCGCGGCAGAACTCCTCGCCCAGTACGAAGGGGCTGAACGCGAAGCTAACGTCAAATGCCGAGGGCATGGCCGCTTCCGCGCGTGCGATAGCCGCATCATCGAAGCCCACCGCCTTGAGCGCCTCGTGGTCGATAGCAGGCGAGTTGGCGAGCGTCTTGTGTCCCACAACGTAGTTGACTATGTCCTCGATCTGCTCCGGGCTGTAGCCCAGGTACTGCAACGCGGGCGGCACTGACTGGTTGATGATCTTAAAATAGCCGCCACCCGCCAGCTTCTTGAACTTCACGAGCGCGAAGTCAGGCTCGATGCCCGTGGTGTCGCAGTCCATCACCAGGCCGATTGTGCCGGTGGGTGCGATCACGGTCACCTGCGCGTTGCGGTAGCCCGCCTTCTCACCCAGCTCCAGGGCCTCGTCCCACGCCTGCTTGGCAGCAGCATGTAGACCTGCGGGGCAGTTGGCGGGGGATATACCGGAAGGCTTGACCGTCAGGCCCTCGTACTCCTTGTCGGCGGCGTAGTGGGCGGCGCGGCGATGGTTGCGGATAACCCGCAGCATCGGCTCGCGGTTGGCCTCGTAGCGCTCGAACGGGCCAAGCTCGGAGGCGACCTCGGCGGAGGTGGTGTAAGCCACGCCCGTCATGATGGCAGAGATAGCCCCGCACAAAGCGTATGCCTTGGCCGAATCGTAGGGGATGCCGAGCCGCATGAGTAGCGCGCCCAGGTTGGCGTAGCCCAGACCCAACGTGCGATAGCGGTGCGACAGAAGCGCGATTTCGGCGCTCGGATATTGCGCCATCGCCACGCTGATTTCGAGCACCAGCGTCCACAGGCGGTTGGCGTGCCGGAAAGCCTCTATGTCGAGCACCTTGTCCGGGTCGTCGCCCATGAAGTGCATCAGGTTCAGCGAGGCCAGGTTGCAGGCCGTGTCGTCCAGGAACATGTACTCGGAGCAAGGGTTGGAGCCGTTGATGCGCCCGTCGTTGGGGCAGGTGTGCCACTCGTTGATGGTGGTGTCGAACTGTACGCCGGGGTCCGCCGAAGACCACGCTGCCTTGCCGATGCGGTCCCACAGGTTGCGGGCCTTGATCGTCTTAGCTATCTTGCCGTCGGTGCGGCGGGTGAGGTCCCAGTCGAGGTCCTTCTGCACCGCGTCCACGAAGCCGTTGGACATGCGCACCGAGTTGTTGGCGTTCTGGCCGCTGACCGTGAAGTAGGCCTCGCTCTCCCAGTCGGAGTCGTAGATGGGGAAGTCGAAGGTGGTATCGCCCTGCTCGGCCAGCCCAATAGCGCGGGCGATGATGCCGTCCGGCAGTCCCGCCTGGCGAGCCGCACGCACTGCCTTCTTGTACGCCTTGGTCTTGGCCGCCTTGTCGGCCTCGGCGGCCTGGTCCATGTCGTGCCACGTTTGCATGATGGCATTCAGGTTCTTGCGGCACTGGATGGAGCCTGCCACCAGGGCGGCGACCTTCTGCTCCTCGGCCACCTTCCAGTCGATGAACTTCTCGATGTCGGGGTGGTCGATGTCCACGATCACCATCTTGGCCGCGCGGCGAGTGGTGCCGCCCGACTTGATAGCGCCCGCCGCCCTGTCACCGATCTTGAGGAACGACAGCAAGCCGCTGGAGCGCCCTCCGCCCGAAAGGTTCTCGTTCTCGCCCCGCAGCGCGGAGAAGTTGGAGCCGGTGCCCGAACCGTACTTGAAGATACGGGCCTCGCGCACCCACAGGTCCATGATGCCGCCGGGGTTCACCAGGTCGTCCTGTACCGACTGTATGAAGCAGGCGTGGGGCTGCGGCCGCTCGTATGCGGAGGTGGACTTCTTTAGCTCGCCCGCCACCGGGTCGAAATAGTAGTGACCCTGGGCCGGTCCAGCAATGCCATAGGCCCAGTGCAGGCCCGTGTTAAACCACTGGGGAGAGTTGGGCGCGGCGTACTGCGCGGCGAGCATGAAGCACATCTCGTCGTAGAAATGGCGCGCGTCGTCCTCGGTCGTGAAGTAGTTGCCCTTCCAGCCCCAGTAAGCCCAGCAGCCCGCGAGACGGTGGAATACCTGGCGAGAGTCTAGCTCGCCGCCGTACCGCTCGTTTTCGGGCAGCTTGGCAAGCGCGGCCTCGTCCGGCTCGGAGCGCCAGAGCCACTCCGGCACGCCCTCTTCGGGCACCCTCTTGAGCACGGCGGCTACACCGGCGCGGCGGAAGTACTTTTGGGCCAGGATGTCGGTGGCGACCTGCGACCAGGTGTCAGGCACCATTACGTTCTCGGCTTTGAACACCGTCGTGCCGTCCGGGTTGTTGATCTTGGACGTACGTGGCACGAAGTTCAGCTTTACGTAGGGGTCCGTGGTGTCGGTGAAATGGCGTGGTATGTGCATTCGAGACTCCTTAAAGCCCACTGCGGGCTTGCCTTTCTTTTTTTGCCTGGAGCTATCCCTGACCTTTCTAGGTTCCATATCCTTACCCTGACCATTCTCGTTGTCGCTATGCCTTTGCCTTGTTCGGCTTTTCGGGCTTGCCGTTCACTTCGGGTATGCCTGTGATGTTGCCCTCAGATGCGCCCTCCCCAGGCTCCGCGGCTGCCCCCTGGTCTTGGGAGCCGTACATCGCCTCGCGCATCTCCTCAAGGTCTGCGAAGTTGCGGTAGACAGAGGCGTACCGGATATACGCCACCTCGTCCAGGTCTCGCAGCTTCTGCATCACCAGCTCCCCTACCTGCGTAGAGGGCACTTCCGAAGCGCCCAGGTTGAAGAGTTGTGCCTCGATGTCGTTCACCGCCGCCTCGAGTTGGTCGGCAGACACCTTGCGCTTGGTAAGGGCCAATGCCATGCCCTGGCGCAGCTTTTCCCGGCTGTACTCTTCCCGCCTGCCGTCCCTCTTGACCAGGCTCACGCCGATACGCTCAATTCGCTCAAACGTGGTGAAGCGGCGCTTGCAGTGCTTGCACTGGCGTCGGCGCTTCACCACCTCGCCGTCTGCTGCCAGGCGGCTGTCGGTGACTTGCGTATCTTCGTGATGGCAATAGGGACACTTCATGAAATCTCCATCCTGGGTGAAATAACCACTATATGTTGTGCCATGCAGAGTCTGCACCCAAGATGTTGTGCAGGATCATATTATGGCACAAGATGCGGTGAGTCAATATGGTTATGCACAACATTTGGTAGTTTGTGGAAACCCTCAGAGCTGTTTCCACAACATGTAGTATAGTTTTGCACATCCATTATACACATTATAGAACGCTTGTGCTAGGTACCACGGTTGTATCTGAGTATAGACATAGGCATTTCTCGGTTGGTGATCTGCCCAGCCTGTGTGGAAGTTCATTATGGGCGTGGTTTCACTAGGAACATCGAGCCTTTGTATGGGTTATGCTAATCCGGTAGAAGGTTTACGTTATCATAAGGCTGTTGAAATGATTATGTGAGGTACTAACATGAACTTAGACGAAAAGATAATCAACCGATTCGATGCACTCATCAACCAAGGGTTGGATGTAAAGAAAACATATGTCAGCGGTGTCGGGCGAGGTTATTATGGTCCCTCAACCGTCAGCACAGAGAAAGCTGGTCAGTGGGGTATTAGTTGCCTGAACCTCCTTGGTCGTGTTTTTGGTAAGGAAAGCGATCATTACAGAAGATTCGACGAGTTATACGAGAAAATCTATTTAGCTGGTTCTACACAAAAAGCGTTCGGCATACTGCTCGGAGCAAAGGAAGACTACGAGAACGGCTATCTATTTGAGACTCGTGTTCTAATTCAGGCCGAAGTTTTCGGGGATTTCTTAGAACAGGCAAGCCACCTATTAGATCATGGCTACTATGGTCCTGCGGCAGTCGTAGCGGGTAGCGTCTTAGAGGATGGACTTCGGAAGCTTTGTGCTCGGAACAATATCACGCTTACTGCAAGACCAAAGCTAGACACAATGAACGCAGATCTTGCGAAGGGTGGTGCGTACAATCTGCTAACACAACAAAAGGTTACAGCGTTAGCAGCACTACGTAATAAGGCTGCACATGGGGAGTGGACAGCTTTCAGTGCTGCGGATGTAAAGCTTATGATCGAGCAAGTTCACGGATTTATGGAAGTTCATTTCAGTTGAGGTAGGAACTTGATAATCACTGCTACTTCCCTAACTACGACATAGCCATTAGAAGAACCGAAAAGAGAGTACCACTGCTAAGGTGGTACTCTCTTTTGAGGAGGAGGGTTGTTGTCTAGAGAATCGGTCTTAGGGCCGAGCCTTGAGCCTGGTCCGCACAACCAGTTGCAATCGGCTCGTGCTTTGTAAGCTGCCCTAATCTTATCCGCAACAGGCACCCCACCTCATCGGCCATAGGCGGCATAGTCCGGCGCGACCTTTGCTTTAGTGGGTATTAGGCCATTGGACGCACCTCACCCTGGTTATGAGGCGGAACCGCCAAGGACGCCAAGAGCGCGCCAAGAACATTAGGGTTGGGATGGAATTAGGGGCATCAGATTTCGTGCCTCTCGGTGAGGTCATACAGTTGACCATGAAGAACCAAGGGCCGCCCTGTCATCCTGAGCGTAGCGAAGGATCTCAGATGTTTCCTTTACCCCTGTGCTGCACCCCTCGCAACGTGCTCGCTAATGTTCAACAGCATCTCTCTACCACTTTCTTGAGATCCTTCGCTACGCTCAGGATGACAGGGTGGAACTTGGTTCTGGGGAGCGCTACCTCAGGGCTATAGAAAAAGGGCACGCTGCAACGTGCCCCTACACACATTAACCTTATACCTTGGCGCGCTCTTGGTGTCCTTGGCGTGATGCGGTTCCGTCTCTTTTCGGTTGGCGCCTACCCCTGTTCCGGCTCCAGCAGCCCGTAGTCGCCGTCGTTACGCCTGTAGATCACCCCTACCCGCTCATCGTCGGAGTTCCAGAAGACGTAGAAGTTGTGGCCCAGCAGTTCCATATGCTCGATGGCTTCTTCCGGGTCCATTGGCTTCATCCTGAACCGCTTCACCCGCACGATAGCGCCTTCATCGTCATCTTTGCCGCCAGCCTTGCCGTTGCCCACGTATGTCTCGGAGGCGGGTTTCGCGGGCGCGGCCATCTCGATCACGCTCGGCTCTTCGGGGGAGACGTTCAGCGTGGCGGAGCTTCTACCCAGGCCCTGCGCGCCCTTCTTGCGGCGGGTCATACGGGTCTTGCGGCGTTCGAGTTGCTTGTCGATGTGGGCGAGCGCCTGGTCCACCGAGGTCAGCAGTTCGTCGTGGGCCACCTCCGAACGGATGATGTTATGTCTAGTATGTAGTGTGACCTGCGCTATGTACTGGAAGCGTTGCGCGTTGAGGCGGGTCGGCTGCTGCGACAGCACAACTTCGGTAGACTCCAGGTCTTCTACATGCCGGCCGAGCCTGCTGACGTGCTTGCGGATGTGTTCTTCGTTGTTTGGCTCCAGCTTGAAGTTCTTGGATCGGATATTTATAGACATGGAAGCCTCCGTTGAAGGAAAGTGAGGAAACAAAAAAGGGCCGGACTACGGACGCACCGACCGAGTTAGACGTTGGGAGCCAACTCGATCTTCAGCGTTCATAGTGCGGTCCTTCCGGTGCGCGTGGAGGGATTCGAACCCCCGACGCAGGGCTTAGGACGCCCTCGCTCTATCCCCTGAGCTACACGCGCAGTTGAGGTGCGTTAATTATACTCTAGCTGGAGCGCCCATTTCAAGGAGCACCCGCCGCTCCCGCACGTCGTACTCCCCGCCGGAAGCCAACACAGCCACCTGCAATGGCCCCACCGAGATGGGCGTGCCGGGGAAGGTGCCGTGCGCCGTGTTCACCGCCGCGTGTGAAGCGTCCACGAAGTAGACCACCCCGGCGCCCCATATGGTCGCACGTCCATGGCAGTCAAGCAGCACGCAGGTGTTCTCGTCAATACCGACGCCCAGCGCCGCCGGGTGCTCGGCCACCGAAGCCGTTAGACGCGGGAAGCGGCCCCTCGCGCCGAAGTGGGTATCTATGATGATGTCGTCGCCCGCCCATCCGAGGCCGTTGGACATCTGCACCATGCCCATGCGCAACTCGCCGGTGCCGCCGCCCGCCACCACCATCGGGCGTCCCATAGCCGTCGCCCCCGCGCTGGTCCCGGCCACCACCGCGCCACGCCCGTAGGAGTCCATCATGGCCCTCTCGGAGGTGGAACGGTCGAGCACCTGCGTAAGGGCGTATTGGTCGCCGCCGGTGATGAATATACCTGCCGCGCGGTTCAGCAGGGCCACCGTGTGCTCGTTCATTGCCTCTTCGTGGTTGCTGAGCGACGGCGCGTGGATGCGAGCCGGGTCATAGCCGTGCCGCGTGAAGATGCGGATGTACTCTTTCTCCAGGATGTCGGGGTGGCGGGTGGCCGTGGTAACCAGCACAATGTCCCGCTGCTCCGAATGCCGCTCGGTGCGCTCCACCAGTTGCAGGAAGAGCTTGGCGAGCGTACCGGTGTGGTCCAGCCGGTCGGCCCCGCCGATTATCATCAGGTAACCGGGTAGCTCCCACTCCACGTCCGCCATCGAGGGCGCACCTTTTGGTAGTCCCTTCTGTTTTCGCCCGTTGTTAGAACTCATTACGTACCCGGCCCAACCTTGTTAGTACTTGCATTGCGCCCACTCACAAACGACATCGCGCCAATCTTAGTGTTCAGTCTCCCCGTCGCGCGCCACGCTTTCTTTCGGCCTGACCTCTTCGCCGGGTCCGGTGCCGTTGCCATCAGAGCCGTTCCAGGGGGAGCCTACGCTTTCCTGGGCGGCGGCATCGGCAATCGCCTGGATTCGGGCGTATTCCCCGGTGTTGGCCGTCCTGGGCAACTCTCGGAAGAAGCTAGACTGGTGCTCGTCCGACAACACCTTGCCGACGCTCTTCACCAGAGAGATAGCTTCGTCAACGTGGTCGATGAACAGCACCACCAGGTCACCGTCACGGGCCATTTCGAGCGCCTGGATGGAGGCTTCGCGCTCATCGAGGCATACGCTGATGGGCAGGTTCGGACGGGCGCGGCGCATCGTATCCTCCATCAACTGCGCCACTTCGCCACGCTCCCGGCCCCTCAGGTCCTCGTCTTCGCGGATGATGATGTGGTCGAAGGTGTTGGCAGCGACCACGGCAAGTTCTTGTATGTCCGCGTCGCGTCGATCGCCAGGGGAGGCCACCACGCCGATGGACTTGCGCGGCTTCATCTGCCGGATAGCTCCCTGCACAGCCCGCAGCGCGTGAGGATTGTGCCCGTAGTCGATAATCACCCGCGCCTTGCCGATGTTGAACAGGTTGAAGCGGCCGGGCGCGCTCTTCTCGTCGGTTTGGAAGGTGCGCAGGCCGAGCTTGATAGAATCCACGGCCACCCCCGCACCCCAGGTCGCCGCGGCCGCCGCCAGCACGTTCTGCACCTGGAACGGTATCAAGCCGCCATAGGTCGCCGGGATGTCGGAGGTGCGCATCAGCAGGTGCTCCTCCGAGCCTTCCGCCAGCACAATCACGTCGTTGCTGGTGTAGACCGCCTTGCCGCCGTTCGCAAGGTGAGAGGCCAGGGCGGGAGCGGCGGGGTCCAGGCTGAAGAAGATGATTTTGCCGGGGCAATGCTCGGCCATCTCCACCACCAGGGGGTCTTCGGCGTTCAGCACCCCGTAACCCTCCTTGCTCACGCTCTCGATCACAACGCGTTTGACGCGGGCCAGCTTCTCCGCCGTCTCGATGCCTTCCATGCCCAGGTGGTCGTTGGCTACGTTGAGCGCCACGCTCACGGTTGAGCGGTCCCAGGCGAGGCCCGAACGCAGGATGCCACCCCGCGCCGTCTCAAGCACCGCCACCTCCACCAGGGGGTGTTGCAACACCGACTCGGCGCTACGCGGCCCTGCGGAGTCGCCCTTCACGCGGCGCACGCCGTTGAAGTAGATGCCGTCGGTGGTGGTCATGCCCACGAACTTGCGCATGGTCGAGTAAATATGGGAGATCATGCGGGTGACGGTGGTCTTGCCGTTGGTGCCCGTAATGGCGATAAGGGGCACACGGGCGGGGGTGTTTTCAGGGAAGAGCATATCCACGATGGCCTCACCCACCGGGCGCGACTTGCCCTCAGAGGGGTAGACGTGCATGCGCAGGCCGGGCGCGGCGTTCACCTCAACGATGCCACCATTCTGGTCCTGCAAGGGCCTCTTGATGCTCTCGCACACCACGTCCACGCCCGCGATATCCAGGCCGATTGTGCTGGCAGCCAGCACCGCCACAGCCACATTGTCGGGGTGGACTATGTCGGTAACGTCGATGGCCGTGCCGCCAGTGGAGAGATTGGAGTTATCGCGCAGGTAGACCACCTGCCCGGCGGGGGGCACGCTATCCCAGCTATAGCCCTGCTTGCCCAGGGTGAGTTCCGCCGCCGCGTCCATCTTGATGCGGGTGAGCGCGGAGCCATGCCCCGACCCCCGGCGCGGGTCCTCGTTCACCCGCACCACAAGCTCGCGCACGTTGCTACGCCCGTCGCCCACCACCTGCGGGGGCCGGCGCTGGGAAGCCGCGACTAACTTGCCGTTCACCACCAGCAGCCGGTGATCGGTGCCGCTGAGGTAGCGCTCTACTATTACGTCGTTGGAATGTTCCTGCGCTAGCTCAAAGGCCATGCGCACCTGCTCCTCAGTAGTGAGGTTGACGCTTACCGCCTTGCCCTGGTTGCCGTCGAACGGCTTGAGCACCACGGGGCCGCCGAGGTCCTGCGCCGCGCGCCAAGCGTCGTCGGCGTTGTCCACCACCTCGCCTTCGGGCACGGGCACGCCTACCTTCGACAGCAGGTCCTTGGTCAGTTCTTTGTCCGAAGCAATCTCGACGCCTATATTGGCGGTGAAGGAGGTCTCCGCTGCCTGTATCCGTTTGGCGAAGCGGCCATGCCCCAACTGCACCAGGGCGGCCTGGTTGAGGCGCATCCAGGGGATGCCACGCTTGCGGGCGGCGTCCACAATCGTCTGGGTGGAGGGGCCGAGCATGTTGTCCTCGGCTATCTCTCTGATCTGCCCAATACGCTCCGCCAGGTTGAAGTCGAGCGGCTGCCCATCGGCCAGTTTCTCGGCCAATTCGATTGCCAGGTATGTGGCCTCTTTCGCGGCGTCGGCGTCCCTGTAGTCCACGACGATGCGGTACTCGCCATAATGGCCGGTGCCACGGGTGCGGCCAAAACCCACGTCCAGCCCCGCCAGCGACTGTAGCTCGAGGATGATGTGCTCGATGATGTGGCCCATATAGGTGCCGCGCCGCAGCCTTTCGAGGAAGCCGCCGGGCTGCCCCTCGGAGCAGCGATGGTCCCACAGGCTCGGTATCGCTTCCACCAGGCGCTCGGTAAAGCCGGGCAGCTTGTCGGAGGGGAGTTCCTCGTACTTGCCTATGTGGGTGAGTATCTCAAGCACGGGCCTGTAAGCCCAGATGTTCGCGCCGGTAAGCACCTTTATCTTCTTGACGTTGATTTCGCTCATTCCTGGTCCTCATCGCGGGTAGTGACACTATACGTACGGGGTATGCCGCAGCACACCCACGTTAAAGCATGCACCGTCGCGAGGCTTTCCTGGTATCATACCAAATGCCTCGCAGCAGTAAAAGGTAAGTGCATAACTCCGCAGGATTGGTGCCACAGCCGACAGCGTGATCCTACTTCCCTTTGTGAAGCCGGATATGAGGCTACGGTAAGGGAGGGTACAACGCCCTGCACAGGCGAGTTGCTGAAGGGCGAGTCAAGCAAGTTGCTCATGCAGGCCAACTCTACCGAGGTGCGCCGAACCTTCATGAGCAACTTGCTCGAGAGGAGAGCCGAAGTCGCTACGTGGGCTTATATGCCAGGTCATGAGAGTGTGCAAACTACGGCGCTATAGCTGATGACCGGAAGAGGCCAAGTGGCATGGCCCCTGCTAGGTAATACAGCAGCGAACCACAAACCGGCTGGAGCAAGACAAGGAGGCAACCAGCATGAAAATAGAGATACTTTACTGCCAGGAGTGAAGCTACGGACCTCGCGCCGTCCGTGTGGCGGAAGAAATCATAGAGGCATATGGCGACGACCTGGAGACTATCACGCTGGTGAGAGGCGGGAAGGGCCGCTTCGAGGTTAGGGCGGACGGGCAGGAAGTCTACTCCAAGTCGAGGACCAAGCGCCACGCCGAACCGGGTGAAGTGGTAGAGAACCTGGGTAAGCTACTGCAAGGCAACGGGCACGTTGGCCTGACGCCCGATCTGCCAATGACCACAGGGTTATAGATTATCGCTGAACAAAGAGGACCAATCTACTCGATCAGTAGCTTGGTCCTTCTTGCACATAGGAAACCATAACACTCTTGGCGCGTTCTCCGCGTCTTTGCGTCTTGGCGTTTAAACAACTGACCAGCCACAGTACATGGCTACCATCGCGGCGCAAAAAGGATTATAGTAGCTTATATACAACAAGCATGGGAGAGCTAGATGGCAGGGCTATCGCTGTTGGGGCTATTCGCGCACCCCGACGATGAGCAATTGATGACCGGCACGTTTGCCAAAGCCGCGGCGGAGGGCATCCGCACCGGGCTGCTGTGCGCGACACGGGGCGAATACGGCGAGATAGCCGACCCTGCCCTCGCCACGCCTGAGACGCTTGGGCACGCCCGCGAGCTTGAGCTGAGGGCGGCCTGCGCGGTGGTCGGCATAAAGTACCTCTACTTCCTCGACTACAAAGACTCGGGTTGGTTCGACCGCCCGGAGAACCACGCTCCCGACGCTTTCAACAACGCCGGCCCCGATGAAGCCGTCGGAAGGCTCGTGAGGATCATCAGGGAGTTCAAGCCTACTGTGATGGTGACGTTCGATCCGGGCGGGGGCTACGGGCACCTGGACCACGTGCAAATCTGGCGCTTCTCTATGGAGGCATTTGAGGCGGCGGCCGACCCCTCGCGCTACCCCAATGCGGGCGAAGCCTGGCAGACAGAGCGACTCTACTACAATAGCTTCCCGCGCAGCCGCATGCAGAAGTTCAGCGAAGTCATGCAGAGTATGGACCTGCAAAGCAGCTACCGCGACCTCAGCTTCGAGCAAAAGGGGCTGTCCGACGAGGAGATCACCAACGTGGTAGACGTGCGCGAGTGGGTGGCCTTCAAGGAGAAGAGCCTGAGCATGCACGCCACCCAGATGGACCCCAACAGCCTGTTCAGGCGGCTGCCAAGCGATATGCTGGTGGAAATGCGCGCCACGGAACACTTCAGCCTGGCAAAGGGCGCTCCCCTACCCAACACACCGGACGCGAGGGGAGATTTATTCGCCGGGCTGCGTTAGATAGAGAAAGGAGGCATCAACTATGTGCGGGGGTGTGATATTTCCTTATAAGAAGGTATATGCCGAGGCCCTATCGGAGATGTACTCGCCGGAGGAGATCGCCGAGTTCGAGCGCACGGGGCAGGTAAAGTCGGTCTACTGGCAGCGCGGCGAGCCGGTGCTCCCGGTGCAGACTGAAGCGGAGCAGGAAGATGACGAGCCTGGGGTCGCGCTGGTGCGATGGGGCAACCGCGACAAGGCGGCACCCTTCCCACAGACCGGCTGGGCGCGCATAGACAGCATCGAAGCGGGCAAGTGGTCCCACCTGAAGCCGAAGCCGGTGGTCATCCCCGTATCTTACGGCGTAGAGAAAGGCAAGTGGTTCCCCATCGAGAGCGGCATCATGGGGGTGCTGGTGGAGCGCAAAGGCGAGGAGCGCGTCTACATGCTCACCGACGAAGCCACGCCGGAGTTCCTGGGCGTCACCAAGCACGAGCGGATGCCGGTCTTGCAGGGACAGGACGAGTTCAACTGGCTGGACGGCGAACCTTCCCTTGCTGGCACGCTTCCTGCGACTTATGGGAATCCCTAATTTTTGCACGCGAAGGACACCATACATGTCAGGCTCCAATAACCCCAACACACCGAAGGCGGAACGTAAAGCTTCCAGCCCAACCACCAGAAAAAGGCCTGCCCCTGCCCCGCAGGAGATACAGGCACAAAACCTGCGGCTGAGGCCGAACATGACTCTCAACCGTGCCGCGCAGATGGGCGCACCCACTGAGGACGAGCAGCTACTACAGCGCCCGGCCCCTGAGAAAGAAGACTTTACCAGGTCGGACACGTGGCGCGTGTTGCGGATAATGGGGGAGTTCGTCAACGGGTTCGACACCCTGGCGCACGTGGGCGCGGCGGTCACCATGTTCGGCTCGGCGCGCACCTCTGAAGACGACCCGATGTACTGGACGGCGGTCGAGCTGGCGCGCACGCTGGCCGAGGAAGGCTTTGCCATCATCACGGGTGGCGGGCCGGGCGCGATGGAGGCGGCGAACCGGGGGGCGAAGGAAGCTAACGGCATCTCCATCGGCTGCAACATCGAGCTACCGTTCGAGCAGGGCACTAACGCCTACGTCGATATTTCCATCAACTTCCGCTACTTCTTCGTGCGCAAGACAATGTTTATGAAGTACTCGGAGGCGTTCGTCATCTTCCCCGGCGGCTTCGGGACGATGGACGAGCTGTTCGAGGCCCTGACCCTGATCCAGACGGGCAAGGTAAGCAACTTCCCTATCATCCTGTTCGGCAGCAGCTACTGGGGCGGCCTGATGGACTGGATTAAGACCACCATGCTGGTCGAGAAGAAGATCTCGCCCGAAGACCTCAACCTGCTGGTGGTGACCGACTCGGTGGAAGAGGCACGCAACCACATCTTAGCCTGCTACAACGAGCGGTGCTGGGTGGCGGGGGACGCATCGGAGGCCGCTCAAATCGCCCAGCTACTGGACGAACCGGGCGAGCTAAGTCCGGTGAGGGGCAACGGCAAAGGCAAGACAGCCGATGCAGCGCACAAAGACCCGGTCAGCCCCGAAAAGGGCGACGCGCAGTAAGCACGAAAAAGGGGCTGGACATAGTTATCCAGCCCCTGCTTAGTCGGGGTGAGAGGATTCGAACCTCTGACCTCATCGTCCCGAACGATGCGCGCTGCCGGGCTGCGCTACACCCCGAAGGCTATTGATTATACCAGATGTGCGCGGACGCTGTCAAAGAGCGCGGGCGACATGGCAGGAGGAGGCTGTAAAGTTGCTTGACAGGCCAGGCGGCGATTTGCTATAATTGCCTGTCGCGCCGAAGTGGCGAAATGGCAGACGCGCTACGTTCAGGACGTAGTGACCGCAGGGTCATGGGAGTTCGAGTCTCCCCTTCGGCACACAATAGCGTACAATAGCAGATTTACGCACGAAAAGAGAGCTAGAAGCTCTCTTTTTTGTTTTGAGGTAACGAAGAGGTAACGAGCATTCCGTCATGATGTGTTGCTTTGACGAGCAACCAAACGGTAATCCCTTCCTGCTTATTACTTGCGAGACCAAGTAAGTCCTTCTTGAAGAGAATCACAAAGGGTTCATTAGAGCACATAGTCTCAGTAGCCTTGTTCCAATTGGACTACTGAGACTATGTTATTGAGATGAGTTTTGCAACTACTATGACTGCGTGGCTTTGGCTACTTCTACGCCGATCCAATATAGCGTTCCAGAAACGGACGTTTTCGGCACCCAAACCTGCAGACCGAGAAGGCATGAGTATTGAGTTTGCTGGTGCCGCACCACACTGCCTGGCATACGCCTTGCAACGGACACTGCAATGCGATATCAGTGGCTCCACGGGGATAGTTAGGTTTCGCGAGGAGGAAAAGAGAATAGAGAACGCTGGTCAAGCCAGGAGGGTACATTTACATGACCGATAAGAAAGTATGGCTCATTACGGGCGCAGGCCGTGGAATGGGCGTGGACATCGCCCGCGCTGCCCTTGCTGCCGGAAACGCAGTAGTTGCAACCGGGCGCAACACCGACGTGGTGACTAAAGCGATCGGCGTGTCCGACGACCTGCTGGCCGTGAAACTCGACATAACCAGCCCCGAGGATGCCCAGGCAGCTGTGGCCGCCGCTGTCGAACGGTTTGGTCACATCGATGTTCTAGTCAATAATGCTGGCAACTTCTACGCCGGATTCTTCGAGGAGATCCCTCCAGAGGACTTCCGGGCACAGGTCGAGACACTCCTATTCGGCCCGGTGAACGTCACCCGCGCCGTGCTGCCTATCATGCGCCGGCAACGATCAGGTCTGGTGGTTACAATTTCCTCGACCGCCGGGATTGTCGGGCAAGAGTTCGTTTCCGCTTACTGTGCGTCGAAGTTCGGCGTCGAGGGTTGGATGGAGGCACTCGCCCTCGAAGTCGCCCCGTTCGGCATCCGCACGATGATCGTAGAGCCCGGCTTCTTCCGCACCGAGCTACTCACCGAGCAGTCGACAAACTACCCGAAACCCTCGATCGACGACTATGCGGAAAAAACCAAACAGACCGTCACTGCTTGGAAGAGTATGAGCGGCTCGCAGCCCGGTGACCCCGCTAAGCTCGCCAACGCGCTGGTTCAGCTCGCGAGCCAGGACGAACCTCCGCGTCGCTTCGCAGCAGGAGCCGACGCCATCGCGGCCATTGAGCAGAAAGCCCGCGACCTGCTCGCCCAGGTCGATGCCTACCGCGAGTTGTCCTCGTCGCTGGCGCACGACGCAAACGCCTGACCCGACGTTAACGTGCGGTGCCAAAACAGAACAGTTTTGGCATAAGTTTGGCACGGACGATAGGCCGGATGGCATGCTGCAAAGGTGCCACGACCAAACTCCCCGTGTGCAACGTCGCAAGAAGAGAGGCCCCTGGTCCAGGGGCCTCTCCTCATAGGGCGCGAACTACTAACTACTAGCTTACTAATACCCCTTAGGACCTATGGCTGGTCGCCAGGCTCCCCACGCGAGCGAGTTAGGGAAGGTCAACCTTGCCAATCTGCTTATCATCAGGCTGGTTGTACGCATCAGGGTACAGGTAGAGGCCCCGTTCATCCTGGGCCTTGTCTTCCTCAACGGGTATGCGATGCTCGTTAGCGTAGGGGTCCTGACGTATGCCTGTGACCTGCCATGATACCTCCATACCGGGCTGACCTCCAGCTATCTTGAAGCTATTGTCTTTTATCTTCTCGGCTATGTAGAGATTGGGGCCGGGAGCACCAAGGGCGGTAAGCTGGTACCTGAACTCCTGGTTGAGGGCCTCGAAGTAGGCAGGTAGTTGTACGTTCGCCTCACCCTTTCCGTCGAGCACTACGTTGCCGTTGTAGACGTTCATCATGTCAGGGCTTTCCACGAAGGAATGGTACAGGTACTTGTTCTCAGGGTCTAGGGGGTGGTCGATCTTGAACGACCCTCCTCCCTTCGAGACGCTGCCTATCACCTCCAGGTTGCCCTGGACTACCACGTTCCCGCCGAAGTAGCCTGCATAACCATTGGGGCTACTACCGGCCACGGCATAGCCGCTGTTGCTGAAGCCACTCACGCCGCTACCATTGCTGGTGCTGGTGCCTCGTACACCATTGCCGCTGATGGTGCTGCCCTGCACGCCATTGCCGCCAGGGCTGTAACCCCGCACACCCGTACCGGTAGTGCTTTCCCCGGTTACACCAACTCCCGAGGCAGAGCTCGAGTAGAGGGGCTGAGCGTGGCTGCTTGTAGCTATATGGATGCCGGGCAGCTTGCGAGCAAGGTCTACGAACTTGGTCATCTGTGCACGGGTCACGTCGCTGCCAGGCCGGTAGTATGGCCTGTTCTCTGGAGGCCCGCACGGCTCGCCGGGGCTGCCGCAGGCATATCCGCTGATAATGCCATCTAAGTACAGATTGTTTGCATACTCAAAGAAGGGGCTGCTGGCAGGTACGTCCTGGAAGCACTGTCCCGATGGGCATGTACCACCCTCCGGGGCTTGTGGGGTGACAGGATCAGCTGCGACGGGGCCGGAGAAGCCCACGAAAGCCAATGCGAGCATACAGGCGACTAGCACCGCTATTGGTTTCCTGTGAGCCGTGGTAACACCTGTCAAAGTTATCATTGTTCTATCCTCCTCATGTGTGTAGATGAAGGGTAAGCCCTGTAGTAGGGCACGATGTAGTAGATGTCGACAGTATACTCGTATGCACCGGGTGCATAGGGGAAGAGTGAACCATAAAGAGCACGTGGTAAACTGGCGTGCTGAGATAGTGTCTACAAACCTGGAGGCTGTGCCACTGTCGCCGTATGGGATTAGCTATAGGTCGCGGACCTATAGTGACTGCTACTTAGCCACTCAGCTATGACCGTTGGGCACAACAAGAAGAGAGGCCCCGTTCATCCTGGGGCCTCTCTTCTCGTAGGTCACGAATTGTCAGTACCTTCACTACCCTTTATGGCTGCGTGCCCAGCCTGCCTCGCAGCACTACGGAGTTGGGGGAGGCTCTACCTTGCCAATCTGCTTACTGTCAGGCTGGCCGTACGCCTCAGGGTGTAGATACAGGCCCCGCTCCTCATCAGGCTTGTCTACTTCTACAGGTGTACGGTGCTGCTCAGAGTAGGGGTCATGGCGTATTCCCGTCACCATCCAGGATACTTCCATGCCTGGCTTACCACCCGCAATCTTGAAGCTGTTGCCTTGTACCTTCTCGGCTATGTACACAGGGGCGAAGCCGCCAATCGTGGTAAGTTGGTAGCGGAACTCCTGGTTCAGAGCCTCAAACCACTCCGGCATCTGTACTACAGCCTCACCCTTATCATCGAGGGTAACGTTGCCGTTGTAGATGTTCATCATGTCCTGGCTCTCGACTGCTGAGTGATACAGGTACTTGTTAGCAGGGTCCACGGGGTGGTCTATCTTGGAAGGCCCCGTGCAGCCCGTACAGTTGCCATCCACAGTGAGGTCTCCTGTTACTCGAGCGTTCCCCAGGAAGTAGCCGGCGTAGCCATTGGGTTGTTGGTTGCTGCCGAAGACGCCCCTACCGCTGCCGTCGTTGCCACTGGAGAAGCCATAGACACCCGTGCCGCTGACGCTGCTCCCCAGCACGCCATAGCCCCCGCCCTGGTGGATGCCCTGTACGCCTGTGCCCTCCGCACCCGCATTGTTGTTGAGTCCAACGACGGCACGCGCCGACCCACCCGCGCTGCCGAACACCGGCAGAAGTTGTGCCTGTCCCACCAGTGGACCCGGACACGCCCGTCCCGGTGGCGCTGCTGCCTCTGACGCCGTTACCTTGTCCGGCATGGCTGCCGTAGACGCCAATGCCGCTGTTGCCGGTGCCGTTGTTGATGCCTCGCACTCCCGCCGAATTGGCCCCAGGGTTCGTGGGCACGACCAGGCCGAGCACGCCAACGGCATCATTCGAGAAGGAAGCCGTACCCCCTCGCACACCTGGGGCGGTGCCGACAAATGAGCCATGTATTCCTTCGATGCCAATCCCATTGGTAGCGCCGGTATTGGCGTAAATGGGTTGCGGGTCGGTCTCGGTGTCGATGGATATACCAGGCAGGTGGCGAGCATTGTCCACGAACTTCGACATCTGCGCCCGTGTTACGTCACTTCCCGGACGGTAGTAGGGCCTGTTCTGGTCGTCGCAAGGTTCTCCAGGGCCACCACAAGCATAGCCACTGATGACGTCGTCCTTGTAGAGGCTGTTAGTGTAATCGTAGAAAGGGCTGCCAGGGAGAACGTCGGCAAAGCATTGTCCTCCTGGCGGGCACGTAGCCTGTGGTGCCGAGGGTGCTGACTGGGCAGAAAGGCTCAATTGTCCTGCTGCAACCGGGCCGGAGAACCCGATCAAGGCGAGCGCCAAAATGCAGGCAAGCAGTACCACGATAGATTTTCTATGGCCCAAACTAACATTGCTAAAGGTTCTCATTGTTCCATCCTCCTCATGTGTGTCAAGTAGGCCCTGTAGTAGGGCACGAAGTAGTAGGCGTCTACAACAGTATACGCGGGGTGCAAAGGAGAAAGGGCAAGGGGCATGGTAAGGGGCATGGCAAGGGGAATGGCAAGGGGCATGGTAAGGGGCATGCCAATAGTGGCTGAGACCTACTTCCCCAACTGCCAAACTCCACAGGTTAGCATCTTACACTGAACCCTTGTAAGCACTAGAACGTCATGCTTGGCACCGCTCAGCAGCAAGTTCTAAAGCTACACACGAAAATGGAGCTGTAGAGGCTCCATTCTCCCCTTCGGCACACAAGAACAATCTAAGAGAAACCCAGGCGCGGAACGGAGGTCAAGAGCCTCCGTTTTTTGTTTGAGGTAACGAGCGTTCCCAGCCTGACAGGTCAGCGAGTGGTCCCTTGCTGAGGCTGTTGCTCAGGCTGTTGCTCAGGCTGTTGCTGAGGCTGTTGAGGGAGCCGCGCCCCCTGCACAGTCAGCCCTGGGAGTGCGCTTTCGATCTCAGGGAGACGGCGCTCGGCTGCTTCCGCCTGCATTGCCTCAGACACGTGGAATACTGGTCTAACGTGATGCTGATGTTGGCATGTACCAGGCGCTCGGACACGATCTTGGAGTTGACGTTGTTCCTAAGTAGCAGCCTGGCGTTAGTGTGCCGCATATAATGCAACCGGATGTGACGCAGCCGTGCTCTCGTTACCAGCCTTACAAAGTGCTTGGGTATCAAATAGCGGTACCTACTACCGAGACCCTTTGACCGGGACCGGTCCGCGTGCGCTAGTCTAACGTGGCGGGCTAGTAGATGTAGGGCTTCAAGGCGTCCCGAGCGATGAGGAAGCCCCGCTTTACCAACTCCTCCGTCCCCTCGAAAGCGCGGTCCTCATGCTCTATGCTCACCACGTAGTCGTAACCCACCGCATACAGGGCGCTGATGAACTGGTTCCACTGCACCTCGCCCAGGCCAGGTAGGCGCGGTATCTGCCACCCCATGCCGAGCGACAGCACGCCCCTCTGGTAAAGTTGCTCCCGGTCGATGCGCATGTCCTTGGCGTGTACATGGAAGATGCGGCTGCCAAACTCGTAAACCACGCGCTCATAGTCTATCATCTGCCAGATCAGGTGCGATGGGTCGAGGTTGAGGCCGAAGTTGTCGTCAGGGATAATCTCCCACATCCGCCGCCATATGTTGGGGGTTGTCGCCAGGTTAGTGCCGCCGGGCCACTCATCGTTGGAAAAGATCATGGGACAGTTCTCGATTGCTATTTTCACCCCGTGCTCGGCGGCAAACTTCACAATCGGCGGCCATACCTTCTCGAACTCCCCGAAGTTCTCCTCCACCGTCTTGTGCTGGTCACGCCCCACAAAGGTGCCCACGATAGGGACGTTCAACATCTCAGCGGCGACAACTACCTTCTTCAGGTGCTCTATTACCGTGGCCCGATGGTCAGGATCGGGGTGGAGAGGGTTGGGATAGTATGCAAGAGAGGATATCTGCAAGGAATGCCGGTCCATCAGAGAGAGGACATCCTGCGCGCCGGAGGGTGTTAGCTCCGTCACGTCTATATGCGTGACCCCGGCGTAGCGGCGGGTGGCCGTACTCTGCGGCCAGCAAGCGATTTCCAGCATCTGAAAGCCGTTGCCCGCAGCCCAGCTTGCTACTTGATCCAACGGCACGTCGGGGAAGGCCGCTGTCAACAGTCCTAGTTTCATGGTGCTCCTTTCGCCTCGTTGCGGATTAGCTTTTTATGACGCTATCTCGCTCACGCTGACCCAACGGTCCTCATGAGCGCTCTGCCAGATCGCTTCGCCTACGCGCAGTTCCTCATGCCCATCTTCAAACGTGGGGAAATCGGGTGCCGCATCAAAGTTACCGGCGTCAAGATAACGGTAGATTGAATGATAGAGGCTCTTGAACGTGTCGGGGAAACCCTCGGCGTGGCCTCCCGGGTAGAAGGCGAACTGGCGAGCTTCCGGCGACAGGAGAGATGGGTCCTTCATCAATAGCTCGTTCGGCCGGTCACGGTGGCCGATCCATAGTTCGTTGGGGTGCTCGCCGTCCCACGCGATAGCCGATTGCGAGCCGTCGATCTCGTAAGACATCCTGTTCTTTCGCCCGGCGCTCACCTGCGACACAGTGAGCACACCTCGCGCCCCGCTGCTGTAGCGTATCAACACGCTTGCATAGTCCTCGGTGCTAATAGGCTGCTCCACGTACTCGACGGGTGCCTGTTCCTTGTTGGTGAACGTCTCTACCGGGCGGGTTGGCTTCTGGCGCGTGGGCAGGAAAGTGCCGAAGTCAGCGAGGACCGATTCAACGGTCAGGCCGGTGATGTAGGTGGTCAGGTCGAGCCAGTGCGAGCCGATATCGGCTATAGCGCGCGTCTTGCCACTGAACTCGGGTTCTAGACGCCAGTTCCAGTCGGTGGGGAGGAGCAGCCAGTCCTGAAGGTAGGTGCCTTGTACGATGAAGATGTCGCCCAGTTCCCCTTGCCGCACCAACGAGCGTGCGTGCTGCGATAGAGGATAGTAGCGGATCATGAAGTTGACGGCGTTTACCAACTTAAGCTCTTTCGCCAGCCTCACCAGCTCCCCCGACTCCTGCGTGTCCATCGCCAACGGCTTTTCGCATACTACGTGCTTGCCCGCTTGCAAGGCCGCTTTAGCGTGTGGGAAGTGGAGGTGATTTGGAGATGTGATGTGCACTACGTCGATGTCGGAGCGGTCCAGCATCTCATCGACCGAACCGTAGGACTCGGCTATGTGGAGTTGGCGCGCTTTCTCCGCTGTGCGCTCGGCGTTGTTTCCGGCCAGCGCGACGACCTGTATGCCCAGGCGGCGAAGCGCCTCGACGTGTACCGGCCCGATGAAGCCCGTACCGATAACCCCTACCCGCCAGGTTCTATCTGTCACGCGGTTACCCTCCTGGTACCTTCGATTACGAAGAGATGGTCTAGCGCCAGGTGAATTGCCCCGGTTACCCCTGCGTCCGGTCCCATTGGTGAGTAGCTGATAACAAGTTCTCGAGTAGCCAGGGAGGTTGAGCGGCGCAGCACCTCCTGGCGGATGGAAGCCAGCAACTGGTTGCCAATGTGTGAAACGCCGCCTCCAATCAGGATCAGGCTCGGGTTGAAAAAATTCACCAGGCCCGCCAGCACATCCCCGACCATCTGGCCGCTGCTCTGAATGATCTCAAGCGCCACCCTGTCGCCTTCGCGGGCGGCGGTGCCTACATCCTCCGCCCGCAGATGCCCCCCACGCGCCTCCAGCTTCCTCGCCAGTATGCTGCTCGAGCCGTTGCGGGCCGCTTGCGCTGCTCGATCTGCAATTGCGGGGCCAGCCGCTATTATTTCAAGGCAGCCTATGTTGCCACAATGGCAGGTGGGGCCGTTACGGTCCACCGATATGTGTCCGATATCGCCCGCGCTTCCAGTGCTACCCCTGTGCGCCATGCCGTGGCAGATGATGCCCGCGCCGATGCCAGTACCGATTTTGATAAAGAGGAAGTTGTCGATGCCCTTCCCCGCCCCCGCCCTAAGCTCTCCCAGCGCCATCATGTTCACGTCATTGTCAACCGAGACAAAGGCATTCGGGAACAGGTTATGAAAGAAGCCCCTGATGGGATAGTTGCCCCAGCCGGGCATGAGCGGCGGGGCAACCAACACTCCCCGTGCGAAATCTACAGGGCCGGGCAGGCCCACGCCTATGCCAATAATCTCCTCGGCGCGTACGTTACCCCTGCGGAGCATGTCGGTTAGGCGGCGCTTTACCTCGCCCAGCAGCACGGCAGGTTCCTGGCGCACGTCGGCGGGGCCGCTGTCCCGGTGTAGAACGTGGCTATTGAGGTCTGCCACAGCCAGGTCGCTGCTGGTGGCCCCGATGTCGATGCCTACGACGTAGCCCAGGCCACTGTTGAGCCTCAAGAGCTGCGGACGACGCCCGCCTTGCGACTCGCCCTCTCCCACCTCCATTAGCACACCCCGGTCGATCATCCTGTTGACTACCGCAGTGACCTTTGGGCGCGACCAGTTGGTAAGGCGGGAAATGTCGGTGCGCGATACAGCTACGTGTTTCCGCAACGCATCAAGGACCTGCCCTTCCTGCTCCGTAACTTGCAGGAGGGGTAGCTGTGGAGCCACTTCCTTGTCGGTCTTCTTGTTGCTCATCGAAGGGTTACCTGACTCTATGTTCTAACAGAACTTGTTTCACTATTGTACAAAAGTATGTACAAGTAGTAACTAAGTGTGGTATCATATCCCATAAGTTTGGTAGAAAGTTGCGGAACTAGTATAAGTGATAAGTTGTCACCTGGCAATAGGTTCCGTTGTTTCTTCTCACTCAAAGTTGGTGCTCAATGTTGAGTTCTGAAATCATGGACAGCAAAAGCGCAGGGCTACTTTCAGCAACCGGCATCTACAAGGCCGGGGCTTTGTCGTGCCCGCGGCAGGTTATTGTACCATCGCGGCATAGAAAGTGTTGAGTGTGCTCCAGCGCTTCCATTTTGTGCCTTAAACAGCCGTATTTTCAAGAAAGGAGGAACAGCGGATAAGGGCATACCGCAATGTGCTCCCCTGAAGTGCATGCGCGATTGGAACGTTATCAAGTTAAGGACCCAAAGGAGTAACCCGTGAAAAAGAAGTTACAAGTTCTGCTCCCACTGCTAATCGGCCTCACATCGTTGCTGGCCGCCTGCGGAGGCGAAACACCCGCCGCACCCACCAACACCACCGGGGCCGCCGCGCCCGCCGAGACCTCCGCACCCGCCGGTGAAACCCCGGAAGGCGGCGCTACCGCTGCCACTGGCGGCGCTCAGCCGTATACCATCGGCATCTCCAACCCGTTCATCAGCAGCGAGTACCGCACGCAGATGATCCAGGAGCTTATCGACGTCAACAAAGAGTACATGGACCGGGGCATCACCACCGAGCTTGAGATCGAGAGCGCCGACACCGACGTGGCCGGCCAGATCCAGCAGTTGCAGAACCTGATCAACAAGGGCGTCGACGCCATCCTGGTGAACCCCGGCGACGTGAGCGGCCTGAACGACACCTTGCAGGAAGCCGTCAGCAAGGGCATTGTCGTGATTTCGGTTGACCAGGAGCTAGATACTCCCAATGTGTATAATGTGGGCATCGATCAGAAGGAGTGGGCCAAGACCTCCGCACAGTGGCTTGCGGACAAGCTCGGCGGCAAGGGCAACATCGTCCTGATCGAAGGCTTCCCCGGCCACCCGGCCAACGAGGCCCGCATGAGTGGCGTGAACGAAGTGCTCGCCAACTACCCAGACATCAAGGTGCTGGGCAAAGACACAGGACGCTGGGACGAGGCGACGGGCCAGCAGGTGATGTCCAACTTCCTCGCTTCCTTCCCCAACATGGACGGTTACTGGACGCAGGACGGCATGGCTATCGGCGCTTTCCAGGCTGTGCTTGCCGCTAATCCTTCCAAGTTCCCGGTGCCCGTGCTGGAGGGACGCTGCCAGGCCCTGCAACTTTGGGAGCAGCGCCTCAAGGACGACCCGAACTTCGAGAGCATCGCGGTAGCCAACCCGCCAGGCGTAGCGCCCACCGGCCTTCGCATCGCGGTCAATATGCTCCAGGGCAAGCAGGTGGACGAGAGCAAACTGGGCGGCGCGAACGGCCAGTCGTTCATCATCGAGGTGCCGGTGACGGTGACCAAGGACAACTTCGAGGAAGTCTACCAGGAGCAGTGTGAGGGCAAGCCCGCGGCTTATCTCCTGAATGGCATCTTGAGCGACGAGGAAGTCCAGCAGTTCTTCGCCAAGTAACTCAGTAACGCGGTAACACCTATGACTATATCTCTTTCCGCTCGCAATGTTGCGAAACGCTATGGCGCGGTAACGGCCCTCTCCGATGCCAACCTGGACATCCGGTCTGGTGAGGTGCTGGCGCTCATCGGCGCTAACGGCAGCGGCAAGAGCACGTTGAGCAAGATCATCAACGGAGTAGTTGTCCTCGATGGGGGGCAGCTACTCGTTGATGACCGGCCCGTTCACTTCCAATCTCCGCACGCCGCGAAAAGCCTGGGCATATCCACTGTCTTTCAAGAGCTTAGCCTGGTGCCGCAGATGACGGTGGCGGAGAACATCTTCTTGACGCGCGAACCGCTGCGGGGTGGCCTCGTGGACCGAGGGGCCGTCCGGCAGAAGACTGAGCAACTGCTGGCCCTGTTCGCGGGCATGTTCAAGACGGACCTAACACCGGACACCCCCGTTGGACCTCTCCCCCCTGACGAGAAACAAATCATCGAGATATTGAAGGCGGTCAGCTTCAATCCCCGCCTGCTGATTCTCGATGAAGCCACAGCCAGTCTCGACAGCCGCCAGGTGCAGCGCCTCTTTGAGTTGGTGGTCCGGTGGAAAGAGGAAGGCAAAGCGATTGTCTTTGTCTCCCATCGCATGGAAGAAATCTTTCAGATAGCGGACCGCTACACGGTGCTACGCAACGGCGCGACGGTAGGCGAAGGCCCCATGCAGGGGGTCACCACGCGCGACCTCGTAGGCATGATGGTGGCGGGGGTCACGGCGGAGAACGTGGTGCATCGCGCCCGGCCAACCGCCGAGGAGCTTGCCGCGCGCAAGGTCACGCTGGATGTCAAAGACCTGCGGGCGGAGGCCGTGCACGGCGTCAGCTTCCAACTGCACGAGGGCGAGCTGCTCGGCCTCGGAGGGTTGAGAGGCCAGGGGCAGCACCAGCTTTTGCTGGCCCTGTTTGGCGATATCCGACATTCCGGTAACATCACTATTGATGTTACTCCCGTGCACTTCACCCACCCGCGTCAGGCTATGGAAAATCGGCTGGCGTTGGTGCCGGGCGAACGCGCCAAAGAGGGACTGTTGCTTATTCGCTCAATCCTGGAGAACTTCCTGATACCTTCCTGGCGACGATATGGCTTCCCCCTAAGAATAGGCAAAGCGCGGCAGGAAGCCACCAACGTATCGATGAGCTTGAACCTGAAAATGGCGGGATTGGACGCTCCGGTGAGCAGCCTTTCGGGGGGTAACGCTCAAAAAGTGGTGATCGGCAAGTGGCTGCTGCGCAACCCTCGCATCCTGATGCTGGACGATCCGACGAAAGGTATCGACGTGGGGGCCAAGGCGGAGTTTTACAAGCTCCTGGCGCAGCTATGCGGCGAGGGCAAATCGGTCTTGCTTTATAGTAGCGACGACGAAGAGTTGATCGGCTTGAGCGACCGTGTGCTCGTGATGCACGACGGGTCGATTCGCACCGAGTTAATCGGCGAGTCCCTAACCAAGTCAAACCTTGTGGCCGCCAGCCTGGGCGCTACGCAGGAGGCCCTGCCATGATAAGGCACAGTTGGCGCAGGCTCACCAACCAGAACCGCATTCCCTTCGCGCTGGTGCTGCTAGCCGTAGTGCTGTTAGTCAATTTCATGCTGCAACCCAACCTGCTTGAGCCAGCCACGATGAACAGCAGCATGCGCATATTCCTGCCCCTCATCCTGGTCGCGGTGGGGCAGACGATAGTCATCCTGGCAGGTGGGATCGATATCTCGGCGGGTGCGATTGTCTCCATCACCAACGCTATCCTGGCAACGCAGATCGGAACAAGAGGGGACACCGGCACGGCGATGTTGATGATGCTGGCCGTGCTATTCGTCGGCATGGCCGCCGGGGCAGTCAACGGCTTCTTTGTGGCGATTCTCCGCTTGCAGCCTATCATCACCACCTATGCGACCAGCTTTCTGTTCGGCGGGCTGGCGCTGCTCATTCTGCCAAGTCCGGGCGGCGGCATGCCGTCTACGTTCACTTCCTTCTATCGTGAGACGCGGCCCCTCGGTATTCCGCTGGCCTTCTTCATTATCGCTTTGATAATGCTCGCCTGGTACGGTATCCGCCAGACGCGCTATGGACGGTACCTGTTCGCGGTGGGTGGCAACGCTGATGCGGCTTACCAGACCGGCGTGCCCGTGAACATGGTGCAGTTCAGCACTTACATGATATCGGGCCTAATGGCCGCTTTTGGGGGCATAGCGATTACGCTGCTTACGGGTTCGGGCAACGCGCAGATTGGCGATTCGCTCACCCTGGCGGCCATTACCGCAGTAGTAATCGGTGGAACCGCTCTGAGTGGGGGCAGCGGCACAATTGCCGGGGCTATCATCGGGGCCATTATCCTCAGCCTGCTACCCAACCTCATATCCTTCGCCAACATTGAGACATGGTGGCAGACGTTCCTCAACGCCGCGATTATCGTGATAGCGCTGGCACTGCCCGGCTTTATGAACCTGCTCCGGAGGAGACGCACATGAGCATCGGACGCATCGCGATCCCCCCGCCCCTGGCGGCTGTCTTGCTGGCGATTGTGCTGTTCCTGTTGAGCGGCCTGTTGCCCAACGGCTTCGGCAGCAACCCCGATATCGCCGCTTCCCAGGCCACCAACATCATACGGTTGGCGGTGTTCCTTGGAATAGTGGCCGCCGGGCAAACCCTGGTGATTATCAGCGGCGCTGAAGGCATCGACCTGTCGGCGGGCGCGGTCGTGACGCTCTCGGCCATTGTGACATATTCTATCGTCAATGGGAACAACGAAAACGTGCTTCTCGCGCTTCCTGCGGCGTTGATTGTGGGTGCCGCCGTGGGCTTCGTAAACGGCCTCGGAGTTACCTATCTCAGAATCGCGCCTCTTGTGATGACGCTGGGTATGGCAGGTGTCGTCACCGGCCTCATCATCGTCATAACCCAGGGTAGCGTCACCGGCGCTGTGGCCCCTGTCATGACCCAGGTGATCGCTCGGCCTCTCGTACTGGGCATCCCAGGTGCCATACTTATCTGGGCCGTGTTCGGGGCGTTGATGTGGTTCTTACTGCAACGAACCACTTATGGCAAGAACCTGTTCGCTGTGGGCACGAATCGCATCACGTCGCGGCTGTCGGGCGTCAACGTGACCGGAATGGTCGTGGGCACTTATGCCCTGGCAGGGATGCTCGCCGGGTTGGCCGGTTTCCTCGTGGTGGGTAACACGGGTGTGGTCCATATTCGGATTGGCGACCCGTTCCTGTTCCCCTCGATTGCAGCCGTGGCCGTGGGCGGCACGTTGCTAACGGGGGGCAAGGGGAGCTATTGGGGTACGATGGCCGGTGCCCTCGTGCTGACGCTCATCACGAGCCTGCTGACCACGATGCAGATGCCGGAGTCGGTGCGCCGAATGGTGTTAGGCGGCACGCTGCTTATCATGATCTCTATTTATGGGCGTCAGCGCGGGCTTCGTCAGTGACGGCTCGCCGGGCTTTCCGGTGGCGCTTGTGATGGTTGGTCTCCTGATTGTGCTCTCTGCCGTCCGAGCCGGGTAAGCGCGGGTGCGGCATATCGCTACGGAGCGGGAATCGCGATTTCGGTGAGGGTGGCGTAATCTCCCAGAGCCGCGCCGTCTGGGCCATAAGCGGGTTGTCGCTGCTGCGTCACCGAATTGTACAGGCCGGTGACTACCCTGTACGTTCCGGGGGCCGCCGTGCTGCTTATGGGTATCTCGACCGTATCCACGATGGTTTCGCCGGGCTGCCAGAGCACGGTGGGCTTGAAGCCACGCTGCGGCTCGTCGTCCTTCTGCCCCACCTTTTCGCCGCGCTCGTCGAGGATGTGGGTGAACACGGTGTAGCGTTCGTAGATGCGCTCCGTCGCCTGCCAGTAAAGCGTCAGGTGCAGCACCTCTCCTGGTTGCAACGCGGCTTCCGGTGACAAGGTGTACCCCACAAGCAGGACGCTGCTGCCGAACCGCCTGTTGACCTCGTGCGCCATCTCAGGCATGTCCACCTGCGTCTTGCGCCCCACGATCTGCCACAGCACGCCCTCGGCCTCAGACCCTGATCTGCCGGGGCTGCGCTCCTGCGCCTCGAAGCGGCTCACGACGGACTCGTAGCGGCCCAGCAGGAGCACCTGCCGCCCCTCCGCCAGCCAGCCGTCCACCTGCGCGCCATCTTCCCGGTACGCACTGTCGAGGGGTGCGGCGATCAAATCGGGCCGCCAGCCTTCCACCCGCTGCAAGTAGAGGGCTTCGTTCAGCTCGTACCAGTCGCCTATCAGGATGGTGCCGCCCGGCGCGCTCTCTAACTCCTGCTTGACCGTCTTCCAGTAGCCCTGGCGGTCTAGGTTACTATAGTCTACCCGCACGCCTTTGCTTGCAAGGCTCTGTGACGCTGCGAAGGAGGTAAATATCACGGCGAACAAAAGGACCAGCCCCTGCGCGACTCGCCTGGCCGCAAGGCTCTCAGTATTGTTTCTCAGCCGGGAAATGGCGGCGGCCGGAAGCTTCGACATGGCCGCGAACCCTGGCCCCGTTATGACACCCCACATGAAGACAGGCACGGCCAGGTAATCGACTATGTCGAAGATCTGGTATATGGAAGCGAAAGCGATGCCGAGGGCAAAGGCCAGCACCGCGACCCCCGCCGTACCCATTTTGACTTCATCGAACGCGAGCAGTGGAGGCCCCGCCCCGGCACTTCTCCTCCGTGTGCGCCACCTGCGAACGACTTCAAAGGCAAGCACCGCAAGGCCCATGAGACCGAGGGCGAAGAAGACGACACCCTGCGGCCCACTAAATACCTGGCCGGCAAGCAGTTGCCTGATGCGGCCCAGCAAAGCCCCGCCGGTGCCGAAGTCCATCATGGAGAGGGCCGACTCCCCTGCCACGTGTTCCAGGAAGCCCTCCCAGGTGTTGGTGTACCAGGGTGTGGTGTAGGCTCTGAGCGGCAGGTAGACGTACGTCGCGAACGGCAGAAGCAGGAGCAACACTGAGAGGGCGATTTCGGCCCGCCTGACGCGCATGTTGCCTGGCATTCGCCGGATGTAGGCGAAGAGGGCGTAGAGCGCAAGTACCAGCACGTAAAGCAAGGCGGTACGGTGGTGGCTGAGGGCGCAACCGAGCACAAGGGCCAGGACAGGCAGCGCGATTTGCCCGCGGATCCAGAGGGCTACCGCCAGAAAGGACAGCCCGACTAGCAGCGTGTGGAGGCTGTTCACCTCCGCCACGCTGGCCTGCGACCAGGGTATCGGCAGCACGGCATAGACAGCCGCCGAACATATCCCGGCTACCATGCTGCCCGTGATGTGCCGCACGAGGGCGTAAAGCACCCACACCGCGAGGGCCGCGAAGACTGCGGACAGAAAGTTCATGCGGTAGGCCGGGTCGCCAAAAGGGAAAAGAGTTATCCAGGCGCGGCCGGTGAGCAGATATAGCGGGTAGCCGGTCGGGTGGGCCACCGCCAGAGAATAAGCGGCCTGCTGGAACTCTGGGCTGTCCAGAGTGCCGCCGAGAGAGGGCGGCAGAGTACGAGCGTACAACAGGAGCGAGCCGAGACCTAACGCGGGGCCAATAAGTGGCTCCAAGCTTTTAGCGGTCTTAGGTGTTGGCTCGTTGCTCATTGTGGTCGAACGGACCTCTTTTCTGGATATGCGAGTGGATAGCTCGCGCGGCAATTATGCACCCTGAGAATCGTTCCGGCAAGAATGAGACTTTCCAGGGCCAGTCTGCGAAATGGGAGGGAGTGCCACTGAAGTGCTAGTGTAAGCTTACCACCGGGCACGGCTGTGTCGCAGCCGGACAGCAGGAACCACACTCCCCCTGTCATCCTGAGCGTAGCGAAGGATCTCAAGAAGGTGAGTAGGCGTGCTGCTGAACTATGAGCAAAAAGGCGCAGGGAGCTGAAAGTTCAACACAGGGATAAGAGTAGCATCTGAGATCCTTCGCTACGCTGAGGATGACAGGGGGAGTAGGGTCCCTGTATTTGAGGTATATTACGCTGACACGACACTGGCTGCTGGGTACGATACTTGCCTCTACCTTTAGGACTGCGAGGGCTTTACGTATGAGCCTGAGTTGCCTTCGAGCAGCAGTTGGAGCAACACGCCTGGACTAGCATGCAAAGCGGAGAATAATGGACAGCTTAGTCTTCAATGTATGGTACTTAGTGGCCGGGGTGCTGCTCATCGTCATGGCGCTTGGGGGTTCGGTGCTGAAGCGGCTGCCGCTGACTACCTCCATCCTGTACCTCGCGGTAGGGTTCGCACTGGGGCAGCATGGCGTTGGCCTCATCAAGATAGACCCTTTCGAGCAAGCCGGGCTGCTTGAGCGACTCACCGAAGTGGCCGTCATAATCTCGCTGTTCACGGCCGGTCTGAAGCTACGCGCGCCCCTCAGTCACCGCAGGTGGTACATCCCGGTCAGGCTGGCTTTTGTCTCGATGGCTATTACGGTGGGGCTTATCACGCTGGTGGGCGTGCTCCTGCTGCGGCTGCCGGTAGGGGTCGCGGTGCTGCTGGGCGCCGTGCTGGCCCCCACCGACCCGGTGCTCGCCTCCGACGTGCAGCTTGAGCACCCTTTCGACCGCGACAAACTGAGATTCGGGCTTACCGGCGAGGCCGGCCTGAACGACGGAACGGCTTTCCCGTTCGTGATGCTGGGGCTTGGCCTGCTGGGGCTGCACGAGATAGGAGAGTTCGGCTGGCGCTGGTTCGCTATTGACGTTGCGTGGGCCACAGCGGGCGGCCTGGCGGTCGGCGGCGTGCTGGGGACGCTCGTCGGCAGGTTCGTTATCTACCTGCGCAAGAACCACCAGGAGGGGCTGGGTCTGGACGACTTCCTGGCGCTGGGCCTCATCGCGCTCTCCTACGGGGTCGCCCTCCTGCTGCACACCTATGGCTTCCTGGCCGTGTTCGCCGCCGGGCTGGCCCTCCGCCGCATCGAGATGCAGAGCAGCGGGGACAAGCCGCCCGAGGAGGTCATGGCTATGACCCAGGCGGTGGAGAAGGAGGAGATTGCCACCGACCCCGAGAAAGCCCCCGCTTACATGGCCGAGGCCGTACTCGGCTTCAACGAGCAACTGGAGCGCATAGGCGAAGTGGCGGTGGTCGTGCTGGTGGGAGGGTTGCTGACCTGGGAGTTGCTGCCCACGGCGGCCCTGTGGTTCGTGCCGCTGCTGTTCCTGGTTATCCGGCCCATCTCGGTGGAGGTGGGGCTGCTAGGCTCCTCGACCGCGCGCCTGCAACGGCGTATGATGTCCTGGTTCGGTATCCGGGGCATCGGCTCCATTTATTACCTGATGTACGCTATACACCACGGCGTGCCGGAGGATGCCGCGCACCAGCTACTGGCCCTGGTGCTTACCGTGGTGGCGGTGTCGGTCGTGGTGCATGGCCTGTCCGTTACCCCGCTGATGGGGCTGTATGGGAAGCTGATGTCGCGCCGCAAGTAACATGGCGCGCGGCTCACGACCAGAAGGGGTCGTCGGTGTAGTCGTGCTCGGTGATCTCGCCGCTATATTGCCGCCTGCGCTGCCCGCCTATCATGCTCTGTGTCTCGATGGAAGACACCCCGTATTTGCGCCACACCTGCCGGATGATTTCCAGCCCTGTCTCAAACTCCGGCTGCAATACCTGGTCGGCCCCGGCCCTTTGCAAGTGGGGGGTGGCGCGCGTGTCGGTGCTGCGGGCTATGATGTAGAGCCGCTCGCTCATGGCCCTGCCCTGGCGCACTATCTGCTCGGCGCTCACGAGGTCGGGCACGGCAACCACGAGTATGTACGCGCCAGCTATGCCGGCACGCTCCAGGGTGGGCGGGTCGGTGGCATCGCCCTGTATCGCGAGGAACCCCATGTCGCGGGCCTCGTCCACCCTGCGCGGATTGTACTCGACAACCACGAATGGGAACGGCCGGTCCGCGAGCACCCGCGCCACTTCGCGCCCAACCCTGCCGAAACCGCAAAGGACTACGTGCCTGCGAAGCCCTTCCAGCCGGGCTTCATCCGCGCGCTGCCCACGCACCGCCTCTTCTACCGGCGCGCTGACGTCGCGAGAGCCACCCGGCAGCAAGCGCACCAACCTATCAAGCACCCGGCCCAGCGGCTCGATGAAGCGGTCCGAACCGTTGACCAAAATCGGATTCACCACCAGCGTCACCAGGGCCGCCGCCAGTATCAGCCCATAAAGCTCCTCGTCAATGGTCCCACTCGCCAGGCCCACCCCAGCCAGCACAAACGAGAACTCCCCAATCTGCGCCAGCAACAGCCCCACGCGCAAGGCGTTCTCCATGTCGTACCCCAGGAGCCGGACCAGCACGCTTGATATGACAAATTTCCCGATGATTATCGTGGCAACGAGCAGGGTTATCTCAAGGCTGTGGCTCGCGAGGAAGGCAGGCTCCATCAGCATGCCGATGGACACGAAGAATAAGGTCGAGAAAATATCGCGGATGGGGATGATTTCGTCCAGCACCTCGCTGCTGAACTCGGATTCCGAAACCACCAGCCCGCCGATGAAGGCCCCAAGCGCGAAGGAGATTCCCACCAGGTGGCCCAACACGGCCATGCCCACGGCTATAGCCACCACCGTCAGCAGAAAAAGCTCCCGCACCCCCATACGCGTGACCCAGGCCAGCAGCGGGGGCACTATGCGGGTGCCTATCAGATAGGCCGCCGCCAGGAACGCCCCACCCCGCAGCACTGAAAGCCCCGCGTCGGCCAGCAACCCCGGCCCTATCTCGCCCGCTAGCGCAGGGAGGATTATGATCAGGGCTACAGTAGCGAGGTCTTGCACTATGCTCGTGCCCAGTGCCACCCTGCCCGCAATCGATTCTACTTCCCCACGCGGGATCAGCAGCTTCAGCATAAGGATTGAGCTACATATGGAGATAACACCGCCCAGGAAAATAGAGTGCGTGAGGGAGAATCCCAGCAGCAGTCCCAACCCTGTGCCTAGCAAGATAACGAGTGCTATCTGGCCCAGGCCCCCTATCACCGCCACCCGCCGCACCCTTTGCAGAGCCTCCATCGAGAACTCAGTGCCAAGCGCGAACATGAGAAGCGCCACCCCGAAGTTCGCCAGCGTCTGCACCCGCTCCACGCTCGTGACCGGCCCCGGCGTATAGGGGCCAATCGCCACGCCCGCCAGCAGGTAGCCCAGGATAGCAGGCTGCCTGAGCAGGTGCGCGATGAACCCTCCCAGGAGGGCCGCGCCCATAGCGAATGCGAGATCTACTAGAAGGTCGATGTTTTCCATGCGGGTCCATGTGACGGTAGCCGGGTGTCACCTGTGTTGGGTATGCGATATCGCCGGGTTCCTCAAAGAATCCAGGGTGCGACGACAGAAGTATGCTCTTGATGTCTCGGAAGAAGCGGCAGGTAAAGACTACGGGGCCGGTTTGGTGCTGCGTCTGCAAGTAATATGCCGCTGGTGGGACGATGGACGATAGACGATGGACGATGGTAGTTATGAGTTATGACTAGCTGTCAACGCTCTGCCCAACAATCCTAAACCTTGGCGCGTTCTTAGCGTCCTCTGCGTCTTGGCGTTTCCGTCTCCTATCGTCCATCGTCCATCGTCCGCCGCAGGCAAACAAAAACCCCAGACAATCCTGACGGACCATCCGGGGCTTTGTTTCTCCGTAGGCTCAACACCTCCGAAGTGGCTTTAGTATAGGGGCGTGGAGGCTAAATCGCAATAGGATGAGCCGCCACTTTTGCACATTGGGTAGCCAGGTGGAAGGGGAAAGGGTGAGGGTTCTGTGCTATAATGGGCTGCTGCGACTGGTCTCTTGGGCACAGGAGGTAGGCTCATGGCAGGCGGACCGATTAGCAACGTAATGCCGGTATTTCCCCTCAATACGGTCGTCTTTCCCAGGATGCCCCTCCCCTTGCACATCTTTGAAGAGCGTTACCGGCAGATGGTGCGAGACTTGCGCGACGGTGATGGTCGGTTCTGCGTGTCGCTCATCAGGGAAGGCGTGGAGGTAGGTGGCGAGGCCACGCCGCACGACGTTGGTTGCGTGGTGGAACTGGCACACACGCGGCAGCTACCGGATGGGCGCTTTTACCTGGTGGCCCTGGGGGTGGAGCGCGTCAGGATTACCTCGGTTGACAGGTCGAGCAAGCCATACCTGCTCGGCACGGTCGAAGCATGGCCGGAGGAACAAGCCGAGATCGCCGCCCCACTCCTGCACAAGGCATCCCACCTTTTCATCGAGTACGCGCGGTACCGCATGGCCCTCTCCGGCGAGACGATGAACGATGTAACGCTGCCTGAAGAGGCTGATGTGCTGTCTTACGTGCTGGCTACGGCCATCGAGATGGAGGCGAGCGAGCGCCAGCGCCTCTTGGAGATGCCGGACACTGCCACTCGCCTCGGAGCCGAAGTAGCCCTGCTCCAGGTGGAGCTACCCATATTGCGTGCCCTCGCCGCGACACCACAGCCTTCGGGCGCAAAGGGGCCATTCTCCCGTAATTGAGGGGCGCGACCAAGCAGGCCCGCAGCCTGGCATATCTCTTGTAGTAAGCACATCTACACCCAACCCTGGAGGAAGCTTCAACATGTCCACCGGCCATATGCCCAACCCGCCTGACCACCTGACTTCGCAGGCGCAAGACGCGGACGTGCAGGGGCAGACCACGCCCACCACGCAGCCCCAAACCACAGGAGACGCGGCAGGCGCATCCGCCCCGGCGCAACAGCAGCCCACACCCACATCTCAGCCTGAAGCCCCATCGGCCCCTGGCTCAGGGGGCGGTCCTGTAGCAGGCGCAGGTGCGGACGTAAATGCGAGCGCGGAGGCGCAGCCCGACACGCAGATTGAGCCGGTGGTGCCCTTGAACGAGGATATCGCGGGTATTATAGAGGCCCGCCTGGGCACGATAGCACAGCAGTTGGTGTATCACTGCCAGTTGCTAATGGGCGTCAGCGGCATCGGCACCGACCCGGTGACCGCCCGCGACGGGGCCTATTACATCGCGCAATCCCTCAGGGAGCAGTCGCTAGCGCCCGGCGTGCACGCGCTGGTGAACCTTGGCGACGCTCAGATAGCGCAGGTCAACGACCGCACCTTCCCGTTCAAGTTCAACGCGCAGGTCGCGGGACTGCTGGAAGGGATCATCGTTGATACCGTCTCGAAGGCCTACAGCGACAACCCCTCGCGCCGCAAGGACGCTACCAGGCTCCTCAACACCATCTTCCTCGCCGCCAACGACCAGCTTCAGCGCGAGTTGAAGGTAATCCCGATGATGGGGCAGGCCCCCGCCATGGGGCGTGATTTCTACGCGCTCAACGAAGGTGCGCCCCGCGACCTCAGCCAGGCAGGCTCCCAGGCCTATCAAGCGGGCGAAACGCAAGGTTAGGACCGAGTTGCCCACTACCAGACCTCTATTAATGCCGCGAGGACGCCCCTCCTACGCCGGGCGACTCCTCGTCGCCGTGCTTCTCCTGCTCGCATGGTCCGCTACCTGGACCGGAGTAGCAGCTCAGACCTGGCCTCGCCAGGTTGGCGTGGTGGTGGATGACACCGGAAGGCTTGACGCGGATAGAATCAGCCAGGCCGCTGAGAGCCTTGAGGCCCTCGGTATTAAGCCTCTCATGGTGCTATCGCAGAGTGGGCTAGGGTTCGGCTCGGACGCTGGGGGACTTGGTCAGGCTGCCGCGAGCCAATACGGGCTTGCTTCCGGCTCAGGCACGTTAGACCCCGACCTCTTAGCCATAGTTGTCATCATCGACTCGCGACAGGCAAGCATCATTTATGGCGACCGCCTGAAATCTGCGCTGGAGCAACGCAGAGGCACCGGCACGCTGGCCGACCAGATCAGGACAGACCACCTCAACCCGAACCTCGCAGGCGGCGACTTCACGGGTGCATACCTGGACAGTATCAACTTCGCCGCGGAGCAGATAGACCTCTTCCGCAATCCCCCGCCAACGGCCACAGCGCAGCCTGCCATCATCACCAACGTGGACACTGAGCCGATTGGTGACGCGCTGCTCTGGATATTTGTTGGTGTCGTGGTGGTGATCGGCCTTGCGATACTGGGGCCGGTGCTCTGGCGGAATCACCGGCGCAACCAGGAGCGCGCGGCAAGGATTCGGTCGCTGAGGGAGCAGCTAGCCCAGGCGCGCAACGTAGCCGCCGACATGATCACCAGCCTGGACTTCCCCGCCGATCCCAACGAGCAGATACAGTACCGCTTCCTCGCCCTGGCACTCGGCCGGGAGCGGCCCGAACAGTTAGCCCAGCTTACCACGCAATACAGAACCATCTACGCAAGCCTGAGCGAAGCTATCACCCGGTTCGACCAGTTGAACGAGCGTCCGTACAACACCGAGCAGGAGCTTACCCAGGGCATCGCTGAGTACCAGTGGGTGCAGGCCACCTTCAAGAACGCGGGCGACTTCCTGCAACACCTATCGGGCATTGGCAAGGAGGTGGAGGGGCAAATGACTGCCGCGCCGGGGGAGGTAGACGCGGCAAAAAAAGCGATAGCCGCAGCAACTGACGAACTGTCGCGGTTGGCTGCGGCGGCCCCCGACCTCACACTACCAGGCGCGGAACAATTCTCCGCACCTGCCGCCACGAGGCTCCAGGACGCCATAAACGCCCTGGGGGCCTCGCCTCCCCTGCCCCTCCGCGCCTACGACCAGGCTCGCACCGCGCGCTCGTTGGCCGACACAAGCCGCCAATCTCTTGCGGAGCTTACCCAGGCCAACGAGCGCTTCGCCCAGGAACGGCAGAGGCTGGCCGCCACCCGCCGCGAAGGCTTCAAGCTGGTTGGTGCGGATGCTACATTCGGAGCGGCCCTGGACGCGCTAAATCGTGCGGCAGGCATGCTCGGTCCGCAACAGCACGGGCAGTTCTCACAAGCCCTCGCACAAGCAACCCAGGCTATCGGGGAGGCCGCCAGTAGCGTAGGCCGTGAGCTTGCCCTGCATGCGACCAATGAAACAGCCCTGGCCGCTCTAGGGGCCGCCGGAGAGCAACTCAGGGCCTACATCCAGGACGGGGCGCGGGCGTTCGATGCGGTTGACGAGTACGCACCGAGTTCGTGGCAGGACATACAGGGCAACGGCACCGAAGCCCAGAAGCGCGCCGACGACGCATACCGGCTCTGGCAGGAAGCTACCGAGTTGAACCGTGCCAGCCCCGACAGCGAACAGGACTTTGCCGAAGCCGCCGAGGATATTAAGGAAGCGAATACCCTCATCGGTGAGGCCCGCGCGTTAGTAGCGGCTATAATCGAGCGCCAAGAGCACCTGCGCAAGAGCCAGGCAATCGCACGGGACGAAATCGCGGCCGCCGAGAAGGATATCGGGGCGGGGCGGGCATTCGTTCGCCAGTACGATCCCGACGTCACGCCACGGCCCAACGAAATGCTGGTGCAGGCGGAAAAGCAGCTTGCCGAGGCGAAGCAGGAAGTGTCGCTGGCTCGCCCCGACTGGATCAGGGTAGTGGAGCTTGCACGCGGCGCGAACGACCTGGCAGACCGGGCGCTGGCGGATGCGCGCAGCCAGGCAGAGGCGATGGAGGCCCGCAGGCGCAGGGTGCAGACTACCCACGAGCAGGCGCTTGCCAGTGCCAGCCGCCTGCGCAATTTCGTGCAGGTGCACGCGGGCGACATCCACCCCTCCATCAACAAGGCCCTCGAAGACGCTGACCGGACGTTCAGAGCCGCCCAGCAGGAGTTGGAGCCGCTGAGGCAAGGCGGCCTCGAAGACGTGGCACGCGCCAGGGTGCTGGACCACGTAGCCGAGGGCTACACCAAAGCCCAGAAGGTAGCGGACGAGGCATACAAGCTGGCGTACGACCAGTTCCAGGTCATGGAAGGACTGCGCCGCCAGACCGCCAGCGCGATAGGAGAGGCCAGGAGATCGATTGAGGAAGCCCGCGCTTACCTGGAAGAAAACCAGCACGTGCTCACCAACGCCCCGCTCAACTACCTCCACGAGGCGATAGGTCTCATGCCGAAGTGGCGCGACAACGCCGACGCCCAGGCGCTCAGGTCGATGCAAGCAGCGGCGAACAAGGCCCACGACCGTGCCCAGGCCGCGATACAGCTTGCCAGCGCCCAGATAGAGCAGTACAACGAGCAGGTGCAAGCGCGGGAGGCGGCTGACAACGCGGCGGCTATGGCGATGTTGGTGGGAGTGCTAGGCTCGATGGCGAGCAGCGGCGGCAGGCGACGGAGCATCGGCGGTGGCTGGGGCAGTTGGGGAGGCGGTGGCTTCGGCGGTGGCGGAGGTGGCATCAGCATTGGCGGTGGCGGTGGCTCCTCCGGCGGCGGCTTCGGTGGGGGCGGCTTCAGCGGCGGTGGCTGGGGCGGCGGGGGGTCTTCGGGAGGCAGTTGGGGCGGGGGTGGATCGTCCAGCGGCGGGTGGTAATCAGGAGAGTTGCCTCAACCAACATTGCCCAGTGATGTATAATGGTGATGTATAGACCGTGAGGAGGTAAGCAGTATGGCCTCAATGGTTCGCAAGCAAATATACATCACAGCAGAACTGGAGGCGGAGTTGAAGCGGCTCGCTCAAACTACTGGTGAATCCGAGGCAGAGCTAGTTCGTCAGGCATTGGTGAGCTATCTACAAGGTTCCTCTTCAAAGATGTCGCGTATGCGCGCATGGCAAGAGGAACGCCGCTTCATCGAGTCCTTGCCAGGTGAAGACGCTACGCAAGATACCCGCACATGGTCACGTGAGGAGTTGTACGACCGTGCCGACCGCCAAGTACCTCGTTGATACGAACATCCTGGTCTACGCTTATGATCGTAGCGGCGGACCCAAGCACCGGAGAGCTGTTGAGATACTTGAGAGCCTGGTTGATACGGAGAGTGGCGCTCTGAGTACTCAGGTTCTTTCTGAATTCTACGTCGTAGCCACTCGCAAGCTTGGGGCCCCACTGGACGTAAGTGCCGCAATCGAACGTGTTGAGTACTTCCTGGCAAACTGGACTGTGTTGAACATCACACCTGTAATAATAAGCGAAGCCCTGCGAGGCGTACAACGATACCAATTACCCTACTGGGATGCCTTGATTTGGGCAACAGCGAAAATCAACGGGATACCGTTTGTTCTCACGGAGGACTTCAATACTGGCACAAACCTCGATGGCGTGCACATTGTCAACCCTCTTGCGCAGGGCGCTGACTTGAAAGGTCTCAGCAACTAGAAGCGATAAATGTCAAGAGCCGCGCCCCCTCTTGTGGAAGCGCGGCTCTTTTGTGCCGACAAGGCTAACGCTGGGCTATCAGCTAACGTTCGGCCCAGCAATCGCCGCCACGTAGTTCTCCGACGATAGCCTTAGCGCGGCTACCTCATTCACGTACTCAGTCGTGAGGGCGTTGATGATGCCGGGGTACGTGGTGATGTAGTCGAAGCCGAGGCCGTATAGCTCCATCTCCAGTATGGCCCGCGAGATGCCGTCGCTCGTTTCCAGGCGCAGCGGGAGCACGCCGGTCATGTAGCGCTTGCCACCCTCTAGCTCCTCCTCAGGTATCAACTCGGTGCGGATGCGCTCGACTTCGCGCTTGATGCTGTCTATCGCCTTGTTGACGTTGGAGGGGTTCACCCCGGCCCGCACCGCCCACGGCCCACGGCCCAGCCCCGCCTCGAACGAGGAGCCTGCGTAGTAAGCAAGGCCCTGCTCGTCGCGCACCGTCTTGCCGAGCCTGCCCATCAAGCCGATGCGGCCCAGCAGCAGGTTCATCAGGTCGAAGGCGTAGTAGTCGGGGTCGGCGCGCCGCATCGATGGGAAGCCTAGCACGATGTCGTTCTGGGTCTTGCCAGGCACGAACTTGAAGACGCGGTTCTCGCCCACCGGCTGCTCAACGTCTGGGATGGTGTATGGCTCTACCTCCCCCTCGCCTCGCCAGCCGCCGAAAAGGTCTTGCGCTCGGCTGACAATATCCTCAGGCTCCACGTCGCCAACCACCACCATCAGAGCGCGGTCCGGGCGGAAGTATCGCCTGTAGAAGGCCAGCATGTCGTCGCGCCTGATGTTGTCCAGCGTGCCGAGGAACCCCGCTACCCGGTAGTGAAAGGGGTGCGACTCAGGGTAGAGGGCCTGCCGGAACGCAAGCTCCGACACCGACCCCGTATCGCTCTCCATCTCCACCAACCCGGTGCGCAGCTGCACCCTCAGCTTCTCGATCTCGCTCTCCGGGAAAGAAGGCTGCAAGAGCACCTCGGCAAGCGTCTCCATCAGGAAGCCGGTGTCCTCTTTGAGCGCCCTGCCGCCTGCCTCAATCAGCGTCTGCCCCGCATCCACGCCCACCGACGCCCCACGGCTCTCCGTCTCCTCGTTTAGCTGCTCAAAGGTATGACGCTCCGTACCCCGGCGCAACGACCTCACCGCGAACGAGGCAAGCCCCGCCTTCTCCGGCGGGTCGAACATGGCCCCACCCTTGATCGATATGCGGGCGACCAGCGATGGCACGGTAGGGTTGGGGTATACCAGCACCGTCATGCCGTTATCCAGCACGCGGCGCGTTATCGTGTCGGGGCCGAGGCCCCTGGTGGCTCTTTCTGCTACAGTCTGCATCTTAGCTCTCAACTCCCTCTACCATGCCGTTCGATGACGCGTCCGCCGAGCCACCTTCTTCGTCGCCCTCTTCCTTTACCGGTATAAACCAGCCCACGGTGCGGTTATCGGCGGTGAGGTACTTTCGCGCCACCCGCTGCACGTCTTGCGGCGTGACCGCGGCCAGCCTGTCCAGGGCCTCGTCGTACATATCCGCTGTGTTGATGCTCTCCAGGAAGCCGAACATGTACGCCTGGCTAGACACGCTATCGCCCGAATAGATGAACTGGGCGCGTGACTGCCGTACCGCCTTCGCCAACTCCTCAGTCGCAATCTCGCCGTCCTGGAGCTTGCGCACCTCTTCAAGCAGGGCGTCCTCGATGCCGCGCAGGCTGCTTTCGGGGTCGCCGGTCTGGCGCGAGCTGGCCCCAAACACGAACAGGTTGGGGTCTTTGTGCAGCGCGAAGTAGGAACCGGCGCTCACGGCTATCTCCGTCGCCACCAGCGACTTGTACAGCCTGGCCGAGCGTCCCATGCCCGCCCCGCCGAAGCCGAGCGGCTTGGCACCCGAAAGGAGCGCGTCGGCCACCATGAGCGGGTAAATGTCGGGGTCGGACGCGGCGGGCGTGTGGTACACGATCTCTAGCTGCGGAGTGGCCCCAGGGTGGCGGACGATTACCCGACGCTCCCCTTTCTGCTCAGGCTCCACGCCGCGCACCTGCGGGATGTTGTGGCTCGGCTCGTAGCTGCCGAACGCCGCCTCCAGCTTGGCGATCAACTCGTCGGTATCGAAGTCGCCCACCACTACCACGGTCGCGTTATTGGGCGCGTAGTAGGTCTTGTAGTGGTTGTAGAGGTCCTCGCGGGTCATCGTTTGCAGGTCGGACTTCCAGCCGATGATGCCGTTGCCATAGGCGTGCACCTTGAACGCCGTGGCCGACACTTCCTCGTTGAGCATGTAGTCAGGCTCGTTTTCGTGCCCCTCACGCTCCGAGATGATGACCGTGCGCTCCGATGCCACCTCATCGGGGTCGAACAGGGAGTTGACCATCCGGTCCGACTCTATGGTTATGCCCAGGTCAAGCCGGTCGGAGGGGAGGGTCTCGAAGTAGGTGGTCCAGTCGTCAGAGGTGAAGGCGTTGAGCGTGCCCCCGTTCTCGGCCACCACCTGCATGATGCGGCCTTTGCCGAGATTGCTGGTGCCCTTGAACATCATATGCTCGACCCAGTGCGAGATGCCCGTGATGCCGATATGCTCGTCGCGCGCCCCCACCCGGTACCATACCCAGAAGGATACCACCGGCGCGGCGTGCACCTCTTTGCTAATCAGCTTCAGACCGTTGGCGAACTCGTGCCGCCGGAAGCTGCGCTGTCGGGTTCCCTCTGCCGGAGCGCCAACCTCCAGGGCGGCCAAGCCGTCGGGCGGCGCTGCTATCGAAGTCGCACTCTCTAATTCAGTGTTGCTCATGTTATACCTTTCTCCTGTTGTAGCCCTTTGTTACTAGGCCTGATGCGTAACTCTATTATAACCGACACCAACAGCCGGGACAGGCGACCGCACTACTACACCAATCGCTCACCAAGCCCCACAACTAACGCGACTAGCACCCCAAGCTCCACCCTGTCATCCTGAGCGCAGCGAAGGATCTCAAGAAGGTGGTAAAGCGATGCTGTTGAACGTCACCGCCATAGTGCTGACAGTTCAACACACTAACAAGGCTAGCATCTGAGATCCTTCGCTACGCTCAGGATGACAGGGCGGGGCTTGGGTGCTGAGTCTTGGTGATTGAGTAGTATTCTTGATAATTTCTGTAGTCAAAATGTCCAGGGTAAGAACTCTCCAATTTACGCCCCAATACTTGACTTTTCAGCCGTTTACGTGTATAATTGGAACAAGAGTACTGAATATGAGGCAAACAGAGCTTAGTTATTGTGATGCAAGAAGTGAGCAAGAAGATGGCTAGAGAGAACCTGACGATCCTGACGAACCGGCCCGCTATCAACCACGAGCAGGCTGCCGAAGTGCTGTTCAACTGCGCTTCCCTGCTACAGATGGCCGGGGCCAACGAGTACCGCATCGCCCATTACCGTGACGCCGCGCGCACCATGCTGCGACTAGGCCCGGTGGCCCTGGAGGCGGCGCTGAACGAGGAGATGTGGCCGCAGCTTGGCCTGGGCAAGAGGCTGGGCAACAAGGTGCGCGAGCTTGTGCGCGACGGTGCCATGCAGTTCTACGTGGAATTACGCGCCGACCTGCCCCCCGCAGTGGACCAGCTTATGCGGGTGAACGGCGTAGGCCCTAAGCTAGCCACGAGGCTGCACAAGGAGCTGGGCGTGAACACCCCCGCCGAGCTAGCGGACGCCGCCCGGCACGGCCAGGTAGCCAGGCTGAGGGGCTTCGGGCCCAAGCGCCAGGCAGCCTACGCCCGCATCCTCGGTCCTAACCCGCCTACGTCGCCCGCAGTCGGCACCATTCGCCTGCTGCCGCGTGAGGACGAGGAGCAGTACGAGATGCCGGCGGCTGCCTAGTCCAGCGTTGCGGCGAATGAGCTGATTATTGTCGTGAATAGAGAAAGCCTTGGGTTCAAACTAATGTACCCAGGGCTTTTGCTTTTGCTGCTACTGCCCGTCATGTAAAAAGTGATTTAGGAGAGGAGCACCCAAAGCCACTTCCTTGTCATTTCGACCGTAGTGAGAAATCTCGTCCTACATCGGGATGTCTCCTCTTTCCTTGAAGACTTTATGACTGTAAGGAAGCCGCGACTTGGGTGCAGAGGGACGAGATTTCTCACGGAGTTACCCTGAGCGTAGCCGCATGTTCGAAATGACAGGGGCCGACTCTGCTGCCGGTATTCGGCACCCCTATTAGTGACACAGCTTCCAGGTTCTAGGGTAGTGACCACCTGTAGATGGTAAGCCCACGCTGCCTGTAAACAAGCTCGAAACCGGGCCTCTCCACGCCGCAATAGAGGCTGCCCAGGACGGGCCGCGTGCCGGTGGGGTAGCGCGACTGTGGAGCGGCAGGGTCGTCAGGACACTGCCTCACATCGATGCCGTCCACCGGCCCGCCTAGTTGCAGGTACGTCACGCCGTGCTGCCGGGCCACGTTCTCGATGGTCGCAAGGTCGTCGTTGGGTATCATCACGGCTTGGCGGTCGGTGTACCAGTTTAGCTCCCACGGGTCGCGGGTCATGATTACGTCCTGGGGCGTGGTGTTGTCGCGCAGCCAGTGCATGGCGGTGACGAAGCCTGTAGGCTGGAGGTCGGCTTCGATCTGCTTGCCTATTGTGTCCAGCGAGGGCCACAGCAAAAAGGCCGACAGCAGGGGCAGGAGCAGCAATCCCCACTTGCGCGCCAGCCCGTCGTTGAGGGACACCCGCAGCCGGTCCCAGGTCCAGAACAGGCCCCACGCGAGCAGCATGTACAGCCACGGCACAGCCACCTGGAAGTAGCGGCCCTCGTAGTGCCAGTAGGTGAGCACGAACAGCGCGTACAGCCCGACGCACAGCCCCACCATGCCGAACAGCCCCGCCACCCGCCGCGTAGCCGCAGCCAGGCCGACCAGCGCCCCGGTCAGCGGCAGGAGGCCAAACACGAAGTCGCCGCTGCCCTGTTCGCCCAGGATGCCCCGCTGCCACACCCATTGCAGGTTCAGCCATATAGCCTCGAACAGGACTTCGTACCCAAACTTGCCGCCGGTTACCCACCTGAAGTTCGGCAGTTCGCTCCCGATATAATACTTGTAAATGTCCTCCCAGTTGTGGCCGGGGTAGTAGCGGAGAATCCAGGCGTCGTAAGCCTCGGTGCTGAAAAAGGGCTTGCCGAAGGCCAGCATGTTCCGCAAGAAGTAGGGTGCCAACACCAAAGCTAAGGCACCCAGCACAGGCACCAGGGGCCGCCAATCTATCTTGCGGCCGTCCAGCTTGCGCAGTTGCAGCCAGCGCCAGCCCGCCCACAACAGCATCCCTAACAGCAGAATAGCCCCGCTCGGCTTGCTCCAGATTAGCAGCCCCGCAAGTGCTCCGATACCCGCTAGCATGAGCGTACGCCGCCGCTCCCCAACCCTCCTGTCTACCTGGACCAGCCGCTCATTGTTCGTGTCTTCGGGAGATATGTCGTGATAGGGGGAGACGACGTGCCACGTCAGCCAGGCCAGCGCGAAGAAGATGAGCGTGAAGCCCAGGTCGTTTATGGGGTAGAGCACCGAGTTGAAGAAATAGGGGTGGGCCAGCGTGAAGAGGCCCGCCAGCAGGCCCACCCGCGAGTCCCAAAGCCGGGCAGCCAGTGAAAAGACCAGCCAGGCAAGGGCCAGCATCATCAACAGGTTGGGCAACTTGGCTACCCAGGTGACCGGACCTAACAGGGCGAAGAATGGTGCGATGGTGAGCGGCTGGAGCAGGGGCCAGGTCTCGGCGTGGTGGGTGATGCCGGGGTGCGCCTCGTAGAACTGGGCCACGTAATCGACGGTGAGGCCCTTCCCCTGCACGAAGTTGCGAGCGATGACCGCGTTCTCGGCGTAGTCGGCGTGACCTATCCAGTCTACCTGCGGCAGCACCCAGAGCGACACGGCAGCGTACGCGGCGAGCGCCCCCAGCATCAGCCTCTGTGCGTTCACCACCTTACCGAGGCGGTCCACCCATTCCGGCCACGCTGCCAGCCTGGCACGCTGCCAGTGCAGCAACGCCAACAGCCCGACCACAAAGGCCAGAGGGGGCAAGTACACGGCGGCATACAGCCTGAAAATCAGCACCCCCACGAACCCCGCGACCCATGCAGCCAACGCCAGGAGGTAACTCGGCACGTTAGGGGCTTGAGACACCAGATAGCGTAGCCCCGCCAGCAATACCAGCGGCCACAGGACGGCATGCAGCGGCGGCAGGTTCAGACCGAAAGAGCTTTGCTTCAGTTCCACCCGCGCCACCTTCACCCCGAGCGGTCGCGGGTCGCCTGGTGCGTTGAAGGTGGGGGTGTTCAGGGTTACCCGGTATGGTCTATTGGGCAGATAAGAGGTAGTAGTCGGCGGCAAGTTGAGATCAGGCTCCGGCACCACAAACCTGTAGGTATCGAGTTGGTTGTTGAGGGTAACTACAGACGGCTGCAACGGTGTCAGCGCGCCTTCCAGCGAAACGGTCATGGTGACCGGCTCGGAGAAGCCTTCGGGGCGAAAACCTTGTGCCTGGACCAATATCTCGGTCGGCCTGGCGTTCCCTGTGCCGTGAAACGTAATAGTGGCGGGGCCGCTCGTCCAGCGGTAGCGGTAGGTCAGGTCGGCCTCATCAGTGTGAAAACCACTATCCAGGAACGCCGTGTCACCCGCGATACCAACGTCCACAGCCTGGGCCCGAAACAAGTGGTAAAACAGTGGTATCCAAACCAGTGCCAGGAGCAAAGGCATCAGCCACAGCAGCACTCTGCGCCTCGGGCCGACCACAACCGGCGTTCTAGCTGCCTGGCCCCTCACCTCTGCGGCTCCTGCCCCGAAATCCATTCGATATTGAGGGTAGTAACGCCCGGCGGAAGCGTATCAATGACGAGTTGCCGGGCGGGGAATTCAGGGCCGCCGGGTTCCCTCAGCCGGACCGTGCCATCCTGCTCGGTCTTGACAGTACGGACAGTAACGCCATTTGACGAGACGTTGCGCACGTCGCCAGGCAGCGTGAGAGTAACGCCCTGTAGCTCCTGCCCCGAGTTGTTCGTGACGTTCAGTTGCCAACCTCCCAGGCCCATAAAACGCTGTTCCAGTTGGGTGGTAACGCTCATTATGGCCGTTTCATACGCGGTGATGTTTGCCACGGTATCGATCCATAGTCTGCCCCGGTCGCGCTCGCGTGCGGCGGCTTCCACGACGCGCTGCCACGACTCGCGTTCGGGAGCGAAAACCGGGCCGTCCGCCAGCACCTCCGGGTGGGTCCAGAAGGAGGTCGTGCCCCGGCGGGCCAATGTCTCTTCGATTACGTGCAACCCTTGCTCCGCGCCAATCGTCGCCCCCTCCGTCTCCTCGCCCGCCATGCTCGAAGCCCCGCCCAGCAGGAAGTCGGGCATGACCGCTATCTCAGGGTACACCTTAACCGCTCCCACCGTGTACTGGTCCACCATATCAAGCGCGTAGATGCGGGTGACGGCGCGAATGCCTTTGCTGTAAAGCATGTCGTACATGTCGGCTTTCAGCGAGTTGCTGCTGCGCCAGGGGAAGGCAAAGGTCGTGGGTCGGGGCACCCCTATAGCCTGCGCCGCGTTCAGCCACTCGTCCGTATCCACCGTCATTGACGGCACATCCGACCCACGGACGTAGATGTGCCCAAACGTGTGGGACGCGATTTCATGGCCCGCCGAAATGAGCCTGCGCGTCTGGTCGCCAAAGTACCAGGCTGGGTGGCTCTCATACGTGCCATACGGGTCGTCGCCGTACCAGGGGTGCTCAGTCCAGTAGTCGATCTCCCAACGGTTCTCCCGGCTCGCCCAGTCATAGGTGGGGTTGCCCGCAAAGGTGCGCCGCTCCGTGTTGCCGTCCAACAGGTTGTAGCCGGTGCCGTAGAAAGTGGCGCTTATGTGGTTGCGAGCGAACAGGTCGTGCAGCCAGTCGGCCCCCTGCCGCATATCAATGCCGTGCTCGGCGGCGGCGTCGGGGTCGTGCTCCGCCATGCCCTTGGAGTGTATGGCCCCACCCATCGCGGACTCCCAGTCAAACGAGAAAGCGACCGCGCCCTGCCGTCCGTAGGCGTGTGCTTCGACGTTAGCACCATCCGTCCACAGCATTACCTTGACAACCTGCAAGGCCGCACCACTGAGGCTTCTAAGCTCAAACCGCATGTGGGTCGCGCCCACCGGAGCTGTATACTGGCCGTTCCAGAATTGCAGCGAACGCGGTACTTCGGCATAGTTGATCGTCTCCGTAAGGGAGTCACTCCAGTCAACCGGGTGGTCCAGGTCGAGCGTATTGGAAAGCCAGAGCAAACGCACCTGAGCTAATGCCGTGCCGGTCTCGCTGGGAGGAACTGCCACACTATACCGGTACGTACCCCCAGGCTGCACCCGCACCATATTACTTGCGAGCACAGCCCCCGGCTCCAATCGGACCCCGGCTTCTCCAACGTTGATCGGCGCTACAGTGCCGGTAAGCGTCGTCCAGCCGGTGATGAGAGTAGTGGTGCCGACGGTAGTCGCCTCAAGCTCCCCGTTGGCGGCTAGGTTGGTGATGCTCGACACATTGCCAAGCACGTAGTCGTGCAAACTCCGAGTCTCCCGGTCCTTCGCGAAGATAGTAGCCAGCAAAGTAGCGAACAATAGCAACACGCTCAATACGGCAGTGACGGTCCATTGTTCAGATATGCTACGCCATACACCAGTGGCAATACGGAACTTGTTCAGCACAGCGAACAGCACCAGCAACCCCACTATCACCAGTGCAACCGCGCCCAAAGGCATCCCATATTCACTTATCCAAGCACCAATTCCCAATGTTTACCTCAACCCAAGCGAGGGACAAGGGACTTCAGCCCAAACAGTCCTAATCTCTGCGCGTCCTTTGCGTTCTTTGCGTCTTTGCGGTTTCGTCTTATTACTCGTCGCTCCTGTACCGCAGCCACATCACCCAGCCAATGATCGCCTGCGTGAGGTTCAGCACCAGGATCAGCAGCGACACGGCGATACCCTGTGCGGGGTCGAGGCCCAGCTGCGTGAAGGCGAGGGCGGCAATCGCATCGCGGGTGCCCACGCCGCCAACGGTCACCGGCACGAGGGCGGCGGCGGTGGTCAGGCCCACAAAGCCCGATACCTCCAGCGGCCCAAGGAAGATGCCCACCGAAGCGGCTAGCAACCACACCCGGAATATCGAGATGGCGAAGCTCGCCAGGGTCAGCAGCACCGCGTACGTCAAGGTGCTCGCGTCCAACGACCACCCACCCACCTTGTCGCCGCCTCCAAAGCGCGCCAGCCGCCGGGCCACAAGGTTAATGGCCCACGTACGAGAGCGGTTCCAGGCGAGAAAGACCACCGCCGCCACGCACGCCAGCGCCCAGCCCACCAGCACAGGAGTTTGCCCAGCGAAGCGGCCACCATATACCAGCACGCCCAGCAGGCCCAACGCCGCCAGCGCCGCCACGTCGAACAAGCGGTCGAGCACGGAGCTACCCAGCCCCCGCGCCAGCGTGTAGCCCTTCCGCTGCACGTACCAGGCCTTGAGCGCATCCCCGGCCTGCCCCGGCGTGAAGGTCCCGGCCGCCAGCCCGATACCATAGATGCGCCAGGCGTCGCCCCACGACAGCGTCACGTTCATGGCCGCCGACACGAGCCGCCACCGCGCGGCCTTGACAACCAGGAACGGCACGTAGAGGGCAATCGAGAGGGCCACCAGCCATAAGTCGGCCCCCGCCAGCGCGCTCCACACCTTCTCCAGCGGCAGCGCCCCGCTCAGATCGAGCCATACGAGCAGCGCCACGAACAGCAACGTGCCCGCGATTCGTAATGCCCAGGCGCGGGTGCGGCTGCGCGGTTCGGGAGGCTGCGGCACTGGAGGCTGCGCGGTGGGGTCGGCCAGGGATGTTGGTTCCGTGGTGGGAGTGTCGGAGGCTAACGCTGGAAGGTCGGTGCGGTGGGGTGTCGCCTTAGCTGCCATCCCCGCCCTTCGCTGAGTGGTCGTGCTGTCCGTCCCGCCGGTTGGCCGTGCCGGGATCGCGAGACCAGTTGCGCTGGCTGCTCTCGAAGCGCATGGCCGCTATCTGCTCCGAGATGAGGCCGAACAGGAAGATGAACAGGCTGCTCAGGATCAGCAGCACCGAGCCGTTGGGTATGCGGTTGATGCCCCAGATGAGGATGTTCACCAGCCCGTAGACCATGCCAGCCATAAACAGGAAGATGCTGAACGGCAGAAATATCTTCATCGGCGCGAACAGGGTAATCATGCGCAGGATGATGACGATGGCCCTGACGCCGTCCCGCACGATCCTGGTGTTGCTGCGCCCGGTGCCCTTACGCGCCCGTATCGGCACGAACCGCACGTTGTATCCAGCCTTGATGAAAGCAAGCGTGCTGGTGGTTGGGTACGAGTAGAGGTTAGGCAGTAGGTGGATGAACTCCATAATCATCTCGCGCTTCATGGCCCGGAAGCCGGAGGTGAGATCAGGTATCTCCCGCCCCGACAGGTACGTAGCGAGCCTGTTGAAGATGAAGTTGCCGAAGTCGCGTATCCAGGCGCTTTCGGAGTCGCGGGTGCGCGCCCCCACCACCAGGTCGTATTCCCCTATCGGTTCCAGCACCCGCTCGATGTCCTCCGGCGGGTGCTGCCCGTCGGCGTCCAGCAGAAGCACTACGTCCCCGGTAGCGTTGCGCAGTCCCGTCTTCACCGCCGCGCCGTTGCCCTTGTTGTACGGGTGGACCACTACCCGCGCCCCCGCCAACCGCGCTACTTCCGCCGTGTTGTCCTTCGAGCCGTCGTCCACCACCAGTATCTCAGCCCTGGGCCGCAACTCCCGTACCTTATAAATCACCCGGTGCACCGCGTCACCTTCGTTGTAGGCCGGGATGACCACGGTGAGCGAATAAGGGTCCTGGTCGTCGGCAGGTGCAGGAGGTTGAGGCACAGGTAGAGTCACGCTCGCGGTGGTCTGCGGCTGCGCTTGTGGGGGCCTGGCAAGGGTCTCAGGGGGAGTGGGCGGGTCGCCCACCGGCAAATAGCTTTCACGTCCCATAGGTGGCATTATACAGCAATGTTGATTGGTTACTTTGCAACCTGCACAGTGCTTACCGTATCCGCCCCAACGCGCCCGCAGTATAGATGCTATAATAGAGAGGCGTGCAGATGAATAGATGAGAGATGTCGAGCAGGCTGATCTGGATGCAGGGTAATTTCCATTCGTATCTACGACTTATGAAAGGCAGGGTGAAAAGTATGCAGCCAAAGCGAAGGCCGTTTGACATTCCGGGGTCTCTCTTCGACGGCGGAATCAGGGTAGCCGGTGGCCGCCTGGTCGGGACGTTCGTTTCCGAGGTCATCGAGACCGAGAAAGGCCCCATGCCGGGGGCACCTAAACCTACCGAAACGCAGTTCATCGTGGCCGAAGGGGATATACAAGGTAAGAGCGTGCTCACCTTCCAGGCACCGGGCATGAAACAAACCCAGGTCACAATCAACTCGCGCGTGCGAACACACCCACCGACGTACGATGTAGCTCTCGGAAGCTAGAGATGGTGGAGGGATAGTCGAAGTAGATTAGGACCAAGGGCTGTACGGTCGCACAGAGTTCGTGCGGTGTCGCCACGTGACGCCCGGCGATTGAAATCGCGGGCTACATTTTGCAAAGTCCCCCTTCGGGGACTGTCACACCCTATAAGCTTTCTTCGGGTACTTTGAGATGAATTAGTCTGCCGCAGGGCAGACTTTGCCTTGTGTAGCCCGCGATTTCAATCGCCGGGCGTCGCTCATCACCTAGCCGCCGGTTCAAGTATGAACGCCTGGTAGTCGCAAACCCCGGCGCGCACCGGATAGGTGTTCTTGAGCGCAAGGTCCGGCTGGAAAAGGGGCGTGTACTCATGCGGGCGGCGGATGTGCGCGCCTTCGTCTGCCAGGTGCACCAGCGCTCCCAGGAAGTTGAGGGAGCCGCGCAAGGGCAGGGCTATGTCCTCCATCACGAGGGCGCGGCCGCCGGGCGTAAGCACCCGTTTGATCTCCTTGACGATGCCGCGCACTTCCTCGTCGCTCAGGTGGTGCAGCACGCCCGTGATGAGAATCTGGTCGAAATAGCCGTCTGGGTAAGATAGGTCGCTGGCGTCCATGACGCGGAACTTGCCCAGAGGAAAGACCCTTTGCGCGTAACGTATCCGCTCCGGCTCGATATCCACCCCATAGTAGTCGTAGCCCGCTTTGATGAAGCTCCCGGCAAGCTCGCCCGTGCCGCAGCCGAGGTCCAACAGGCGAGGCTTGCGCTGCTCGTCCCTCTCTACACGCCGGGCGCGAGGCAGCAGTTCCTGCCGGATGACCCGCTTCTCGGCGCGGAAGTTGAACTCGAGGATGCGCCGGAAGAGGTTCCAAAGCTGGGGTTGCGCCGACAGCCGCCGCACCACCTTGCGCACGGGCGTCATCAGCGTCTCTAAGAGACCATCCTCTCTCACGAAGCGCGCTCCCCGCTCTCGAAGTATGAAGCTACTACCCTCACCACCGTGCTCGCCTGCTCGTCGGTAAGTTCGGGGTACATGGGCAAGGTGACAATCTCGTCGGCCATATTCTCTGCCTCAGGGTAAGCTCCACGCTTCAACCCCAGGAAGCCGTACGCCTCTTGCAGGTGTATGGGGATCGGGTAATGCACCATCGGGTCCACCCCGTTCTCCTTCATGTGGGACATTAGCGGCCCGCGCTGATCGGCGGGTACCCTGATGACGTACAGGTGCATAGCCGTCTCGCCATAGTCGCGTATCGTGACAGGCTGCACAGGCACGCCCGCCTCAGCCAACAATCGGTCGTACCTTGCTGCGTTCTCGCGCCGCCGCTGCGTCCACTCGTCCAGGTATCGCAATTTCACCCGCAAGATGGCCGCCTGAAGCTCATCGAGGCGGCTGCACACCCCCACGCGTACGTGGTTGTACCGCTCGCGTTGACCGCCGTTACGGAACTCCCTGAGCGCCTGCGCCAGGCCTTCGTCGTTCGTGGTAATCGCTCCACCATCGCCATACGCGCCCAGGTTCTTGGTCGGGTAGAAGGAGAAGCAACCCAACACACCCATAGAACCCGCCCGCTTGCCCCGGTAGGTCGCCCCATGCGCCTGCGCCGCGTCCTCAATCACAGGGATGCCGAAGCGGTCGGCAATGCCCATGAGCGGCTCCATATCGGCCATCTGACCGTACAGGTGCACCGGCATTATCGCCTTCGTGCGCTCGGTAATCGCCTCTTGTAGCCTGGAGGGATCGAGGTTGCCGGTAGCGGGGTCTATGTCCACGAATGTAGGAGTCGCCCCCGTCATCGAGATGCCCAGCGCAGTAAAGGTAGCCGTGTGTGTCGCAGTCAGCACCTCGTCGCCTGGACCAATCCCCAGCACGCGGCAGGCAAGGTGCAGCGCATCGGTGCCGTTCGCCACCCCCACCGCGTACTTAGTGCCGCAGAAAGCCGCGAACTCCTCCTCAAAGGCGCGCACGTTCTCGCCCAGTATAAAATAGCTTTTCTCCATCACCCGCTCGACCACAGGCAGAAGCTCGTCCTTGATAGCCTCGTATTGCGCGCGAGTATCATTTATGTAAAGCATAGTCTCTCCATTTGGAAATTGGAATTTCGAAATTCGAATTTAGAAGAGAGGAGAAGTGGGGACACCCCACACCCCGTCAGGGGAAGACCCCTGCACCCCTACAAATTCGAATTTCGAAATTCCAATTTCCAAATCACCAATAATACTGCCCTTCCTGGCGGTAGAACTCGACGGTGCGGCGCAGACCTTCTTCCAGGCCAATGCGGGGACGCCAGCCCAGGGCGCGCTCTATCTTATCGTAGGAGCTATACACGTCCCCGATGTCTATCACCTTGCGCTCGGCGGGCCAGGGCACCAGCGAGTAGGAGCCGCTGCCCGCGATTTTGACCAGTAGCTCGGTCAGGTCTACGTGGCTGATGGGGGTGCCGCCGAGGTTGAACACCTGGCCGTTGGCCTCCTCGCTGGCACCCACGCGCAGGAAGGCGTCAACAACGTCGTCCACGTAGTTGAAGTCGCGTATCTGCTCGCCCGTGCCGTAGATGGTGATTAGCTCGTCGAGCACGGCCTTGCGGATGAAATAGCCGATGAAGCCCATGCGAGCGTCCTTCACGTACTGTCGCGGTCCGTAGGTGTTGGTCAGGCGCAAAGACGTCGCACGCACGCCATACACGTTGTTGTAGAGGATATGGTACCACTCGCCCGCCATCTTGTTGATGCCGTTCACGTCTGTGGGGTGCATCAAGTGGCGCTCGTCTATCGGCAGGTAGTCGGGCTTGCCGTACTGCTGGCGGGTACCCGCGAAAATGACCTTCACCGCCGGGTTGTTGTGCCTGCACGCTTCGAGCAGCGACAATTGGCTGCGGCAGTTGATCTCAAGGTCGGTGAAGGGGTCGGTCATCGAGTCGAGGTGGCTCACCTGCCCGGCCAGGTTGAAAATGTAATCGTGCTCCTGCACCAGGAAGTTCATCGTGGGCTGGGTGCGTATATCGGCTATGTTCACCCGCACCTCGTCCTGTATGCCCGCGATGTTGCGCCGGTTGCCCCCGTACTGCGGTATGAGCGAGTCGACCAGCATCACATCCGCGCCGAGAAACACCAGCCGCCGCGCCAGGTTCGAGCCGATAAAACCCAGGCCGCCGGTAATCATCACCCGCCTGCCCCGGTACACAAGCTCGTAATCGGCGGGTGGCGCGTGAGGTGCCTCTTCCGGGGGCGGTTCTCCGAGAGGACCGGTGTTCCAGTGCCAGCCAGGGTTCAAGGCTTGCCCCCTGGTGCTTTTACGTTGGACCCGCGACCGTCAGTGGAACGGCTCCCGGTGCCATCTACACCTGGACGTGCGGCCTGTATGGCTTTTGCCTCGGCTTCGGTGCGGTAGGTGAGCGAGGGGTTGGAGGGGGCGACGCTCATCCTGGGTTTGACACTCTTCACCGGCTTGCGTCCCGTCATCTTCGGCACTAGCACAAGCTCAATCCAGAGTTGCATTAGCTGGCGCGCGGTGGCGGCGAGACGCTTGAAGTTGAAGAACTGCGACCTGCCATACGCCCTGTGATAATGGTGCACGGGGACCTCAGCGAACACCGCCCCCGATTCGTGCAGCCGCTTGACCAGCTCGACCGGGATGGTGCCGGTGTTCGATTTCAGGGTAAACCGCTGCAAGGCTGATTTGCGGATGAGGCGGAAGTCGCAGTCGGTGTCGCGCACGGGCAAGCCGAACGCGAGCTTGACGGTCCAGTGGTAAATCCTGCCGATTACGATGCGGAAGAGGGGGTCGTGCCGCTCGATCTTGTAGCCCTGTACGATGTCTACTTCGGGCCGGAGGGCTGCCACCAAGAGGGCCAGCTCGTGCGCGTCGTACTGGGCGTCGCCGTCGGTGTAGAAGACCAGTTCCTTGCGGGCCTCGCGGAAGCCAATCTTGAGTGCGCCGCCATAACCCAGTGGCTCCCGGTGAGTGAGCACCCGCAGATTCTCGTGCGTCTCCGCCAGGTCTTCCAGCACCTCTACCGTGTAATCGGTACTGCCGTTCTCGACCACGATCACCTCGTAGTCGTCGGTCAGTTGCGCGCAGGTGCGCAGGGCGGCTATCACCATTGAAGCGATGGTGCCCGCGTCGTTGTACGCCGGGAAGAATACGGAGATACCCGGGCGCTGCCCCGCAAGCCCCTGTGCCTGCGACATAGCATTCTTGTCTAAACTCAAGTCTGGTGTCTCTCCATGCCCATCGTTCATATCAGCCGGGATTATACCACAGGCAGTGACGAGTGACGAGTGATGCGTAACCTAGCACAGTGCGCGAGACAGGGCGTTTCGCTCGTTAAGATAGGCCGAACAGCGTATGCGCCATACCAGGCCACTCGGTTACCATTGTTTTGCCCCCTTTATGGCTGCTTGCCTCTGACCGTGCCTGCGTCATGGGTAGGCCGAAAGGCTCATTCGAGAGCACACCCTATGGTAGAGCGTCCATAAGCGGTCCTGCTGATGGAATCACAACGAGCGGCGGCTATACTGGTAGCATAGAGAAAGAGTTCACAAGACACCACTCATAATCAAGTCCCAGAAACACAAAAACAGGTAGAACTAATGACAATCGGACGGCTAAAAACGAATATCACACGCGGCATGTCGGTGCTCATGCTACCCTTGCTGCTGCTCGCCTGTAACGCTTCCGGCGGCACATCTCCTGGCGCTTCGATTGCTGTTCCAACGACAGTCGCCAGCATAGAATTGAAGCAGGACGTAACTCAGGGCGGCAACTCCCTGCGCATCACATCGCCCCTGCCCGGCTCGGTGATAACCCGGACACTCACGGTACATGGCGAAGGTACCGCCTTTGAGAACACCTTCAATGTTGACCTGAATATAGGCGGCAACCGCGTCGCCAACACCGTCGTGACTACGGACAGCCATGTAGGTGAGCCTGGCACTTTTACCGCTACGCTGGAGCTTGCCCCGGTGAGCGCAACTACGGAAGGCGAGGTTTCGGTATATACCACGTCAGCGAAGGACGGTCACCTGGACCAGTTTGCTTCGGTGCCGGTGACGCTGATGCCGGAAAGCGCCGAGCAGACCACCGTCACCGTCACTACCAGCGAGGCCGAGATTCATCTCAGCCCCGAGCGTGGCGGGGCGGGCGAGCAGGTGTTGATCGTGGGCGACCACTTTCCCGCCAACACGGACGTGGAGATACACCTGGGCGGCCTTAACACCGGCGTTACCGAGCATGTGTACGCTACGCTCCAGTCGAACGGAAACGGCGCAGTAAGAGGCACCTTCATAATGCCCGAATACTGGCCCAATGGCGAGAAGATACTGGTGTCCCAGGTGACGGTGCTCGCCACCACCCCCGACTTCCTCCACAAAGCAACGGCGGAGTTCAACTACGAAACCGACCCCTCTCCCACAGTCCCGGAAGTCAACATCCCCAGGTAAGCTACTTTTCCGAGACGAAAATGCCAAGACGCAAAGACGCCAAGGACCACGCCAAGAGAATAGCGGGTTTGGAAAGTACAAGAAGGGACCAGAGTACAACATTACGTACCCTGGTCCTTTTGCTTGAGAAACAATCCTAATCTTGGCGTGGTTCTTGGCGTCTTTGCGTCTTGGCGTTTTCGTCTTAAGGAGCTATTGCCCCCGTGTGTTGAGGGCGTCGAGACCCTTTTCGATTGTGCGGAGGTGTTTGCCTAGCTGCTCGCGTAGCTGAGAGAGCACCTGGCGGGCGTACTCGTCGGCCCCGTTGATGCGCTCCTGGGCCTCGGTCTCTACCTCTTCGAGGTACTGGTAGGCCCTGGCCTGCGCCTCGGACATGAGACCCTGCTCGTCCAGCAGCATCTCGGCCTGTTGTTGGGCGTTCTTCAGGATGTCGTCGGCCTGCTGCTGGGCCTCCGCGATAATGCTGTCTCGCTCCTTGAGGACCTTGCGGGCGGCCCGAATCTCGTCGGGCACGACCGAGCGCATCTGGTCTATAAGGTCGGCAAGCTCCTGCTCGTCCAGCATCAGCTTGCCCGAGATAGGCACGCGCCGGGCACCCGTAACCAACGTCTCCAGGCGTTCTATCAAGAACTGGAGGTCCATTCGCATTTCGCTGCTAGTAGCGACCATAGTCATCCCCTCTAATGTGCTGTGCATGGTAAGGTGCGGTTATGCAACTCTATCGAAGAACGCGCCTCACGGCTCACCCGCTAGGTATCACTCTCAAACATCTCTAACGTCGGCGGCAGCCAGGCCGCGCTTGTACTTGGATTGCAGCGCCTCGGCCACGTTCGGCGGCACCACGTCCTCCAGTTTTCCGCCCAGCATCGCCAACTCGCGTACCACGCTGGCGCTCAAGAACGAATACTCCTGGCTGGTCATCAGGCAGACCGTCTCTATCGAGGCGTCCTGCTGGCGGTTGATGAGAGCCAGTTGGAACTCCCACTCAAAATCCGTCACGGCCCGCAAGCCCCTCACGATGAGGCTAGCGCCCACCTGCTGCGCGAAATGCACCGTTAGGCCGCTGTAGCTCGTCACAGTCACCCGGCCGTCGATGCCCATCTCCCGGAGGCACTCACGTATTAGGGATAGTCGCTCTTCGACGCCGAACAAGGGGTTCTTGTTCCGGTTGTCGCCAACCGCCATCACCAGCCTGTCGCACAGGTTGAGGGCGCGGCGTGCGATGTCGAGGTGCCCCACTGTTACCGGGTCGAACGTGCCCGGATAGATAGCTACGCGCTCCGGGTGACGCCCATCTCCGGGCTGTGACTGCATGATGCTCCTCTTGGTGGACGATGGACGATAGACGATAGACGATGAAGGCTTTACGTTTTAGTGTGCGCTAATCGGCCATGCGTTCATAAATAGAAAAAGCCGAGCCTCCCATGACTCGATGCCGCGCCCGCTTCAGGCGTCCGTCGCCGTATTCCTCCGCTAAATGGACCTGCGTGGCATGCCCTATCACCAGTATGCCGTCCTCCGCAAGCAACGGTCCAGATGCAATGGTTTCAAGCGTGTCGTTTATTACAGCGTCAGCATACGGAGGGTCGAGGAGTATTATATCATAATCGACGGCAGTGTCTACCACGGCGGCAGGTTGTTCGTGCGCTTTGGCGCGCATAGCGAGGAACGCACCGACCGCCATCTTGTAGACTCGAGCGCGATTCGACAGCCCAGTGCTCGCCAGGTTGTCCTCGATAATGCGCACCACTCCGGCGTTGTGCTCCACAAAATCGGCCCATTCCGCGCCCCGCGACAGCATCTCTATTCCAAGGGAGCCGCTACCGGCGTATAGGTCCAACACGCGCGCGCCGCCTACCCCATACGGCACCAGCGTGTCGAAGAGGGAGGTCTTGAGCCTGTCGGTCATCGGCCTGGTGCCTCTAGTGGCGGGGCCTTTGAGCGTGCGGCCTTTGGCTGTTCCGGAGATTACTCGCATGGTTCTGAAACGTGAAAGGTGATGCGGTTTGTGCCATACTGTCGCTGAAATTATCGCTGTGACGCTTGGTGCCACAAGTCAACATGTTGCAACTAGGGGACCAAGCCCCACCCTGTCATCCTGAGCGTAGCGAAGGATCTCAGATGCTCCTCCTACCCCTGTGTTGAACTTTCAGGACCCTGCCCGTGTTGCTCATAGTTCAACAGCATCCCTACTCACCTTCTTGAGATCCTTCGCTACGCTCAGGATGACAGTGGGAGCGTGGTCCCGCGATGCAGACGAATTGGCATTCACGAACCAAATACCCCTAACCGCATCACGTTTCACGTTTCACGTTTCAGCTATTGGTTCGCGTCGGTCTCGGCGCGGCTCCAGAAGGCTTCCAGCACGTCTTTGAGCGGGGCGTGTTCGGGCTGGGCTAGGTCGGGGTCGCGGGCGAAGAGGGCCTTAGCTTGCTCTCGGGCCAGGCTGAGGGTCGCCATGTCGGAGAGCTTCGCCATGCGCAGGTCGGGCATGCCGGACTGCCGCGTGCCGAAGAACTGGCCGGGGCCGCGTATATTCATGTCCTCTTCGGCCAGGCGGAAGCCGTCGTGGGTCTCCTGGATAATCTGCATGCGGTCGAACGCCACCCCTTGCGCGGCCTCGGCCAGCAGCACGCAATACGACTGGTGCTCGCCCCGGCCTACACGCCCCCGGAACTGGTGCAACTGCGACAGGCCGAAGCGGTCCGCACCCTCTATCAGCATGACGGTGGCGTTGGGCACGTCGATGCCGACTTCCACCACGCTGGTGGATACAAGTATATCGGCCTCGCCCCGGTTGAAGGAGGCCATAATCTCCTCCTTCTCCTTCGGCTTCATCCGGCCGTGCAGCAGCGCCAGCTTGCGATTGGTGAACACCTCCGACTGCAACCGCTCGTACTCGGCAACGGCGGCCTTGGCCTCTATCTTGTCCGACTCTTCTACGAGCGGGCAGATGACGAACGCCTGCCTGCCCTCCGCGACCTTCTTTTCGATGAACTCGTATGCCTGGTTGCGGCGCGTGGCATCCACCCAGCGCGTCTTTATGAGGCGTCTGCCAGGCGGCATCTCGTCTATCACCGACACTTCGAGGTCGCCGTAGATGGTTAGGGCGAGGGAGCGAGGGATGGGCGTGGCGGTCATCACGAGTGTGTGGGGCATCAGGCCCGCCTCGATACCCTTCTGCCGGAGGGCGTCACGCTGCATTACGCCAAAGCGGTGCTGTTCGTCTACCACGATCATAGCCAGCCTCTCGAACGCCACGCCCTCCTGGATTACCGCGTGCGTGCCGACGAGTATGTCTATCTCGCCCGAAGCCGTAGCGGCGTAGATCGCGTTCTTCTCCTTCTTGGTGGTGCTCCCCTTCAGCAGGCGCACCGTGGGGGCGGGTTGGCCGTCGCGCTCCAACCCCGCCATCATGCGCGAGAGGCTCTTGAAGTGCTGCTCGGCCAGGATTTCGGTGGGGGCCATTATCACGCCCTGCGCGCCGTTCCGCACAGCCAGGTAGAGGGCCGCCGCCGCCACCACCGTCTTGCCGGAACCTACGTCACCCTGCAATAGCCGCGTCATCGGCACCGTGCCCGATATGTCGGCGGTAATCTCGTCTATCACCCTGCGCTGGGCGTTGGTTAGCTCGAATGGCAGCGAGGAGTAGAAGTGCTGAAGGTCGTCGCCCTGTACTTTCAGCGCCAGGCCCTTCTGCGACTCCTGCCAGGCTCGCTTGCGCTGGAGCATGCCAAGCTGGATCATCAGGAACTCGTCAAAGGCCAGCCGCTTGGTGGCCTTTGCCGCGTCCAGCTTGCTTTCTGGGAAGTGTATCTGGCGAATAGCGGTCACGAGGTCGAGCAGTTGGGCGTCCCGCTTCATCGACTCAGGTATGTAGTCGGTTAGCTGGTCGGCAAAGCGCTCCACGGCGTCGTGCATGATGCGCCGCAATGTGCGCCTGTACAGCCCCTCGGTGGAGCGGTATACCGGCACGATACGCCCCGTGTGCAGTAGCTCCGAGTCGTAAGGCTCCCACTCAGGCGAGCTGAACTGCAAGCGCCCGTTGAAAGCCTGGGGCTTGCCCGAAATCACGATAGCCTCACCCTGGTGAAGCTGGCGGGCGATGTACTCCTGGTTGAACCATGTGACGAGAATGATGCCGCTATCGTCGGAGACGGTAGCCGTGACCATCGGCCTGCCATTGCGCGTGTGCTTCACCTCCACCGACCAGATAGTGCCCACCACCGTCTGGTTCACGTCGGGCTGAAGCTCGGAGATGGGCTTCATCTCCGAGAAGTCGTCGTAGCGGAAGGGGAAGAAGAGCAGCGCGTCCCGCACCGTGTAGACTCCCAGCCGCTTGAGGAGCCGTGCGGTGGCATCCTGCACCCCGCGCAATACCGTCACCGGGGAGTCGAGGGTGGCGCTACGGCGGGCCGCACGCGCGCTCTTAGGAGGGGCGGCGGGCGCTTCCACCATGGGCGCCGGGGCGATACCGCTACGGAACGAAGAAATAGGCGCTTTGGCACGTGGGTCCGTATCATCGAAGCCGGTAAAGCCCTCGATGCCATGCGCAGTATGCCCGTTCCCCGACGAGCCGTTCTTTCCCCCCGCTTTATGCCCGTTCGTGCCGGGCACCACTCGCACGCCCTCATCGAACAGGTTCAGCAACTCATTGGCCCTGCGGACCGCGCTCTCCCGCTCACCCGGCGCTATTGCCGAGTAGCCATCGAACGCGCCCGCAACCGCCTCGGACATGGCCTTTGCCCCGCGCTCCGCACTCACTATCTGCTCGGACCAACGCCGCGCGAAAGCCTCCAAGCCACCCTGCACGGAGGCGTCGGCAAAGCCCTTATGCTCCTCCAGCCGGAGGATGTTGCGAAATACGGTGGTTGGTATCGGCATGGGTGAACGTGACGAGTGATGCGTAAGGCGTGACTCGTGGCTGCTGGCGTTGGAATAGAGCGTCTGTTCTTATTGTACCGCAGCGTACGGGGGATGGGAAGCGTGGTGGAAAAGGGGAGATAGTGCCGGTGTTGTCGTTGTCGCCATTGCCGCCAGCCGACGCCCAGCGATTGAAATCGCGGGCTACACAAAACGAAGTCTGCCGCAGGGCAGACTGGTTCATCTTGGAGTGCCTAGATAAATCTAAATAGATGTATTAGTTCCCGAAGGGGACTTTGCCTCGTGTAGCCCGCGATTTCAATCGCTGGGCGTCGGCTGGCGGCAATATTGGAGTGCTGAACCGCCTCATCACTTCGTCAGGAAGCACACACCTACAGCACCCGGTCCCAGGTGCGTGCCCAACACAGCGCCTATGTGCCCCACAACCACCGGCTCCGGCGGGTTGAGGCTGTCTCGCACCATTTGCAGCAGTTGCGTCGCGCCCTCTTCGTTGGCCCCGTGCAGGACCGCGATGGCTTGCAATTCGCCCTTCTCCTGCACCAGCTTTATTATCCGCGCCAGAGCCTTCTTGTCGGTGCGCACTCGCTCCAAGATGATCGCCTCGCCGCTGGGCTGTACCGTGAGCACAGGTTTGATGCTCAACATGTTACCTACCGTGCCGGGTATCCTCCCCACGCGCCCGGAGCGAATAATATACTCCAGGGTATCGAGCACGCCAAATATGAAACTCTTAGACACCAGCGACTCGGCCAGTTCCTCGATCTCTTCCCTGGACTTACCTTCCTTCGCCGCCTCCGCGCAACGTATAGCCACCCACCCCTGCGACATGGAGATGCTGCGCGAATCCACGACGCTGATTGCCTCAGCCTCAACCCCGTCTCCCGTGGATGCCATCAGCGCCGCGTTGAAGGTGCCGCTCAACTTGGAGGACAGATGGATGCTGACGACTTCATAGCCGTCGCGGGTGAGGCTGCGGTACGCTTCCTCGAAAGGGTGCAGCGGGGGCAAAGAGGTAGTCGTGACACCGCGCGCCCCTTGAAGCTCTCGGTAGAACTCCTCGCCGCTCAGGTCCACGCCATCCTTGTACGTGCGCCCGCTCATATGCACGAGCAGCGGTATGACGGTTATGTCAAGGTCTCGCGCTAATTGAGGCGGGATGTCGGCGGCGCTGTCTGTGACGATCTTTACCTGGCGGGCATGATCGGGCATCGTTGCTCCTGTTTCTGAAACGTGAAACGTGAAACGTGATGGGGTTCAATCACCAGTATAACGCGAATGCACGGTTGCTTCGACTGCGGGACCATACTCCCCCTGCCATCCTGAGCGTAGCGAAGGATCTCAAGAAGGTGAATAGAGATGCTGTTGGATTATGGAACTGGCTGGACTAGTATTCAACACTTACACAGGGCCAACATCTGAGATCCTTCGCTACACTCAGGATGACAGGGTGGGGCTTTGGTGCCACCAAACACCTAATGTCTTATTCACGTACCAAGAGTAGCAAGCCGCATCACGTTTCACGTTTCACGTTTCAGAACCTACTCCTCCCCCTCCAGCACAGCCACTCCCAAAGCGTCGGGACCGAGCCACGCGGTGACAGTGGGGCCTGCGGGTATGACCGTGACGTGGTCGCGGGGGTAGATCGCGCCTATGCGGGTAAGCAGGTGCTCCACATCGAATAGAGCGCCCGTGTGCAGCACAGCGATACGGCCAATCTTGGGGAAGTCCTCCACGAAGTTGTAGAGCGAATCCCTGGCCTTGGGGCGCGTGCGGGTGCGCTCATAGACCATCAAGTGCCCCTCGTCCAGGTGCAGCAGCGGCTTTAGAGAGGATAGACCTTCGGCGTGGGTCTGCAAGCGGGGTACGTGCCCGGTCTTCAGCAGGCCCGCCAGGCTCTCGGTGAAGAAGGCGAAGTGGGTAGTGCCGGCCATGCGACTGGCTGCCGTCGCCAGCTTCTGCAACTCGACGCCCGTCTCGGCTGCTTCGTACATCGCCAGCACCAGCCATCCCAGGCCCATCGACAGCGACATCGAGTCTATCACGGCTATGGGAAACGGCCCACCGTGCCCCGACCGCCCGAACGCCTCGCGGGCCTGTAGAGCGTTGGTGTAGACCTCGCTGAGCCTGGAGCTAGTGTGGACGGAGAGGATGCCGTCGCAGGTGTCGCGCATCGTGCGGTAAAGCTGGGTGAAGTCCTCCACATCGGGCGCAGCGACTGTGGGCCAGGAGTTCGGCCCGCCCTCGCTTTTCATCTTGCGCGACAGGATTTCGCCCCCGCTCTCCCCTTCCACCGCGAACACCGAGTCGCCCCAACTGATAGAGTGGGGTACCACAGTAATATCCAAATGCCTCAACAAGGCGTCTGGTATGTCGCAGGCGCTGTCTGTGACGATACGGATGTGAGGCATAGGGTTCTAAAGCGTGAAACGGGGTGCTGAAACGTGAAACGTGATGAGGCTTGTGACACTTGGTCCTACATGAGCCGAGATGGTACTTGTTGTACCATCACGTTTCACGTTTCACGTTTCAGCACCCCGTTTCAGAAGCTACTCCGCGGAAATGATATAGTCGTAAAATGGTTGGCCGCCGTGCACTAGTTCTACTTCGGCGTTGGAGAAGTGGTCCTGCACTCGCGACTGGAATTGCTCGGCGTCGGGCTGGCCGACCTCCCCACCCCAGTAGATGGTGAGTAGCTCGCGCTCGTGGGCGCCCATCTTCTCCAGCAGGTCCCAGGCTACCTCTTCGCGGTCGGGGCCGGTGGTCACGAGCTTGTTGTTCAGCAGGCCGATTATCTCGCCCTCCTTCACCTCTATGCCTTCGACCTTGGCATCCCGCACCGCGCGAGTGATCTCGCCCGTTTCCACCTGCTTGGAGGCGGCGTCCATGGCGCGCACGTTCGAGTCAAGGTCTGCATCGTAGTTGAAGGCCAGCAAGGCACCCATGCCCTGCGGGATGGTGTCGGTGGGCACCACCACTACCTTCTTCCTGGTGAGGCTGACCGTCTGCCGGGCCGACATCACGATGTTGCCGTTGTTGGGCAGGATGATGACCTCGTTCTGCGGCACCCTCTCTATCACCTTGAGCAGGTCCTCGGTGCTGGGGTTCATCGTCTGCCCGCCCTCGACAATCGCCGTCGCCCCCATGCTCTTGAAGGTGTTCACCAGCCCCTGCCCGGAGGCTACCACCACGAGGGCGATGCGGCTCGTAGTCGCGTTAGGATTGTCGTCACTCCCCGAACCGTGCAACGCTCCGGCATCGTCGTGCATGGTGGAGGCGTTGGGCAGACCGTGTCCCGCCAGGAAGTCCTCGTGCTGCTCCTGCATGTCGGTGATGGCTATCTGTCGCAGCTTGCCAAGGGAGGTCGCGTAGTCGAGCACGGTGCCGGGCGTCTCGGTGTGGATGTGTACCTTCACCACGCGCTCGTCGCCCACAATCACGGCCGAGTCACCGAACGCTGCGATACGGGCGCGCACCTCATCGAACTCCCAACCGCCGCCCACCAGGATGAAATTGGTGCAGTAACCGTACTCGCCGTGCTCCACCTGCACCGCCGCCCCGTTCATTTCGGGCGCTACCACCACGAGCAGGTCGGCGCTCTCCGCTTCCAGGTCCTCGCCCTCCGCGTAGCGCCGTATGCCGTCTATCAGCATGTACAGGCCCTGCCCACCGGCGTCTACTACCCCGGCGTCGCGCAGCTTGTCGAGCAAAGTGGGCGTGCGAGCGACGGACGCCTTGGCAGCCTTGCTCGTCTCGTCCAGCACATAGGCGTAGGAGTTCACATGGCCTGCCGCAGCCTGTGCCGCCACCCCCGTATCCTTGATGACCGTGAGGATGGTGCCCTCCACGGGCTTGAGCACCGCGCGGTAGGCGGTAGCGGTAGCCGCGACCAGGCCGTCCGCGAAGTCCACCGCCGAAATGCGGTCCTTGCCCGCGATCCCTTCAGCGAAGCCGCGCCAGATCTGCGATAGAATGACGCCGGAGTTGCCCCGCGCCCCCATGAGCGCGCCGTGCGACAGCCCCGCCGCAATTTCGGCTGCCGAGTGGCTGGGCGACTCCGCGACCTGCTTCACAGCGGCGTGCATGGTCAGGGCCATGTTGGTGCCGGTGTCGCCGTCGGGCACGGGGAACACGTTGAGCGAGTTTATCGCCTCGGCGTTGCGCGCAAGCCAGGCCGCACAAGCGCCAACCGCGCGCTTGAGGTCCTGCCCGCCCCAGGTCTCCCCAGGTGCGGTAGGCAAATGATGGTGAGGCTTCTCGGCGCTATCCCTCTCGCCCTTGACCTGTCTTGCTTGTGTCATAGTGGTTATTTCGGATTTGGGAATTGGGATTTCGGATTTCGGACTTGTTGGATATCTACTAAATCCGCATCCCGAAATCCCAATTCCCAAATCACTTACTGACTCTTATCCCCTGGACGTTGACGTTCACCTGTACCACCGGCACGCCCAGGGCGGTTTCGACGGCGAACTTGGAGTTGCTCATGATGTTGCGTGCCACTTCGGAGATGCGTGTGCCGTATTCGAGGACCACGTACAGGTCGATGATTACCTGCCCGTTGTTGATGGTTACATCAACGCCCTTGTAGACCTCGTCGCGGCGCAGTAGTTCAGCCCAGCCGGGGCGGGCGTTGCGCGCGGCGAGGCCCACCACTCCATAAGAGCGTTGGGCGGCGCGGCTCGCCAGGTGCGAGATCGCCCTGGGCGACACCTCTATCTTGCCCATGCCGGCCTCCTGCTCGGTAAGCTGCTCCGTGTGCATTTCGGCGGCGGCACCGTTGCCCAACTGCGTGGTGTTGAGGCGGCCCGTGAGCGAGAGTGGAGCCGTATTCAGGCTGTAGTGGTCGTGGTCTTTGCGGTTGCGGGAAGTCATGGAGGCAACAACCTTGCCAAACGCAGGCAGTTATGGTAAGATTGGCGAGTATGGCCTGCAAATGGGCCACTTGAAATGTTACGCATTACTATACTGTAAATGCTCGTTTTCGTAAAGGGGAGTAGTCATGTCGGTAGTATGTGATGTGTGTGGCAAGAAGCCCCAGTACGGGCACAACGTCAGCCACGCCAAGAACCACACCCCGCGCCGCTGGGTGCCCAACGTCCAGTCGAAGCGAATACTTGTCAAGGGCGAGATGCAGCGCGTTCACATATGCACCCGCTGCCTGCGCACCCTGAACAAGAAGCAAGCGGCCGGCGCGTAACCCGTAACTCGTAACTCGTAACTCGTAACTCGTAACTCGTAAGGCTGAATTCCTTAAGTAGGATAAAGCAAGGGGGCTGTCCCGGTAACTCGGGCGGCCCCCTTGCTTTGCCGTTAATGTTGGTTGCAGATTGCGTGCGACGCGAGCCGACTGGCAGGAATATTGCTCCAGATGGTCCTCGTTGCGTGGCACAATTCAAGCCGCCGTCAGTAGAAGCTATCTGATAAATACCGGAGCCGAATACAAGCAGCAAAGTCGGAGTTTGTCATTTCGAACCCTTCAGCTGTGCTCAGGGTAAACTCCGTGAGAAATCTCGTCCTTCACCACCCAAATACCACCTTTCTTTATTCGCTCTGTACCATGACGTACCATAAGAAAGCAGTAACATCCTCGTATAAGACGAGATTTCTCACTACGTTCGAAATGACAAAGTCGGGCTGATGTGCTCTTCTCGGACTTAAGGCTTGTGAGATAGTTTCCAGGAAGATAGTGATAATTAGCCACCATAGGAGTGGCAAGCACTAATCCTCGACAAGGTGCATGTTTCGTGATGTCAAATGCTATTTAGAAAACGGCTACATCTGGGGCCGGCGGCTTCCGGCGCGCTCTTTTACTTCAGCTTCTACGGAGCCGCTGCCGCCTATGTACCCTTCATCAGCGTCTTCTACGCCGAACGTGGCCTGTCCGGCAGCGAGATTGGAGTGCTTGCCGCGATAGGGCCGTTGATGGCGTTGCTCGCGGGTCCCGGCCTATCGGCGCTCGCGGACCGGCGCGGCTGGAGGGTGCGGTACCTCGTCTTGTCCCTGTTGGGCACGGCGCTGGTCTTGCTCGCGGTGCCTCTGCCTGGAACGTTTGCGTGGCTTCTGCCCATTGTGGCTCTGCTGGCGATAGTGAGTAGCGCTTCAATCCCGGTGGCTGATAGCATGGTAGCCCGCACGGCGGCACGTAGGGGGCTTTCTTACGGAAAGATGCGGTTGTGGGGGTCTGTAAGCTGGGCAGTGGTGGCCGTGGTATGCGGCACCCTCTGGCAAGAAACCGGCTTCTTCCTGATGTTTCCCATAGCGAGCCTACTGTTCCTGGCAACTATATTCTCCGCCACGCAATTAGAGGAAGACCGCCCCGGCGAGGCACACGCGCGGGCTCCCATCAGGCTCGTAATCGCTGACAACAGGCTCAGGGTTGTGCTACTAGCCACTTTCGCGCTGGGCATCGCCATGTCGTCGGTATTCACATTCTCGGGCATCTACCTGGACAGCCTGGGCGGGCAGTCGCTCGTGGGCCTGTTTGCCGGTGTGATGGCAGCGAGCGAACTACCCGTGATGCAGTGGAGCGAGCGAATCACGCGACGTTTGGGCGGCCCGCAGACCCTGGTGCTGGCCTACTCGTTGTTCGGGACTGGGTACCTGGGCCTCGCCTTCATACCGTGGCCTCCCCTGCTGCTGGGGGTAGCCCTGCTACAAGGGCTGGGCTTCGGCCTCTTTCTGCCTACTACCGTGCGCCTCTTTGCCGAGTGGGCACCCGCCGAATGGTCCTCGACTTCGCAGGGCATCTTGAGCGCGGGGATGTGGGGGCTAGCACCGCTGATCGCCAGCCCGCTTGCAGGGCTAATCTATGACAGCGCGGGGGCCGCAGCCGTCTTCCTCACCAGCGCGGCAGTAATAGTGCTTGCAGTGCTTGTGCTGGTCCTGGCGCAGTTGGTGGGGGTATTTGGGGTGAAGCAGGTGCTGAAACGTGATGCTGAAACGTGAAACGTGATGGGGATGTAGCCGTTGTTTCAGGGGAAAGAAGAGAGGGCCGCCTGCTGTTAGTTGGGCGGCCCTCTTGTTGTAGAGATTAGCGTTCTGCCGGTATGCTGACTTACTTCGCGCCTTTGACGTGCTTGTCGATGAATTCCAGGAACTGGGTGGCGACGCCGCCGCGCCAGGCACGGTCGCTGAACAGGTGGTTCTCACCCTTGAGCGGCACGAAGGTAATGTCTATGCCCGCAGCCTCCATGAGGTCAGCCGAGCGCTGCGACCACTCGAACGGGGTGTTCGTGTCGCCCGTGCCATGGAAGGAGAGCACCGGCCCCTCGGTGACCGCTTCGTCAAAGTGCGGGCCGACCGATAGCCCCTCGTAGAAGGCGGGGTTGTCCTCCGGGAAGCCATGCCTTGCCTTCACCAGGGTGGCCTGTTCCGAGCGGGGTCGCGTCCAGCGATTGAAGTTATCGGCGTAGTCGGGGGAAGTGGCCGCGAACAGCACGAACGCCTTGATATCCGGCTGGCGCTGCGCCACCAGAGCCATCATGCTCACCTGCCCCCCGTTGGAGTGCCCCCAGTAGCCGAGGCGGTTCTTATCGAGGTACGGCAGGTTGGAGCGCTTTACCGCGTCCACCAGGTTGAGCGAGTCGTCGGCCCAGCCGAACGCCGTGAGGTTCTCGCTGGCGTTCTCATCGTCGTCGGAGGTGGCGTAATTGCGAAAGTCGGGGTGAATAGCCACGTAGCCGTTGGAGGCCACGAAGGGCGACTCGCGCCGGGAGTCCATGCCGGTGACGTAGTCCTCAATCGGGATAAAGCCGTGGTTCATAATCATCACAGGGAACGGCCCAGTGCCCTTCGGCACGTACATCTGCCCGCTGATGCGCAGGTTGCCGCTCCTGTAGGTGATGCCGTACTGGGTGTAGGCTGCCGTCTCGTTCGTGGTCCGTTCCACGCGCAGGTCGCCGCCCCAACGCTTCATCCCCTGGAGAGCCGCCATCGACACGGGGTAGGGATTAGCGGGAGGAGGCGGGGTGTTGCCGTAGGTGCGGTTGTAGAACTCGCGGCCCAGCAAGCCAAGCTGTATCTCGCTGGCTGTGCCCCTGGCCTCCGGGTGGTGCTCCAGGCGGTTGCGCTCGAAGTACTGCACCGTGTAGGTCTTGCCGTCTGCGGGGCTTTTCTCGCTGAAGGCCTCCGAGATGGGGAAGCCGAAGACGGGCAGGCCGCCGTTGCGCTGCCAGTATGTGAGAAATGGCTCCTTGAGGGTGTGCCCGCTCTCCCTGAACCAGGTGCCGCTAGACGGTTGGTTGACGCGCCTGAAGGCGGCCTCGTTGCGGCCCGCCACCAACTGTGTGCCCAGGAGGCTTAGCTGCACTTCGTATGGGGTGTCGCGGTGCTGCTCGTGAAGCTCGAAGCGGGTGCGCTCGGTGTACTGTACGGTGCGACCGCTCTCCTCCAACTCGTCGGTAATGGGGTAGCCGAATTGCTCCACACCGCCGTTGCTCTGCCAGTAGCCGAGGAAGACGCCGTGCATGCAGCGCCCGGTCTGCGGGAAGCATTTTTCACCGCCCGTCAGCCGCACGGCAGGTTTGGGTGTGGCCGCCGCCCCGGCGACGTGCGAACCAGCCACGAGGGGTAGAAGTACCGAAATCAGGAGAATAGAGGCGACCGCAACGAGGCGCGCCGATCTTGCTGGCATAATCGTGCTCCAAACAGGTCTTTGTAGTTGTACGCCGCCACGGTCTAAGTGGAGTATACGGGGAAGGTTTCGATTAAAGCAAAAGGGACGCCATGCGAGCGTCCCCCAACCGGGTATCTATTGGGTGCGCCAGAAGGGATTCGAACCCTTACGTCCTTGCGGACACTAGCTCCTAAGGCTAGCGCGTCTGCCATTCCGCCACTGACGCATTGCGTGCGAGTAATTATACCCAATCCTGGCGAGTCGAGACAAGACGGACTTGGCCCTACCTCAACGCTGCACCACTTTATGGATGTGTAACTGTCGTGGCGACTCTACTCCCCCTGTCATCCTGAACGCAGTGAAGGATCTCAGATGCTGCTCATGCTCCTCTACTGAACGTTCAGTACCATAGTCGTGGTGTTCAACAGCATCCATACTCACCCTCTTTAGATCCTTCACTACGTTCAAGATGACAAGGGGAGCATGGTCCTGCTGTGCTGCTATGCTGCTGTGCTGCTATGCTGCTAGCGTGGCACTTCTACGCGCGCCAGTATCCGCTCCAATGCACGGTCGGCGTTGAGGCCCTCTATCTCGGCTTCAGGCTTGAGGATGATGCGGTGCCGCATGATGGGGGGCACCAGCAACTTTATGTCGTCGGGCACCACGTAGTTGCGCCCCTGCAAAGCCGCCATCGTCTTGCTCGACTGCAAGATGGCGATACCCGCGCGGGGCGAGCCGCCAAGCGACAGGTCGGGCGAGCGGCGGCTCTCCTCCACGATACGCTGGATGTAGTCGAGCACTGCCTCGGCCACCTGCACGCCCGCGATCTCCTGCCGCGCCGATTTGAGTTCGGCCTCGCCCGCCACCGGCACTATGCCGGCCTCCTCCAACCTGCGGGCGCTGAAGCCTCCCTGGTAGTTGCGTAGCAGTTGCAGACCCTCCTCGCGCGTGGGGTACTCCACCACCACCTTGAAAAGGAAGCGGTCGAGCTGGGCTTCCGGTAGGGGATATGTGCCTTCGTACTCCACCGGGTTCTGTGTGGCGATCACCATGAATAGATCGGGCAGGGGGTTGGTCAAGCCCTCGATGGTGACCTGCCGCTCCTCCATCGCTTCGAGGAGGGCCGACTGGGTCTTGGCCGGGGCGCGGTTGATCTCGTCGCCCAGCAGGATGTTGGTGAAGACGGGGCCGCGCTTGAGCGTGAAGGTGGAGTTTTGCAGGTTGAAGACGTTGGTGCCTATCACGTCGGACGGCATCAGGTCGGGGGTGAACTGCACGCGCTTGAAGTCGGCTCGCAGGCAGTGGGCGAGGGTACGCGCCATGAGGGTCTTGGCGACACCGGGCACGCCCTCCAGCAGCACGTGGCCGTCGGTGAGCAGGGCCACCAGCAACAGGTCGAACGTCCATCGCTGGCCGACTATGACTTTGCGGCGTTCGGTGTCGAGGGCGCGGTATAGGTCGTTAAGGGGCAATTGGGTCTCCTCTAAGTATTAGTTGTAGAACCCTTCACATATGCAATGGTTCGGCGGTTTGCAATGTAGACAGTTGTAACATCGTTTGGGATAATTCACCAGCAAAGTCACTATTTTGCTGTTCGAGGTGCTCCCTTAATTGAGGACTTGTAAGCCACCGGAGGATGCCTGCCCACGCGTCCTGCTCGGAAACGGCTGTGGCTTCCTCAGCAATGAAAGAGCTCGAGTCCGTAGGCCGGGGAGCGTACTCCCAGGCAACACGATCAACAAAATACGTCAACTTGTGCAACATAGCCCCGTCATGAGCTATCGTGTGCTCCCAGACATCAAGAAGCGGTTGCACAGGCAACTGAACATCTACTAGAGCATCTAAGAATTCATAGGGTTCTATAGTTACATCATCGGTTGAGATTATGGCACGCCACAGCGCCAGAAAATAGGCGTTCACAACTGCTCGTTCGATCTCAAGCCACTCCTGAAAGTCAGCTTCATAGATCTTCAGGCAGAGACGGTCCACCGATATTGGCCAGCGATTTTCTTCAGGCACTAACTCAAGCAAACGAGGTAAGAAGTGCTTGAAATCGTCAACGTCTCCCCAGGTGCTAATAGATTTGTGGGCGAACCTCTGTAGGTCGTCCCAATCAAGCCCCCGAAGCGGCTTAGAGCGAATACGCGCGTTATCTTGAGGGGACACACAATGGTCACAGCCATAGATGTGAGGTTTTAAGGGATACAAGGCAAACACTTCGTACAGGCGCTCAATAGCTTGTTGTAATTCTTGGGTGGCGTTGGTCTGCATTGCTATAATATTCCTTTTCTCACGCACCCAGCGTGTGCCTATGTCTCGTCTGGTTCCAACACACGCAGGAACTCGGCGGGAGATAAGATGCGGATGCCCTCGTACTCTCCCAGGCGCAGGAGGTGCTTATCACCGCTCACGATATAGTTGGCGCCGCCTGCTATTGCGCATTCAAGGAACTTATCGTCCTTAGGGTCAGCACTGACAACTCTGATAGTCACAGTATGGACAACGCTGATACTTGCTTCACGTACCTCACGTATCCAATTTGTAATCTCCAGGTTTGTATAACCATGAAGCTTGCTTACACGGCTATAAGTGAGCGCCTGCTGGTATTCAATGAGAATCGGCTCTGAAGATACGAGGTCAAAAGCGCCTCTGGCCCAGCGATCAAGCAGTCGAGCCGGAACTCCTGTTGGTGATATGAATCTGCTGACAACAACATTCGTGTCCAGGACTACCTTCATGCGTTCTTTTGCTGCCGCGCCCACTCAACAGCCTCTGCTGCCAGTTTATCTGCCTCGTCCTCCGGTAGATTTGCCCGCTCAGCACCAATCTTCATGAATTCGGCAACTCTTTCACGTGCCAGCCGCTTTCTGTCATAAGCAGCGAGTGGCAACACAACAAACACCGAGTCGGCGTCCTGCTGGATCAGCAATTCACCCTTATCCGAAGCGAGTTCCGCTAGAAGTTCTCCGAGATTACGCTGCGCTTCCTCAACAGTTACTCTACGTGAAGCCATTTGTATGCCTCCTATACACACGCACGTACCTTATATTTACTATTATAGTGCACACCACATCCCTTAGCAGACTAGCTTCCCCCATCCCTAATCCCCAGCGCCTCTAGCCTCACCCGCTCCGCCTCCCGCAAGGCCCTGAGCGCGGCCACCTCGGTGGCTTCGTTGCCGCTGGCGTTGCCTTCGAGGTCGCGCAGGTGCTGGATGGCGCGCAGCATCTCCTCCTGGTTGAAGGTGTGGCGGCCGCGCTCGCCCAGGGCGCTCACGAAGTTGGTGTCGGTCAGGTAGGGGTCGAGTTCGGCGTGGCGCGAGAGGGTCCGTCTAAGGAAGCGCAGGTAGCGTTCGGCGGCATAGCCCGGTTTGCGCGCCCGGCGGAAGAGGCGAGCCACCGACGTCACATACTCGGAGGTGGGGCGGCGCTGGTCGGGTGTGAGTACGGGCAGGGGCGGACCCAGGCGGCGGGCGCTCCAGATGAAGTAGATGGCACCCAGGGCCGCCCCGTAAATCAATGCCCAGCCCCAGGGCGTGCTCGTCAGCAGGGCTAGCAGGTCGCCGCCGGTGGTAGAGCCGTGATGCGACTCGTCAAAGGCCACGCGGTTGCCTCCCGCCATTTGCAGCATGTTGTGCGCAAACGCCCCGTTGCCCGGCTCCTTGATGCCCTCGTTGGTTAGCGGGAACTGAGTGGACAGCAGGAACACACGGCCCTCCCCCACGCGCATGACGGCGGCCAGGGGCAGACGGTCGCCCGCCGAGTCGGTGGTGGTGACCAGGGGCACCGTGCCGGTAAGGGGCAGGGCCAGCACCACGCTGCCGGGCATGCCCACCTGCGTCACGGGTGGTCTGCCGAACGCCGGTTGCGACATCGGTACCGTGTCGGTGAAGTAGTAGGCAGGGGTGACGTCAAAGTCGAACTCGCGCAACATCGGGTGTTTGTCACCGAAGCCGACGCTTGCATCGTCCAGGTTGCCGCCGAGGGCCAGGACAAGCGTGTTGCCCTCCTCCACCCAGCGGCGCACGGTGCCCGCCTGCCCGGTAGGAAAGTCGTTGTTGGGGTTGACCATGATGAGGGTGTCGGCCTCTGGAGGGAACCTGTCGCCCCGCTCAATGCGGCTCACCTCGAAGCCGGAGCGTTCCAGCCACCTGTAGAGCGCCAAGGTGCCCCTCGGCCCAGTACTATGAGAAGAACCGACGCTCTCCGGGGTCTCATCGACACCCTGCGAGCCGAACAGCCAGAGGAGCACCGCGAACAGGCCCAGGAAGGTCACGGTGATGACGGCCAGGTCTGACATGCGGGTGCCGCCGGTATTCGGTTGGCGGGGTGTGTCTATCATTCGGAGAGTGCCGGTAGGTGACGCACGCGATTGAAATCGCGAGCTACACAATGCAAAGTCTGCTTCGCGGACTGGCCGCTGGCGGTGAATCGGCGTGTTTTATCGAATAGCTGCATTCTGCGGCTCAAATATCTCCCACTTGGGAATAAGTGTTCGTTTGGCATGGTGGACTTTCTGATTGTTGATGTACGCCTTGATAGCAGGCACGTCTTTGTGGCTGACCGTGAATGCGCCGTAGCCTGTTTGCCATCTGAAGAATACTTCGGGCGTTAGCTCGTGACTGACCAGGAAGGAGGTCGCTCCTTTCACCTCCTTCATCAGCTTGCGCACCTCGACACCCGTGGAAAGCTCCACCAACAGGTGAACGTGGTCCTCCACTCCACCAATAGCAATCGGGTTGCAGTCCAACTCCCGGCACTTTGCCGCAATACACGCGTATACCCGAGGCTCAACTTCAGCCGTCACCAAGGGCAATCGCTGCGTAGTCGCCCAGACACAATGCAAATATAGCTGCGTGAATGCTTTACTCAACTACCTGCCTCCGCGAAACAAATAAGTCTCACCCCAACACCAGTCCGCCCGCGGGCGGACTTTGCATTGTGTAGCTCGCGATTTCAATCGCGTGCGTCATTCCCGCGAACACTGCCTCTACTGCATTCCTATCCGCGAACCCTGCCTCTACTTCACCCCTATCACCACAACTAAGCAGCCTTCCCCACCGGGCCGCCAACCAGCGCCTCCACCCTATCCGCCTGGGCCGAGTACCGCGACCATTCATCCGCGTCGGTGGGCGAGTTGCCATACCACACGTCATCGAAGCGGTCGAGCAGGGGTTGCAGTTCGTCGTGGAGGGGTCCAGAGGCGCGGAATAGGTACTCGCGATTGGTGGCCGAGCGGTCGAACGCCAGCTTGCCCGCCTCGTCCAGCACCAGCAGCACCGCCAGGCAGCGGTAGCGGATCGCGCTTCGGAAGTCAGCCTCGCCAGCCGAGACCTGCGCCCTGCGCTTGGCCTCCACCGAGTTCATGCCGAGCACCGCCGCCAGGTCCGATATAGAGCGTGGTGAGGACGTGGCGGTCGTGCCCCGGTTCAGCCCCAGCGTGAACAGGCCCATAGCCACCGCCGCCACCACGAGACCCGCCACTGCCAGCACCATAAGGGTGTTGCTCAGTTGCTCCAGGCCCACGAAGAAGAGCCAGCTTACGAGCGCGCTAACCAGCACCGACAGCCCCAGACGCAGCCACCTATTGCGTATGCGGTCGCTCGCCAGGAAGGTGAGGCACCCCGCCGCCAGGCCCGCCGTGAGTGCGAGGAGGAACCGGCTTAGATTGCTGTCGGGGTCGCTGCTGCCGGTGAATTGAGATAGCCAGTCGGAGAGCCATTGCATGAACCTTTGCAGGGGCGATAGCTGCTCCTCGTAGTTGAAGGCCTGGTCGCTGAGCACCTCACGCAGGCGGGCTTCGACAGCCTCACCTTCCAATGTGCCGGGCAGGTATGCGGCCGCGCCCAATTCGAGCGAGGCCAACAGCGTGTCAAGGTAGCTCGCCGCCGCCTCAAGGTTGACCTCTGCCGAACTTAGCTCCTCTATGACGAACGTGTTGTCTATCTGGGCCTCGGAAGCCTGGCCGCCACCTGCGGGTGCGACTCCCGCGCCTTCCACCCGCTCAAGCTCCGTTATCGCCGCCTCTATGTGGTCCTTGCGCTCGTCGCTGCCCGCTTCCGCCGACCGGGCGGCCCGCACTTCCTCGAGCGAGGTGCGCACGGCGACCTGGTACTCTTCGTAGGTGACGCGCTTGCCCAGCGCGGGACGTGGCAGCGGGGTGGGCGAAGCGACCGGGTTTGTGCCTCCCCCGGCTCCCGGCCCCGCAAAGAAGAACCACGCGCCGAACAGGGCCAGCAGAGCCACGGTCACGCCCACTGCAAGCAACCAGCCTCTAGGTATGCGGTTCTTGCCGCGCCGCTTCACTGGCCGGACCTGTCAATTCTCACGCGTTGCACGCGATTAGGTTGCCTGGGGGTCTCGCCGGAAGATGGGTATTCGTAATCAACGGGGGCGTAGCTCGAGGGCTGAGCGTACCCCACAGGCGCGTAGTCATATGCACCCACGGGCGGATAGCGTCGAGTGATGGCGGTCTCCAGGTCCAGGCCCTCCTTGCGGACCCGCTGGTCTATGTAGTAGAGGGCAATCGCCAGTAGCTCAACCGGGACGAACAGGGTGGCGAATACAACGTCCAGTCCGGTGTAGATCACCGTGGAAACAAAGGGGTCCGGCTGGACCACGCTTTCGAGCAGCACCACGGCCAGGGTCTGGGGCGCGACTGTGATCACGGTACTCAACAGCCCCAGTACGAAGGAAAGCGCCCAGGTACGCCACCAGTAGTTGCGGGTGAGACGCCAACTACGCCTTATCGCCTGCACCGGCCCCAGGTCTTCGGCTACGAGGGCAGGCAGTACGAGGTAGAGCCGTATGCTGATAATGAGGTAAGGCAGCGTCAGACATGACGTCACTAGCGCCAGACTGGTTCCGAGACTCGTTGTTCCACGGGGGGAGAAATCGCCACGCGTGGCAGTCGCCAGCACCGTTGGAAAGTAGACTAACCCCCAGACCAACAGATGCAGGACAAATAGTCCCAGCACCCTTGGTAGGATGCGCGTAAGCTTCCGGTAAGCCCCCTTGAAGCTGGCTTCCCCTCCGCTAAGGACCCCCAGCATGGCTATGACCAACGCAGCACCCGGCACGTACAGTAGCAGTTGTAGGAGGCCGTTATTCGAGCCACTGGAGGTAGTCAGGCTGCTGGCTACAAAGCTGCTGTAAGCAGTGGTGGAGAGGATGTAGCTGTTCAACATCGCCACGAGCAAAGTCGCGGGTACGCTGCCCACGGCCACAATGGCAAGCATCACTAGGAAGTGCCTGCGGTACAGCCGGAACGCCTGGTCGATCACCTCACCGACAGTCCTGGGCCGCAACCGCGCTACTATGGCGTCGGCTGGAGAGGCTTGGCCTGTGGAAGTCAAAGTCGAATCCATAATCTACCAGGCTCTACCGCTCGTCCGGGGCGGGCGTGTCACTGCCCCGGTGAGGCGGCTCTAACTTGCCGGCCGCCGGTGTGTCGGCTCCGGGGAAATCTTGCACCTGTGGCTCGCTCCCCATACTCGGAGTCTGGGCCGCCTGCTCGGTGATGGACGGCGTGCTGAAGCCGAGGCTCTCTGTGCGAGGCGTTTCTGCACCGGGGTCTTCCATCGGTCCGCTATTCGCTCCCGTCACGTCACTGCCGCCGGGCGAAGCGGGTACACCGGGCACACCTTGATTGGGGCCCTCAGGCTGCGAATAGGACTGAGGCTGCGTATAACCTTGCTGGGGGTACTCGTATCCCTGAGGGTAAGCCTGCTGAGGGTAAGCGGGGTACTGGGATGGAGGTGGAGGTTGAGGCTGAGACTGCGCGCCGTAACCCAGTTGGGGCGGCGCGTAGCCCCCGGCGGGGGGATATTGGCCCTGTGGACCTGCATAGTAGCCGCCAGGTGCGGAGCCTGGGTTGGCGTAGCGCTGGTTGAGAGCCGTTTCGAGGTCGAAACCTTCTTTGCGGACGCGCAGGTCGAAGTAATAGAGGGTGTAGCACGTGAGGGAGAGCGGGATGAACAGGGCCTCCATTATCACCGTCATAACGCCGGTGACCGCGCTAAGGCCCACCGGGTCCAACGACTGAACAAACAAAGCTACCACGGCGGCAACCAGGTATGCGGGGCCTAAAGAAATCACCGCATTAATGAGGCCCAGCACGAGCATCAAGGCGAAGGTGCGCCACCAGTAACCCTGCACCAGTTGCCAGCTACGGCGGACCGCCTGCACAGGCCCCAGGTTCTCCACCATGAGGGCCGGTATTATCACGCTGAGGCGCACAAAGACGTAAGCATACAAGATCACGGTGACGAACATCAGGATGAAGGCGAAGCATACGAACATAAAGCCCGTGCCTATCCCGGACTCGCCACCGGCGGCGATGGCCGTTATTGCCAGCACGAAGACCACTATCGTAGGCATAAACAGACCGACGCCAATCAGTACCTGTAGGCCAATCATCCCCAGGAGCGGCCCCACGTGCTTCAACATGGTCCGATAGGCGCGCCCGAACGACACGGGCCTATCAAGGTGGCTGTCGGCTACCGCCGAGGTAAGCGCCCCGTGGCTGAGGTATTGCAGCAGCACGGCGAGGACGGAGAGGCCCATGAGGATCAGGAATAGCACGACCAGGAGCGTAAGCGACTGGTTGAGGCTTTCGGAGGTGTCGAACGAGGAGCCGGGCACGGTGGAGCGTTGCAGGGCCACGTTGTTGCCCTGTAAAGCAACGCTCAGCAGCTGCACGGCCAGGTTCACGGGCACGAACACGACTGCCGTGATCGCTAGGAAGGTAAGGAAGTACCTGCGGTACAGCCTGAAGGCCTGGTCGATTATCTCTTGCACGCTACGGGGCCGCAGGCGTGAGATGATGGGGTCCGCAGGCGGTTGCGAGTACATAGCGGGGTCCTTGAGCTAGATTTCCGGTTGCTCGTGTGGTCAGTGGCAGGCGCACCATATAAGAAGGAGACACCGCCGAAGTCCATTATAACCTAACGGAATAATCGCCAGCGCACGCTCTCAAGTAAGGCTGTGGCCGGTGCGGGTATCGAGGATAATCGTCACCGGGCCGTCGTTGAGCAGCGACACGTCCATGTGAGCACCGAAGCGCCCCGTCTCGACCGTGATACCGGCTTCGCGCCAGAGTTGAGCGCACCGCTCTACCAGAGCCTCAGCCAACTCAGGTGCCGCCGCGCCGGTAAACGAAGGCCGCCTGCCCTTGCGCATGTCGGCGTAGAGGGTGAACTGCGACACCAGCAGGATAGAGCCGCCTATGTCGCTCAATGCCAGGTTGAACTTGCCTTCCGCGTCCGAGAAAACGCGCATCTCGGCTACTTTGCGGGCGACGAAACGTACGTCTTCCTCGGTGTCGTCACGCCCCACCCCCAGCAGCACCAGCAGCCCCGGCCCAATCTGACCGACTATAGCGCCGTCCACTACCACGCTGGCATGTTGTACTCGCTGGATAACTGCTTTCATAAGTGACGAGTGATGAGGTCTGAGGACTGAGTTATTTCATACGAGCGAGCATCACGGTGCAGTAGGCGGCCATGCCCTCGCCGGTGCCGGTGAAGCCCAGGCCGTCGGTGGTCTTGCTCTTGACGTTGACGCGCTCCGGCTCTATCTCCAGTACCTCGGCTATGCGGGCTTTCATGCGGGGAGTGTGTGGCGACAGGCGAGGGCGCTGAGCCACAATCGTAGCGTCTATGTTCTCAACCCGCCAGCCCTTGCCGCGCACAAGCCGTGCCATTTCTGCCAGCATAGTGGCGCTGGAGATGCCCTTGAGCGACGGGTCGGACGAGGGGTAACGGCTGCCTATGTCGCCCTCCCCGGCAGCGCCCAGAATAGCGTCAATCAGGGCGTGCAGCAGCACGTCGGCGTCCGAGTGCCCCTCCAACCCCCGCTCGAACGGCACCTCCACACCACCCAGGATGAGCGGCCGCCCCTCCACGAGCCGGTGAACGTCATAGCCGAAGCCGGAGCGGTAAGTGGTGTGCATGGGTTCTGAAACGTGAAACGTGATGCGGCTCAAGGGACTCAATCCTTTATAGGCCGTACTGTTGCATAAAGCACCATCACGTTTCACGTTTCACGTTTCAGATCCTCCTGCCCTTCAATATCGCCTCCGCGACCAATAGGTCAACCGGAGTGGTTATCTTGATGTTGGTGCGTTCGCCCTCGAATACCCTTACCGGGTGGCCGCCTAGCTCGACCATGCGGGCGCAATCGGTAGCTTCGTGGTGGTTGCCGTTCTCGGCTAGAGCGTCGTAGGCATCGATCAGGAGGGAGGTGCGGAAGATTTGGGGCGTCTGGGCCAGCCAGAGGTTGCTGCGGTCGAGCGTGCCCGTTATTATGCCTTCGCCGTCCACCGTCTTGACCGTGTCGGTGGCTTGCAGGGCGGCGATAGCGGCTCCGGTATCGCGGGCGGCTTCGAGGCCCCGGCTGATAAGGCCTGGCGTGACCAGCGGCCTGGCTCCGTCATGCACCGCCACCCACTCGAATGGCGCGCCGTCGCGTTGCAGGCCCACCACCGCGTGCAGCCCCGCCCCGACCGAGTCCTGTCTGCGCTCGCCACCAGGCACTATAGCCGAAATCTTGCCCCAGCCGAACTCGCGCTGAAGCTCAAGCCCGCCTTCCATGTTGTCGGGATTGAGCACGAGCACGATGGCACCCACGTCCTCGCACGCCTCGAACGCAGCCACGGTACGCACCAGCACGGGCACACCCTGTATGGTGCGAAGCTGCTTGTCCACCCCGCCCATGCGCTGGCTTTTCCCGGCGGCGACAATTATGGCTGCTAGTTCGTTTGGCATGTAGTCTCCTGGCGAGGTATTAGTGGTTAGTGGTTAGTGGTTAGTGGTTAGTGGTTAGTGGTTAGTACGGATGGAGACTCTTTGCTAACCACTAACCACTAACCACTAACCACTTCCCTTCCCATTCTTCATCTGCGCGAATATCATGCGGCCCGCCACCGTTTGGAGCACGCGGGTCACGGTAACGTCCACGTCGGAATTGATGTACTTGCGCCCGTTCTCGACTACAATCATCGTGCCGTCGTCCAGGTACGCGATGCCTTGGCCTAGTTCCTTACCTTCCTGGATGACGTGCACGTTCATCTCTTCGCCGGGGAGGACGACGGGCTTTATCGCGTTGGCAAGCTCGTTGATGTTGAGCACCTTCACGCCCTGGATTTCGGCCACCCTATTCAGGTTGAAGTCGTTAGTGATGACTGGGCAGTGATAGACGCGGGCTATCTTGACCAGCTTGCTGTCCACGTCGGGCACGTCCTCGGCGTCCACCTCGCTCACCTGGATGGGTACTACCGCTTCTTTTTGCAGGCGATTGAGCATATCGAGGCCCCTGCGGCCCCTGGCGCGGCGTAGCGGGTCGGCGGAATCGGCTATGTGCTGCAACTCGTTGAGGACGAAGCGGGGCACAAGCAGCGTGCCATCTATGAAGCCGGTCTTGCTGATGTCGGCTATGCGCCCGTCGATGATGGCGCTCGTATCAACCAGCAGGTACTTATCTACCTGTATGCGGTCGCTATCGCTGACGCTTTCGGCGGCCAATTTGCCGCTCAGAGTAGAGGTATCGGTGAAAGACATACGAGGCTGACTCGCACCCCGGCCAGGAGAACCCGCACGGAGGGCGTGCACCGCCTCTGAGAGATCGTGCCTGTGGAGCACCGCGACGTAGAGGCCCAGGAACGCAAGGACCAGCGCCCCGACCGTGGGTGCGATTTGGCCGGCAGGGTCCGGCAGCGTGCTCAAGGGCCAGCCCAGCAGCGCCCCAAGCAGCAACCCCACGAACAGCCCGAAGGCCGCCGAAGCCACGTCGCCCCCTGAAGCGGTGCGCAGACGACGCCGCAGGGCGCGTAGCGGGTAGACCGTGAGGAAGGGGGTAGCGGTAAAGCCCAGCAGGGCACCCAGCAGCGGCAGGTAGAGCACCACCGCGTTGAAGCTGCCCGGCGTCTCAGGCGGCATGACGGAGGATAGGTTCAAGCCCAGCACCAGCCCTGCCGCTGCGAACAGCAGCATGCCTATGAACCGCACCATGAGGTTGAGCGACATAAAGAATACCGGAATAAGTGCAAAGAAAAAACGCGCCGCGCCCTGAGTAGTTGCGTCACTTGCCGGAGGAAGAAAAAAAAGCCCGGCGGTGACACCTGATGATAGCACAGGGACATGCGGCTGTCAAAAACAAAGGGGAGTAGCACACAACGGAGCTACTCCCCTTCTTCACCCAACGAAACTAGCAGGCACGTCTTAGGAGGCCTGCTAGCTAGGTTTTTATGTATGGGAGGTCTGATTACTGAGCTTGAGCGTGCGACGATGAAGGCTATGACAACTCAGGACTCAGGACTCAACACTCGACACTCTCTATTTAGCGTGCTTCAACGACAAGTCGGATAGCGGTGCGCTCTTCCTCGGCGATGATTACGTCGATGAAAGCGGGCACGACCACTATGTCGATGCCGTTGGGCTGCAAGTAGTCGCGGGCTATCGCCACGGCCTTGATGGCCTGGTTAGTAGCCCCCGCGCCAATAGCTTGCACGTCGGCCCGGCCACTGTTGCGGATGACGGCTGCGATTGCCCCCGCCACCGCGCTCGGCCGTGAGTGCGCCGACACCTTGAGCACCTCGGTGTCGTCATGCACTATCTCGCCCGACGCCTCGCCACTTGCTACCACGAATTCTCTGGTATCCATTCCTTTCTATGCCTCCGGTTAGAATGTGCTGACCAAGATGCTTGTAGCAATTCTTAATTCTTAATGTTTAATTCTTAATTGGAAGCGCTCGCCAGGTATCCAGCGAATGCACTAGTGCAATTAAGAATTAAACATTAAGAATTAAGAATTACATTAGCTCCTGTCAGTGTGTAGTGATGTTCCCCACGACCTTCGCTTTTAGCGGCGAACAGCCACGAGCCGCCTTCTTACGTATGGCTATCTACCGGCTATAAAACGCTACCAAAACAGATGCGGGCCGAGTCTATAGGAACTCGGCCTTGGGGTTTGGAGTGGATAGTGATTAGTGGATAGTGGTTAGAACAGCTTGAAGAACTAACCACTATCCACTAATCACTATCCACTCGCACCTACTTCGCGTACTCCACAGCGCGTGTCTCTCGCACTACCGTCACCTTGATCTGGCCTGGGTACTCCAGGCTTTCTTCAATTCGCTTGGCGACGTCTCGTGCGAGGCGCATCGCACCTATATCGTCGATGCTATCAGGCTTGACGAGCATTCTTACCTCTCGCCCGGCCTGGATTGCGAACGATTTCTCGACCCCCTCGAAGGAGTTTGCCACAGCTTCGAGAGCCTCGAGCCTCTTGATGTAGTGTTCCACGCTATCGCGCCGAGCGCCTGGCCTACCACCCGAAAGGGCGTCGGCTGCCTGGACGATCCAGGCTTCAACGGTCTGCGGCTCCTCCTCGTTGTGGTGAGAAGCGATGGCGTGTACGATCTTAGGCGACCGGCCCAGCCGTTTGGCTATCTCGGCCCCTATGATTGCGTGCGGGCCTTCGACCTCATGGTCTACGGCCTTGCCAATGTCGTGCAACAGCGTAGCCGTCTTGGCGACATTGACGTCGGCACCGATCTCGGCGGCGATTGCAGCCGCGATCTTGGATGCCTCTATCACATGGTGCAGTTGGTTTTGACCATAACTGGTCCTGAAAGACAGCCTGCCCAGAAGCTTGATGAGTTCGGGGTGTAACCCCTGGACGTTGGCAGCGTAGGCCGCCTTCTCCCCCTCCTCTTTCATCTGGGCCTCCACCTCTGCCTTGGCCTTGGTAACCACCTCCTCGATACGAGCGGGGTGGATGCGGCCATCGGCGATCAACTTGAGCAAAGCTCTACGGGCCACCTCACGGCGAACCGCGTCGAATGCCGACAGGGTGATGGCTTCGGGTGTCTCATCTATTATCAGGTCTACTCCCGTAGCCTGCTCGATGGCGCGTATGTTGCGGCCCTCGCGACCGATAATACGGCCTTTCATCTCCTCGTTGGGCAACGGCACTATCGAAACCGTGATTTCAGGCACGTATTCCGAGGCCGCTCTTGCCGCGGCTAGCGACAGCACCTTCTTGATCCGCTCGTCGGCCTCTTCTTTGACCTGGGCCTCGACTTCGCGGTACCGGCGGTTGGCGTCTGCTCTCACTTCGTCTTCGATTTCGGTGAGGAGCACGGACTTGGCCTGTTCGGCTGTCATCCCCGCGACCCGTTCCAGTTCCTTGCGCTGCTCTTCGCGTGCATTGTTCAGTTGAGCCTGCAACGCCTCGAGTTCGCGCTCTTTTGTCTGGAGGGTCTTTTCCCGCCGTTCGGTAGCTTCGAGCTTGCGGTCGAGATTTTCCTCTTTTTGCTGTAGCCTCCGCTCCTGGCGCTGCACTTCGCTACGCCTCTCGCGGTACTCGGCCTCGACTTCCTCGCGCAACGCGTGAGACTGTTCTTTGGCCTGGAGGATCATCTCTTTCTTCTGGGCCTCGACCTCTCGGAGCAGCACCTGGGCTTTCTCCTCGGCGGTCCTGACCCGCTCGTTTGCCAGCTCGCCCGCCTTGCCGACGTTTGCCCGTGTCGATACCAGTGCGACCCCGAGGCCCACCGCTACAACAAGGAAGACGGCAGCCAGGAGCCACGATATGACATCCATATAACACCTCCCTATTCACTTTTTAAGGTACGTCAGCACAGCTTTGTGTGGCTGTACTCAGGCGGCAACCCTCTCTGTTAGCGAAGGCCCCACCGCGCAGGTCCGGGCGTTTTCGTCCGAAAATCGGTACTCCAACCCCGAAGCCTGCAATAGCAAAGCTCGTATGTCTTTGTTATTGCCTGTATCATATCTCCAACGCCGCTTGCTGTCAAGTAGCTTGTTACGAGATTTAGCCGCTTGCTCACTTATTGTGTGAACATAAGTAAATTTCGACCGGGAGTTGTCATGTCACAGGCACAACTATCTGAACCGAACAATGAGATTACTTCGCGGAATATACGCTACCAGCCCTACTCCGACCAGGACCAGAATAGCACGCCCCTGCTGGACTTTCTCAAGCGGCATATTATTGTCCTCGACCCCCAGTTCGAAGCGCACCCTGGCGAGTGGACTGAGAAGACAGAAGATAGCGATTGGGACAACCTGAGAGTAAGCACTTGCGGCACCAACCAGGGCTACCGTATGACCTACAATCAGACTTACGAGCCTCGTGCGATGGGCATAGCGGTGAGCGGCGTGACTGTTGAAGCTTTCGGGCTGCCGCAGGGTTACGAGTTCTGGATAAAGTGCGAGAGATACTGGTACGATCCGCGATACCTGGAATTGCGACTATCCGGCCCCGAACGAGCGATCCAGGTAATAGCGGATGCCTTCGTTGAAGAGTTCGGTCCTAATCAAGATCATCCGCTCGATGAATCCCAGGTCAGGATAGAGTTGGTGAGCGCGGAGTCGAGCCTCAGGGCCAGGGCGTGGCCGGCTGCTGAGATGCGGGCCAGGTCGGTGCTGAAATGGCAACCAGACAACCCGGATGCGGCTTTCATTCTGGGCGTTGCCTTGATTGCCCGCAAAGAGGATAAAGATTACGTTGAGGCTGAGAAGCTCCTGCGCAAGGTGGTAGCTCAGAACGACCGGCATATTGACGCCTGGTACAACCTGGGCCACGTCATGCTTGAGACGGGTAGGCCCGCCGAGGCCGAGCTTTACTACATCAATGCGCTCGCGCTTTCTCCCGACAACCACCCCGCCTATTACTCCCTGGGCCTGGCGCTAGAACGGTTGGGGGTGCCCGACGAGGCATTGGAGGCTTATCGCAACGCCCTGCGCACAGCGCCAAACCCCGGCCAGGTAGCACATTACACCGGGCTTGACTTTGAAGTGCGCGCCCAAGAATCGATAGCACGGCTGGAAGCAGATGGGACAACCGGCATGCGACGCTATTCTCCGAACAAGGATACCGGCCAACCGTTAGCCCCTGAGCAAGCAGCCATAGTGCTACAGATCGCCCAACATTATAGCCGTGCCGCGCGCTGGGTCCCGGCAGAACGCCGCGCCCGTGCCGTACTGGAAGCGCAACCCGATGAGACGGAAGCCCGGCGCATCTTGGGTACGTCGCTTTACGTGCAGAACAAACTTGACGAGGCCGAGAAGCATTTTCGCAAGGTCCTGGAGACCCAGCCGGACAACTACAGGGTGCTGTTCAACCTTGGGGGCGTGTGCCTGAAGCAGGACCGGGCTGAGCAGGCTCTAGCGTTCTTTCGCCGCGCAGAGCAGGCTACTCAAAGTGCATCTGATAGACATGCCGTGCACTACGTGACGGCCAGAGCGTTGGAGAAACTGGGTCGTGTAGAGGAAGCACGCACAGCCTACCAGGAGGTGCTAGCCTCAATTCCACCTTCGGGGAAGTCATTCAAGTCAGAGGCCGAAGAGGCTCTCAAGCGGCTAGAGCAGCCGCCTGGCAACCAATAGGAGGTCCCTAAGGAAGCATTCGGAGATGCGCACCCACCACAATTCTTCTTTTCTTAGCGCGTCCTTTGCGCTCTTTGCGCCCCTTCGGCTTCGCTCAGGGCATGCTTTGCGGTTTCGTCTCTAAAGGGGCTGCTATTTGGCGACCGGGTCGGCGGTGACGACGAGGCGGTGGGTGAAGGTGGTGTAGGGCCAGCAGGAGATGAGGGTTAGCTGCTCCTGGGGAGTGTCGTTCAGCACCTGGGCGTTTTTGAGGCGCTGGGCATAGCTGACGCCTACTTCCTTCAATTTCTCCATCTTACGCACTTCGTAGACGTACTCTTTGCCCGCCTGCGTCCAGACGTGTATCTCGTCGCCCGGCTTCAGGTGCTCCAGGTCGCGGAAGACCTCGCCTCGCCAGTTGTTGTGCCCCGTCAGCACGATATTGCCGCCATCGCCGGGGTTGCGGGAGTTGTAATGGTGCCCGGCTGCGTAGTCGGCTACTTCCCACTTGCCGTCGATCCCGTACACTTCGTACACTCCCGTGTCCATCTTGATGCTGGGCGCGGCCACACGCACGATGCGGCCCGGCACGTCAGGGTTGTGATCGCCATACTTCGCGCCGGTGGGCAGGATAGGGGTGCCGTCCGGCCTGGGGGCTGCGGTCGGTGGTACGGCGGTTGGCGGTATGGCGGTAGGCGTGTCTCGCGGGGGCGCGGCAGTCGAGGTAGGCACCATACGCGAGGCACCGCTGCCCAATGACTGGGACAGCGCGGTCGAAAGTGGCCCCGGTGTAATGGCCGCGGGGTGCTGTACGGTTGCGGTAGCAGCAGTAGCAACGGTGGAGGCGTGTCCTTCGGGCTGGGCCGCCGGGAGACCTTCGGGAAGAAGCAGGTCCTTGCCATCCAGCCAGGTCTGGAGCGACTTGTCGGGCCTGGGTGTAGCGGTCGGGCTGGAAGTGGCCGTGGCCGTGGGAATGCTTACGGGTGTGGAGGTAGAGGTCGCGGGGAGCGGCGTAATTGTGGGTAGCGGCCCCAGGCGCGTAGGGGCCGAAGCCCCACCCAGCAGCCAACTGAGCAGCGTAAAACCCAGCACGAACACGATTGTCTTGCCGGCTAATAGGAGACTGTTCGGGGAGATACGCTGCAACATCGTAGCCTAAAGATAACAAAGCCGCGCGAGAAGCACAATCCCCTACAGGGGGTATTTTGCGAACTGTATGTACTAGATGGGCGCGGGGGTGCCGGTATGGGCATAATCTGGGATAATGGACTCGTAACACGTAACGCGTAACTGCGTTCTCAGGCATTACGTGTTACGCGTTACGTGTTACACAAGGAGACACACATGCGTTACCCGCCGCCCGGCAGCGCGCCCGCGCCCGTGAAGCTGCCCACTATATTGAACGACGTGCGCAACCTGCTGAACCAGCTTGATTGGGACCAGATGCGCAGCAGCGTGCAGCGGGAGGCCGCTTCCAAGCTGGCTATAGTTGGACCTGTGAACGCGGGCAAGTCTACCCTGTTCAACCTGATCGAGGGTAAGAACGTGTCGGAGGTAAGCCCGGTGCCCGGCACGACCAAAGTGGCTATCGAGCAGGAGGTGGGGCCGTTTGTGCTGGTGGATACGCCCGGCTTCGGGGAGGTGGGAGGCGTGGACCGGGCCAACGTCGCGGGGCAGAGCGCGCAGGCCGCCGACGCCGTGCTGTTGCTGCTGGACGCGGGTGCGGGGCTGCGCCAGGGTGACGCCGACCTGCTGCGCTATCTACAGGGGCTGCGCAGGCCCGTGGTGGTGGCCCTCAACAAGATCGACCTGCTGGGCAAGGACGCTGACAAAGTAGCCGCCGACGCCTCACAGCGCCTGGGGGTGACGGTCATACCTGTCTCCGCGAAGAAGGGCACCAACGTGGCTGAAAAGCTGCTGCCCGCGCTCGTGGACGCCATGCCCGAACTAGCGGTGGCGATGGGCAGGCAGCTGCCTAGGGTGCGCCGGGCCATGGCGAACAAGATAGTGAAGCAGTCTTCCATATTGAACACGGCAGTGGGTGCGGAGCCTATCCCCTTCATCGACATCCCGGTGCTGCTAGCTACCCAATCGCGCATGGTGTTGAGGATCGCAGCCATCTACGGGGAGCCGTTCGCGGCCAAGCACGCCAAGGAGCTAATATCGACCATAGCGGGCGGGCTGGCTTTCCGCTTCCTGGCGCAGCAGGGGGCAAAGCTGGTGCCCACGGGCGGCTGGGCGGTGGCGGCGGGTATCGCGGCGCTCGGCACGTGGGGGATAGGGCAGGCAGCGATAGAGTACTTCGAGAGCGGCAAGCGTCTCAGCAAGCAGCAACTGCGCGATATGTACAAGCACATCCTGGACAGGGACCGCGAGACGTTCGAGAAGCAGGAGCTAAAGCGGCCCTGAGTCTGGGTCCGGGGACTAAGAACCAGGCTTGTCCTTGTTGCGGGCGAGCGGGCCGGACATAATGCGTGCTGATAGGGGGCCGGAAGGATGTTTGGTGTCGCCCGTCTTAGGCTCGCCCATGGTGAAGTGAACGCGCACGACCTGGGTGGCGGGGTCTACCCAACGCTTGCTGAAGAGGCCCCAGTGCTCCAGTACCTCGGTGAGCGTCTCGACCCACCAGTCGGCCTCGAACGCCCAGTTGCCCGCCCTCTTGTGGGCCAACTTCATAGCGTCTTCCGCGACCGTCACCACTTCCCCCTGCTCGGCCTGGCCCCTGTACTGCGCCTCCAACTCGATCCACATCATGTTCCGCGCCATACCCACGTGCCTCCGGCTAATGTCACCTTCCCCGATGCACCTATTATACCAGGCATAATCGCCTTCCGTGAGAGTAGTAGGCGAAAACGCCAAGACGCCAAGACGCCAAGGACGCGCAGAGATTAGGATTGTTATTCAAGAACGGGGACCAGAGTACATGCTGTCGTACCCTGGTCCTTCTTGTACTCTCCAAACCTCAATAATCTTGGCGTGGTCCTTGGCGTCTTGGCGTCTTGGCGTTTTCGTCTCTTATAGCTACGGCCTGTTCACCCGGTCGGAGAATTCCTGCACGCGGCGGGCGGTGTTTTCTAGGAGGGGCTTGCCGTGCCCGAAGAGGAGCACTTCAGGTTCGAGGGAGGCAACGCGTTGGATGGAGCGGCGGTTCTCGTCCATGTCGGGGGTAAGGGGGCCGATAGGGAGGGTCAGCCCTACCGCGTCGATCAGGTGCATAATTACGTCGCCACAGAAGGCGATGCGGCGCTCAGGCTGCCAGTAGGTGATGTGGCCGAGCGCATGGCCGGGGGTGAGGAGCACGTGCAGGCCGCCTAGCACCTCATGGAGCACGTCGCCTTCGTTCACTGCGCGGTCCACCGGCGTGCCTGGCAGCACCGTATTGGGCGGCTTGATGCGGCGCGATTCTAATATCTCCTTATACGGCGAGATCATGCCTATGGCTACCTTACCTTCGGTCACGGGGCGCTCCAGTTCGGAGCAGATGATCTCAGCACCCGTCAGTCGCTGCAATTCGGGCAGGCCGCCGACGTGGTCGGGGTGAGCGTGCGTAACCAGGATGCGCTTTACGTCGTGCGGCTCGCGCCCCGCCTTCCGCAGCTGGTCTATGATGCGCGCTGCCGCAACCTTCACGCTGGCATCGACCAGTGTAAGGCCATCGGGGTCTTCTATTGCGTACACGCGCCCTACTATCAGGCCGGTAAAGGTGTAAATGCCGGGGATGATTTCTCTCATGTGTGACTTCCTTGTGCGGGGTAGTAATGAACTGGTATGGAGCAGCCCGTGATGTTCATCGTTGAAGTATGCACGCTCGTGTAGCACGAGTATAGGTGCGCGGGCGTGCAGTGTCAAAGGGGAACAGCGGGGCCAAAGGTGTCCTTTGTCATTCTGAACGCAGTAAAGAATCTCGTCCTTCTGCACAGGGCAGCCCCTTTCCTCTGCACAACAGGCCTAAAGAAGTGCGAGTATCTGAATGGAGAAAGTGGGTGCATCCCGGTGAGGGACGAGATTCTTCGCTACGATCAGAATGACAAAGGCGGGGCTTCAATCCCCCAATTCGGACTGGCTAATGCCGGCCTAGACAGGACAAGCTATGTAAGAGTCCCTTGCTGCTAAACCGATAGGCCGCATAAGTGGTGTTAACAGCGAAGGTCCCACATAACTTCCTGAACCACTAACCACTAACCACTAACCACTAACCACTAACCACTAACCACCTCGCCGCTTCCTTGCAGCCCTGTAGCCAGCGTGGTACAATAGCACGATACCCTGAAATCCCAAATCTCCTAGATAGGAGCCGAGCAACCTCACTTATGCAAATGCAGCAAAACTTGGTGCCCGCGATGCGCCGCCGGGTGGGAATCTTCCTCACGATGGGCGCTCTCTTACTGGGCACCACCTTCGCCATTGGGTGCGTGGCACAGAGCGACGGCAGTTACGGCACCGGCCTCGCGCAGGCCACCACCGAGCCGTCAGGCACCCAGACAGTGCTCCCCGCCGCAACCACAGCAGCCACCGGCACCCAGGTCACCATTACTCCGAATTCCTCAGGCACAAGCACCCCGGCTGTAGCCGCGACCACAACTACAACGGGCACGGCAGCAGCCACGGAGACCGTCAGCGTTACGGACCCGGTCAGCCCCACCGAGACAGTCGTTGAAGGCACGCCTACGCCAAGGCCCACCCCTGGAGGTCCAGCGCCTGAGCCTGAAGAGCAACTCGACATGTACCGGTTCTTTCCAGGCAACAGCATACTGGTACGGCGCGACCTGATGCAGCTCGACGGGACCGGCCCGAACGAGGTGCTGTACAGCCTCACAGCCCCCGACCCGGTGGTCACAACCGAGTTCCGCAGCAACATCAACGTGCTTACCTACGACCCTATATACCGCGAGTGGCTTCCCTTGTGGTCTTCCGACCCGGTTAGCGGCACTGCCACGCCCTTGTTGAGCGCGGCACAAGCGGAGTTGGGCGGCACGAACGGGGGCGACCTGCTGCGCACAGGCGCGCCGATTTTCATACTACGCACCACAACCGTCGATAGCCGCGCTCACCTCTTTTTGTACCGCTGGGACGCGGCCGGCAGTAAGGCAGATCCCCTCAAGATGGTGCCCGTGGGTGGTGAGGCCGAGCAAGACGCTGCTTTCACCGCCGACCTCGACCTCAACGTGGCCGACCTGGACGACGACGGCGTCTACGAAGTAGTGGCCGACAACGTGGCGGGGGTGCAAGTCTGGAAGTGGGACGGGCAGAAGTACATACCGGAGGTAGTGCGCTAATGTCTCAACGCAATACCCAGAGGCGCGCCTCGAGTACGGTCAAGCCCGGCAGGACCGCGCCCGCGAACATTACCAGGCCCGGCACGGACGGCGCGACCCGCACCCGCCCGGCCACGGCAGTCCAAAATCGCAGATCGAGGTTCCAAAACCTCCCCCTCGAAGGCCATCGCCTAGTGGCTTCGGTCGCGCTGGTGGCCCTGTTGCTGGTCACGCTCATCCCGTCGCCTGGCGCGATGAGGACCCCGGACCGCGCGGCATTCTTCACACCCGGTATGGGGGGAGAGGGTTCGATACCGGGCGACATAGAGCTGGGCACAGGCAGCATCGACCAGTACGCCGCGCTCTTCCCATTCAGGTCGCTGAGCGAGCGAAGCGGCGATAACCTGGCCTCAATTTGGCCGGAGGCAGCCGACATATTGTCGTACGATCCAGCGAGCGTACGCGCCCGGCGCGCCATCCTGGGGCAGATTTACGCCTCCAGTTCAGGCGGGCTCGGTATGAAACTCAGGGACACAGGCCTCGAGACGGCTCCGTCACCTGAGAAGCTACAGGGCGTTCTGCAAGCTTATATCGATCTACAGGGCGACCCCAACCCCGCAAAGGCCGCCGCGGGTATAAGCGGGCAGGGAGCCCTCGTTTTGATGCGCACCCTGACGCAAAGTCCTGCCGAGCGTGCCGCGCGAGAAGCGGAAGTGCTGTTCGGGCTACAGGTGGCGATCAACCTGAGTTCGTCAAGCTGGCAACTTACCTACAACTGGGGCCTTATCAACCTGATGCTGGGCAACTATGCTGCCACGTTTGAGGCTATGCGCGGGGTGCGCTTCACGGCCCAACGAGAGAACAATCTCTGGCCCTACCTCTGGATGGGCACGGCCGCTGTGCGGGAAGGCAAGCCGGGCGTCGCCATCACCACATTCCGCGAGGCCCTGGCGATCCAACCCCCTGAGGGTGCCAACGAGGCTATGGTTCGTGAGTTCGACCAGGTGCACAGGCTGGTGCGTGAAGGTCTGGCCGACGCTCAGTGGGCCAACCGCACCCCTGTAGAGGCTTACAACTCGTACCTCGACCTGATCAAGCTCGGCACGTCCGGTATGGGCGTGTACAACAAGTGGCTCAGGCTGGGCGTCCAGCAGCACGCTTACGAGACGCTCGCAAGCGACATGCAGGACATCTACGAACTGAGCGTGCTGGACACCGGCCTGAACGCCCGCATCCACCACGACCGCGCCCGCATCCTGAGCTTCCTTGGCAGGCAGTCGGAAGCAATGTCGGAGTACAGGCTCGCGGCAGGCATTGGCGAGAGCGACCCGCGCCTGATCATCTCATACGCACAGGCCCTGGAGAGCGCGGGAGACCACCGTGCCGCGCTGGGCCAGGCGGAGCTTGCAATCACCAGGCTGGGCAGAGACCCCGGCGTGGTGGACCTCACCTCGGTAGCAGCCACGGCCGTCATGACCAACGCCAACATGGAACAGGTGGCCTCCGCGCAACAGCTACTCGACGCCAACCTGGTACGAGCCAGGGCCTGGGGCCGCACCGGGCAAGCATCGCTGGTGGACAGCGTAGCCGGCCAGATACAGTCTGCGGCGGGTGGCGTCTCAGCGGGCGAAGCTGGGCTGCTACACCTGTACGGCGCTTTCATGTACGAGGCGGCGGGTGAGAACGCCAAGGCCCGCGACAGCTACAGGACGGCCTGGGAGGGGCTGAAGGGCCTCCCCGCCGGACAGCCGGGCAGGGCAGCGGCGTTGGCCGGCCTGGCCCGCATGGAAGGCGCGGTAGACGGCCCCAACAAGGGGCTTGAAACGCTGTCCGCTAACGGCTACAACCTGGCGAGCCTGCCCACGAATATCGGCTCCGACGTTGATGCGCCCGACATACTTACCCAGGGGAGTCTGCTCTTAGAGCTGGCCGGGCAATCGCGCGAAGCCGCCAACGTGCTACGGGTCGCGGCCATATCGCGTAACCTGCAAGACGCACGCGGGCTGACGGGAGTCAGCAGGACCCTGTGGGCACCCAGCAGCACGAGCACCCCGGCCAGCGGCATACTCGCTGTGGGCGATGAGCTACGCCGCCTGGGAGACGTGGGGCTGGCGAAGATGCGCTACAGGCAGGCGTACGGCATGGAACCGGCGCTGGCACCCGCCCTCAACAACCTGGGCGTGCTATACGCGCAGGAGGGCAATAGCGACCTCGCCGCCTTCTACTTGCGGGGCAGCAGCGCGATCAGCCCCGGTTACGTTTGGGGCGCTCAGAACCTGGCGTCGTATTCTTACAAGCAGGGGCTGGGCGGCTTCCTGGCCGGGGAGCGAGCGCAGGCCGAAGTAGTCAAGACGGCGGGGGCCTCCTCGGCGGCCTGGGGCTTCCCGGTGAGCGCCGACGAGCGCGGCCTAGTCCCTGGACCATACACGGCGACCAGCGACTTCCTCGGCAAGGTGCCTGTGCTGGCCCTGCTGGCCCTGTTGCTGGCTCACACGCTCGTGGGTCGCGACACGGCAGCCAACCGGGGGCTCATACCTACCAGGGGTATATTGGGCAAGCTGGGGCAGATACTCGACGCCCGCTTCAAGGACGCAATGCCTGCGCTGACAGCCGCGAGGCCCAGACCGCGTGGCGCCATGTTAGCCATTGCTATACCGGCCCTACTGGGCACTCTGGCGCTGGCCTGGCATGCCGGGCACGGCTGGCTCGACGTGGCGCTGGTCTTCCTGCCCGTGGCGCTGGTGTCGGCGGTAATCGCGCTCGCGGCTAACGAACTGGCGCAGTGGGTAGCCGCCCGCCGTAACCGTGGCGTGACTTTGCACCACACCTCGCTACTAGGCACGCTGCTCGGATTGGTGAGCATTCCCTTCGGCTTCATGTACGGCTGGGGCGCGACCACACGCGTACAACCGGCAACGGCCTCTGATGGCAGGACCGGTAAGACCTCGGCAGCCAGACGCAGCGTTGCCGACAACGACCTCAGCTACGAAGCCCAGGTCGAAGCCGCCGCAGACGAGGGCACCCTGGGGGGCACACGCGGTGGCAGTAGTGGGCTGGGTCTGAACAGGGCCGCGACGATCATGCTAGCGGGTCTGGTCGCCAACCTGGGGCTGGGCCTCATATTCGGCCTGGCGTATCTACTGGCCGGGTGGCCGTCGCTGAGGCTCGCGCTGTTGGCAAACATGCTGGTGCTGACCTTCACCGCCGTGTCGGAGCCGCCCGCCGACGGCTGGACGCTGTACCGCCGCAACCCGGCGTTGTGGCTGGTGCTGTTCGTGTTCGGCGCGGTGATGTCGGTGCTGCTGGTGGCGGGGGTGATTTAGATAGAGTGGCTGTTGGCCCACACCTGGCCCAGGAGTAAACTACAAGGATTTTGTGGTATACTTAAGCGGCTAATAGCCATGCGCCCGTAGCTCAGTGGATAGAGCATCGCACTTCGGATGCGAGGGCCGGGAGTTCGAATCTCTCCGGGCGCGCCACTAGGTACAAGTGGTAAATTGTACGAATATGAGAATTCATTGTATGAATATGAGAATTAACCTAACATAACTCTAAAGCTAGGCACGAATTCTCTGTAATTTGTGGTTAATTCAAATTTCTGCTCGAACGGTCGCAAGGATGGTTGTTGCTGCCTCGGTGAGACACCTTGGGAGCAGCCCTAAATCTATCTCAGAGTCTCTTAGAAATCTTAGCTGTACTAGTAAATAGAGGGATAGTGTCTGGTCCTGCTACCAGACACTATCCCTCTATTTGCGTATAGGCGCTCATGAGTTCCGCGGCCCGCCCCCCAGGTTGCCTGCACAAACCTAGTGCCCCTGTTTGTCTTCCTCTCTAGCATCACCGTAGAACACCGGCCAACAGAGGCTACCTGGGCCTGTCAGCCTCATGGTGTCACATTGTGTGCCTAGCAAGGTAGCCGCAAGTGATCACCACAGGCACGACAGTTCTTGGCAGCAGAGCTACAATGCAGACACCCCACCTCGCTACCGGGTTCTACAGTGCATAGAGCGCGCTCGCACGAACCCTATCTGGTACTGTAGAGAAACCCCTTGCCTGAAGAGTCCAGTGAACATCGTCATCAGATCGTTCACCGCGTGGGCCGCCGAAAGCACGTTCAATGTAATCACGCTGGGCTGCACCACGTTATCATCATCCACGTAACGCTGCCTCTGATGCTCTTCTTCACTGAGTGCTTCCTGTGCGAGCTTGGCGGCGGGAATCAAGTCGTGGCATTGCAAGCAACCTGCCCCCGGCCAAGGGAGCACGGGCCGAGCGGCAACAAATATATCGTCTATTTTGCTGCTCGTCCTATCTACTGACACTTGGCCCCTATCTGCACGCCAGGTATGAGATATTGGTGCACTAAAGCATTGAACACGCGCCTGCTTTGAAGCATGTCGCTGGTCAGGAACAGGAAGTCGACGTCTAGCAGCTTCCGTCCACGATAGCTTCTCGTTGATAGCATATGCGTTCTTCTCAATTGCTAACATCATTATATCGAGAAGATTGAGTTTGGTCGCGTCCGGGTCTTTTCCTAAGTACTTATTCCGCGTTGGCATAGTCAAGGTCATGGCTACATACTCGTGAATCTTGTAAGCGTGATAAGCGGCATTTACTATCCTGAGGTAGAATAAAAGCCCAACAAGCACAGCTATCATTATGAGCGCAGAAACGAGGCCCTTCATCCATACTTCAGTTAGGAAGCCCTTTTCGGACAACCGTGCAATTGAGTCGAATCCTGCTTTCTGAAAGGGGGCGACACCCGCGGTTAGTAGGCTGCCAGACCCAAACACAAAGCCTGCTTTGCTGTCGAGGTACCAATTTGGGAATTTTGGGCATCTATCTTGCGCTTTGCAACGTCAAACAACACATCTACGCTGCGAGTCCCGCTGACAGGTTCTGCTCCCATATCGTTTCTGCCATCGACTGGGGGATTCGGCTCAACCATCCTTAAGTCTCCGAGCGACGTCCCAGTGTCTTGTTGCTCGCCTCGGCTTAGGCTACTAGCGATAATGCTTCACGAAAGGCCTTCTGTGTACAGCACTTCAAGTAGAGCGTCCCGAACGTAACTCCGTGTGTGTGCCAAGAAATAGTAGGCAGACTACTTGACCAATTTACTATACCCCATATCCTCGTCAGGTGCTGGAACTACCAGCTTGTAATGCTGGCTGCTAGACTAAGAGCATACAATTGAGTTATGGTGCAAAAACCAAGCAGATAAGTGGATCAAGGTAAGATTACGCGTCTTGAGAATATGAGAGGGACGCGAAACTAGTTCACTACCAGACATGGGAGCAGATGAAATGGTCAGTCTCTGACCCGGCTTCAGCATGTTAGATCTGCGAGGCGTATCCCACAACTTTCCTCAGCATAAGGTTCATGGGTTTGTCCGCCTGCCAGTATAGCTCTGCAAGGCAACGAGCAAAGGCGGGTTTTGAAAACCTGTGGGGCATGCCGAATTTCTTGGCAGCCTCTATAATCGCGCCGATAGCGGTCATGCCCTTGGGCTTTTGCTGAGTTTGCTGTGTCATGAGGAGCACCCTAGCGTGCTGAACGGCAGCTTGCCACGGAGCTAGGTTGAAATGGCTACCGAGAATCGCCTGTGCATATAGATGCCACGCCGCAACTTGCTCATCAAACGTAAAGCTGGCATCCTCAAAACAGGGTCTCCATAACATGGCTCCCTCCGGCAGGATTTTTGGGTCTAGTAGAGTCTGAGCGTCGAGTTTACGGTGTAACATCCTGTCAGCTACGAGTTGGTCTATCACAGTTTCTGCGTCCTGTTCGTCATCTACTGTTACAAAGACTTTAGCACCTTCCGTCGTAATATCCTGTAAGAACCGTCTCCATCTGTCACTTTTCAGTTCACTGACTGAACCCAGTTCGCGCATGCGTACATTTAGTGAAGGTATGTCTAAACCCCTTTGATGCACGGGCCGAGTATAAGCTATACCTTCGTGTTCACACCAAGCGCTAGCGTAAGCCGTTTCGGATTGTCCCTCCACCGCCAGCAGCAACTTTACTCTTGGATCCAGTCCGAAGTAGCGGAGAACTGCGGGTAAAGCGTTTCGAGAGCTGTAGTCAAAGTTATCCGCCGATATACCATAACGATGTTGCTTCCACGCACCGTGGTTTAGGGATATAAGGTCATCCACGTGGCGCTGAGGCCTGCCGGTAGCCTCACTGAGGAACTTACCTAGAAGTTCAGCCACCTCGTAGTAGTCCCAGGCACGCAAGAGGTTCCCGCGCAAACTGCCGCGACGCGAGTAGTCCGTAAATCGTATCAAATTGTACCATTCGTGGGCAGAATCAACGCCCCGGCCTATATGAGCGAATCTGATGCGCAGGGCTTGAACGCCCTCCTCGTTATAGCCTGAGCCACTTAGTACGGTCGTAGCGCTGAAAGTCTCTGACCAGGTAAACCACTCCTCATACCGCAAACGCTCTCGTATATCTGGTAAATAACGATCTTCGATAGCTAAAAGTAGTTCCAGAACTCCCAGGTCCTCCAGTTCGTCCTCTTTCAACCTCTCTAGGCGACCCGAGAATATTTGTTGCCTTAGAAGTAACGCAGCGGCGCTAATCGTGAAGTCGGTATGCCTTATTGAGGTTGTACACGCCTGGTCTATCTTGTGCAGACGGAAGATCTGGTATGGATGGTAGAGCACTGCAACTGTATCAATGCGGGGGGTGTTCGGCGTAGAATATGCGCTCCACGGCTGAAAGGTTTCCCCTGACGGTATCGTTATCGACTCAGGATTTCGTCGTAAGGAGTCGAACATCGCGTGCCAGGCAGCGGGAAAACATATGGAATAAGCGAGGTTGTGCGCGGGAGCGGTAAAGCCCCGGTCGTCGTGGGCACCGAGGTTATGGAACCTGAGGCGTCAAACGTTAGTCCATCAACGATCCAGTAAGGGTGCTTCATGCGGAGGAACGGGCCAGTGAGTGGCGTGCCGGTGGGGTTGGCGATAACCACGGTCTCACTGGGAGCTGACATCAGCCATATGGGAGCAGTTGAGCTGCCCGCACGACTTGAATTGATGTCGATCTCCCGGTAAACGCCACTCTTGATGAATGCAGCCTCTCCGGGCTGAAGCTGGCTGGCAGCGTACTCTATGGTCGCCCAGGGCCTTTGCTCTGTGCCTGCGGTGGGGTAGGGTGCGTTTGTGGCTGCCGTGACGGCAGCCACATAACGGATCGCAGAAGGCGTTGCCAGGGCAAAACTAAGGTCGGGCCGGGATTGAGCACCTGTCTCCGGCGGCTCCAGCAGCTTGATCGATGTGGGACTGCTGGTAGCCGCCTGTGCTGCGGAGTACAACGAGCCGGGAGGAACTAAGGATGCTTTCAGGGGCTGAGCAGACGTAGTAGCGCTGCTGAAGATCACAATAGCTAATAAGATGGGAGGCTAAGTGATATCCCACTTTCCAGAAGTACCAGCAGTCTCTTCATGACTGTCGCATCGGCTATGTGAGCCATGGTAGCCTCCTTCTGGGTTGTGTGGTGGCATAGGCAGATTGGGGCAGCTGCTTCAGGGATCAGCGGGCCACGACCATGCCGATGGCAAAACTATGGCCTGAGAAGTAGGTAGCCCTGCACCGGGCACTACCTTTCACGCCCTGGCCCTGAGGTCGCGTGTGCTGCGTTACTCAGGCTGCTCAAGTAGGTACTTGCGCCCCACCCTGCCTACTGCAATTAGTGTTTTAGTGTTGCCACTACGTACTCTTTAGCTATTTCAGCTACTGCATATTGCTGTAGGAGTTTTGACCTGTCTTCCTGCTTCTTACGGAGCCACCGAAGGGACAACAGCCCCCTTGCTAAGTAGGAACGTCCAGGACAAGTATGCCCTTCACCCATAGCCAACGCATAATATCTTGGGCGAGCCGTGACGATATGCTCCGAGACCAGGACCACAATACTTCCTCTGCTGTCGCCCCTTCATGAATCTCGTCCAGCAGGGGAGCCACTTCGACTGTGCCCAGGAAGGCGACTGAATGCTCTAGTGCCGGATGAGTCAAGGCCCTTTGCGGAGAGACAATATCGCCGGTAATGCAGGGCGTATCGACCAGAGCAGCGTCATCAGACAATTTCACCCGGTCCTCGTAAGCCAAATCTAAGGGCGGCGGCAGCGGAGTCTTGGTTTCCAGGGCTTTCCAGGAAGCACGTCGCTTCCAAAATGGTCGGTCGGCAAAGGTACGCTGTGTAGCATACTGCTGCGCTGACAAGTCACGGTGGCGGGTTACGGTTTCTATTTGCCGCCTCTGGTAAAAGTCTATGGCCGTGGGAGCATATGCGGGATGGGTCAAGAGCGTGTGTACGACTATGCTTCCCTGTAGACCTGAAAGCATCGCCGCCTGAACGCCCTGCGAGGAGAGCGGATCGATTGAAAAGCTTGCTTCGCCTACTTTGATGAAGGAAGCTCCCACGGGGTTGGGATCGCAATGGCTGGATGCGTCGCAGGCCTTGACTTTGGCAACCAGGGTACCATCTAGGCAACCTCGCAGGAGAGCGGACTGAGCCAGGAGCGCCCGGTAGCGCGCTTCGAGGTTCCCGTTCCCGTATGTACCATCGGAACTTCGCACAGGGTCGATAAAGACCATTGAACTGAAAGTTCCATCCGGTAGTGGCGCTCCCCAGTACCAGGCGTCCTCGCCGGCTTCTACTCGCGTTTCCGAACCGGCCAGCGACGTGTTGGCCCAGTGAGAGTACAGCGCGACGGTGGGGAGCGAGGAACGGGACTTTGTTTTACTCAGCACAGAGCGTCGTCCAGCGGCATCAACCAGGAACTTAGCCATGACTTGAAACGAACTCCCCGCCGACCGTACGGGGATGGTCCAGCCCCTCGCATCAGCCTTTGGCTTCCCCGCCTTTGCCGGCTGCATCACGCGCACACCTGCTTCGCGGGCCGCGTTCATGAGCAGTTGGTCAAACCGACCCCGGTCCACTTGAAACCCAGGGTTTCCGGGCAGCGATCGTATCTCGTCCACTTCGGTTGCCCACCGGACGATTGCGCCATTGGACCTGAGAAAACCCGCCGCCTCCACTGGCTCGCGCATGCCCAGTGCATCCAGCACAGGCAAGATTCCAGGTGCCAGGGCTTCCCCGACATGTGAGCGAGGAAAGACCTCTGCCTCAAGCAAGCAGACGTCGTGTCCTAGTAGGGCGAGGCGACGCGCTATAGTCGATCCTGCCGGGCCACCACCAACAACGCACACTTCAATGTCCAACAAGTGGTCCATAATGGGGGCGGCTGTGGGCTGCTTACGCGCGTGCGGCCGGGTATCCGAAGTATTCAGGCCGCGTCTCGGCCAGGCGGATATAGGCCTGTAAACAGTAATGGAGCCACCCACGAATATAGTCGCAGGCCGGCCGCCCACGTTGTATCACTTCGTGGTGACACCCACCGCCGCACATATAGCGCGCCCAACAACTGCGGCATGGCTCCTGCCTGTGGACATGTCGCGCCGCAAGCCATTGCCCCTGTCGTTGTAGGTCCACGCCCGTGGCTAAACTGCCCATCGCGCCTGCTTCGTTTTCGACGAAACGATGGCAAGCCGACAAGTCCCCTTCAGCAGAGACGCCCATGTAGCCTGCGCCCGCGCCGCATGGGTAAGGCCGGTGCGTCCCCCTGTGGATCTCCCGCATGGCGTTCACCATGTTCAGGAACGGGTAGCGCCGTCCCGCGACTACGTTGCGCTCGAACTCCTGCCCGGCAGCGATCATCTGGTCCAGCATGACTGCGAGATCGCCACCCTGCATTTCGCCTTGCCCGGTGGGTGAGCTGAGCATGGGCGAGAAGCCCACGCTGTGGAAGCCCAGTTCGATGAAGTGCTCAAGGACCGCAGGCAGGTCCAGGTTCCGGGGTGTGACCGTGACGCGCGCCGAGACCTGCATCTTTCGCTGTTGGGCCAGGATGGGTCTTACCCTCTCTATTATCCGGTCGTAACTGCCCCTGCCGTTCTTGAACGGCCTCTGCGCATCATGGCTCTTCCCAACACCATCAAGACTGATCGTCACCGCGAAGCCATGCTCCTCGAAGAAGTCTCCATCCTCGGGTGTGAGGAGCGTGCCGTTCGTGGTGATAGATAAACTCAAGTTGGCACCTGTCTCCTGCGCGCGGCGGTGGGCGTGCAGCGTGGCCGCGCGTACCACGGGGCGGTTCGACATAGGCTCGCCGCCCAGGAAGGTCAGATTGACACGCTCGTCCCGTATCGCGTCCTTGAACAGGAGATCAACGGCAGCCAGGGCAGTCTCCAGCGACATCTGCTTCGGCAGCGTCCCGAAGCTTCCGCCATCCGCGTAACAATAGGTGCACCCAAGATTGCATTTCTGGGCTATAGCCAGCGAGAGCGCACGCACCGGAGGCGGCGCTAAAGGCTCATCGGTGATGTAAGGTGCGGTGTCAAGTCCGAGCCGCGTTAGGAGTGCGTTCACTTGTTCGCTATCTCTGGCTTCCAGCCCACGCGCAAGCAGGGCCGCCACCTCTGACCCCACTTTGTAGATGCGTGTGCCATCGACAGCCAGTATGTGAGGGCCAAGCTCGGTATCGAAGAGATGGACCTGTGGTAGGCGTGGTTGCGCGCTCAGGGTGAGAGCAGTCAGGGGAGACGGGTTGCCCTGGCGGCCCGCCCGGCCAATCTCCGATAGAGGAATGAACATCACCTACTCCTGCTGGTCTACTCGGCGTCTCTGCCACTTATCTCGAACCGCAGCTTACCTTCCCAGTCCTCGAACAGTTCGTCGTAGGTGACGAGCCTTGGGTCTTTCCTATCATCTACGATGTAGACCTTGGGCGTAGTCGGAGTACGGTCCCTTTGCATCCAATTATGTCCGGTGCTAGTGCCGTCGGGGCGAGACTCCACATTCACAAAGTCCGGCCGGCTGGCCGCCCAGTAATAGCACCCGCACTCGCGGTAATCGTTCTGCCATGGAGAGCAGAGGCTCTCCGATAGCTGGCCTGGCTCCGCGATATCGCGGTTTATCACCGCTAGCTTGTGAGGGTTTCCATCTGCGTCCAGGCCGGTAGCGAAGAACGGGCGGACTCTCAGCATGACTTCAATTCTGTCGTCCTCGTTAGCCGGGAGTGCACCTCCCGGCTGAGGGGCCAGGCGAAAGACGCAGCGCACCTCTTTACCTGCCTTTTGGTGGATTACGTTCGCCAGCGCGTTAGACCGCTCTATGGGCATTTTGGGGTCGTTGAACGCCGTATCGGGCAGCGGCATTATCGGCCCACCGGGCACCTGGGGGCCGGTCACGCTGACCTCAACAGGCTCGCCATCCACAGAGACGAGCAAATAACCATTCGCGAGCACCCGCACGTCATCATCTACATCGTCGTCTACCTTCACGACATAGTTGCTGGCTTCGTGTATCTCTATACCCACGAAGATGCGCTTCCAGGCGTTGCGAAAGTCCATCTCCAGCCCCGGGAAGGCATTGGAAATACATGTATCGGGGTGAGAGCTGGGCGGATTGCCTACGCCACGATAGGCCAACTGGGCCGACAGGTTCTTGGGATCGACACCTTCCATAGTGAGCTACCTTCTACCCTTCCGTGTGATCTGTGTTTGCCTCAGCGGCGAGTAACGCACGTGCCGCGGCTCGCACTTTGTTGACTTGCCGGCGAGTGAGTGCCAGGTGGCGGGCATCGGCACCCCGCATCAGCGAGGGCATCTTCCGGCGGCCCTCGTCGGAAAGATCTCCCACTTCGTCATAGTCGCGCAGCACTCGCGCGAACCAAGCCAGCGTGCCGCTCTCCAGGGCGAGGAGCACACGCTCGTGCCGGGAGCGTATCGCGAGGGCATCGATGATGGATGGGTCCTGGATCGGCTCTGCGGCCCTGGCTACGTCGAGATGGTCCATGCGGCCCATTCCCTGGGTCGGCCGGTTCATGACTTCCGTGTTCATAAGGCGTACCGTATCGATCACCCGGCGGACGATCTCCGCGACTTCTCCTTGCGCCACGGGCGCGTCCACGTCAGGCCCTAACATGGCCTGCTCCAGTTCGTCGGCTACGGTGCGAACAGGAAAACTGTCGGGTGCGAAAGTAGGAGGGCCGACAGACACGCGAGCGTATGCGCCAAGGGTCTTCTGCGTGCCCGCTGCCTTTTCCGTGTAGGTGAGTTGAACGTCGATAATACCGTCGCACTCGTCATCGAGGAACCCTCGGCTGAACCAGAGGTCCGAACCAGGGGTGGGGTCGGCCCTCCCGGCATATATAGTAGCCGGGTTCGTGCTAAGACGGCTGTTGTCCGGGTCCGCAAATCCAACCCAGTGCCCCCGTGTGGGATCGTAGACCGGCACCACATTGTCTGAAGCACCGTCGGGTCCTGGGGGTCCGTATACTTTGCCGGGTGCGGGCGTAAAGCGTAACCGTATCTCCGGGAAAGCCTCCGTAGGCTTAATGTACTGGACGGAACCGAGGAACAGGAAGGTGTCAGGTAGAAAGTTGTCGCACAGCCCATGCAGTTCGCGCACCGTGTGGTCGCTGAAGGGGCCGGTCATCGCCTCGACCTTGTCATGAGTATCGCCGGTGCGGCGAAAGACTTTGATATTGCCGAGGTGGGCGCTCCACTGCAAATCAGCGGGCGTCAAACCCAGGTCCGCAAGGTGGTGTGCTGTCAGTGGCAGCAAGGGGCCGTCCGCTTCGAACCTGGCCCAGACTTCCAGGAAGGGAGATACGGGGCGGATTCTGCCTGCGGCATCCCGAAATTGTACCCTGGGTGGCTTGACCAGGCCGGTGATCTCACCGGAACCACGGTCCACCACCAGCGTGTCAGCAGGAAGGATCTGCCGGAAACCTACAGGGTCGTCTTCTCTGATGGCGACTTCATAGTTATCCATCGGGTCGGGCGAAGACCCCAAGCGCCCAATAGCGAAGGGTGGGAGGATCCTCAACTCAAGAATACGTGTTATAGGCACGAGCGTACTCTCCTCTATCCGCCGATGATGGGAAATATGATATTTTGAGCCGCCTGGTCCAGGCCCTGGAGACCGTGCAGGTAGGGCCGGTGCGCAGGTTCGGCGTGCTTGAGAATTTCTGCGGTCAAGCTCATCGAGGTAGTAAGGCTGTCACGGTGAAACCGCCAGCGGCTGGCTTCCCGGTCCGGTAGGGCCAGCGAATAGGGCATCTCGAAGGGCGCGCCACCCACGTGCTCTAACGAGCCATCTTCGTGCTGAGGAAGAGTGGTCAATATGTCAGCGATGGACCGCAAGTTGTACATTTCACCGAACGCCCAGCTCACGAGCAGGCCGCGTGGGGTGCGCGCCTCGTTAGCGGTCAAGCGCCCGCTAGTAGAACAAGCGTGTAACAGGTACAACAGCAGCATCTTGTAGCGCAGGTTGAAGAGCTGGCCCCACATGCGAGTCTGCTCGTTGGTGATACGCCCCTGCTCCATGTCGGGGTCCTCATGGGGCATGCTAGCAGTGGTAGGATTCGTGGGCACAGGATGTGAGGGTACCCAACCCGCAGCATCGGGAAACTGCCGGTAAACATTGAGAAACCGACCGAAATGTGAGGGGTCTACCGGCAGGGCCGTTGGGGGCGTGGGGTCCATCGAGGCACCCTCGCCCTGCTCCGCGACAGATCGTAGGGCCGCTTGCGCTTCGGCCAGGTTGGACGCACTGAGGATAATCAGGTTCTGGTAGCCAAGCCCCCACTCGTCGGGGCGGGCCTGGAAACGCACGGAATCTGCATCAAAGTCTTCGGAGGCTACTGCATTCAACAGGTCGATTATCTGCTGGTAGAGGATCCCTACCCGGTCTACGGGAATATCGTCGTTATCGAGTTGAGCGACCTTCTTGATGCGGTCAAGTTCCTCACGCTCGGGTGTTCCTGGCTGGAAGTTACTTTCGTCCGGCATTTCCGCTATCACATACTTTGCAAGGGATCTCTGGGTGAGCGGTTCCAACCGGAACGTGAATGGGTAAAGGTCAGCCGGGACGGGGAAATCTTCCCTGGAAAGAGTCAGAGGTCCGCCCAGGAGCAGCAGGATATTCTGCACTGTAACGAGGTGCCCCATTTCTTCGCGGGCGATGCCCAGGATTGACTCGCGCCATCGACGTACCCTGTCACGGTCCTCGGGAGGCACCTGCGGGCCGCCAAGCGAATAGGCAGCATACAGGTACTGCACCATCAGGGCGTGCTCGACCTCTGCCGCGATATGGAGCAAGTAGATCGCTTCTTCCCGAACGGCAAGCGGAGGATCGTGTGAGGGCCGCGCGTCCGTTGGGGCGTTGGGTGCGGCAAGAAGGGCCAGCGCATCAGTGCTCACGCCCTGCACCCTGGCCGTCTGCGGACGCATCGCGGCCATAGCCCGGGTTTCTGTGTACGCCCTCCCGGAGAGTTCAGGAGTGGTAGTCCATTGTAGATGCCTGGTTAGTCGTGAGGGCATTGCTCATGCTCCGTAGTTACACTATTGATGAGTAGCGCGTGCCTGCGGTATAGCAGGCATATCTAAGGCCCTACATCAGCCAGATTGTATCCAAAGCAGTCAGGCGACACGTGAGGCCTCATTGCCTCGTTCGTGCTGACGATCTGCGGAGTCTTACCTACTAAGTAGGAGGTATATCAGATAGATCCTGTCTTGAGACAATATCTATCTGGTGTCATGGCTATGCACCATTTGTAGTCATGGGCTTGACTACAAATCTGTTGAGAAGCGCTATAATGTTTATTAGTATACACGGTCTGTCAAGGCTCACAATCAGCGGTTATAGGCTATTTTTGTATGGATTGTTGGGGCAGAATAACAGTTGACGTGTAGCAATAGCGCGGTAGGCGAATTCCGTAGATGGCTGGTCCAAGCGAGATGAGAGCTTAGACTTCAGAAGCTCTATCAACGGACGGTTATAGGCTGTTTATGTACGAAGTATTTGCCAAAATAGAAGCTGCCAGGACGTGCAACGCAAAGTCGAAAGTTAGTTGAGGTAATAGAAGGTAAGTTTATGACCGTCGACATTTAGAGCAGAGATGATTTGGGTGTCAAGTGTCATAGCGAACTACTACGCGTCTTGGTGATTCACTCGGAAGTGCAGGTATCCCATAGTGCCATAGCCAGGAAACTGTGTTCCACACTTTGGTTAATTCGTTCTCCAATTCGCGCAGAAAGACATTGCGCGAATTGGAGAACGCCCGCGCCTAACTGGCCGGATTCACGCATGAAGATCACCTAGAGAGTGGTTAATTCGTGCGACCCTTTACGTTGCAGGAATCATGCATATTACCGGTAGGTATTCGGTACTGGCAAGTGAAGAAGTGGCTATTATTGGAAGTGTTGCTAGCAGTAGTGAGAGCGCAAGCTTCTTGAGGAAGACACGCAGTAGCATTGTCATCCTACTTTGTGCCTGTCTTTGAGTTGAGTTCTACTCACCTACCTTGGAACCCAAGATGCTACTTGAGAGTGCGTGGTTGACAGCGTCATCTAAGCTCATTCTGATTCCAGCCTGCCAGGCGGCGGTGAAGTCTGCGTCAGATAAACTTGCACGGCAGTGCGCAACGACACTGTCGTATTTTAGCTTCAGTACAGGTGGTATAGGTAAGGCCAGCGCTTCTCTAGCTGCCGTTGTGGCTCCGAATTGCTGCGTGGCGATCTGAGGTGCCGAGGGCGCATGTGCTAGAGCCGAATACTCCAAACCTTCGATGATACCATATACATCGCCCAGTTTTTTGCGCAGTCGGAGGCTCTGTCCGAGCAGCGATTGCGCGGCGGCTGGGTCGCCCTCTTGTAGCGCCACGCATGCAAGCCCTTCAAGGCTCCCGGCAGTACCCTCCTTTTCATAAGATGCTTCCAAGTCTCGACTCTGCTGAAACCTGTTGCGGGCACCCGCTATATCGCCTTTCAACAATGCTGCTTTGCCCAGCGCATTCAACGCCCAGCGCCTGCCCTTCCTGTAGGGGCGTTCTACAGACTCGAACACCTCGATGCTCTCTAATAGCAGGCTCACGACGTTTGTGTAGTCGGGGGACGCATCCTGGTACAGCTTTATGTCCCCCAGATGACCTGTAGCCCAGCCTTCTCCAACTTTGTAACCTATCTCCTTAGCTATTCGGCGGGCCTCGTTGTATATCTTCTCGGCTTCCTTATAGTTCCCTTGTCGTAACAACACCCGGCCCAGGTCCAAACCCGACATCACAACGCCTTGTTTGTCCCCCAGTTCCATGCGTATTCTCAGGCTCTCGTCTAAATGCTTGCGAGCCTCATTGTACTGACCCATGAGAGTGAGTACTTCGCCCAGGCTTTCCAGCAACCACGCAATCCCACCCTTGTTTTCTATCTGCTGAAAAATATTGAGGCCTTCCTCGAATAGTCGCTTCGCGCGCCCAAAGTCAGCGCTGTACACGGCAAGCGCCCCGAGCTTTTGCAAAGACCCCGCTTCGCCTTGCCTGTCGCCCAGCGAAGTCCGTAAATCTCTGCTTTGCTCGAAGTGCTTCTTAGCGCTACTGGTGTTACCCATACCCAACTCAGCGGTACCCAGTTCGCTGAGCGCCCACGCTACACCTTGCTTGTTCCCTACCGACAGGTAATATTGCAAACTCTGGCGCGCACATTGTTTGGCTTCTCCCATATTGCCTCTGCGCAGAGCTTCCGTTGCCTGGCCGTGGCGCGAGTGCGCCATGATTTCCAGGTCGTTTAGTTCTTTCGCCAGGTTGTATGCCTTGTCGAACGCCTTCAGGGCTGTGCTGTGGTCCCCTTGCGCCAGGGCGAGCCTGCCCACGGCGTTGAGAGCGCTCGCACGTATGGCTGTGCATTCGCTTTCCGGCGTGCGAGCAAGTATCAGTTCGAGGTGCTTGCGCCCTTCCGTGAGATAGCCCCGCACCTCCCAGTAACGCCACATTGCCCGCCCCAGACGCAAGCCTAACTGCACGTCTCCGTCGTCTGTGCCGGCCCATGCGAGCACCGCAATGATGTTCTCGTACTCGTCATCCAGAATGTGTAGCCAGTGTTGCTGTCGAAGCTTGTCCAATTCGGGCGCGGCACTCTCAGCCAGCTTGAGAAAGTAATCCGCGTATCGGCGCTGCACTTCGCTGGCTTCCCCCTCTTCTGCCTTTTCCTCTAATTGCTTGCGCGCATAGTGGCGGGTGGTGGACAGCATCTTGAAACGTCCGCCCTCCTCGTCGTGGCGCACCTGGTCCAACAGGCTGTTCCCTTTGAGTAGGAACAGGCCCCTCGTTATGTCTAATTCCCAGTCGTTGAGTGGATTGCACACGGCCTTGGCGGAGTCCGGCGTGCACTCACCTACAAAGACGGACAGGCGACGAAACAAGCGCTGCTCGTTAGCACTGAGAGGCTCGTAGACCAACTCCAGCGCCTTGCCCATAGCCTCTTGTGGCAGTATGCGAGAGGTTCTACTGCCTCCTCTTGAAGATAAGTCATTCAGTTGCTTCAGTATGGCGGACACGGGGAAATCTCTGGTAAGCGGCGCAACTATTTGTATCGTCCATGGCAGACGGTCTAACTGCTCGCAAATGCGACCTACATCGATCCACGTTTGCTCATCATCAAGGGGTAGCTGCTCAGGCTCGACGACTAGTAACGCCCTATCGATGAATAGCTGTACTGCGTCATAGCTCTTGAGTTGCTCCACTGACCGCTGATATTTTCCCACCGCGTGGTCCAACGGGCGCACGGAAAACAGCCTCTCGCCTTGCACAACGTCCTGGTTCCCCGGCAAGTCCTTTAGCGCCTTGGTACTCGTCACAAGTATTTTCAACTCCCGAACCTCTGCTAACAACCGCATAACTTCGGGAGCAGATTCAATCATCTGCTCGAAACTGTCCAAAATTAGCAAGAGTTGCCTCTGCCGGAGGGATTTTATGACTACATCAAATAGCCCCTGTTCAAGGACTTCCGACAGCGGTCCCTGAGACATCAGCCCCTGTTCGATGACTTCAACAACTGAGTTCTGCTTAGTTCCTTCAGAAATTCCAAGCCTGCTAGCTATTCTGGGCATGATCGTTTGCCTGTCTGGCGAGCGGGATAGGTCAACAAAACACACCCCGTCCTCAAAATCATCCACGAGTTTGGTAGCGACCTCTATTGCCAGCCGAGTCTTTCCCACGCCGGGGGGACCTATCAGCGTAACCAGCCGGGGGTTCTTCTGCATGAGAAGGGCCTCTAGCTTAGCCATCTCCTCCCTTCGACCGATAAACGTGCTTGTCTGAGCGGGCAGATTGTTGAACTTCGGCGGCTGGGCGTTAAGAGTCGCTCCAGCCGCGCCCCGCTGGCGGGACTCGGCTAGACTCGCGATGTCGAGTTTGGGTCTATCGGCATGTACCACCTGCACCAGGTAGCGCAGGTAGCCATAACCCTCCAGGTATTCAATCAGCTTCTTGACCTTCAGCGGGCGCGTGTCCCCACCGACGACCCCGGTATTCACCTCAATCTGACGCGGCTCCCCGGCCGTCCGAATGGCTTGCTCGACGTCGGCGAAAAGTACTTCCAACTGCGAATCGCTGCTGTACGCCTTTACGATGGCCTCTCTAAGCGACCGCCTGTCGATTGCGTCGGCGTTCACAATCGTATCTGTCTCCATGTGCCACCCTCCTTCATCTACGTACGTCTGGAAAGTTGAGGAATACGCATGGATGCAAGGCCCAAGGTGCAGAAAGGTCTCAGAACTATCTCTGACTCGGTGCGGGGTACCTTTCAGTACCGTAGCCCGCAAGCTCGAAGTTGCGGCGAGTTGCCGGCCAGGCCGGAACTTGCCCGTACCTCGCTCGCCCGGCACGAACTACCATATCCGATCTACCTGTCGTCCGCCCCACTGGTACAGAACACAAGCGCGATGTCCGAGCCGACTCCAACGTTGATAGGCTGATTGAAGGCTATGGGCACGCCGTCTTTCGATACAGTGAATGGTTCCTGAACGCTAGTTTCGCCTGTATCCAATCCGACCGGTCCCATAACGCGAATATTATGCAAGCCGTTGTAGGTCAATTTCTCACTCACTGTGTAATCACCCGGCCAAATTAGGTATGAACTTGCACCTTCACCTATGCTACTGCCGATAATAGGCAATTCGCTTGGCAAGGGAATGGCATATCCGCACTTGTTTTGCAATTCAAGCCTGGGAGCTAACACGTATGTGGCTCCCGCACCTGCCAACAGCACCAGCAAAAACAGCAATATGCCTGTGAGCAATCCACTCATGGTACTGCCCCCGCCCAGCACTGTGACGGCTGTTTGCCCATTTGCAAGTTTCTTGATGGTAACCGCTGGGCCGGTACGGGCTTCAGCACGCCATCGGAGTTGCTCTTCCGGGCTTAATCGGCTGTAGCGACGGATCGACTCGACGTGATACCTGCCTTGCGCCAGTTCCCTTACCGGGTTCGCAAGGATGCGTTGGGCAACGTCCTCAGGTACCGCGATCAGGATTCGGAGGCTCCCCGCAGCAGCTCCAATCACCGACACCTCGCCAGGCTTCAGCCCCTGGGCTTCAAGAAAGGCCAGCAACGCCCTTCTCAGGTCTTTCATGCCCGCGTCACGTATGATTACCGCAAGCTTTACCTCAGGAGTGCAAGTCGGCGCACGCTGGCAAATAGCTTCCACCGCGGGGTCAGGCTTCTCTTTGATAGCACCGAGCAGCAAGCAGCCGACCTTGTCATTCCGCTCGCAATACTGTAGCAACTCCCTGCAAAAGACCGTCAGGTTTGGCTTTTTCAGGAGTTCCGAGTTAATGTTCAGCTCATAGACTAACGTCTCTACCTGCTCCATGTCATAGTGAGACGTGAAATATTCCAGGAGGGTCGTGCGATCAGTCCCGCTTAAGTTCTGCATAGCGTGGCACCCTTTGATGTAAGCGAAAGCTTTAGCCCAGTTCTGAAAGCATCCTTCTAACAGTTGCCTTAGTGTCTTCTGCCACGGGGGAAGTTTCCGTCCGCAATTTCTCCAGGGCCTCCTCCAGGAAATTGCGTGCTTCGTCCGGGCCACCTTGCTTGCGGGCGATAACCCCGATTTGGGCCATTGTGTACCCGGCACCGGCCTGCAGCCCCAGGCTCTCGTATATGCCGGCATTCCGCTCGAAGTATTCGCGAGCCTTTGCGAGGTCTCCTTGATGCAATACTGCGGTGCCCAAGTTATATAACAAGCTCGCGATTGCTAACTGACTCTTGGGACTCTTATCACCCGAAGCACTGGTAATTGCTAAACTCTGCTCGAAACTCCGCCGGGCCACCTCATAATTGCGATCTTGCATAGCGCTCACGCCCATCTGATCGTAATAGCCGGACATAAAGAAGGGGAGATCCTGGCTGGCTGGCCTCTGGTTTGCCAGCCGCCCTATGATCTCCGAACTCTGCCGCAGATAGTCCTTGGCTTGATCGGTCCAACCGAGATCCTCCGAGTTCACCGCGAGTTGGTTCAACACAACAGCCGTGGCGCGGCCGTCAGTGACCTGCTTGGCTAGTGAAAGAGCCTGCAACAGGAATGTCTCCGTTACGTCGTACCGTCCTTCAAGGGCTGTTTTCAAGGCCAACCCCAACAGGTTAGCGACCATAGGAGGTAATTGATATTCACCGGCACCTCTATTAGCATCCTGTGCTCCCATCTTGCACGCTCCCACCCGCCATTTTACGGTTCTATTTCAGCTCCGCTCTTTTGCTGAGTACAGCGGACCAAAACTCGCGTTCACAAGTGTACTCGTGTACTAGGCCCGCCGCCTCCGCTTGCGGCACGTTCAGGTAGCCTGGTAGTCGCACATAGTCCCGCACCGTTTGTACGGTGAGCACACCATTGACAAGTTTGAGGTCTGCCATTAGAGTCCCGCAGGCTTCAGAAGAAGAGGTTAGGGCGGTCCGCTTTTACGGCAGCCACCAAGTAGTGCAAGTACTCGTAACCCTTCAGGTACTCAATCAGGTTCTGTACAATACCCGGCATCGTGCTACCCCCTACCATATCAAGGCTTACCCTGATCTGGCGTTGCTCACCCGCCTCCTCTATTGCCTGTTGTATATCGGCGCAAAGGATTTCAAGTTCTGCTTTAGAATAGACACTCACAATGCCATTGCGTAGTTGGGTGATGTTCACCTCTTGACCCGCCCTAGGGGTACGAGACTCACGGGGCGGTGTCAATCCTGGCACTTCTGCTGCACCTGCCGCTCCTGCTGCACCTGCCGCTCCTGCAGCACCTGCCGCTCCTGCTGCACCTGCCGCTCCTGTTGCTCCTGGCACTTCTGTTTCGCGGTCAGACTGAGGAATGGGCTGTCCTGCGGCTGCAATGCTTCCATCCCTGGGGAAGAGCCTGGCGAGGCCAATCTGTTCCAGGTCCCCACCCATGTACAAGACGGGCGCTCCCCAATCCCTGTCGGTAATACCACCCTCCCAGAAGATAGCATTCCGCCCCTGCATGACGGCGCTCTCTATATCCCCGTCCTCCGCAAGTACACGGTAAAAATTCCTGCTAAAGCGGATAACGTTGGCGTCAGCGACCTTGTATTGCATCGCCACTACCGCAGGCACTCCCGCGCGCAACAGGGCAGCGGCAATTCCACTCCACGGATTGGTGCCATCCACTTGGCCCGCTTCACACGCCCCAAAAAAGGCGAGACGCACTCCTCTATTGCGAAAACCCTGCACGAATTTCTCGGCGGCTATCTTGCGTGGAGCACCCGCATCGTCCAGTAGTACGAGCACGCCTTGCCCTACCCTTGTGCCGCGTACGTCGCCTAATTCGGTAGCTTCGAACCCACCGTGCCCTGAGAAGTGAAATATATCGGTCCCTTCACTCAGAACATCCAGTAGCGTCTGCGCCGTCGCATCAGCACGAAATACTTTGTCTACCCTTCCTACCGAGTTTAGAGCCTCGGCTATCTTCTGCTGCTCTACGTCTAACTGGAGGCTTGGGTACTCGGCGGTCGCAGGATCGGAAAATAGGCACACAAGCTTAACGTTACGTTGCCCGATAGGCTCGAAGTCTGGTGGACCCGCGCCAACGATACTTCTGACGATTGACGTTTGGTTATCAAGTGCCAGGAAGCCGTCCACCGGTTTCTGGTTAGCGGGAGTGTCGGGGCGTGGCACGTACGCATACTCCCAGGGCAGTGCCGCGAGTTGCTCGCTGTCGAACCTTAACTCCACGCGTAAGCCCTGGCCCGACCGCAGGCGCTCCCTGCTTCTAGCCAGGTGATCGCGCGCCGTCGCAGGAAAGAGCAAGCTGCCCAGTTGTTCCCCAAGAGCTATTATTTGAGACTGGTCCAGCGTACCCGCCGCCAGTTTCCGCACGTCTCCTCGCAGACTAGACGGTATTTGCACTGCTTCCGGCGGCGTTCGGGTTCCAACTAGCGAACGCTCCACGCGCACGCTAAACCGTTCGCCGCCATCGCGCATGTAATCAAATGCTTCCAGCACAAAGCTGCGGTACCCCGTAACCATGTATCCTCTTAGGCTCCTTCATAGGCCTTGAGTAATTTCAGCCATTTGTGGTCCCTGGCGTACTCAAGCTCTTGATAAAATGGAGAGATATCCGTGAGTGTGGGTATATAGATAGATACGCCCTTACACCGGCTTACCCTTGGGCCTCGATGAGACTCGGCAATAACGAAATTCCCCGCGCCGCGTTTCAATACCTCTTGCACCGCTTTGGCGGCCTTCTTTATGTCCGCGTCCTTGAGGCTAGCCAACTCCTCACAGAAGCAGGATATATCCCAGAGAGTCCTGTCGTAGAAATACGTGGACTTGCGAAGGGCAGCCCACATGTCGTCCGCAGCGGCAGGCATCTTCTTGATCAGAGCTTCGGCCAGCACATCCAGGGATGTTGCCAGGCGGTCCACCTGAGAAGGATCGAGCGCCGTCTGAGTTACATCACCGTCGTACCCGCTGTCCTTGTAAGACTGTATGTAGGCCTCGACTATATGCGCGGCCAGTTCCTCGGTGGGTAGTTGGACGTTGTCTACAAGCCTCTGAAGCACCTGCTCGTACGGCCAGCCCTCGTTCGGCTCGACTTCCTCCGAGGCCACTATGTAGCGCACGTAAGGACGCGCCTGGTATGCGACTTCGACATTGCTCATCAGGCAGGCGTCCATCCCCAGGAGGTCCAGGGGCTTGCCGATTCTTGCCTGTACCTGCGCCAGCACCTCTCCCAGCTCAACCGTGTCCAGGGAGTGCCCGGTGCCATCGTCTGAACAGATGGCGCGTTCGGCGGGCGAGGGCACGCTGAAGATGCGTTGGAGCGTGGTGCGAAAGAAGGCCCTGGCTAATGGGGTCGCCGCCCGCTGGGTAGCTTCCTTGACGTTGTAGTTCGGAGTGCCCTGCTCCTTTGCTATCGCATCTATCTCGCTGGGCACCCAGCCACCCCCGTGGTTCCACAACACGAGCGCGTAACGCTCCGCCGGGTATGCCTTCACAGCCCACTCCACAAAACCAAGAAGGACCTCAGGGCTGCCCGAGTCGGTGGGTCCCAGATCCTCAACCGTTTCGTTGGCCCCGCCCTTCTGTATGTGGAACCTTTTCGTCCCCTGGGAACGCGCGTTATCAAACTGGGCTACCACGTTCACCTGCGAGGTGGAGCCAACGGCTCTCATCTCCTCCAGGTCCGTTTCACCCGCCTCGGCCAGGTTGTTATCACCGGCCAAGTACACCATGAAAGTCCACTCTGCTAGCTTTGCGCTCGATGCCATGTTCAACCTCCTAAGATGCTAACCCGTCGTTGCCAACCTCAAGCACAGACCTAGCCGCATTAGCCAGTGCGCGCGAGCTAAGGTAATCCGACGGATTGTGCCCCTTCATCAGGTCCGTAATCGTAGGGGACCGCATCTGGCCCGTATCGAGGTCTTCCACCTGGCGTCCGTCCTCTAATTTGTATAGAGGCGCGAGCAACCGTACAGAAGCGACCGAGTCTTCCTGGTTGTAGACATTGATCCAGCGGGGTAGCTTTGGCGGGAACGGGGCGCTTCGCCTGCCTCCAACTGTCGACTGTCGACATGATAGCGCGCATACCCAATGGTGAGCCGAAACTTATATATGCCCGTACCGGCAGTCCGGGGTAACGCATCAGCATATCGTAACAGACTATGGTGCCCATACTGTGCGCAAGCAATAACACTTCGCCTTTGGCGGCTTCTACTTTCCCGCTGATATGGTCTATTGTGAGACCGCGCAGGGTCTCGTTGCTCAGGTATTCCCCTGTGTCGGCTGCTAACCGCTGAAGCAATGCCGCACCAGCGATGCCAGGCGTAAACCTATCCAGGGCCGCAAGCAGATGGGTAAGGCCACTCCAAAAATCCTTGTTCCCGGGGGCAATCGCTATCTTCTCCAAAAGCCCGCCGTTGCGCAGTATGTCTTCCGCTATGCTCATACCGATCAGGTCAGCCTCCGCCTCCGCCGCTCTGAAGGCTCTCGTTCCTTTGCGGGCTTCCCATTCTTTTCGACGGTCGGGCCTCCACAGGTCTCCGTAAAAGCCGAAGCTGAAAGGGACCTGATCATAGTACGCAACTCCGGCGCTTTTCAGCCCAAATTGGAATGCCTTCTTGAATTCATCTTCCATAGCCAGTTCATTGCCAAAGGGGTTATCTCGGCCATGGGTGGCTACCACTTGTAACATACGCTTTATCCCCCGCACTAAGCCTACCCGCTGCTGGCCGGCTTTGGAGCACCTCGCATGCTAAATTCATCCCGAAGCTTGGAACGCCGTAGAATGGCCGGGGATACAACTTATTCTATACTTCCTCGTTCATTGAGTCAATAGATAATCGCTAATTTTTTCACAGCAGCTGTAGGTAAGTGGGAAGGGCAATGGAGACCTGTTGGATGTTCAGCATCACCTGAGTGGAATGTATATGCGCCGCTGGACCTGACATGTCTGATCCGTAAGAGAGCAGGACGTTCGCAGATACATTGAAATGCTTATGGTTACTATACTGTTCTACCTGCGCGACTTCGTACCAACCTAGGCTATGTAACTCTTGACATTGCTTGCTCCCGACGACCACAATGCCTCCGAGGAGTCTGGTGTAAACAAGAAGCACCAACCGTCTTTGGTTTGCACTTGCGTGGTTAATTCGTTCTTGAGAACGATATAGTGCCTGACCAGAACAAATGAGCCTTCTTTACGCCTATTCAGAGGAATCCTTCGCTTTCCTCTCCGTTCTCAAATTCGTGCAATTTACCAACAAGATCCCTCGAGTCCAGTACTGGCAACAAGAAAGAGCTTGCTACATCAACGTGTAGCAAGCTCTTTCTTGTTGCCGGATATTCCCCAATAAGAAGTTATCGGGCGTGCTCGGAGGGCAAATCCCACCGCAATGCGAACAATCACACAGGCCTGTCAGTATTAACCTTGCCAGGCACAGTCACAGTGACTAATTTGATCGATCAGCGAAGCGGCACACAGGAAGCTTCCCCGGAGTCGCGGCATGCAGAGCTTGAACGAGGACGAGGCCATAGCCAGGCTGAAGCAAGGTGATGTTGACGCCCTGGAGGTGCTGGTGCGCCGCTACCAGGTGTCCGGTCTCGACACGGCCTACCTCATCACGCGGAACCACGAGCTAGCCGAGGATATCGTGCAGGCTGCCTTCGTGCGGGTGTACGAGCGCATCCACCAGTTCGACAGCGCGAGGCCCTTTCGTCCCTGGTTCCTGCGCATCGTCATCAACAGCGCGCTCACTGCCGTGCATGCCGGTAAGCGCAATACCTCTCTTGAGCACGAGGGGGAAGCAGAGTTCGAGCTGCCAAGCCTGGACCCTGGTGTTGAAGAGTTGTTCGCGGCGGTAGAGACGCGAGAGCAAGTCATGATGGCGTTGAACCAGTTACCGCCCACGCAACGTGCGGCGATTGTGATGAAGTATTACCTGGACCTGAGCGATGCGGAGGTCGCGGAACGTCTCGACATCCCGGCGGGTACGGTCCGGCGTCGGTTGCACGATGCGCGGGAGAGATTACGGAACCTGCTTCCTATGAAGGCAAATTAGCGGCATGAAACACCCAAGGTACCGGTAGCTGGAGGCCGGTGATCTACCGGGTTAAGTCATAAGGTCCTAAGGGGGACGATCTAGTGAACGAGGAATTTGTTAGAAATGCGCTCAAGGAAGATGCGGAGAATAACCGGGGTGGTGATGTTGACGTGTGGCCCGCCGTCCGGGACAGGTTGCTTACACAAAAGGGCAGCCGTCGTGCCGACGTTGGTTCCAGGCGGCTGCCTTTCCGCGCCCCGGCGATATACGCGGGTGTAGCCCTGGCCGTGGTTGTGCTGGCCGGGCTGGCCTGGGGTTCGTTCCCCGGGGCAAAGCAGGTAAGCGCGGCTGAGGTGCTGGCGCGGCTGCACGAGGCGTCGCAGGACCCCAATGTCTTTGGCATTCGAAGCTTAGAGGGAGTGTACACCCAGGAATTCACCGGGCCGGGCACGGAGAACGCCGATGTCGCGAAGACGGAGAACCACATCTGGTACCAGGCCCCGGACAAGCAACGCACAGAGACGCGCGCAAAGTCCGGCAAGCTCATGATCTCAATCAAGGACGGCGAGACCGGCTGGCTGTACGATCCCGACGCGCAGCGGGTAACGCTGTATAGCTGGACGTCTACCTGGATAGATTACACGACGGTCGGTGGAGTCGAGTTGCAGGACCTACTTACGAATACCGCTGCAGGCTACGACGTGCAAATGCACGACAGCGAACAGATAGCCGGCCGCGCCACACACGTCCTACAGCTTACTCCCAGAGAGGAAGGCTCTATCGGGATGCCCGGCACCCCCAACCGCAAGAAGCTATGGGTGGACCAGGAGACGTACCTGATTCTCAAGTACGAGGAGGAAGACGACGACTACGGCCACTACCGCACGTGGACGTATCAGAGCCTCACGGTAAATCCCGACCTGAGTCCCGACCTGTTCAGTTTTAGCCCGCCCGCAGGCGCCGAGGTGATAGACAACCAGGACGAGACCGGCCCGACCGGCCGGTTAGTCCGCCAGCAATGGCAGCAGGTGGCCGCAAGCGTCAGCTTCCCACTCTTCATGTTCGTCACGCTGCCCGATAGCTTCGAGGTCGTAGAGGGGCCGGTGCAGGACAGCAATAACCCCAACAGGGTCGTTCAGCGACTGCGGTGGCAGCCCGATGAAGAAGACACTGTGACCCTTATCCAGGAACCGGGGCCGCTACCGGACACGTCCACGCTGGGAGAGCGCATCGTGCTCCCAGGCTTCGTGGGCTATCTGAAGTGGAATGGTAACGCCAAGTCGATCACCTGGGAGGAGCAGGGTACGGTGATCACTCTCATAGGACGCACGGGCATTGATGTAACGATCCTGGCCCGGTTTCACGAACACCTGGAGCGTGTGCGGGTGCCCTGAACACCGGCACCAACTGGGTCACCTGGCAGAGCAGCCTGTAGCAGCATATCAAGAGAGGGAAGGTCTGAGTACGACCTTCCCTCTCTTGATATGCTGCTAAATGCCGGATTATTTAGAAGGCAAGCCAAAAGGAGCCACCTAATTACAAGTGGCTCCTTTTGGCTTGTGTGTCTCTTTATGTGGCGAGGGTTTACGCCCTGCCGAATGCGGCCTTCACTGTCGGCTGGAACAAGTAGAACAGGATGGCTGCGGAGATGAGGATAGGTATGATCTGGCCGGTGAAATCACCAGTGGTGACGATAGTCACGACACTGAGGATCAGCGAGAGCACCTGGCTGATCACGCCCAACATCCACGCCCAGGGCTTGAGCGTCCAGGCACCGAAGCCGAATGCCAGGTAGAGGATTGCCAGCACCAGGAGTACCACGCCGATAATCCCTACTAACCCGCCAGCCAATCCCCCTCCAGTAGCTCCCGATCCCGCGAGAAGTGCCCCACCCGCAAACGAGAGAAAGGCAGTCAGCAGAAAGAATAGCCCGGCTATAATAGCCAATACCGCCAGAATTGTCACACCCATTGGTCGTTCCCGTTGTACGCTTCCCTGCATTGTATTCTCCTCCTGATATCAAATCAATATAGGCCGATTACCATAGGCACGGTTACACAAGCTGAGACACATAGGTAGAAGGAAGTTCAGGAGAGATGTGCCTTGCTGCAACCGAGTATATAGGCACTTTCACACTATGTCAATAGGCTTAAGCCACTTTTCCACACAACTTGGCGCAACGTGAGCAGTGCTCGAACGCAGGCACACCAGGACACGACGCAACATGGGACGGAGAGGTGTCTTGAATAGGAAAAGAGCGATACAGGTGACGTGAGTAGTACAGGAGTTCACGGCAAACATGGTACAATATGAATGTAGAAAATATGTCTGGGGCAATGGTGCGGGTGGTAGTCTGCGCGTAATTCATGACGTTTGGTAACAGCCTTGAGTGATCCAATCCGCAGCCCCACAATTGGCACTTCCCTATGAGCGACGAGCATTCTTTTGGCGCCTATCTAAGGCAGCGCCGCAAGCTATTCGGCTATACCCAGGACGAGCTTGCCGAGATGGCGGGCTGCTCTAAGGCTTTGGTACGCAAGATCGAGGCGGGAGAGCGCCGCCCCTCGCGGCAGATCGCCGAGCTATTGATGGAGGGGTTGGAAGTGCCCCCTGAGGAGCAGGCCGAGTTCGTGCGGCTCGCCAGGGGAGAAGCGGCCCTACAGGCTGCCGCGCTCCTTCCCTCGCCCACTCTCGTACCGCCGTCCCTGCCTCTACCGCGTCCCGCCGCCCTGCCTACAGCCACCCCACCCGCCGCACATACATTCCAGGGACCGCCCGCTGCCGAGCCGAACCAGGCAGCATTTGCCGCCGCCTCGCTTGTCGCCCCTTCCGTGGCCGCCGCGACTGCAACAACGAAGAGTGGGGCCACAGACACTCGTCCAGCCTCAGGTCTGCCTGTGCAACTCACAGCCCTCATTGGCCGCGAGGATGAGGTCGATAACATCGGCACCCGACTATTGGACGCGGACGTGCGCCTGCTGACGTTGCTGGGTCCGCCCGGCATCGGCAAGACTCGACTGGCGATAGAGGTCGCGTCGGAGTTGCAGGACAACTTCCGCGACGGAGTGTACTTTGTCGGGCTGGCACCTATCAGCGACCCCGGCCTGGTGGTAGCCACGATAGCCCAGGCACTCGGCCTTCGCGAGGCAGGCGGGCAGTCGTTCGCCATGCTGCTCACCAACTACCTGCGCGACAAACAGACCCTGCTGGTGCTCGACACCTTCGAACAGGTGATAGAGGCCGCGCCACAGGTGGTGGAGTTGCTGACCGCGTGCCCCGGCTTGAAGATGCTGGTGACCAGCCGCGAGGCGTTACATGTGAGGGGAGAGCGCCAGTTCCCGGTGCAGCCGTTAGAAATGCCTCCTCCCGGCAGCCGCCTCCCCGCCAGCGAGGTGTTGACCTACCCCGCCGTGCAGCTTTTTGTGGAGCGGGCGCAGGCGGTAAAGCCCCAGTTCGAGTTGAGCGCCGAGAACGCTGGGGCGGTGGCCTCTATATGCGCCCGCCTGGACGGCATGCCCCTGGCCCTGGAGCTTGCGGCCGCCCGCATCAAGCTCTTCCCCGCCCACGAGATCGCATCCCGGCTAGACCGCAGCCTGCCCCTGCTCACGGGTGGCGCGAGAGACCTGCCCGCCCGGCAGCAGACCTTACGGGGCGCTATCCAGTGGAGCTACGACCTGCTCGACGCTGATGAGAAGGAGTTATTCGTGAGGCTGGGCGTCTTCGTCGGTGGCTGCGACCTGAACGGCATAGAAGCCGTCTTCCAGGGGCCGGAAGGCGAGGGCGAATCTGACCCCGACATAGTGGACCTGCTCACTCAGGTCGAGTCGCTGCTCGACAAGAACCTCATCCAACAGGTCAAGCGACATGCGAACCAGAGCGACGAGCCTCGGTTCTCAATGCTTGAGACGATACGGCAGTACGCCCTGGAGCGGCTCGCGGAGAGCGAGTTGGAAGCGCAAGCCAGAGCGGCCCACGCGCGCTACTACCGGCAGTTGGCAGAGACCGCAGAGCCTGAGCTAAGGGGTGCCGGGCAGGCGGCGTGGCTCTACAGGCTGGAGGCCGAACACGACAACCTGCGGGCGGCCATGAGGTGGTTCGCGGAGCGGGGTGACGCGCAGTGCGGCTTGCAGATGGCGGGCATGCTGTGGCGCTTCTGGTACGTGAGGGGCTACTTCACGGAGGGGCGGCGCTGGCTGTCGCAGTTCCTCTCCATGTCTGGTGCCGAGGACCGGAACTCCACGCGGGCCAGGGCGCTGAACGGGGCGGGCAACCTCGCGTACAACCAGGCGGACTACCCCACGGCGCAGGCGTTGCACGAAGAGAGCATGGCGATCTCCAAGGAGCTTGACGACAGGCTGAACTTTGCCGCCTCGCTGAACAACATCGGCATCATCCTGCGCAGGCGTGGAGAATACGCCAGGGCCAGGCTGATGTTCGAGGAGGCGATAGAGACCAACCGCACGATAGGCAACCCCCACTGGCAGGCCATCAACCTCAACAACCTGGGCAACGTGCTGTTCGACCAGGGCGAGTACGCGAGCGCCCGCGCCTACCAGGAGGAGAGCCTGGGCATCTTCACGGCGCTGGGCGACGAGTGGGGCATCGCTATGTCCACCAACGACCTGGGCAGGATCGTGTTCGACCAGGGCGACTATGCCACCGCCAACCTGCTGTACGAGCGGAGCCTGGGGCTGCAACGCAAGATGGGCGACAGGCGGGGTATCGCAAGCTCGCTGGTGTCGCTGGGGCTTGCGGCGCACCATCAGAGTGACTACGCCAGGGCGCGAGAGTTATACGATATGGCGCTGGCGGAGTTCCGCGACCTGGGCGACCGCCGGGGCATCTCGGAGGCGCTGCACAACATCGGCAAGACGGTCAACCGCCTGGGCGACCACCCCGCGGCCCGCGCCCTGTTCGAAGAGTCGCTCCAGATACGGCGTGAGCTTGCCGATAAGCGCGACATCTCGGAGTCGCACAACAACCTGGGCATCGTCTTCCTGGCGCAGGGCGAACTCGATCAGGCGCAGGAGCATTTCGGGGAAAGCCTGGCGCTACGGCGGGAGTTAGGCAATCGCTCGACCATACCAACCTCCCTAAATAACCTTGCACTCGTGGAGACGAGCCGTGGCAACCACGAGCAGGCACTGGCCTACCTGGATGAGGCCGAGGCGATATTCAGGGAGCTTGGGCGCACGCTCGGCACGGCTATCGTGCTCATGAACAAGGGGCTTGCCAACCTGGGGTTGGGTCGCTACCAGCAGGCGCACGTCCTCTACAGCGAAAGCCTGGGCCTCTTCAATGAACTGAGAGACAAGTTGCACATCGCCACGTCACTGGCCCGCATGGCAGGACTGGCGGCGCACGCCTCTCAAAGTGAGCGGGCGGCCATACTCTCAGGCGTGGGCGAGGCTCTGTTAGAGGCCATCAACTCGCCCCTACCAACGATAGAGCGGCTGCACTATGGTCCCGCCATGCAGCTAGCTCGCACCGGCCTGGGAGAACGCGCCTTCCAGCAAGCCTACGACAAAGGCCGCGCCCTCCCCCTGGACGAGGCCATAACCTACGCCCTGCAAGCGGCGGGACTGGAAGAGGCTACGACGAGGCGGTAGAAGTAACGAGTAACACGTAACACGTAACACGCAAAGGCGCAATAGCAACAAAGCGGCTCTCAGGGTACAAAGTCCCATGAGCCGCTTTAGGTGTTACTTGAGGGAGACGACTAATGCAAGACAAACTCAGGGCTAACGTTGCTAAGGCGGTCTACGAAGTATGGAAGGACCAAGGTCAACCTCGAACGATTTCTGGGCGCGATGTGTTATCCCAGTACAGGAGAGAAATTGGCGAAATTAGTGCAAAGGCGATGAATGAAGAACTGTTTCTTCTTGAAGACCGAGACGCGCCGTTCTTGCGAGTGCAACTTTCCGACACTGGAAAAGAACTGGATTATCTCGGCCTGAGGGACATCTATGCTGACAGGTTGCTGAGGATCGCCAACGAAGAAGACTAACCTCTACCCCTGCGGTGCCCACGGCAGGCGGCTGTTCACGATGGCTAGTTACAGCTTGTGAAACCCCTTCGTCTACACAGGCCAGTACACTGATGCTGAGAGTGGGCTTATCTACCTGGCTCCTAGGTACTATGATCCGCAGACGCAGGAGTTTCTCACTGTAGATCCATTGCTGGGACAGACAGTTCAGGCGTATGTTTACGCGGGCGGTACCCCAATCAATGCAACCTATCCTAGTGGATCCTCGCTCGTCAATTCCAGTTTCTCACCTGTGAGGGCGGTGCGCTCCGCCAGCCACTCTTGAGCGGGGCGTTGGGTGATGGCGAAGGTGAAGCCGTCTCTTGGGTCGGGGTAGACATAGAGGGTGTCTAGGCCGCTAGCGACGTCTGGCAGGCGTGACGTGTCGCGCCTGGACGTGGCGATTAGTTCCTCTGCTTTGTCCAGGTCTTCGGCCAGCAGGTGAATAACAGCCATCTCGCCGTAGCGGTGGGGAGGCTCTTTGTAGCTCAGGCCGAGGTATTCCTGGTAATGGAGCGGGGTCAGCCAGCGGGCGAAATGGGAACCGGTGCGGACTTCCGCGAAATTCTCCTCCTCCCGCACCTCCGCATCGGGTGCCAGGAGGTCGCGCCAGCGTTGCGCCCGCTCCTGGGGGGAGTCTGACACGAAGGTCACGCCCTCTATGGCGTAGGTGGTGTTGGGCGCTACCTGCACTTGCCGGACGGCAACAGCGTGCCGGGAATGGTACGTCAGCGCGAACAGGAGCACGCCGCCGACGGCGTCCGGTGGTATGGGTTGGAAGCTCCACACAGGCTCTGTGCCGGGTGCGGCATCAGCGGGCAAGCCGTCTATTACTTCGGGCAGAGTGTAGCCGCGCCCCGACCAGCTTTCATGCATGGCGCGCACGTCCTCGGTCGCCAGGCCGATACCCCACGGGCGCGTACCGGCGCGTAGCTCCGCGAGGTTGAGGAAGAAGCTCTTGTCCTGCCCGGTGCTAAACGCTTCCTCGTCTTCAACCCAGGTAAACTCCAGGTACTCCGGCCCAAACGAGACGAAGCGGTTGCGCATACCCGGTTCGTGACGGGCGGACTGCTCGACTACATTGAAGCCTGCCCTGCTATATTCCTCCATGTAGTCGTCCACGTTCTCGACGGTAACGGCGGTGATGAAGTGGTCCAGTCTGACGTTCTCCATACGTTCCTCCTCGGCGGCATAGCGGGATTATACAGACAAGCCGTGCGCCCGTCCATGCGGCTACAGCCTGCGCAAAATAGCTCCGGCTGATACAATATGCCGTATGATGTGTCCTAACATGCCCACACCGGAGCAGAAATCCCGATGACAGGCAAACAGAAGAAGCTACCCAGGCAGCCCAAGCCGCCCGATATACCCGACGACCCTGATAGCGTGGGCATACCGGGTGACACCGTGCAGAGCCACGAGCGGTACGAATACCTGGCGGTGCCGCAGGTGGACCTGAGCTGGCAAGAGGCAGGCTACGCACGCTTCGAGGCGAGCACTTTCACAAAGGTAACCCTGAACGACACGCACTTCAGGGGCCTCACTCTGGTGGACGCGCGGCTGGACGCTTGCGACATAGCTAACGCGAACTGGCGGGAATGCGAGTTTACGCGGGTGGAACTGCTGGGGTGCCGCATGCTCGGCTTCCTGGCGGGCGAGGGCCGGTTCCAGGACGTGCTGTTCAAGGAGTGCAAGGGTAAGTTCGCGCTGTTCCGAGGCGCCAACTTGAAGTGGGTGCGCTTCGAGAAGTGCGACCTCACCGAGGCCGACTTCCACGGTGCCGACCTGTCGGGGGTCGTTTTCGCGGGCTGCGACCTGACCGGGTGCGACATGAAGGAAGCCAAACTCTCCGGCGTGGACCTGCGCGGCTCCCTCGTGGACGAGATGCGAATCGGCCTGGAGGAGCTACAGGGAGCGACGGTGGATACGGTACAAACCGCGACGTTTATGAGGCTCCTGGGAGTAACGGTGAAGGAAGCGGACGAGGAGTAAGGGGTACGAATATGGAGGGAGCGGCGAAGTGAGCAACATACCGGCTGAAGGGGAGGACAGACCGCTGGTGGGCATCATCATGGGCTCGAAGTCGGACTGGGATACGATGCAGCACGCGGCAAGCACGCTGGACCGCCTGAGCGTGGCATACGAGGTGCGCGTAGTGTCGGCCCACCGGACCCCCGACCTTATGTTCGAGTACGCAGGTAGCGCCGAGGCGCGCGGGCTTGAGGTGATAATCGCCGGGGCGGGCGGGGCCGCTCACTTGCCGGGCATGACCGCCGCCAAGACCACCCTGCCCGTGCTCGGCGTGCCCGTCGAGTCGAAGGCGCTCAAGGGTATCGATTCGCTCCTGTCGATAGCGCAGATGCCAGCCGGGGTGCCCGTCGGCACATTAGCAATAGGCCGGGCGGGTGCCGTCAACGCCGCCCTCCTCGCCGCCTCCATCCTAGCCAACAAATACCCCGCCATACGCGAAGCCCTCCACCGCTTCCGCACCGAGCAGACCCAATCCGTCCTCGACAACCCCGACCCAAGCTAAATGCCCCCAACAAATCCGCAATTCGAATTTCGAAATTCCAAATCCGTAGGGGTGCTTGGCGGCGGCCAACTAGGCAGGATGCTGGCGCTGGCCGGGTACCCGTTGGGGTTGCGGTTCCGCTTCCTCGACCCCTCGCCTGATGCTTGCGTGGGGCAATTGGCCGAGCACATCGTGGGCAGCTATGACGACCCTGCCGTGCTGGAACGGTTCGCACAGGGGCTGGATATTGTCACCTACGAATTTGAGAACGTTCCGGTGGAGACGGCCCAGCTATTATCAAGCCATGTGACGGTATATCCACCGCCCGGCGCGCTGGAAGTGGCCCAGGACCGGCTAACCGAAAAGAGCTTCTTCCGAGAGCACGGCATTCCCACCCCGCCCTTCCTGCCGGTGGGCAGACGCGAGGAGTTGAGCAAGGCGCTGCGAACGCTGGGCACCCCAGCCGTGCTCAAGACGCGACGCTTCGGCTACGACGGCAAGGGGCAGGTGGTAATCGGAAGCGTAACGGACGCCGAGGCTGCATGGGCCGCGTTAGGAGGCAAGCCACTCATCCTGGAGGGGTTTGTGCGGTTCGACCGGGAACTTTCAATCCTGTCGGTACGAGCAAAAGATGGCAAGACGGCTTTCTACCCGCTGGTGGAGAACCACCACAGGGAGGGCATCCTACGGCTGAGCATAGCCCCCGCCCCGAACATCAGCGGCGAGATGCAGGCCACAGCGGAAGGGTACGCCAGGCGAGTTATGGAGGCGCTGGACTATGTTGGAGTATTGGCGATAGAGTTGTTCGCGGTGGGGAGCAAGCTGCTGGCAAACGAGATGGCCCCGCGCGTGCATAACTCCGGTCACTGGACGATAGAGGGTGCCGAGACGAGCCAGTTCGAGAACCACCTGCGCGCGGTGCTGGGTCTGCCGCTTGGTTCGACAGCCATACGCGGCCACAGTGCTATGCTCAACATTATAGGCGACCTGCCGGACATTGAGAAAGCGCTACGGCTACCCAATACCCACCTGCACCTATACGGTAAAGAACCCAGGCCGGGCCGCAAGATAGGTCATGTGACTTTAAGGGTGGATGATGCGGGCGCATTGGCTGACGGAATCGAGTGGTTGAGACCTGTAGTCGGAATATAGATCGTGGTAGTTCTCACATATACCACACGGTCGAATGCCAGGGCCAGGCCCCTCCCCTGTTATTGCGAACATGCGGCTGCGCTCAGGGTAAACTCTGTGAGACATCTCGTCCCTCAGCACATGATACCACCTTTCGTATTGCACTATAGAGGCAATGGAGAGGCAATGGCGGGGAGAAAGGGGCGGAATCGCAGTGCAGGACGAGATTTCTAACTGCGCTCGAAATGACAAGGGGTACCTCAGGTGCTGTAGGCCGACATGGGGCGTGAGGAGACTTTCCAGGACCGATGCTGCCTACGCCGAGGTAGCCAATCGTCTATCGTCCTGTTCGACCATCTCCAGGAATGCCTCGACCACAACCGGGTCGAAGTGGGTGCCGGATAGGGAGGCGATATGTTCGCGCACCTTCTCCTGGGGCCAGGCTGGCCGGTATGGACGGTCTGATGAGAGAGCGTCCCACACGTCCACGACCGCGAAGATGCGGGCCGCGAAGGGGATTTGCTCTCCCCTGAGGCCACGCGGGTAGCCGGTGCCGTCCCACTTCTCGTGGTGGCAGTACGGTATGTCCAGTGCGGGGCGCAGGAAGTCGATGGGAGCTAGCAATTCGTGAGCGTAAACCGGGTGGCATTTCATAACCGCCCACTCCTCGTCGCTGAGTGGTCCGGGCTTGAGCAGAATAGAGTCGGGAATGCCCATCTTGCCGATGTCATGCAGTAGCGCCCCACGCCGCAGATGCACCAGGGCACCCTCGCGTACGTTCAGCGAGCGAGCCAGGCGCACCGCCATCTCGGTGACGCGCTGGGTGTGGCCCTCGGTCTCCTTGTCGCGCAGGTCGAGCGCCCCGGACCAACCCTCAAGCGTCCGGTCGTAAGCCAGGCCAAGCTCGATGTTAGAGCGTTGCAGGTCATCGAACAGAGTGGCGTTGTCGATGGCGATAGCCGCCTGCCCCGCCAGCCCCTCCAGGTAGTTGACCCACTCCTTGTCAGGCTCCAGCATGGACCGCTGAAACACCCTCAGCACTCCCAGCACATGGCCCTTTGCAATCAGAGGCACACACATGAGGCTGACGAAACCTTCCGTCTTCACCAGGGGCGCGCACGCGGAATCGGCGGCTTCCCGCAGGTCGGGCACGTACATGTTACGGCGAGTAAGTGCGGCCTGCCCCGCTACTGGGTCACCGACCCGCACCCTTGTTTGCTTTACAGTGTCAGTGCGGTATCCACAACCGGCAGCGTACTCAAGCATCAGCGTGCTGGGGTTGAGCAGCAACAGGTCCGCAGCGTCTACCTTCAGCTGGCCCAGCACTTTGTCGAGGATGATTTGGAATGTAACACGGGAGTCGTGACTGGAACTGATCGCTACATCAATCGAGTGCAGCGCCTGCACGAAGTCGAGGCGGCGTTGCCCTTCGGTGAACAGGCGAGCATTGACAATAGCCTGGGTCGCCTGGTCCGCGATACCTTGCATGAGGAATAGAGCATCCTGGGTCAGTTTCCGTGGCTCGCCCACGCTGAATGCGCTTAGAATGCCCACCAACTGGCCGTCGCGGAGCATGCTGGCCGACGCGCAGGTGCGTATCCCCAGGCTGATGGAAGGCTCGAATTCGGGCACGCCTGCGAAACTCCGCACATCTTCGACCAACATGGACGGCCCAGACCGGCTGGCGAAGTGGTCGTACACAGACATGGGAATCTCCATGTTCTTGCCGTTGCGTTCCTCCGGTAGCCCGATCTCGCACTGCACTACCAACGCCTGTCGCTTCTCGTCCAGCAGAGCCACGCTAGCCCCTTCCATGCCGAGCGCGCTTGCAAGCTCCTCACACAGGGCTTGCAGCAGGGCATCCAGGTCTAGTTGTGCGTTCAGCCGCGAAGCTACGCGAGAAAGAGCTATCACCCGCTCCGCCTCGCGCTTGATACTTGCTTCATTTTCCACCCGCTCGGTGAAATCGCGGTTGATGCTCAAGATAGCCCGTCGGCCCATGTAGTCCACCACCGAGGCGCTGATATCAACGTGCATAGTGGAGCCATCTTTGCGGCGTTGGCGCGTCACAAAGCGGTAGTCGAAGCCCTGCTCCAGCACTTGGCGTACTCGCTGCTTCCCGGCCTCCACGTCCTCGGCTATCTGCTCCAGCGACTGGCCCACCAATTCTTCCCGCGCGAACCCGTACATTTCGCAGGCCTGGACGTTGGCGTCTAGCACTATCTCTCCATCGGGATCGAAGATCAGGATGGCATCATGGGCGTTCTCAAACAGGCTTCGGTAATATCGCTCCGAGTTTTTCAGGGCCTGCTCGGTCAGGAGCCGCTCGGTAATATCTCGGAAAGTAACCACGCTACCCACCGGCAGGTTGCGCTTCCGGGTGGGTGCGCTGAGGTATTCGACCGGGAACGTTGTGCCGTCCTTGCGGCGGAAGTACGTAGAGGGCGTACCACCCTTGTGCTTACCTGGGGCCATCTCACCGTCAGCATCCGAAGCGTCACTGACTTCGGTGTCGAGGTCAAAGTCATGGCCCGCAGCCAGCAGCGCCGAGTAAGGCATGCCGACTACATCCTTCTCTAGGTAACCCAACATGCGTAAGGCCGAAGGGTTCGCGAACGTAATCCGATTGGAGGTATCCAGTCCATAGATACCTTCTCCCGCTGCATCGAGGATAGACTGGGTGCTCTGGCGTTCGGTCTCGTTGATGTGCCAGTTGACTATGGACACTATGCTCAACCCGGTTATGAAGATGGCATGGATACCCGCCCACATCCAGGGTTCCGCCCAGGCAGCCGAGTGGCTATAGACCATGTGGGGGTTGATAACGCCTACGAGCGCGTGCTCGAAAAAGACGAACGCGATGGCGAGGAGAAAGGGCAGCCAGTCCTGGTAGAGGGCGATGAGACTCACCATGACGAAGAAGTGGAAGTGCATCTCCGTCAGGCCATTCGAGAAGTTGACCAGCAAGGACGAGGCTGTGAGCATCGCCAGGCTGGCGGCCCCGGAGCGCAACCCACGCTTCCACATAGGCTCTCGCGCGATGAGGCCCAGGAAGCCTATCAAGAAGGTGCCGAAGAGGACCTGTTTGATGTCGGTGCCCATCGCCAGGCCGAAGGCGAACACGAAGGCAAGGTGCAGCCATAGCAGCACCATTATGGCACGATGCCGCCTCTGCCACGAGTGTTCGGCCAGCGTGCCACCTTCCGGTAGCAGGTGCCTCGCCTGGGCAAAGAGCCTATATAGAGGCTTGCCGGATAGTGTGCCGGATGCCCGCTGTGGGTGAGTAGCGGTCACGCCGTGGGTTGTAACTGGTCGGCTCATTTCCTACCTGTTTGAGATAACGCGGGAATCGTAATCACCAGGCTGTACATAGCATTTATGCCATGCGCACGGCGCAAGCAGCATAGGAAAGCGTATCCAGATAGCCCGCTGTTCTGCACCTCTCTTACTATACGCGATTCTCAGGTCAAAACATGAGACACAAATAGGCTAATTTGTAGCAGACCATAGTCCTATGGCTGAGAGACAACAAGGAAGTAGAAGCCGGATAACAGCATCAGCAAGCAAATGGGGACGGTCTCAGGACCATCCCCACACAAGGCTCTATCATTTTGCAGAACTAGAAGCTGTCGCACAAACCGTGAGTTGGAGAGGAGCACATCAGCCCCACCCTGTCATTTCGGACGCAGTGAGAAATCTCGTCCTACACCCGGATGTTCCCTCTTTCTGGCGGTACAGAGTGGCTGAAAGAAAGGTGAGACGTGGGTGCTGAGCAACGAGATTCTTCACTGCGTTCAGAATGACAAAGGCGGGGCTGATGTGCTGAAGGAAAGGTGGTATTTGGGTGCTAAGGGACAAGATTTCTCGCGGAGTGTACCCTAAGCGTAGCCGCATGTTCCAAATGACAAGGGCCTGCTCTACCGCGTGTATTCGGCCCCGATATTTGTAAGATAGCTTCTAGCTACCTTCTAGACTGGACCCGGAGAGTCGGCAGCTATCTGCTCGAACTGGCCGATACGCAGGTATTTTAGGCGGCGGGCCTCAAGTAGCTCGCGGGGGCCTTTCTTGGTCTTGAGGGAGTAGAGGGAGCGCAGGTCTTCCAGGTGGCGGACTATGGCGTCTCGCACGGCGTCTATGGCGATTCCTGGGTCGGTGTGCGCGCCACCCTGCGGCTCTGGTATCACCTCGTCCACCACGCCGAACTCCAGCAGGTCGTGCGCGGTGATGCGCATCGTACTGGCGGCGGCCGGGGCCTGGCCCGCGTCTCGCCAGAGTATCGTGGCGGCGGCTTCGGGGCTGGCTACCGAGTAGATGGAGTTCTCCAGCATCAGGATGCGGTCGCCCAGCCCTATGGCGAGCGCGCCACCGCTACCGCCTTCCCCCAGCACCGTGGCGATCAGCGGCACCTCCAGGTCGAGCATGGTCACCAGGTTCTCCGCTATGGCCTGTCCGATGCCGCGCTCCTCCGACTGCATGCCGGGGCTTGCGCCTGGGGTGTCAATGAAGGTGAGGATGGGGAAGCCGAAGCGGGCGGCGTGCTCCATGAGGCGCTTGGCCTTGCGGTAGCCCTCCGGCTGGGGCATGCCGAAGTTGCGGGCGATGTTCTCGCGGGTGGAGCGGCCCTTCTGCTGGCCGATGACCATGACCGTCTCGCCGTTGAAGCAGCCCAGGCCACCGATGATGGCCGCGTCGTCGCCAAAGAGGCGGTCGCCGTGCAACTCTACGAACTCGGTGCAAATGCGCTGGATGTAGTCGAGGGTATGGGGGCGGTCGGGGTGGCGGGCGAGCTGGACGCGCTGCCAGGCGTTCACCTCGGCCTCGGCCTGCCTGGAAGCCGCATTCGACTGTTGTTCCGTTGCGGCGCTACCATTAACACTAGAGTCGCCGGGCTTGTGGCTGATGCCGGGGGGCACGGCGTGGCGCAGAGCCTCCAACCCCTGGTGGCTGCCGTTGTTCTTGTCGGTATTCGCGGTGTCTTGCTTGCGCTCGGTCTCCATAAGCCTCAATGCCATGCGCGGCCGGGGTATACCCTGCCTCATATGAGTTAGTATCTAGCAGTTGCGGTACAGCCTGAGCAGGCGGCTTATCGTGGTGCGCAACTCGCGGCGGGGCGTCACCATATCCACCATGCCATGCTTCATCAGGAACTCGGCGGTCTGGAAGTCGGGCGGCAGCTTCTGCTTGATTGTTTGCTCGATCACGCGGGGGCCTGCGAAGCCGATCAGCGCGCCCGGCTCGGCCATGACGATATCAGCCGACGTGGCGTAGGAAGCGGTCACCCCTCCGGTGCAGGGGTCGGTGAGCAGGGAAATGTGCGGCAGGTGGGCCTCACTAAGCCCGCGCAGGGCGGAGGTGGTCTTAGCCATCTGCATCAGCGAGAAGATGCCCTCCTGCATGCGCGCCCCGCCCGAAGCCGACACGGAGAGCAGCCCCACCTTCCGCTCTATAGCCAACTCGGCAGCCTCAACCAGCCCCTGGCCGTACACGGAACCCATGCTGCCCCCGAAGAAGCGGAAATCGGTAACGAAGACGACGGCGGGCACGTCCTCGATGTGGATGCTGCCGTAAACGACCGCATCGGTCAGGCCGGTCTTCTTCTGGGTCTCCGCGAGCTTGGTGGAGTACTTCTGCTCCAACGAGACGAAGCCGATTCTATCGACGGGGGCGACATCGGGGCCTTCGCGCACGAAGCTATCCTCGTCCTGGAGGAAGTCAATCCGCTCCTCGGAGGAGAGGCGGAAATGGTAGGCGCACTTCTGGCAGACCTTCAGGTTGTTCTCTAGCTCGCGGGTGTAGAGCAGTTCGTTGCACTTGGGACACTTGGTCCACAGGTCGTCGGGGAACTCCCTGTTCGGTGCGTCCTGCCCTCTCGTATCGGGGCGTTTGTCTTGCCCCAGCGAGAAGTAGCGACGCTTGCGAAAGATATCCTGCAAGGTTGGCTCCTGGTGTTGGTCCTGCTGGTTTATAGCCGGATTTTGGTATTATACCACAATGTTGTAACCCCCTGAAGTTTCAGGTTCTCCGGCACCGGCGTCACGGCACAGGCAGGTCATGGTACGCATATTGCTCCCATGCGCAGCTACTCAACGGCATTTAGTATTATAGTAGGTAGCAGAAGTAAACGTGCGTGGGTGGCACTAGCTCAAAGGAGGGGCAGTATCCATGAAGCGACTTTCGTCATCCCTGGAAGTTCTAGTGCCGCGCATGCGGACAAGTCAGTTTAGACGAGTCCTGCTAGCGGGGCTGTTGCTGTTGCTCGTTCTCGCGGTCGGGGCGAGCGGTTACCTCAGGGGGCCACAGAGCACCGCAGGTGGGCAGCTTGCAAATAGGCCCAGTGGTGCCACCGGCACCAGCGGCGCACCTTACGACCCGCCAAAGGAGCGCACCCTACCCAACGGCGGCAAGACGAGCAGCGCGGTCAGGAACGACGTTTCTGCCCCACTCCGCTCTATCCGTCCAATTCCACCGGCCCCCGTAGCAGAGCGGGAGGAGAATGGGGTGGAAAACGGCCTGCCGCCGTTCGGACCCAGCGAACCCGTACAGGACCCATCGGTGCAGGATTTCTTTGGCCCGCTGGCTATAGCCACACCTGACCGAAGCATTGAAGGCCAGTACAATTATTGGGGGGTCTCTCCGCCCGATACCGATGGCGATGTTGGGCCCAACCATTACGTACAGATGGTCAACCTGGGGTTCCAGGTCTACGACAAGAGCGGCAACGTGCTGTATGGCCCCGCCAACACCAACACTATCTGGACCGGCTTCGGCGGCCAGTGCGAGACGCAGAACGCGGGCGACCCGATTGTGCTCTACGATCAGTTGGCAGATCGCTGGCTCCTATCGCAGTTCACCTCCGCCATCGATCCTCCTGACCCTGCTATTCCTGTAGGAACGGGTCCGTACTACGAGTGCATCGCCATCTCCACCACGCCCGACCCCACCGGCAGCTATTACCGATATGCTTTCCAGGTGAGCGAGACCAGCTTTGAAGACTACCCGCACCTCGGCGTGTGGCCCGACGGCTATTACATGACTACCAACGAGTTCGCTGCCAGCACTGCCGGCACGGGCGCGGGCATCTTCGCCTTCGAGCGGGAAAAGATGCTGGTAGGCCAGCAGGCAGACATGATCTACTTCGCCCTGGGTCTGCCGTACGGAGGCTTGCTCCCTTCGGACCTGGAAGGGTATACGCTGCCACCCGAAAACAGCCCCAACTTCATACTTGGCCTACAGAGGACACTAGGCAACCAACTACACATGTTCAAATTTGACGTTGTCACCTGGGACCCTCCCTCTGCCAACCTCAACGGCCCATTCGTGATACCGGTGAACGCCTGGGACGCGGAATTTTGCACCACAACTCGTGAGGCGTGTATTCCACAGCCTTCCCCTGGCGTCCCGCTGGAAGTTATAGCCGACCGGCTGATGTACCGTCTGGTATACCGCAACTTCGAGACGCACGAATCGCTGGTAGCTAACCACACTGTAGACGCAGGCAGCAGCCGGGCAGGTATCCGGTGGTACGAGATACGCAATCCCAACACCATAACACCTACCGTCCACCAGCAGAACACATATGCTCCCGCCGACGGCCTCCACCGCTGGATGGGGAGCCTCGCTATGGACCGGCTGGGCAATATCGCCCTGGGCTACAGCGTCTCCAGTACATCAACGACATACCCGTCCATACGCTACACCGGCCGTGTGTTCACCGACACTTTGAACCAGTTACCGCAGGGCGAAGGGGAGATCATCGCCGGTACCGGCGCGCAGACCGGCAGCGCCCGCTGGGGTGATTACAGTTCCATGCACGTGGACACAGACGAGTGCACCTTCTGGTACACCACCGAGTATTACGATGTCAGCAGCTTCAACGGCTGGAAAACGCGCATCGGCTCCTTCAGGTTTGCTAATTGCGCTCCGGTTTGTGGGGTCAGTGAAGTCATTACAGGCTCCATTACCATGAGCGATACGACTCAAACCTCAGCGGTGGTAGGCGGTGCGGTCAGCCAGTGCAACACCCCTCAAGCCTGCCCGGGGATGTCGTCGTTCCCGAACCCCAGGCATACTGACGTCTATACCCGCACCAATACCAGCGGCTCCCCTCAGTGCGTCACCGTGAACATAGACTCGACCGCGTGCGGGAACGGCGGTGTCGGGAGTGTAGCCTACCTTAATAGCTTCAACCCCGCCACCGTTTGCAACAACTATCTCGCCAGCGCACCCGCGGGTCCAAACGTCAGCTATTCCTTCACGGTGCCCAATGGGGCTACGTATGTCGTTGTGGTGCGTGAGACCAACATCAATGCGGGCTGCGCGAGTTACACTTTAAGCATCAATCCGTCTTGCGGCTTTGTCGCAGAAGGCAACCCCAGCGCCACGGCTACGGCCACTACGCAAGCCTCAACCGCTACAACCACAGCCACAACACAACCCGCAAGCGCTACAACTACGGCCACCACGCAATCGGCAAGCGCCACAACCACAGCCACCACACAACCCGTAACCGCCACGGCTACGGCCACCACACAAGCGGCAACCTCTACAACCACAGCGACCCGGACCGCCACCTCTGTTACTGTGCCCTCGTCCACCGCCACTACCGCAGCTACCAGCACCAGGACGAGCACCGCGGTAGCCACAGGAACGGCTACTCGCACCCGCACGAGCACCGCAGTAGCTACAAGCACCCGCACGAGCACAGCGGTACCTGTGGCATCAGCCACAGCCTGCCCGATCCAGTTCGCAGACGTGCAGCCCGGCGACACCTTCTACACCTTTATCCGCTGTCTTGCTTGCCGCCAGATAGTAGGTGGGTATCCATGTGGAGGGCCAGGAGAGCCTTGCAACCAGGATAACGAGCCGTACTACAGGCCAGGTGCTAACGTCACCAGAGGTCAGTTGTCCAAGATCATCGCCAACTCCGCAGGGCTAGATGATCCCATAGCCGAGGGACAGCAGCAGTTCGCGGATGTTGAGCCTGGGGATCCCTTCTACGAGTTCGTGGAGAGGCTGGCCGAGACGGGGGCCATAGCAGGATACCCGTGCGGCGAGTCTGGTCCAGGTGAGGCTTGCGACGACTTGAACAGGCCGTACTTCCGCCCCAACAACCCCGCAACGCGTGGGCAGATCTCCAAGATCGTGTCCATAGCCGCAGGGTTCGAGGAGGATGTACCTGCCGGCCAGCAAACCTTCACCGACACACCACCCGATAGCCCCTTCTGGGTGTTCATCGAGAGATTGGCGGCACGAGGGATTATCTCAGGGTACGGAGAGGCATCCAGGTGTCCCGAAACTGGAACACCGTGCTTCCGGTACAACGACCAGACCACACGAGGACAGATGGCGAAGATAGCGGCTAACGCTTTCTTCCCCAACTGCTCCACACCTGCCAGGAGGTAGGAAGTCGCAATAAAGGAAGTTAAAGAAGGGGGTGAGTCGAGACTCACCCCCTTCTTTATGCAGACTACCTGCCGTTTAGCTCCTGACTCTATGGCTGCTCGCTTCCCACGATGTCCGCCTCGTATGAGGCCGGACCTGCCGTAGCGCCCGCAGTAGTGAGGAACGTGACCTCAAATGGGGCATCAGCGGCGGGTGGGAGCGCCAGCGGTGTCAAAGCACGAAAAACGACCTGAGCTACCTGCTGCCGTACTTTTCGTTATAGCGGAAGGTGCCAAGCTGTGATAGCAGCACGTCGAACGGTGGTTGGTTCTCAGGGTGCATCTCGAATACGGCACGCTCGAAGTACTGCACGCGGTACTCCTTGCCATCCAAGTCGGACTTCTCAATGAACTCCTCGGAGATAGGGTAGCCTTGCTGCGCCAGCCCACCGTTCTGCCGCCAGTATTGCAAGAATCGCCCGCCTACGCGCTTGCCGGTTTCGGGGAAGAGCATAGAGCCTGCTGAGGTGTTGGGTTGCTGGTTGGGTGCGCCGTTGGGGTACTTCTTGCGGTACTGGAAGGTGCCCAGCTGGGAGAGCAGCACGTTGTGGGGAGGCTGGTTCTCAGGATGGTACTCGAATACGGCACGCTCGAAGTACTGCACCACGTAAGGCTTGCCGTTGAGGTCCGACACCTCGTTGATGAGGCCCGATATGGGGTAGCCTTGCTGTGGCAGACCACCGTTCCTGTCCCAGTACTCAAGGAAGATACCGCTCACCGTCTGCTTCGTTTCGGAGAAGGTGCGGCTGCCGCTGCCGGGTATGGTGGGCGCGCCGCCGGGGGGCTGAGTAGCTGCGGGGGTCACTACGGGCGTGTTGGCAGCGGGAGGCTGCCCCGGTCCTACGAACCGCTTGAGCGTGCCGGGCGAATACCCGCCACCTTCCATGAAGTAGAGCGCGCCGTCCGGCCCCGTTTCGATGTCCATATTCACTTCCACGCCCTGCACGACGTTAGAGCGGACCAGGCCGGTGCGGTCAGGGTTCAGGTGGAAGTGGCGCAGCCTGCCGCCCTGGTATGCCGCCATGAAAAGCTGGTCCTTCCACTCCGGTATCTGCCAGCCGGTATACACCTCGATGCCGGTAGGGGCTTCGCAGCACTCCCCGCGTGGCTGGTACCAGAGCGGCTGTATGGTGTTTATGCCCGGGTCCATACCCTCTTCATTGCAGGGGGTATCGGGTCCCCAGCCATAGTTGAAGCCCGCTTCGATGCGGTTCATCTCGTCGTCGCAGCCGGGGCCGTTCTCGCTGGCGAAGATGCGGCCCCGCACTACCGAGTCGAAGGTGAAGTCGAAGCTATTGCGCAGGCCGTAGGCGTAGATGGAGCGTTGGGCGTTGGGCACGTTCCACCTGGGGTTGTCGTCGGGTATCGAGCCGTCGGGGTTGAGGCGGTGAATCTTGCCGTTCTTGGTGGTCAGGTCTTGCGAGTTCTCGCGGTTGGCGTTGTCGCCTACCGAGATGTATAGCTTGCCGTCAGGTCCGAAGTGGATGTTGCCGCCGTCGTGGTTGCCGGCAGTCTGCGGCGAAGCGAAGATGGTGGTCGGGTTGGAGCCGACGCCGTCGCGCTCAACGAAGCGCACCACCCTGTTCTCGGTAGCGCCGCCCGGCGCGGTGTAATAGACGTAAATGAAGCGGTTCTGGTTGAAGTTGGGGTCTATGGCGATGCCCAGCAGCCCGCGCTCGGACGAGGAGCTAACGTCGAAGTGAATCACCGGGTTGGGTTGGAGCCTGCCCCCCGCGAAGACGCGCACGTTGCCGGTCGCCTTCTCGGTGTAGAAGAGGCGGCCAGTCGGGTCGAACGCCATGGCTATAGGGTCGTTCATATCGGTGAGCACCGTCTCTATCCGCACGCCCGGCGGCAGCCCTTCCGTGCCGTCCTCCGGCACAGAGGCAAGCACGCTTGTCGCGGGAGGAGCAGGCAGGACGGCCAGCGCGGTGAGGAGCATAAGCACCAGGGTGGAAGCGGTACGCGTGAGTGACTTTCGGCTGTGACGCATTATGTCAATATCCTTTCGTGGTGTGGGCCGCGATATTAGCATGCAGGGTCCAGGGCACAAGAATCCCCTGCTTTCGAGTCCGTAACTGAGTTACACCCAGGCCGGGACGCATGTTCAGGTTGCCGCTTGAAGGCCACTTAGAGGCTGGCGGCATGATTGCGCTGCCATCGTTTTCTCAGAAGGGCCTGAGCGCCTCTCAATCCGTAAGATACAGCAAGCGCGAGAAGGACCACCAACATGGCTGTCAGGAGCGAGAATACGGCTGCAAACGTGATTACCGCTACTGCAAAAGCTGCAAAGATTATGTAAAACCAGGCAGTGCCGGTAGCCATGTCAGCCGTTGCAATTCCCAGGCGTGTGGGAGGTGTATAAAGCGGTGTGAACGTCATATACAAGACCAGGATCCAAAAATACCAGGGCATCTGTGATGCCGGACGCCGAGTTTCAGGCAAAGCTAAGATGAATACCCCCAACAACGCAGCGATACCGGAGAACACAATAATGCGATTGATAATGCGCGCGGCCCGAAGAGGCATCCTATCGAAGTACTTGTTCATAAGGCGTCCCTTGTTGTACGGGCACGCTGTATAACGCCCCTACTCCTCATCGTCGTCGCTGAACCAGCAACTATCACTGCCATCAGTTCACTCAGGGCACTGGATGAGGATGAACTCCAGCCAGTCAAAGACGGACCGGGGAGGAGGCAGTTCTGCTGGAGTTATGCCCACCTCCAGCGAAAAGACCTGCCCATAGCGGTCGGTGACGCAGAGGGCCGCGCGGTTGTTCTCGCCCAGCATGCGCCGCGTGGTCTTGCCACCGTCATCCGCCAGCAATGGGAACGGCAGGGACAGCTTCTGCACAAGCTCGGCGGCGTCGTCCAGGGTAAGGGGCACCACCACAAGCAGGCGTGCTTGCGAGGCCAGTATCTCGGCGTACAGTGCGGCCAGCCCGCGAAGGAACTCCTCGGCTTGCGGCCCGGCATCCAGGAAGGCCAGCACGGCGTTGTACTTGCTGCGGAGCGCCCCCGGCCCCGACGTCCCGCTCGCCGTGGAGGGCAGCACGAAGATGGGCGTCTTGCCTTTGCCCTTCAATTGTGGTGCCTGGGCCGGGGGCTTGTCGATAAGCTGCGACATGATGGAACGATTCTAGCATGTTACGGTCCATTATTCCACATAACCAAATCAGACGCTATGGAGGCGAACGTGCAACGGCAACCCAAAGCACACAACGAGAAACTGGTCTTCCTGCTGGACGTGGACAACACCCTGCTGGACAACGACAAGTCGAAAGCGGACATGCAAGCCGCGCTGCTGGAGGTGCTGGGCGAAGAAGGGGCGCAGCGATTCTGGCACCTATACGAAGAGGTCCGCAGGGAGATGGACGTGGTCAGCTACCCCGAGACGCTCAAGCGTTTCGCTTCGGATTGGAAGGACCGGGAAGTGACCGAGAAAGCCACCCGGCTAATCAACGACTGGCCCTACGCCGATTACCTGTACCCTGGCACACTGCCTGCCTTGGAACACCTCACCAGGATGGGCGACGTGGCTATCCTTTCGGACGGCGACGAGGACTACCAGCCGCGCAAGATCATGTGCGCCGGGCTGACCGAAGCGGTGGGCGGCCCTGCCGACGTGCTCATCTTCACGCACAAGGAACACTCACTCGATGAGGTGACGCACGTGCTGCCCTCCCGGCATTACGTGCTGGTGGACGACAAGCAGCGCATACTGGCAAGCGCGAAGGAGCACCTGGGGGACAGGCTTACAACCGTGTGGGTGAAGCAAGGCCATTATGCAACCGACCCGAGTTATTATCGCAAGCCCGACCCCGATATTGTGTTGGAGAAGATTGGCGAGTTGTGCAGGCTAGAGGAGGCCGATTTTGGCGGTAAAGGTACAAGGCAACCGGACCAGCAGTGGCGATGAAGAAGGTAAGCCCAAGAAGCTAGCGCAACAAGCCGGGAAGATTGACGACGGGCACGACGAGACTGAGCTTGGCGATATGTTGCAGGAACTGAGGATACTCCTCCAGGGCCTGCAAGTGCTGACCGCTTTTCTCATCATCCTGCCCTTCAATGAGGGCTTCACCAAGATCGACCAGGTGGAGAAATGGGTCTACATGACCACCTTCCTCTGCGCCATGACCGGGTTGGTACTGCTCAGCGCCCCGGCGGCCCAGCACCGCCTGCAACGACCCTTGATGGACCGCGTGCGCTTCAAAGAGCTTGCCACCCGCATGATCATCATCGGCCTGATACCGTCGTCGGTCGCCCTCGTGCTGGCAACCCAACTGGTAGTCTCGCAGGCGGTCGGCCTCACCGAGTCGTTCGTAGCGGCAGGTCTCATGGTAGTGCTGATCGGCCTCCTCTGGTGGATCCTGCCCCTCGCGCACAAGGAAAAAGCGTGAAGGGTGTCTAAACGCCAAGACACAAAGACGCCAAGACGCCAAGGACGCGCCAAGAGTATAGAAGGTTAGGAGAGCACGAAAAGGACCAGGGTACAGGCTGCCATACTCTGGTCCTTTTTCTTAAGGCAACACCTACTTAATCTCTGCGCGTCCTTGGCGTCTTTGTGTCTTGGCGTTTCAATTCTCAACCGACGCGTAGACCACGTTCAGGATCCGGCCCTTCGCATCGGTGAGGTCTTCGTGGCCCCAGATATTGGATAGGAAGACCACTATCAGGTCGTATTCGGGGTCGATCCAGAGCATCGTGCCGCTAGCGCCGTGGTGCCCGTAGGCTCGCTCTGAGGCCAGTATGCCTCCGTTTGGTGGGTAGGACGGTTTGCCCCAGCCTATACCGTAGTTGAACGGTTCCCCGGTGAGGGTGCTAATCTCGCCCAGTGTGTAGTGCCTGGTCATCATCTCTATCGTGGCTGGCGACAGCAGGCGATAGCCGTTGTAAGTGCCGCCCCACAGGTACGCTTGCCCGAACGTCACCAGATCGGCGGCGGTGCTCCACAGACCACCGCCAGGTTGCTCCATAGAGTTAAAGTTCTCCAATAGTTCCGGAGGGGTCCTGTCTTCACCGAAGAGCATGTGTATAGGGGCGGCTTTTGCGGGATCGGGTGGGTGATACCCTGTGTTGCGCATGCCAAGCGGCTCGAAAATGTGGCCGCGCAGGTACTCGGCATGTGGCAGACCGCCTAGCCTTGTTACAAGCTCGGCAAGCACGCTGAAGGTGAGGGTGGAATAGGTATGCTGGGTGCCGGGCGCGTAGTTCAGGTAGCTGCGGCAGCATGCTTCGTAGAGCCATTCGGGTCCCGGCGGGCTGGTGCGTTGCTCCCAAAGCTCGTTCCAGAACTTCTCTTCTTCCAGGCCGCTTGAGTGGGTCAGCAGGTGGAAGGCGGTCACTTTATCCTTGCCGTTGGCAGCGAACTCCGGCAGGTAGCGGGCCACCGGGACGCTGAGCATCAGCTTGCCCTCTTCCACCAGCCGCATCACCGCCGTAGCCACTATGGGCTTGGTTATCGAAGCGAGCAGGAAGATGCTATCCAGGCTGACGCCTTCCGCGCCCGGCACGACATGCGTCCAAAGCGTCTCCCGGCTGTTGGCGACCGCCACCACTGCGCATGGCATGTTCCCCGCTTGCACGCGCTCCTCGGCGATGTCCACTATGTGCTGAAGGCGCTCGCGATTGATTTCCATAAGAACCTCATTTGCTTTCATGTAGAGGAGTAAGAACGTTAAGCGCAGGAGTAGGATAGCAGAACACCATACCCCTTGTCATCCTGAGCGCAGTGAAGGATCTCAAGAAGGTGAGTAGGGATGCTGTTGAACACGGCAACGGGGGTGCTAAAGGTTCAGCACAGGGCCAGTGCCAGCATCTGAGATCCTTCGCTGCGCTCAGGATGACAAAGGGGGCTTTGGTTCGGCAAACAGAGAGATGGGGCTACCCGCCAGGATATGATAAGCCTTCAATAGGCGTAGTGCTAACCGGTAAGGTTGCTTTGCCTAACGGTCCACGCCTGCGGGCACCCGGTCTCGGTCCATCTCGGCCTGGTCGAAGGATAGCTCTAGCTGGCCCTGGATGATGGCTTCGTGCTCGCGGGCGGAGAAAGTACGGACGTTCTCGCGGCCTTCCATCGCCAGCTTGCCATCGAGACCCGCGAACTCCAACTGCACGGGCACGGGGTAGTTGCCTGTAAAGCAGCCGGAGCAGAGCTTGTCGTTGCCAAGATTGACCGCGCGGAAGAGGCCGGACAGCGAGAGGTAGCCCAGCGAGTCGGCCCCGATGTGGTGGGCTATCTCCTGCACCGACAGGCGGTGGGCGATAAGCTCCTCGCGACGGGCGGTGTCTACCCCCAGGTAGCAGGGGTGGGACATGGCGGGCGAGTGGATGCGTACGTGCACCTCGGTAGCCCCGGCCCGCTTGAGCAGTTCCACAATCGGCTTGGTGGTGGTGCCGCGCACGATGGAATCGTCTACCACGACCACGCGCTTGCCGCTCAGCACACCTGGCAGCGGGTTGAACTTGAGGCCGATGCCGCGCTCCCGCAGGTGCTGGTGCGGCTGTATGAAGGTGCGTCCGATGTAGCGATTCTTGATGAGGCCCTCGGTATACGGTATGCCCGACTCCATCGAGTAGCCGATAGCGGCGGGGGTAGCCGAGTCTGGCACGCCTATCACAATGTCGGCGTCGGCGGGGTGCTCCCTGGCAAGCTCGCGGCCCATGTTCTGGCGGGCGGTATAGAGGGGCACGTTTTCTATCACGCTGTCGGGGCGGGCGAAATAGATGTACTCGAACACGCACATAGCCTGCTGGACCTGCGGCACGTCTGAGTAGGAGGTCATGCCCTCAACACCAATCGTGACGATTTCGCCTGGCGCTATCTCACGGATGAACTGCGCGCCCACGGTCATGAGGGCGCACGTCTCGGAGGAAACTACCCAGCCGCCACTCGGCAGCTTGCCCAGGCAGAGGGGCCGGATGCCCATCGGATCGCGCACGGCCATCAGGTGCGTGGGCGAAAGCAGCACCAGAGAATAAGCCCCGGTCAGGCGGGACATCGCCCGGCGGAAGCGGCTCACCCAGTTGTTGCCGTGGGATGCCATGGCTAGCTTGCCTATCACCTCGCTGTCGGAGGTGGTGTCGAAGGGCATGCCACCTTCCTGTAGCTCGGTGCGCAGGGTCGTGGCGTTGGTGACATTGCCGTTGTGTCCCAGGGCCAGCCAGCCAAGCGTCGGGTCATCGAAGCGGAGGGGCTGGGCGTTGCACAGCTTGGAGGAGCCGGTGGTGGAGTAGCGGGTGTGGCCTATGGCGGCGTGGCCTTTCAGCTTTGCCAGCCCTTCCTCGTCGAACGAGGTGGACACGAGGCCCATGCGGGTGCGTACGTGGAGCCTGCCGCCCTCGGTGGAGGCTATACCGGCGGACTCCTGCCCGCGGTGCTGCAAGGCATACAGCCCGAAATAGGTGAGCCTCGCTACGTCCTCTCCCGGTGCCCACACGCCGAACACGCCGCACTCCTCGTGCAGCTTGTCGTCTTCGTATGCGACTTGCGAATTCAGCATCTCACCCACGTTGTTACCCCTCTACTGCCTTTACGTACGACCACAGCTATTTAGTTGCGCCTGCGACTGTGCCACTGAACCGGCACCTACGTGACTCCTGTCATCCTGAGCGTAGCGAAGGATCAGTAGCCCGTTCTTGACTCTTCCTTTTGTTGCACTAATGATTCTATAGCCTAGAGCATCCACAACGTTGAGGACTCTCGCATGCCACCTGATCCTTCGCTACGCTCAGGATGACAAGGGGGAGGAGTGGTGCAAATATCCAAACCCAGCCCCAGCAGTCTCACCCTAGCCCGTTGCGCCAGGCGTTGTCCACCTCCGGCAGGGGCAAGTCTACCACAATCTGGTTGTCACCGCGAGTGACGATCAGTTGGTCGCCCCCGCTGAGGCCCAGCAGGAAAAGGTCCACTCCATAAGAACGGGCGAGAGCCTGTAACTCCGGCCACTTCTCGACAGTGAGACCCACAAGTATACGAGATGGCTCCTCCGAAAACAAAATCACGTCAGAGCGCGTCCTGGGGCTGAGATACTCGTCGCTGTTGCTCAGGAAGTCGCCTCCCCTGGAGAGCGCGGCGGTGAGGCCCTCGGTCTCCACCGGGTAGCCGCTTTCGGCGGTGGCGGTCTCCAGGTCAGCGCGGATTGTGGACATCGCCTGATGCTCCAAGGCTTCGGCTAATCCCTCAAATATGCGGGTCTGCTCCTCAAGGGGCAGGAAGGCCATCAGGCCCAGGCGCAGGATGGAGCTGAACCGCTCGGTGGCAGTCAGGGGGCGCCTGTGGTGCGGGTACATTAGCTCGTTGAGTATCACGCGCGCTCCGACGCCACCCGCTATGCACATCTCCGCGAGAGCCGTACCCAGTCCGCCCTCGCTGGGGTCGTGCGCCGCCTGTATGAGGCCCGCCTGAATGCCCGCCCGGCAAGCCTCCTGCACGCGCTTTTCCATGTCCATGTCCACGCGTGGAGGAGTGCCCACCTTCTGCCCCAGGCAGGTCTCTACGTACTGGCTCGCGCCCAGGAGAGGTGCCCCGGTCCCGTAGTGCTCGCCGGTTGGGGTGGACCCCAGCAGCCCGATAATCAGCCCTTCGCGCAACCCCATGCCCACAGTCGCCCCCGCGTCTTCGAGAAGGCCCACCATGCCAATCACGGGCGTAGGCAGCACCGCCACCCCGTTGGTGTCATTATAAAGGGAGACGTTGCCGCTTACCACCGGGATGCCGAGAGCGTTGCAGGCGTCCGCGATACCGTTGACCGCGCCTTCCATCTGGTAGAAGACATGGGGGTTTTCAGGGTTGCCGAAGTTGAGGCAGTCGGTTACGGCGAGGGGTTCGGCACCCACGCAGGAGAGGTTGCGAGCGGCCTCGGCCACAGCGTGCGCCCCTCCCGCATAGGGGTCGAGATAGCAGTAACGGCTGTTGCAGTCCGTGGTGAGAGCAATCGCCTTGTTGGTGCCCTTGATGCGAACTACGGCGGCGTCGGCCTCGCCGGGTTGCAGGACAGTATTGCTACCTATCGTGTGATCGTAGGTGCGGAACACGCGCTCCTTCGAGGCGACGTTGGGGGAGGCCAGCACGTCCAGCACCGCCCGGTCATAGCGAGTCTGCTCGTCCTCGTGGGGGAGCAGGGCGTCCCAATCGGGGTGCTGTAGTTCATCCATCAAGGGGTCAGGTCTGCCGGTTACGTAGCGGATGGGAACTTCGTCGGCCAACAGATGCGCCGGTAGCTCGGCGGCCAAGAGCGGGCCATCGTACACTCGCACCATGCCGTCGCCGGTTACGCGGCCTATGACGTTCGAGTGGAGGCCCCAGCGGGTGAAGACTTCCCGTGCTTCTTCTTCGCGCCCCGACGTGACGATTACCAGCATGCGCTCCTGCGACTCTGACAGCATGATCTCGTAGGCGTTCATGCCGCGCTCGCGCCGGGGTACGTGCGCCAGGTCTATCTCGATACCGCTCTCCGCCCGCGCCGCGCACTCCACGGATGAGGAGGTAAGCCCGGCAGCCCCCAGGTCCTGCATGCCAACGACTAGACCCTCTATTTCGAGCACTTCCAGGCAGGCTTCCATGAGGCACTTTTCGAGGAAGGGGTTGCCCACCTGCACAGCGGGACGGTCCTGTAGCGAGTCCTCGCCCAGCGTATCGGAGGCGAAAGTCGCGCCGTGTATGCCGTCACGCCCGGTGTCGGCGCCCACCAGCAGCACGGGGTTGCCCAGGCCGGAGGCGACCGCCCGCATCAGCCGCTCCTTGCGCAGCAGGCCCACGCACATGGCGTTCACCAAGGGATTGGCGGCGTAAGAAGGGTCGAAGTAGATCTCGCCGCCGACGGTAGGCACACCTATACAGTTGCCGTAGCCACCGATGCCCGCCACCACGCCGCCAAACAAATAGCGAGTGTGAGGGTTGGTGAGAGGACCAAAGCGTAGGGAGTTGAGCAGGGCGATAGGCCGCCCGCCCATCGTGAAGATGTCGCGCACGATGCCGCCCACGCCCGTAGCCGCACCCTCCACAGGCTCTACCGCCGAGGGGTGGTTGTGCGACTCGATCTTGAGCGCCACCGCCCAGCCGTCGCCAATGTCCACCACGCCCGCGTTCTCGCCGGGGCCTTGCAGCACGCGCTCGCCCTTCGTTGGAAAGAGGCGCAACAGGGGCTTGGAATGCTTGTAGCCGCAGTGCTCGCTCCACATAGCGCCCGCCATGCCTAGCTCTACCATGTTAGGCTGCCTGCCAAGCTGAGATACGAACTGCCGGTATTCGTCGTGCGTGAGGCCGACTTCAGCGAGAAGCGCGTGCAAGTCGTGCAGGGAAAGGTCCGCCGGGATTGGACCTACAACGGCTTCGCTGGCGGTATGGGCGGGGGGAGCGTTATGGGGGTTCTCGTCAAGAGGTAGGGCCATCGGCTCCTGGGGACTTGAGACGGTTGAGCGGCCGACTATGGAGCAGATTATACCAGATTATGGTGCCAAGTAAACTTTTCTCGGTTATGCACAACCTCGTCAGTGTCACCCCACGGGTATATCCCAGGAGTAGTGTTTCCCGCGTCATGTACATGAAGAAGTCTAAGGCAAACTGTTGTATACGTGGCAATCCTATGATACAATTTTAGCAGTCATTTCTCAGTAATTAACAGGGTCGTACTAAGGCTTCGCAGTGCTTAGAAATTGCAGGCCGCCACGCTAAATCCGGCGACCTTTAGCTACGGAGTGGCGACATGACCGGCCTCTTATCCTCCATAGGCGGCCAATTTAGCAAATCGCTAATACTGGGTACAATGCTGCCCACTATTCTTTTCGTGGCGCTATCTCAGTCTATCCTGGTCTACATGCTGCCGAGCGAGTGGATCAACTACTTACCCTTCCAAAATTGGGATGTACAATGGCAGGTGGTACTGGTCTTATTCCTCATAGTCATACTATCGGGAATCTTGCATAACCTGAACTCGGCCATCATACGTCTGTATGAAGGTTACCCCTGGAAGCAGTCGAAGTTAGGAGACTGGTGCATCCAGGCGCAAAGACGTGAATTGCAGGTCCTCAAGGCCCGTGAAGAGGTGCTACGGCAAGTCCAACTTGCAATCGGCAACGACAAGGACGATCTATACCAGGAAGCAAACAGGGAATTTACCGAGATTGGTAGGAAACGAAATGGTAACTTCCCCAACGACGAGAGCCTCATCTTGCCTACCAGACTCGGTAATGCATTCCGAAGCTTCGAGTATTACCCCGATCACCAATACAAAATGGACGCCGTCATGCTTTGGCGCAGGCTTGTGGCGGTAATGAGTAAAGAGTACGGCGAGGCCATCAACAATGACAAAGCCTACTTTGATTTTACATTAAATTGCTCATTTCTCAGCTACCTGCTGTCAGTGGGAATCCTGGGGGCGTTCCTGTCGCACGCGTACTCGTTTGCCACCAAACCTCTCATCATATTGTGGATCGGCACAAGCATATTTTTCTTCATAATTGGGTACTGGTTTTACGTGATTGCTACGGGTCGGGCCAAGGAATACGGAGATGCTGTAAAAGGAGCCTTTGACCTTTACAGGGGAGATCTGCTTAAGCAGTTTGGATATAGCCTACAACCCCAAACCAGGCAGAGTGAGCGAGTGGTATGGGGCAAGATAAGCAGGCAAATGATATTTGGAGACGGAGTCAAAGGTGCTCGCATAGAATATACGGAGGTATCAGAAGACTACCCCGTGGTACAAACCGAGCCTCAGGAAGTGCGTGTCGAAATAGCTAGAGGCGTGCAACTAACATCAAATACCCGCATCGTCAAACACTTCATAAAGATAAAGAACGTTGACGCGTACAAGGTTGACGGCACTCATATGCCGAGAGATATTTCCACGCTTACTGTCCAGGACTACCTAAGCGACGAGTTCAGCTATGAATGGGACTCTGCGATGGTCTTGAAGAAAGACATACAAGGGCAAAACGTTCAAGCTCAGGTGCATGTCGAGGGTACCAACCCATTTACTTTTCACCTGGGAAATCTACCTTACGAAGAAGAGGTCGTTCTGGAATACAACGCTGCGCGCGTCAACGGGATAGCTCAAGTAGGTGAATGAAAGCAAGCAAGGACCAATGTAACGTAGGAGTATCCAGGTAGTTGAAGTGAGGAGGGATTTATATGGCTGATGACTACTTCTATCGAGACGACCAGAATCCTGGTACCACGGGTGGCGGCGGTTCCCGGAGAAGCTCCAGTAACGAAGGTGGCGGCGGGGGCAGTTCTGGTGGCGGCGGGGGCAGTTCTGGCGGCGGCGGCAGTTCTGGCGGCGGCGGGGGCAGTTCTGGCGGTGGCGGCAGTTCTGGTGGTGGCGGGGGCAGTTCTGGTGGTTCTAGCATTTTTGGTGGCGGCGATACCACAGCGGGCGAAATGGGTTCAGCCGAAAATAGCGGACTGACAGGGAATGGCACTACGAGAAATCTCCCGGATGAGTAGCTGAGGAGTCGTGCAATCGTAGCGCCTGTCTGAAAGGGTATAGATGTACTCAGGCCTGGCAGCCGGACAGGCACCATAGGCACCTTATTGCCTGTAATCATGCCCTATGTCTGGGACTACAGTTGCCTAACAGCCATCAAACAACGGCGTTTTCCTATCTGAGTACATGCACTTACGGGTACCAGTTACCTTTTCAGACCGGCTCTTAGATAGCAAGCAATGCAACGAGGGGGTAGCGAATGACCACTATACGAGACCCGACACAGCCTCCACCACCACCGGCAGCCCCGGCAATGCCAACACCGCAAACAACCAAACCTGATGGCAACGTCTTTTCGAGATTATTCAGGAGAGGTGATAAGCTGCCACGGTGGACGAAAGGCCTATACGACATTGGTAGAGGTGACCGCGAGAAGCTTGCCAGGTTGGAAGAAGTGTATGGGACGCAGTTCAGGAACGTTGAAGAACTGTGGATATGCATAGCCGAAGACCCGTCGCTGAATATTGAGGAGGTAGCAGGAGAGATCGGAATAGATAAAGCGACCTTTCTGAACTTTCTTGTCACGGACTATACTGCAAATCGCCTCCCCGCCAAGCTTAAACGTCACACCCTGGATATAGTTGTTTCTGTAGTAGTGTTAGTCCTGGCGCTGTCTGCGGTCAATGCGTTCACACACCTTTCCCAGCCGTCGTCACCATTAAGCGTAGACCTGGTTGTAGCAGCACGTGATTTACGGGCAGGAACTATGCTGCGGTCCGGCGACCTCAGTATAACGAACCGCGTAGCTGGCACAAGTTACTTCACGGCTACCGACGACGTGCGAGGGTTAGTACTCACTAGGAACATCAACAGAGGTGGGGCCATTCAGTACCAGGATGTGTTGCGCGCTCAGTTGATAGCTGCACAGGACATTTTGTCAGGCACTACAATCCCGAGTAATTCTGTCGTTATAAGTTGGACCACCTACCTTCCGAACTCCATAGTCGATGCGAAAGATGCTGTGAACCATCAGGCTTTAAGACCAATACCCAACGGACAAATTATCCAACAAGAGTTCGTAAGATAAATCAAGCGGCTCCCACCACATTGCCTGTCACGCTAGCCGGGGAGCGCTCCGCATGCCCATCCTGCCGCTGCACACGCATGAGCAGCCTGCCTTCCGGCTGCACGGTGGTGCGCACGGTAGCCATGATGTGCTGGCCGGGCACCAGGTCGAGACGGAAGCGTTGCAGCAGCATCGCCATGACCAGCTTTATCTCCACCTGGGCGAACCCGGCACCGATGCAAGAGCGTGGCCCTACCGCGAACGGGATGTAGGCGTACTGGGGAGGCTGGGGACGGAAGTCGGGTGCCCAGCGCTCCGGCATGAATACCTCCGGGTCCACGAACTGCGTGGGCATGCGGTGGCTCACGAAGGGCACGTAGCTCACTATCTCGCCCTTCCTGATGGTGTAGCCTTTCCACTCGAAGTCCTCTTTGGCGGTGCGGTTGGCGCTAGGCGCTGGTGGATACAGGCGCAGCACCTCCTTCATCACCTGCTCAAGGTAGGGCAGGCGCTCCAGGTCCGCGACCGTGGGAGGCGCACCCTTTAGCTCTCCTTGTAGCTCGCCCAGCAGCCTGGAAGTGACTTGCGGGTGCTGAGCCAGCAGGTAGAAGGCCCAGGTGAGGGCGTTGGCGCTCGTCTCGTGCCCGGCGACGAACAGCGTGAGCAACTGGTCGCGTATCTGCTCCACGCTGAGGCGGTTGCCCTCCTCGTCCCGCGCGGCCACCAGCATGGAAACCGCATCGCCGGTGTCGGTGTGCGACCGCTCGTGCTCCACGATTATGCGTCTCAGCGTGCGGTCGATGCGCTTCAGAGCGCGGCGCAGCGTGGCACCCTCCCCTACCTTGAGCACGTCAAAGGGCAATTGAGCCAGGCCGATATTGAGCGGATTGCTCACCACTTTCACAATCGTGGCTACCGACTCGCCCAGTTCGTGCGCCGAGCCTCCCAGGTCCATGCTGAACAGCGTGCGCCCCGCGATAACCAGCGCCAGGTGGTGCATCTGCTTGCCTATGTCCAGCACCTGGCCGGGCCGCCACTTATCGAGCATCTCATTGGTGGAGTCTCGCATCACCTCGGCGTAATGCTCGATGCGCTTGCGGTGGAAGGCGGGCATCATCAGGCGGCGCTGGGCCTTGTGCTGGGGGTCGTCAATGAAGAGGAGGCCGTTGCCCACGATCCAGCGGGCGCGCACGCGGTCGATCAGCGGCTCCACCAGGAAATTGGAAGCGTTGTCCACCAGCACGAAGCGGTTGGCCTCCGCACCATGCAGTGCCGCGCCCTTGATGCCGAGCAGGTCGATGCGAATGACGTCGCCGTAACGCCGGTAGTTCTCCAACATGAAGTCGAGCGGGTTGCGCATGTAGGAGAAGACTGCGCCGACGAGCGGGAGGGTGGGAGGGCCTGGCGGTATGCGCACGGGCGTGGTAGCGGTTGCCATGTGGAGTGTAGCGCCTTTCTGACGGGGAATCTCTTTATTATACGCGACAGGTGGGCACAGGGAGTTACCAGCGAGTAGCAGTAGCCGGGACGTGATGGCGATAGAGAGGATAGTAGTACCCTGCTCCCCTTTGTCATTCTGAACGCAGTGAAGAATCTCGTCCCACTTGCAGGTGTTACACCTTTCATGAATGAGAGTGTCGCCCATGGAAAAGGGCAGCTTGGGTGCAGAAGGACGAGATTCTTCACTGCGTTCAGAATGACAAAGACTGGCGCGGTCCTGGTATTCAACCAGGTGGTGAGAGTCGAGCCAGCAGAACCGTTAAAGCAAAAAGCTCTGACTAACCTAATGTGTCAGAGCTTTTCTCTTGCGGGGCGAGGTGCCGCAGCATTTAGCGGGCATTGGCGCTAGCTTGCTGCTTGGACCGGCGCAGCCCCTGGATCGGTTGGAGGGCCTTCCTCCACAGGCGGTAGGCGTTGGCGTCCTGCCTGCGCTCGCTGTTGATACCATTCGCCATCTGTTCCATTACGTAGAAGTTGCTCGACATTTGATTTGCTCTCCTTTAGGGTTTTGTTGGTTATTGTTGAGATTTCTGAGTGCCACATTGATTTCTATTATCTTTATATCATAGAACTTTAGCTTTGTCAATAGGTTTCTTCAACATTCGTTGGGCAATATTCAATTTTCTTTATCACAACCTTAATTTCGTCTGAGATATAGCCTTAGAGAGGCTAAAACATCCGCCCGAAGAGCAACTTTGGGGTTATGGCATGCCATTTGCCTCTAGGCTCGTGATGATTACAAACTTACACACCGAGGAAGTACCCCAGATCGAGGTCGTAGTTGACCCCAAGGAGTCGGCCAGGGCCGCCAGCCTGCGCTACGTGAGCGACAGCAGGACCGGCATCACGCGCCGCAAAGCGGGTAAGGGCTTCACTTACACCCATCCGAAAGGGCAGCGCCTCACTGATGATAAGGAGCTTGCCCGCATCAGGGCACTGGCGATACCCCCCGCCTGGACGGACGTGTGGATTTCCCCCTACCCCAACGGCCACATACAGGCCACCGGGCGCGACGAGAAGGGACGCAAGCAGTACCGCTATCACGACCGCTGGCGGGAGGTGCGCGACGAGACCAAGTTCGGCCGCATGATAGAGTTCGGCCGCGCCCTGCCTAAAATACGCGAGCAGGTGGACCAGGATCTCGGCAAAAAGGCGCTCTCCAAGGAGAAGGTGCTTGCGACAGTGGTGCGCCTGTTGGAGACCACATACATCAGGGTGGGGAACGAGGAGTATGCTCGCACCAACAAGTCGTTCGGGCTGACGACCATGCGCTGCCGCCACATTGATGTAACAGGCAGCAAGGTGCAGTTCAAGTTCAGGGGTAAGAGCGGCAAGCGGCACACCATCACGGTAGAGGACCCGCGCCTGGCGAGGGTGATAAAGCGCTGCCAGGAGTTGCCGGGCCAGGAGCTTTTCGGCTACCTGGACGCCGAGGGGAAGCGCCGCACCATCACTTCCGACGACGTGAACCAGTACCTGCACGAGATAACCGGGCAGCACTTCACCGCCAAGGACTTCCGTACCTGGGGCGGGACGGTGCTTGCCGCCATCTCGCTGAAGGCGCAAGAACCTGCCGAGAAGGTGACACAGGCGCGCAAAAATGTGGTAGCGGCGATCCAGGAGGTCTCGGATCGACTGGGCAACACGCCCGCCATCTGCCGCAAGTCGTACGTGCACCCCTCGGTCATCAACACCTACATGGAGGGCACCCTGCACTCTCTACTGGCCGCAGACGATCCCAGGGAGGCTGTGGAGAAAGTCATATCCGAGCCGCCCAAGCAAGGACTGAAGCCGGAGGAAGAAGCGGTGCTACGCCTGCTGGAGCGGTGTCGAGAAGCTTAGAGCATACAGGCCGAAAAGCTACTTGGGGAAGGCATCAAGAAGGTCGTGGGCATGTAAAAGCGGCCGCTGGTACTGTTTCTGCTTCATAATATAACCAGGCGTAGAAACGGGCGGCTGAAGGCTTATATGCCTACATACCTTGCTTTGCCGATGAATCCACCCAGGAAGCCAACCTCAGCACAGAAGCAGCATATCAACAGGCAACGGTGGGAAATCCTGCACCAGCTTGAAGACTGGCTGGAAGCCCCGATGATCGTGCTGGGTCTAGCCTGGTTGGTGCTATTTGTTATAGAGCTTGTTTCGGGTCTCACCCCTCTACTGGAAGCGGTAGGTACTTGCATCTGGGTCGTCTTCATCCTCGACTTTCTGCTCAAGTTCACGCTAGCCCCGGAAAAACTCACATACTTACGACAGAACTGGCTGACCGCTATCGCCCTGCTGGTGCCTGCATTGCGTGTATTCAGGATCGCGCGCCTGGCGCGGGTGCTGCAACTTACGAGGGCCACGCGAGGTCTGCGACTGTTCCGCATTGTCACCTCGCTGAACCGGGGCATGAAAGCCCTGGGCCGGACGATGCGCAGGCGTGGTGCCGGGTATGTCGTGGCCCTCTCGCTGCTGGTGCTGTTGGTGGGGTCGGCGGGTATGCTGGCCTTTGAAAGTGGCACCAATGGAGACATAAACGATTACGGTACCGCTCTCTGGTGGACCGGCATGGCACTGACTACTATGGGCACCGACTACGCCCCGCGAAGCCCGGAAGGTCGCGTACTAGCCTTCATCATAGCCTTGTACGCCTTCGCCGTCTTCGGCTACCTTACGGCCACGCTTGCCACCTTCTTCATTGGCCGGGACGCTGCCAGCAAAGAGGGTGAAGTGGCGGGTGAAGCTTCCGTCAATGCCCTACGCATGGAGATAGCGGGTCTGCGCAAGGAGATACAGCTACTAGCACAGAGCCAGCTAGAGCCGCTTGAGAGAACATCTACGCAGTCGCAGGACGGCGCGATGCGGAACTAATAAGCGGGGTGCTCCTCATGCTCGGGCATGAAGAACGCCAGCCACAACACGGCTGCGAACATAAGCATCCCGCTCATCAGCACCAGCAACGAAGCGTCGGCGTCTACACCCTGGAACACCAGGGAGAATGGGAAAAGGGTATAGCCCGCAGCCAGTGCGATACGCCACCCTGCCGACGCACGCCGTCCGAAGCGATTTGTCAGTGCGTAGATGCCTATTATCCAACCGGGGAAGATAAGCAGCGTCAGGTCGTGCGCGCTGAGATTGGGGGCTGCAAAGACGGCTAGCAGCCCCGCTAGCGCCCACAGCACGTCGGAGTTGAGTCGCTGGGCGGTCGTTTCGGCGGCCGACCGTGTCTGGTCCCAGTCAGGTTCGAGGCTTAACCCCCTGCGCATCCACACGAAAAGAAGCAGCCCCAGTCCGAACACAAACACAAACGAAGGTACAAGCGGGTGCACGTCTGGCCCGAAAACGAGGCCCGCGATGCCCCGCCAATTGTACATTGTGTCGCCTAGCATAGCTGGTGCGCCTGCGGGTAGCGCGGGGTCCAGCAATAAGCTGAAGTAGCGCAGAGGCCATGCGAATCCCAGCACCGGCACCGTCAGCGCCGAGAGGGAGGCGAACAGCACCACAAAGGTGGTAAGCGCCTGCCAGTGCCTCTGCAAGAGGACCAGCATGAGCACTATGGGCAGCAGCGAGGGCCTCAGCGCCACGAGCATGAGCATCATGCCCGCCCAGTTCGGCTGGCCCCGCCGCAACGCCACATAAGTGCCGCACAGGCCCATGAGAATGAAGGGGGTGTCCTGCCCCTCCATCAGCCCCCTTATCAGAGGCAGGAACGAGCAGGCAGCCAGGCTCAGCGCCCACCCCACGCCCCGCGACACCGACAGCGCCCCGTCCATCATACCCAGCGAAAGACCTATGGCAAGCCCGGCTCCCAGCGCCCACATGGCGAACACCAGAGGGAGCGGGATTTGCATGAAGGGCGCGAGGGCAAGCGCCTCGAATGGCAGGCGGGTGTAGGGGCGGAACTGGGCCGTATCGACCCCTGCGCCCCGGAGCAAGTCGTTCTGCGCGGACCGCTGTGAGGTCAGGTCGTAGAGGTCGGGGCCGTCGCCGTAGCGGACCATGTAGGCCCCGGTGAGAGGAGCGGCGAAATCGGTGGAGCGCACGTAGCCTTCGGGGCCACCGCTGTTGCGTACCGAGCCTATCCAGAGCGCCAGGTAAGCGAAGGCCACAAGGATAGCCAGGCCCGCCGCGATCTTGCCCAGCGGCGAGACCCCACCCACAGGCCGCACAGCCGCATCCGCGCCACCGTGCTCGACCTTGTACTCAAGTTCCAGTCGGCGGCGTTCGAGGTCTACGGGGTCTTCCGATATCGGGTGGCGGCTGCTGGGTCGTTGAATCAATTCAGGGTGCGGAGGTCACCGCCTCCAGGTTAGTGGCGGTCCGGGGCGCTTGCCGAGCCTGCCATGCCTCGATTACGGACTGCAAGAAGAGGCGACCGTCATCGCCCCCCAGGATGGCCTCGGCTGCGCGCTCCGGGTGCGGCATCAGGCCGAGCACGTTCCCGTTGACGTTGCAAATGCCCGCGATGCCGTTGGAAGAGCCGTTGGGGTTGTGCTCCGGATCGGGCATGCCATCAGGGCCGCAGTACCTGAGCACAATCTGCCCGTTGGCTTCTAGTGCGGCCAGCGTTTCGGGACCGGCGAAGTAGCGGCCCTCACCGTGGGCGATGGGCAAGCGCCAGACGGTGCCGGACGCCGCCGTACCCAGGAGACCGGAGCGCGACTCTTCTACACGAACATGTACCCACCGGCATGTGAAGGAAAGCTCGGCGTTGCGCATGAGGGCACCGGGCAGCATATGCGACTCGGTGAGCACCTGGAAGCCGTTGCAGATGCCCAGCACCCAGCCGCCATCTTCGGCGTACCGGCGTACGGCCTCCATCGCGGGGGCGAAGCGCGCTATAGCACCAGCACGGAGGTGGTCGCCGTAGGAGAAGCCGCCAGGCAGCACCACCAGGTCGTAGCTGCTCAGGTCGGTGGCGGTGTGCCAGACAAGTTCGGCCCGCTGTCCAAGCACCTCCCCCAGCGAATAGAGGGCGTCATGGTCGCCGTTAGAGCCGGGGAAAACGACTATGCCTACACGCATCGTGCTCATACGCTCCTCAACCGTTCCTGTCTAACATGCTGTCGTTATGACAATTTGGCGAGTGGGTTGCCCACGCTCTTGGGACAAACCACCTACAACAATCATACCAAAGAACGTCCAGCGACACACTAGAATAGACAGCACCCAAGAGTGCCCCTGTCATCCTGAGCGCAGCGAAGGATCTCAGATGCTGGTGTAGGTATGCTGCCTGGTATTGCCGTACTGAGTGCTAAAGGTTCAACATTCAAAAAAGAGAAGCATCTGAGATCCTTCGCTGCGCTCAGGATGACAGGGGGAGTATGGTCCCTCCATGCCTGAATGCTCGCCCCTCGGGAGTGTTAACCGGCCAGCCTCTCCACCAGCCGTGCCGCTATCTGACGGAAGACCGCCGACTCGGTGCCGTTGGGGGTGGAGGAGAGGAGCGGGTGTGTGGCGTCTATGCCACGGCTGACGTGCGGCGACATAGGGATGCGGCCTAGCACCTCAATTTCGGTGCTTTCTACGGCCCAGTCGCGCTCGGAGCGGTGGAACACCTCGATCTGCTTGCCGCAGTCGGGACAGACCATGTAGCTCATGTTCTCCACCACGCCGAGTATGGGCACACCCGCCTGCCGGTAGAGCTCGAGCGAGCGCCCGGCGTCGAGCAGCGACATGTCCTGCGGCGTGGTGACCACCACCACCCCATCTACGTTGACCATCTTGACGAGGCTCTGCTGCGGCTCACCGGTGCCGGGCGGCAGGTCCACCAGCAGGTAGTCCAACTCGCCCCACAACACATCCTTTAGCGTGCGCGACACCACCATACCCACGAAGCGCGGGTCGGGCATCACCGCCTGCTTCTCCCCCACCAGCAGCCCGATGGACATCACCTTGAGGCCGAAGCGTTCCAGCGGCTTGATGTACGGCTCGGTGGCGACACGTCCGATAGGGAGCCAGCCCTGGGACTCCTCCGTCCGGTGCACCCCCAGCATGAGAGGCACGTTCGGCCCGTAGATGTCGGCGTCAAACAGCCCCACCCGCGCGCCCTGCGCCGCCAGCCCAAGCGCCAGGTTCACGGTAACGGTGGTCTTACCGACCCCGCCCTTACCGCTAGCCACAAGCACGATGCGCGAAACACCCTTTAGAGGCTGAGACATAGTTTTACGATTTGGAAATTGGAATTTCGAATTGCGAATTTGTTGGAAACGTACTAAATTCGCAATTCGAAATTCCAATTTCCAAATTCCTACTCCTACTCCGTTTCTTCTAGCGTGAAACTGTAGTCTTCGATCACGGGGTTGGCTAGGAGGCGCTGGCACATGGCGTCTACGGCTTCGCGGGCGGAGGTCTCGTCGGCGGCCTCCATGTGGAGGCGGATGTACTTGCCGGAGCGGACCGCGCTCACCTGTTGGTAGCCGAGGTTGTGCAGCGCGTCGCGTATGGACAGGCCGGGAGGGTCGTTCACCACAGGCTTGAGGGTCACGTAGACGTTTGCCAGCCACTTCTGCATCGTAAGCTCTCTCGGTGCTACTGGTATTGGAGGTCGCTATTGAGGTCGTGGCCCACTAGCTGGCGGTAGGCTTCCAGGTACTTCTCCGAGGTCTTCTGGGCCACCTCGTCGGGGAGGGGCGGGGCGGGCGGTTCTCGGTCCCAGCCCGATTGCAGCAGCCAGTCACGCACGTACTGTTTATCGAGGCTGGCCTGGTCCTCGCCGAAGCGGTACTTGGTAACTTCCCAGAAGCGGGAGGAGTCGGGCGTGCCCAGTTCGTCAATGACGATCAACTGCCCATCGAGCAGGCCGAATTCCAGCTTGGTGTCAGCCACGATCACCCCGTGCTGTCGGGAGTGCTCCGAAATCGCCGTGTATATCGCCAGGGTGGCCTCGCGCAGTTCCTCCGCCAACTCCTGGCCTACTAGGTCAACCATGCGCTCGAAGGTGATGTTCTCGTCGTGGCCCGAGGCGGCTTTGGTGGCGGGGGTGAAGATAGGCTCAGGTAGCTGCTGGCTCGGCACCATGCCGTGGGGCAGCTTGATGCCTGTAATCGCGCCTGTGGTATCGTACTCTTTCCAGCCCGAGCCGGCGAGATAGCCCCGCGCCACGCACTCGATGTCTATGCGCTCGGCCTTTTTCACCAGCATCGCACGCCCGACAAGCTGCGCCTGCTGCTCCTCAGGCCACGACTGCCAATCGAAGGGGAAATCGCGCCGCTCCCACGAAATCAGGTGGTTGGGCATTATCTGCGCCGTCCGGCGAAACCAGAAAGCCGACAGCGCGGTGAGCACCTGCCCCTTGTATGGGATGCCGGTGGGCAGCACCGAGTCGAAGGCCGAAATTCGGTCGGTCGCCACCATGAGCAGTTCGGAGCCGAGATCGTAGGTGTCACGCACCTTACCCCTGCCGAATAGCGGGAGGGGTAGATCGGTCTGGAGTATAGGGCCGGTTTGCATGGCGGCATTATAACACGTTGAAACGTGAAACGTGAAACTCTCGAAGACGGAAACGCCAAGACGCAAAGACGCCAAGGACCACGCCAAGGAGAGTGATGGTTCCGCTTCTAGGCCAAAGGACCGAAGTACCATAACATATACTCCGGTCCTTCTTGTACTATCTAAACCCTAATCTACTTGGCGCGTCCTCTGCGTCTTGGCGTCTTGGCGTCTTGGCGTTTCCGTCTCCTGATTACTTCTTGAACCAGGCCATGACGTCGCCCTTGGTGCGGGCGCGGAACTCGGCTAGTTGCTCCATTGTCTCTATTGCGCGGGCGTAGCTCTGGTCTGCCACGCCTTTGAGGTGCTGCTCGTAGAACTGCTCTAGCTCCTCGCGTTGGGAGATGGGCAGGTTGCCGGTGGCGTTGACCACGCTGGGGATCGACAGGCTACCGAGGGTGGCGATGAACTCCCAGTGCCCCTTGAGGTAGTCCCAGGCCTCTAGCTGGGTGTGGCGGCGGCCCAGCATATCGCGCAGCAACGGGATGACCGCCTCGGTGGGCAGGGTGCGCGCGTCCAGCAGGGTGAAGACGCGCTCCACAAGCTCCGGCGAGCGGAAGAAGGGGAAGCTGTAGAGGTAGCGGTCCCGCTCCTGCGGCGACGAAGCGTTCTTCTGGCGCTGCTGGTAGGTCGCCAGGTGCTTGTCGAAGTGGGCGGCGTCACCGAACTGTGCGGCGGTGGATACGAACACGCCGGCCAGGTTGGCATCCACAGAAGCGGGGTTAGCGGCTTCCTTGCCGGCCCACTCCTGGGCCTGCCCCACCGCCACCTGGTCCTGGGCCAGCATGGTCATGGCGGTGAGCACGGATCGGCGGGCCTGCACGTCGTTCTGCGACTCGCCCTCCTTCGGCTCGAAGGTAAGCTCCGCCAGCCGCTCCTTGAAGGACGAAGCCACCCAGCGCCGGAAGCTCTGAATCGCCTGCTCGTCGCCAGCCTCTTTCAGCAGATCTTCAATGTTGAACAGGTAGCCGACAGCCATGCCGAGCACGTTGTGGTTGCTCGCGCCCAGCATTGCCTGCTCCACTTCCAGGAAGCGGGTGATGGGGTTGGTGCCGTTGCGCACGAGCGCCCACTGGTCGCTGAGTAGGCCCATCTGCTCCAGCGGCGACAGCTTGTCCAGGTTGTCCAGTAGACCCCTGAGCAGACGGTCGTCGGAGTCCTGGCGGTAGAAGCCGATTTCATCGGCGTTGGCGTACACCCACTTGACCTCGCCCTGCACGTCCAAGTGTTCGGTGCCTTCACGCCCGGACAGCAGGTGGCGTAGCTCGTGCACGCCCGCGCCGTCTTCGTAGCGGATGATTAGCGGGGCGTCCCAGGTCTGCGCGTTGTCGGCGGGCGCGGTGGGGCTGGAGAAGAAGCGTTTCTGGGTCAGCCGCAGGGTGTTAGCATGCAACGACACGCCGATGATCGGGTAGCCGCCCTGGTTGATCCAACTCTCCATGATACGGGTAACGGGACGCCCAGCGGCCTTCTCCAGGTGACGCCACAGGTCGGAGCCTGCCGCGTTGTCCTCTGAGAACTCCTGCATGTAGGTGCGGATGCCCGCCCGGAACGCCTCCTCGCCCAGGAAGCTTTCGAGCATGCGCATCACGGCGCAGCCCTTCTCGTAGGTGATTACGTCGAACATCTCGGCGGCCTGGGAGGGAGTCTCCACCTTGTTGTAGATCGGGTGGGTGCTCTCCAGCGCGTCTAGGCTCATGGCGCGCACTCGGCCCCCCTGCGAGTCGTCCCAGATGTCGTATTCGGGGGCGAGCGCGTTCACGGCCTTGTACGAAATCCACTCCGCGAACGACTCGTTGAGCCACAGGTCGTCCCACCACTTCATCGTCACGAGGTTGCCGAACCACATGTGGGCGAACTCGTGGGCCACCACGTGCGCCACCGCCTTCTCGGCGTTCCATGAGGCGGTCTGCGGGTTCATCAGCAGCATCGACTGGCGGAAAAGCACCAGGCCGCTGTTCTCCATAGCGCCCGCCGCGAAGCCCGGCACGCCCACCTGGTCGTACTTGTCGAAGTGGTAGGGCACGCCGAAGTAGTCCTCGTACCAGGGCAGCAGGCGGCGGGTGAAATCGTGCGCGTACTGGCCCATGAACTCCTTGCCGCGCATGGCGTACACGCGAATGGGCGTGCCGTTCACGTCCTCCTCCTCGGTGGAGGCCACATCTCCTATCACCAGGGCCACCAGGTAACTCGACATGGGCTTGCTGGGCGCGAAGGTCCAGGTCTTCGACTCTCCATCCACGCTCTCCTGTACAGACTCAAGTGTGCCGTTGGCGAGCACCGTAGCGTCGGGCGACGTGGTGACTTTCCAGGCAAACTGCGCCTTGAAGGTCGGCTCGTCGAAGCAGGGGAAGATGTCGCGGGCGGCGGTCTCCTCGCACTGGGTGCAGAGCAACTCCTCCGGCCCGTCCTTGGAGAGGTACAGCCCCTCAAGGCCGTTGCTCACCTCGCCGTCGAAGGCCACCTCCAACGTCGCCTCGCCCACGGGAATAGCCCCCTCGAAGCTGATGATGGCTAGCTCCCGGTCTTCGTCCTGCTCGATGCGGCCCTCAATGGTGTTGCCGCCGTACGTGAGGCGGGCGTCCTTCAGCGTCTGGTTGACGGCATGTAGCTCCACGCTGTTGGTGCTCTCCCGCACGTCAAGCTGAATGGTGACCTTGCCGAAGGTCTCGCGCCTGCCGAGGCGGGCGTCAATCTCGATGTCGTAGCGGCGTGGCAGGGCGCGGGTGGGCAGCCGGTACGCCATTGGGTTCTCTATTGCTGCAATCACGGATGTCTCCTGGTGGATAGGGATTTCGCTCGTGGGGAGCGGGCATATGGTAATCGTGGCATTGGGTGGAAAGGTAACGGTTTTACTATAACGTGTTGAGGGGAATTAGACAATCAGTACGCATCTTTGGACTGTAGCACAGGGTTACCAGGCGAGGTATACTATAGCCAGAGCAAAGGCAGGGAATAAGAGGCACTTCGCAGCAGATGAGGCAAGGTATGAAGACCAGAACAGAAGCCACAATCGAAGACTTGTACCACATGCCGGAAAACAGCAAAGCCGAACTCGTGAATGGGGAGATAGTGCCGATGTCACCCACCGGAGGACTGTCCAACCGTGCTGCCGGCAGCATATACGTCAGCTTGCGAGTGTACGAACGTCAGATGCCTGGCTACTATGCTTTTACCGATAACGCAGGCTTCATAGTGAACCTGCCTAACCGACGCTCTTTCAGTCCTGACGTCGCATTTTATAGAGGCGAGATTAGCGGTAAGTTCCTCCAGGGAGCGCCGGTGTTCGCCGTGGAAGTGCGCAGCGAGGGTGACTACGGCCCCGACGCAGAGCGCGCCATGTCACAGAAACAGGCCGATTACTTCAAAGCCGGTACTCTCGTGGTGTGGGATGTGGATGTGTTACAAGACAGGGTTGTGAGGGTGTACCGTGCCGACGACCAGAACAATCCTACTACCTACAGCCCAGGTCAGACTGCCGAAGCCGAACCGGCACTACCCGGCTGGACCATCGCCGTAGATGATATATTCGCCTGAATATATCAGGCCTAACACCTTCTAATTCTCCAGCCCCACCCTTCTATACGCCTCGTCCAAATACGCCAGGTGCGGCCCTAGCAACGTCGGATTTTGGCCTACCTGCTCCACGCTCCCCACTCTACTACCCTAAGCCGCATCCACAAACTCCACTGCCACTTTCGTATCGAAAAAGCCCTCCAGTCGCTCCGCCTCAGCCTCTATCTCTGCGTCTATCCCCTGGCGAACCTTCTCCGCAGGTGTGGCAAACATTCTGACCTTCACGAGCGTTTGACCCTTCCGCGTCTCGTACTCCCACACCCCCTCTATCCTGCCGTCCACAAGCACTACGGCGCTAACCCATGCCGCGGGACGAAACACCTTGCTTTTGTGCTCGCTACGGAGCACCGGCTCAAGATTACGACTTTGCGTCAGCACATACACATCAAACATAGGCAGCAATCGCACACTGTGCGCGGCTTTCACATTCTCCATCGATTCAAGCGTCGACCTGAGCGCCGTCGCCTTCCACCCCGCCACGTCCACCATCTCCACTTCAGCTCCCAGCGACTCGAACATCTTCTTCCCGAATGTCCTCCCCCCGCCGTCCCACCAGAAGCTGAAGTCTCGGGGCGTAGCCGGGCCGTACGTTCGGAGGTAGCGCCGTGTGACCTCCTGCTGCGCCTCCTTCGGCTCCCACTCCTTCCACTCTCTGAGCCACTTGCGGGGATTCACAAAGGTCTTGGCGCGGCCTTCGCCAGGCCCGAAGCAAAGCTCGCCCCTGAACATCGAGGGCTTCCAGAGTGTCCCCCAGCTTGACCCAAGCAGCGCCCTGCTTACCTCAGGCGTCTTCATCCGCTCGGCCACGCCGTTTGCCAGAGCCTCCCGCGTCACCGGCACATCTCCAGCCTCGCCAAGCACTTCAGGCACCGCCAGCAAGAACTCGTCGTACTGTGCTTCGGTAAACCCAAGCTGGAGGAAGTCATGGAGTCGGAAGCGGCCCCCATCGGCGCACCGCGCCGCCACCAGCATGGGCAAATCCTCAGCCGCAAGTAGATGAATAGTCCCGCGCATGGCCCACGTCTTGACGAGCGTGCGGTCCTGCCACAACGCCCCCTGCACATCCGCGCGCTTCAGCCCATCGACACGTGCTCCGATCGACATCTCGGCAGCCGACATAACCTGCGCTTGCACTCCAAGCACGCGCTCAGCCGCGCTGATAAAATTCTGCCGCCCCAACCTAGGCACCAGGCACTGTTGCTCCAACCGCCACGCCTGCACTTGCTCCCATGTCAACGAAATCATTAGTTACAATTAGTCCTTTCGCAGCTATACACTCTCTACTGTCCGAGCCCCGCCTCTCTCGCCAATAAAATCTACTCTAGCTCTCTAAGCCAACCCTTCTATAAGCCTCGTCCAAATATGCCAGGTGCCGCTCCAATGAAGTGATCTCCCGTAGCTGCTCCTGCGTAAGTCGCTCCATCACCTCATGATCGGACATGAGGCGTTCGAGGAAGGTGGGGCCGGTCTCGCCCTTCGCGTCGAGGTCCCATACCGACATGGCGTGCCGCTGCACGATCTTGTAGGCGACTTGCCGCTCCAAGCCGTGCTCGGTGAGGGCCAGCATCACCGGCTGGGAGAAGACCAGCCCGCCCGTCAGTTCCAGGTTGCGGCGCATGCGTCCGGGATAGATGTTGAGGTTGCGCACTATGCCGTCGAACTGGCGAAGCATGTAGTCTGTCAGGATGAAGGCACCGGGCAGGATGAGCCGTTCGCCCGACGAATGGGATATGTCTCGCTCGTGCCACAGGGCCACGTTCTCCATGCCGGTGAGCGCGAAGCCCCGCACCACCCTCGCCAGGCCGCTGATGCGTTCGCTCTTGTGGGGGTTGCGCTTGTGGGGCATGGCCGACGAGCCTTGCTGGGCAGCCCCGAACGGCTCCTCAACCTCCCTCACCTCCGTGCGCGCAAGGTGGCGTATCTCCGTGGCGAACTTGTCCAGAGAGGAGGCGAGCAAGGCCAGGGCGTTTAGCGCGGCGGCATGGCGGTCGCGTTGCACTATCTGGGTGGATACGGGGTCGGTCGCAAGGCCCAGGCGGGTGAGGGCGTCTTCTTCGAGGTCGGGAGGTACGTTGGCATGGGTGCCTACAGCGCCGGAAATCTTGCCGGTAGCGATGTCTTTCGCGGCGGCTTCCAGACGGTGCAAGTGCCGCCCCATCTCGTCGTACCAGACCAGCACCTTCAGGCCGAAGGTGGTAGGCTCCGCGTGCACGCCGTGGGTGCGGCCAATCATGACCGTGTGCTTGTGCTCCAACGCCAGGGCCGCCAGCGTCACCCGCACGTCCTCCACGTCGCTCAAGATGAGGTCCATCGCCTCCTTTAGCTGCAAGGCGAGCGCGGTGTCTATCACGTCAGATGAGGTGAGGCCCAGGTGCACGTAGCGGGCCGCATCGGGATCGGAGAGGCTGTCGCCCGCCGCCTTGAGGAAGGCAATCACGTCGTGGTCGGTGCTCTTCTCGTACTCGTCCATGAGCGCCAGGTCCACCTTGCCCTCGCGCAGGATGGGCAGCACCTCCCCAGGCACCCTGCCCCGCTCCGCCCAAGCCTCGGCCACGGCCACCTCGACCTTCCACCACAGGTCCACCTTGCGCTGCGCCGACCATATAGCCCCCATCGCGGGGTTAGTGTAGCGGTCCATGATGCTCCTCCGGAGGTGACGACAGACGATGGACGATAGACGATGGTAGGAGCCTTTTCCATCGTCTATCGTCTCCCGTCTATCGTCTCCCGTCTATCGTCTCCTCCCCTATCTCCTGTCCCAACGTGCCGAGTGCGGAAAGTTCTTCCTGCTGGCGGACTTCCTTGCGGCGGGCGACCTTCTTGAGGCGGCGGCGGGTGCTTATCAGGTAGCCGAATAGGGGCACCAGTATCAGCCAGGCGACGATTAGCGCGACCTGGGCGGCACCTATCTGGTTGTTGAAGGCGAGGCCGCACCCGAAGCACGATGTCAGGACCCCCGCGAAACCGAAGATGAACAGGAGTCGCTGGGTCTTTGCGTTAGGCATGTAATGTCCTCAGGAGCGATTTGTCGGTGTGGAGTCGTTGGGTGGAGTGGAAGATGGAGTGCCTTCGTCGCGGTCCAACAACTCGCTGATGCGGTGCTCGCTCTGCCGTAGCTCCTCCTGCCAGCGTTGCGCCCGGATGCCGCTGTAGCGCCTGTAGGCAAGGAAGGCAGCGCCCGCGCTCGCAAGGGCCACGACCCACACTATTATGGCCCAGAGTTGCAGGCCGTTCAAGCCGAGCGCCATGGCCGCGAAAGCCGCCAGTATACTCACCACAACGGCTGTAGCTAGCATGGTGCGGGCAGAGGCTTCGGCGCTGCTCATCGGCTTAGCGTACTTCCGCCCACAGGCCCGACGCGTCGTAGGCCGAGAGCATTACGGGCGTCACGCAGTTTTGCAGGTCCGTGCCATGCCGGGTGCGCACGCGCAGGTAGTTGTCGGTGAGGCCGTACCAAGTGCCGTCCTCGGAGCGCGTCTCCCACAGCACCGGGCGGGCCGTACCTAGGTGCTTTATGGCATGTGCGGCTTCCAAGCGCGTACTGATTTCCATCATCTCCAACGTGCGGGCGTGGCGAACTTCAGGCGACACCTGGCCGGGCATGCTCATCGCGGGCGTACCCGGACGTGGGGAGTAGGGGAAGACGTGCACCCTGGCGAACTCCATCTTCTGCACGAACACGCGAGTGGCCGCCCATTCCTCGTCCGTCTCGCCGGGGAAGCCGGTAATCAGGTCGGTGGTGATGGAAATACCCGGCACCGACTCACGACATTGACGCACTACGCCAGCATATTCTGAAGTGGTGTAATCGCGCTTCATGCGGGCCAATGTGTCGTCGCAACCGCTTTGCAACGGCAGGTGCAGGTGCGGGGCCAGTCTGCCTGCGTACCGGGTGTCGGAGAGCAGGAGCAGCATCATTATAGCGTCGGTAGGTTCCACCGAGGTGATACGCAGGCGGGGCACGTCGGTCCTGTCGAGCACGGCCTGGACCACGCCGGGCAGGTCACGGGCCTCGGTGGGGTCGGCTGCGGACCGCTTGCGCTGGGCGTGGTCCTGCCCGTACTTGCCCATGTGCACGCCGGTGAGCACGATCTCCTTGAAGCCCTCCTCCAGACGCTGCCGTACGAGGCGCACGACTTCGGTGGTGGGGGTGGAGCGCGGCATGCCCCTGGTGAAGGGGATGATGCAGAAGGTGCAGAAGTCGTTGCAGCCGTCCTCGATCTTTACCATAGCGCGGGTGCGCGCCTGGAACTCTGGGTCGAGGTCGCCGTCTTCGCCGCCCGCCCATGAGGGAGTGCACTCCGGCCCGTGCTCTATAGCTACCGGGGCAGACGGCACATAACCCGGCATCCGCTCAAGCACCAGCCCCAGCAAATCGTCCTTCTGCTTGTAGCCCAGCACCAGGCCAACCTCGTCCATCTCATCCAACGTCTGGCGGCCCGACTCAGCGTAGCAGCCGGTAGCCACCACGAGCGCGTCGGGGTTGGCGCGGGCGGAACGGCGCAGCCACTGGCGGCTCTTGCGGTCGGCTACGTGCGTGACCGAGCAGGTGTTGACCACGTACACCTCGGCGGGCGCGGAGGGCGGCACGATGCGGAAGCCGGCAGCCCGGAAGTCGGCAATCGCCTTCTGGGTGTCGCTCTGGTTCACCTTGCAGCCGAGCGTGACGAATGCCACGCGCGGGGAGGCGCTATGCTGCGGCTGGGGCCGTGTGCTGGTCTTGCTATCGAGGAAGATGAGGTTCGACATGGTTACTTCCAGGTCACGAGGCATGTGAGCAAGCGTTGAGCTAATCCTCACAATTATACTAGAGCCTTATAACGTGGTACAAACCACACTAAACAAAACATGAGACACCCCGAATTTTGGGTGTCTCATGTTTCTTGTCATACATAGGGTAGAAACTTTGGCCTAGCTCTGCCCGGCCTCTACTTTCTCCTCGTAGTATTCCTCGATGCTCTCGTAGATATCGTCGGGGAAGCGCAGGTCGCGGTAGACGTTGCAAGCGTCGGGGTCGTCCGGGTTGGGGCAGATGGGGAACTCCTGCTCCTGCTGCCACTGGAGGATGCGGTCGCGCTTGGGCGGGTTGTAGTCCTTCGCCTGCACCTGCAAGAGCAGACGCCGGGCTTCCTCCTCACCACCCTCCTGGTTGCCGAGCAGCCGCAGCATGTCGTCCTCTTGGAGGAAGTGGCGGGCTATCATCGCGAAGGTAAGCCTGCCGTAGTGCCCGATGTCGGTGCCCTCTTCGAGCGCGTCCATCAGGTGCGCCATCATCTCCGAGTCGCGCAGGTTGTCGCTACGGGAGGGGCCATTATTGCCGTTGGTGCCGTTGTTGGTGCCGTTTGCCTTGTTAGTGTTCTGCTTCGTATCGGTTGCCATCTCACAATCTCCTTCTAGCTTCACATGGTCGATAATAGAACACCTGTTCAACTATTCTAATGCAAAATGCGTGCCAACTTTGAGGCGGGAGCAGTAGAGGAGACGCTAAACGCCAAGACGCGGAGACGCCAAGGACCACGCCAAGGTAGATAAGGTTTAGAGTCTACAAAAGGAGCAGGGTACGACATATGTACCTTGCTCCTTTTGCTTAGAACCAAACAATCCTTAGTCTTGGCGTGGTCCTTGGCGTCTCCGCGTCTTGGCGTTTAGCGTCCCTAAACAACCGGCTTCTTGCGACCGCGGAACTCTATGCGGCGGACGGCTACGCTCAGGAGCAGGGTTATCAGGGCGGCGGCCAGGGGGTAGAACCAGAGGGGGTCGTACTCCACCACCGCGCCCGTGAGGCCGGAGCCGTCGAGGGCCGGCGTGGGGTCGGTCAGGTAGTCCTTGCCGCCGTTGAGGCGCTTGAGCAGGCGGTCGTTGGTGCCGACGTGCGCCCACTCCTCGCCCACGGGCACGTTGAAGCCGGCCGTCTCTGTCTGGGTCTCTCCACCCTCGCCGGGGCGGGTGAGGCGCACCTCGTAGGCACCAAGCTCGCTGACCGGCACCTCGGCTTCGTAGCGGCCCGGCCCGGTCTGGTTCAGCAGCGTGGTGGTCACCACACCCGATGGTGAGCGAAGGCCCGCCGTGATGTCGGTCAGGTCAGAGAAGCCGAGGTCCTCGTTGAGGCTCTCCACCGAGATGTGCGCCATCGGCTGCCCCGCCACGTCGGTGGTCACGGTGACCGTCGGTTGTAGCTGGCGATTGAGCGGGCTTTGCATCGTCCAGCGGACGGCGGCGTTCCAGAAGCGGTCGAAGTCGCGCCACTCCAGCCAGTTCCTGCCCCACGCCTGGTCCACACTCGATGTGAAGGCGAGCACGCGTCCCAGGCCGTAGTTCCAGTGCGCCAGCAGCGGCTGTCCCAGGTCCGCGGTGAGGGCGGTCACGCTCGCGTCCTTGGGCGTGGTGATATCGTAGCCGCCAAGCTGCGGGAGAGAGCCGGGGGCGATGCCGCGCAGCACGGGGCTGGTCTCCAGCACGTGCGGCTGCACCGCGCCCTCGATAACCGCCTCTTTGAGCGCCAGGTCAAGCTCGCGGAAGACGATCTTCGGGATGTTGTCTATCCGCTCGGTGAAGTAGTGCCTCCCCTCGCCCCTGCGCGCCAGGTCTATCAGCAAGTCCCGGTCGGAGTCGGCCCCAACCGCGATGGTGGACAGGCTTACGTCCGAGGCGCGCAGCTTGTTGAGGATGTTGTCGTAGCCACCGGACTGGTAGTCCTTGCCGTCGGTCATGAGCACCAGGTGCCGCGACTGCGCCCGGATGGTAAGTATCCTGTTGCCCGCTTCCTCTACGGCCGGGTGGATGCTGGTGCCGCCACCCAGTTCAATGTCGCTAATCTTGTCCTTCAGCGCCTGCTTGTCGGTGTTGGCGTGGATAGTCATCGGGTCAATCGTCCACAGGTTCTCGGTGTCGAAGCTGAGCACGCCGAAGATGTCGCCGGTGCGCAAGGCGTCAATCGAGAGGCGGGCCGCTTCCTTCGCCATGCTGAACTTGGTTTCCTCGTTGCTCAAGCCCATCCACTCGTCCATAGAGGAGGAGCGGTCGAACACCAGGATGAGGGCCGTCTCGCCCTTCTCAGGGCGCGGGCCGGGGTCGGAGGATACCGGCATCACCTCTTCCAGCACGCTGTCCTGGTAGCCACCCTTGGCGAAGCTGGTCTGCCCGCCGATGGCTACGAGGCCCTTGCCGCTGCGCCGCACGTACTCCTGCAAGGTACGCTGCTGGTCGAGGGTCATGCTGGTGGCGGCGACGTTGTACAGCACGATGCTATCGTACTGGTCGAGGTCGGGCAGGCGGGCCGGGATGAAGGCGGGAGTGCGCACGTCCACCGTCATCTCGCTATTGAGCAGGCTGTCCACCAGGCCGTCCGACTCGCCGGGGCGGTCTTCAAGCACCAGCACGTTCGGCTGCGCCTTGACCACTATCGTGGCGGCGGCGCTGTTGTTCTCCACTGCCGTGTCCTTCTCGCTGGTTATGGTCGCATCGAGGCGGTGGAAGCCGGACGTGAGGGCGCGATGGTCGAGGGGCAGGGTGTTCTCACCTGCTTTCAGGGTGACGGTCTGCGTGAGTAGCGCCTGGCCGTCCACGCTCAGGCTGAGCACGGCGGGGCCTGCATCGCTGCTGTAGACGTTCAACCCGGTGCGTACGGGGTCACCGACGCGGGCGTACGGGTCCACGTCCAGCGTGCGCACAATCACTTCGGGCGCGCCCAGCGCGGAGAGCGGCATCACCTGCACGTCGATGCCGCGACCTTGCAGGCGTAAGGCCTCGTCGGCGGCGCGGCCCAGCGTCTCCCACCCGTCGCTGACCACGACCACGCGGCGACGGCCCTCGTCTTTCAGGAGGCTACCTGCGAGCCGCAGGCCCGAAGAGAGGTCGGTGGCCCGCAGGTTAGGGTCATCCACGAGCGAGTTGGTGTCACTGACAACGGACCACTGCCCGCTGAGCACTTCTTCGTTGGTTAGCTGGGTGGCCCGCTGCCCCACCGATACGAATTGCAGGGTAACGTCCTCTCCGGCGGTGTCGAGCACGTCGCGGGCGAAGGTGGTGGCTTGCTCTCGGCCCTCAGGGCTGACGCTGGCGGAGGAGTCGAGCACCACCACCAGGCTCATGGTGCCCTGGGGCCGCGCGAAGGCAGGCTGGGCGAGAGAGGCCACCAGCAGCAACACGGTGAGCGTCTGGAAGAAGGCCGCCGTCCTGCGCCGCCACGGAGCCAGGCCGCGCACCAGCCGAATGGATAGAAGCAGCAGCAAGACCAGGGCGGGGGCCAGCCACAGTGTTTGAGGTTGTAGGAAGAGGAAGTCGTTCACATGCGGCCTCGTTTCAGGCAGTAGAGCAGCCACTCGCCGCCCGCCAGGACCAGCGCCAGCGCCGCCAGCGGCGACCAGTAGTCCTGCGTGGCAACCCGCTCGGAGACTTCGACGGCTGCCCGCTCAAGCTCCGGGTGGTCCCTGGGAGTGACGTTGGATTCGTTGATGTCGGCCATGTTGACAGCGAACAGAGACGCGGCGTCCTGCGGATTGGCCTGCCCGTTCGCGACGGATACCGTATAGATGCCCACCTCGTGCGTATCCGCGAACACGCCCGCCTCGGTCGCCTGCACCACCCTGCCGCTCGGGGTGGTTACGGTCGCGCCGGGAGGCACAATCGCCGCCTCGCCGGGACGCAGCGCGCCCACACCCGATTGCGGGTAAAGCCAGTCGGCCAGGTTCGCCATGAGCAGCGGGAAGGCGGCCAGCTTGGGCAGGTTCGACTCGCGGGGGTCGAAGGCCAGCACCGCTATCCTGCGGCCATCCTGCTCGCCCGCCAGCAACAAGGGACCATCGGCGCTCTGCACGATTGGCTCAAGCCAGGCCGGGGCCTCGTACTTGCGGGCGCGCTCCACGAACAGGGCGCGCAGGTCAATATCGCGCAGCAAGGGGTGGCCCGCCACAACATCCAGCGAGCCGAGGTTCTCCATGTCGCCCGTCGAGTTGAGCAGGCTGCCGGAGGGGTTCACCAGGAAGAGGCCACCGGCGGGCAGGGCGGAAGGTAGCTCCCCCTCCCAGACGGTAAAGGCGGTCTCGGCGCTGCTCTTCACGGTGTCGGTGATCGGTTGCAGGCCGTGGTAGCCCGCCACCGCCCGCATATACATAGATGGGTCGTCCGACTTGACGATCACCTGATTTTGCGAGTTAGTAGGTAGGAAGAGCACCGCCTGGTTGTCGGCGGCGAGCGCGTCCTGGGTGTCAACGCCCACCGTGAGCTTGAGCGCACCGGCAGGCACGTCCCACGTGACATCGGCATGCCCACCAGCGGGGATGCTCAGGCTGCGGGGCGGGAGGGGCACCGTGTCGGCCAGCGCGAACACCTGCACGTTGGCCTGGGAGGTCGAGACGTTCTCTATGCGCGCGTAAGCCGAATAGCCGGGCGAGTTGTTGGGGGGCCTACGGGCGCTCAACACGCTCACGGCCAAATTCGTGACGTTGTCTCCCACCTGCACAAAATGCATGTCGGAAGGCAGCCCGGCATCCGGCAGATCAGCAAAGGCCCCGTCGGAGATGACGTAGGTAGTAGTGGCGTTGGCCCCCGCCTGCCCCGCAAGCCCCGAGGCTATGGACAGTGCGGCAGGCCAGTTGGCGCGCCCGGCGCTGGGGGTCAGTTCCCTCAGGGCGCGCTCGAAGTCGTTGCGGATGCAGTTAGAGCAGGCCGTGAGCACGGTTGGACCCACGCCCAGCAGGGTGATGCGGTCGGTGTCTCGCAGCTTGCCTGCCACGTTGCGGGCCTCGGTCCGCGCCTGCTCGAAGCGGGTGGAAGCACCTTCGGCGGTCTGCATGCTGCCCGACATATCGAGCAGCACCACCGTGTGCCGGGCGGCGGGAGTCCAGAGGGCGGGCTGCATGAGGGCGAAAGCCCCGGCGGCCAGCAAGAGGGCCTGCAATAGTAATAACCACGAAAGCGGCGGGCGGCGCAGGCGGGGCGTTGGACGCTCCACCTGGGGCAGTTCGCGCCACAGGCGGAGGCTGGGCACCGGCTTGCGGCGCGAGCGAGGCCGCAGCATATATAGCGCGATAAGCGCGGGCACGAGGAGGAGCCACCACGCGGCGGCCGGGTTCAGCAGGTTCACGCCGTCACTCCCCTCTTGCGCAGGAGGTCGAGCAGGGTGCGCTCGATGTCCCAGTCGCTTTGCAGGCGCACATAGCGGGCGGCGTTGGCATTACACCAGGCTTCGGTCTCGGCCAGCCAGGCGGCCATGCGGCGGTCGTACTCCTGCAAGCTGGCGGCACCCAGGTGCACGTCCAGGCGCTCGCCCGTTTCGCTGTCCTCAAGCTGGAAATCGCCGTCTTCCGAGGGCGCCAGCTCTTCGGGGCTGAG
>DASVVE010000085.1:0-13205 GCA_036386675.1 Chloroflexia bacterium | reverse complement strand
CACTGGCGGGTGGTGGTGGTACAGCAGCGACGAGCACCCCGAAAATCCCTCCGTGCCGAAAAGCTCCTCGGTGTAGAGCACGCCATCGGGGCGGCGGTGCTGGGTGTGGCGCTTGTGGGGGATGTTACCTAGTTTGTGGTAAAAGGGCATCGTTGCACCTCCTGTTGGGCTGGTTACTTCTGCTCTAATCGTGCTTCCAATTTCACCAGATAGTCTGGACGGATGTGACCTGGATTTTGCTGTCCCTGCTAATCAATGGTAGGCCCAGGTGCAGGGCAGTAGCCACAATAATACGATCCGGCATGTCAGGAATATCGGTTCTTGATACTCGATTAAGTGAGTCTACTATCTCGACTGTTAAGTTGGTTGGAACAAGGCGCGTAGCTCCAGACTGTAGTACGGCATCAAAGAGGCTTTTCAATGTGGGAGCAATACGACCTTTCTCCTGTAGGTACACTATTTCCACCAGGCAAATGGTGGGTACATAAATAGCTATCTCGCCTCGGTCACAAGCCTCAAAAGCCGCACGGGCTGCGGAACCAAGACGTGAATCATCCTCCAGGTACCATACCAGCCCATGAGTATCGGTGACAGCATCGGGCATCAAATATCCTCACGAGGAAAACTGCCCCACATTTCTCTGCGAGTCTCGGCTATTTCCTCTTCGCTAATATCTATGCCCTTCCATAATCCCCGCAAAGGCGACAACTCGGCGGGCTGGACGACCTTTAGCTCCTGCTCAATTTGAGGAGCAAGCTGTTCTATCAGGCGCACCTTGTCCAGGAGCGAAAGTTGCCTGGTGAGTTGTACGATTTCATCTAGAGTCACAGCCTTTGCCATACCTAACCTCTGGTGCTGATCGCCTATCCTGCTACCTGATTATGCCCCAACTAATTGCCGTGCTTTACTTTAACGGTTCCTTATACATAATATCATAGCTTATCTTTGTTGAGTGCTTGGGACTGCCTTTCGTCACGCTGAGGCTGATTGAGCACATCCGGGCTTCTGCGTTTGGCCCGCACCTCGAACTCTACTTCGCTGGTCTGGTCCCAGTAATCGGCTAAGCTGTGGATGTCCCAAAAGTCGGCAATCTCTTCAAGAGACTGAGCTTTCGAGATGCCGGTCATTTGCTGGTTGTTCTTGCTCATTTTATGGTTCACAGCTATGGTCTTCTTATTGTCCAGAATGTCGGCCAAGCTTTTTCAGCAAAATCTGACTCGTATCCATTGACATCAAACCCCATTTTGTGTGCAATTCTTAATGCTGTAGGATCTCCACCGATCTGATTATAAAAGTCGCGAGTTGTTATTACCCCATTACTGTTCTTATCACTCATAGAAGCATAGATGATAATCCTCCCTAGGTTAGTACCATATATTCGTGCTAAGACAGCATTATTTTTGACTGGGTTAAGAGTATTCCTGTTCCTATATTTGAACAGTAAATTACCATTCTCATCGTATTTCATTATACCTTCTAATATAGGCCCTCCTGGAGCATTGTAACCATAACCAAACCAACCCTCTGGTGGTTCACCGGTACTTTCATCGTATCCCGCAACTATAAAAGAAAAATCTGACGTTCTACCAGATCTCTTTAGTAATTCTGCATAGTCATCCTTATCTTCCTGGGTATCAAGAGTGAGCGCGACTGTAAGTAAATCTTCGGATTCAGGAGCATTATCATAGGTAAACGTATGGGTTTGCCCATCCTTACCGACAAATGCTGTCTGATAGTCCTCCGGACCTAATAGCGACTGATTTTCCGCAGTGGGAGTTACCTGGGGTATTGAGGTAGGCGCCCCTGGTCCTTCAGTTGGCGGAGCTGACCCATTCATTTGCTCCCATTCCTCAACCCCCAACAACCTCAACAACACCTCATTATCCGACCCTGCGAACTCCGGGTGCAACTCGAACACCGCACGCTGGAACACCTGCGTGGTGTACTCCTTCCCGTCCGTGCTCGACATCTTGAACTCGTCCGTCATCGGATAGCCCTGCTGTGTCAGGCCACCGTGCTGCTCCCAATAGGCGCGGAACTTGCCGCCTATAGAGTGGCCGCTTTCTTTGAAGGTGATTGTGTTGGTGGGGTTTACGGTCTGGTTTGGGGGAGGGCTGGTTTGGAAGTGGCGCTCGTAAAAGGTCTGGCCGACGAGTTTCAGCAGTACTTCGTTGGGGGTGCCCGCAAACTCGGGGTGGTGCTCGAAGACGGCACGCTGGAAGAACTGGGTACGGTACTCTTTGCCGTCGGTGCTCTTCAGCATCATCTCGTCGGAGATGGGGTAGCCTTGCTGGGCGAGGCCGCCGTGGGTGGTCCAGTATTGGAGGAAGATGCCACGTACCGTCTTGCCGGTTTCGGGGAAGGTGTGGCTGGTTTCCTGGGCGCGGGTGGGGGTTTGGGGCAGCAACGGCAAGACCGCTATCAGCAGGAGTGATGTTAGCAGTAATGTTGCTTTACGGGTTAGCATTAGCTTCTCCTGCTCGTTCCTTCTTCGACGTGGTCCTCACGGGCGATTTAGATTATTTCTTCCCAGCTTTTGGGTTGATCTAGCGAACCAGCGGAACCCCTTAAGGTCGGCCACACTGGTAGCGCTTTGAGGCTCGAAGCGTAACTCTAAAGCCTCTTTCAGATTAGCCAGCGCGTCTTCTTCGGTCTCGCCCTTGCTGGCAATATCAATTTCCAGGCATTGAGCAACGAACCAATCACCTTCTTGCCATACTTTAGCTGTATAATTCTGCTCCATTCCTACCGATACCCCTCTACTCCTGCCCCACCAGCCTGTTCCGCAACACCCCCAACCGCTCTATTTCCAACTCCACCACGTCCCCAGGTTTTAGCCACCCGCCGGTGTTTTCGGGGCGTAGCTCCAGGATGCAGCCGGTGCCTACCGTGCCGGAGCCTAGCACGTCGCCGGGGCGCAGCCACACGTCGGTGGAGGCCCATTCGATCATCGAGGCGAAGGTGTGGGTGAGGGTGTTGGCGTTGCCACGCGATAGCTCCCGCCCGTTCACTCTGGCGCTCATGCCGAGGTTGTAGCGGGTGTCCTTGCCCTCGCCCTCCCGCACCTCCTCTAGCTCATCGGGTGTGACCAGCCACGGGCCGAGGGAGTTGGCGAAGTCCTTGCTTTTGGCAGGCCCCATGCTCAGCTTCGACTCGAAGTTGCGCCAGGTGTCGCGGGCGCTCCAGTCGTTCATGACCATGTAGCCCGCTATGTACTCGTTGGCTTCCTCGGCGTCTATGTCGCGGCCCGGCTTGCCTATGACGCAGGCGATCTCAAGCTCGTAGTCCACTTCCTGCGAGCCGCGAGGGTAGGGCACTTCCTCTTCGGGGCCGTAGACCGCGCCGGGGTTGGAGTAATAGAAGACCGGGTGGTCGTACCATTCCGGTATCATGTCGAGGCCGCGCAGGGCACGCGCGGTCTTGACGTGCTGCTCGAAGGCGTAGAAGTCGCGTATGGTGCGCGGGAAGGGGATGGGGGCGAGCAGTTGCACGTCGTCCAGGGGCTGCGAGCATTCCCACAGCCCGGCGTCGTCGGCGCACACGATTTCGGCCAGGTTGCGCACCCGCTTCATTGCGTCCGCGCCACCATCCAGCAGTTGTAGCATGGTCATGGGAGGCTGGTGGCGGGAGATGCCCCCGCGCTTCTTATTGAGCCATGCGTGGGCAGCTTCCAGGTTGAGGATGCGGGGCACGTCGCCGGGGAGATAGATGCCGACGTGGGTGTCCTGCCCCTCTACCCTGTCGGGCGCGGTGCGGTGCAAGTGGGAGAATGTGACTAGCTTCATATCACCTCAGACTACGTTGGCCGGGTTGCTGTGGGGCTAGCATAGCAAAGGGGGATGGAGGTGTCAAGACGCGGGTTGGCAGTGCCGGAGAGCATACTTGAGGCGGAGTTGCTAAGAGACGCCCTCGATTTCAATCGATGGGCGTCTCACTGCGGCAGGGAAACCTTACCGGTGCGGGAGGTGCTAGGCGGGCACCTCCCTGTAAACGTCATCCACCCCTGCAAGCATGCGCCGTACGGGGAATTGCTCCCTTACGTGCCTGCGCGCCTGCTCACCTAACTTGTTGCGTAACTCGGCATCATCTAGGAGCAGCTTCAACTTCCGTGCGAGGTCATCTGCGTCCCCTGGCTGGGCCAGCAGCCCTGATACACCGTCGGGGTTCACTTCACGAACCCCCGGCAGATTGCTACTCACTACTGGGGTGCCGCAGGCGTGCGCTTCCAACTGCACGATACCGAAACTTTCGCTCAGGCCGGTGCTAGGGAGCACCAAGGCCGCCACGGAGCTATACAGGGCCGGCAACTCGGCGTCACTTACACGGCCGCGCCACTCTACACGGCCTTCAAGGCTCAACCGAGAAGATAACTTGCGCAATTCCTCGCCTTCCGGCCCCTCGCCTACGACAATCAGGCGCGTGCCGGGTAGCTGGCGTAAAGCCTTGAGCAGCACGTCCAGCCCTTTGTAATAAGCGAGCCTCCCCACATACAACAGAGTATCGTCTGAGCGAGTAATCGCGGAATGCTCAACGGAGGAGGTGAAAGCTTCGGCATCGAGGCCATAGGGCACCATTCTTACCTTGTGCTGAAATGCAGCCAGAGAGGGGCAGGCCTTTGCGTAGCTGGCGGTGGTAACTATGATGGCGCGCGAGCGGGCGAGCAGACGGTGTAGCAGCGCGTCATGTATCGCCCGTACAGGCCCCGGTATGCCCAGGCTACCCTGGATTTCATTGTGATATGTGACGACCCAGGGTATCTTTCGCCCTGCAAGTGGGGCCAGTCCCAACAGGACGGGGAAGGGCAGGTGGGCGTGGAAGATGTGACAGGTGCCGCTCATTCGCCGCAGCGTACGTCCCAACCCCAGGGGCACGATGCCGGTCGGCTCCGAGTGCACCACCGCTTGCCTCGCTACCCTGATGATACGCACTCCACCGGCGATCTCGACCTGAGTGCATTTTCCGTGAGCGGGAGCGACTACGGTGCACGTGCGAGGCGGGCGTGACCCGGCCAGGTCATGCACATATCGAGCTATGCCCCCGGTGTCGGGCAGGTAGCTGGCGGTGATATGCGCCACGCGGGGTGTTGAGGGTGCTTGCCTGTCTGTTTGCTCTGCCTGGGGCATCGAAACTGTGGTCCCTCTTGCTGGATGAGGACTTCGGGCAGCGTTGGTCCCCTTCCGGTGGCAAGGTCAAGATTATTGGCCGACGTCATTGCAGACTCTACGGCTCGATGTGAATGACTTGAAGCTCGTCGGCGTCCTGCCCCCGTTTGGCCCTGCCGATTAGACCGATTGTCATGTCGTCTGGCGTTTCCCCCTCCCCGAACTCGTTCGTGCCGACATATGTGAGGATGTCGCAGTGGTGGGAGGTGACTACCCAACCGGGGTCTTCTTGCAGTGCGATGACGTTGAAGTCACCCGCGGGCGTGCCGGGTATGACCGGCCCCCACTCCTTCAGTAGGGCCGTTGCCGCGCCCGCCGGGTCCTCGGCAGGACTCGTCAGGATAACGCAGGTGCCGTGCTCGAACAGCACCCACGACTTACCCTCACCCACTATAATCCTGCGCCATGTGTCAATAAGCTCAGATGGTCCTGTCATTGCGGCTCCTCTTGCGGTTCACAGAGCACATCGCACCGCTGCCGCGCATAGTTCCAGGCCGAGAATTGGCACTGCTCATCCTTAGTAAGAACAAACGGGTCTTCACCGAAGGTCGTGTAGTTTCTATAAAGCTCTTCGGTGGTCATGCCGGGTTTGTAGTTCGCGAGCAGGTAATCGTCAACTATCTTCACGCAGGCTGTAACAGCCGCAGTGCAGCTATCAAACTCCGCAAACTGATAGCTCTCACTGGCGTCCATATAGTGGAAGTTGTCATTAACGAGTACCTTGTATGAGCGCGTCTCGGTGTTCATTCTCTAACCCGTACGGTGGGGATTCATAGTAGAAGACGAGAGTCGATGGACCCTCGTCTCCAGGTGCTGCCCGATAGCAAAATCAGAAAGTGCTCCGTAACATGGCAGGTCCCCGCCATCTGGCGCTGGCAAGGACCTCATAAAGGGTTAAGACCCTTCTTTGACTTCATAGATTTCCTGGGCGACAAGGCCGTGAGCGTTGCGGTGTACGGTGTGGGCCGCCTCGGCATTCGGTGCTTCTACCAGGCAGAAGACTTTTCCCTGTTCCTCATCAACCCAGTACTTGAGGTACTTGACTCCATGTTTGTCCTGCTCCTCCAGGTCTTTCATATGCGCACCGGCGACATCGGCTGCCGTGGCCCCAGGTAAGTTATGGACATCCAGGTACAGTGGCATGGTCTCTACCTCCTAAGCGATCTGATATTTGGTTGGTAAAGGTGCCCAGCAGGCACTACCTATCGCCAGCTAAATTGTGTCTGCCGGGATCATGCAGGTGAGGAGGATGTAGAGTTTGAAAGCTCTCCTGCTCTAGATAATGGACCTTACAGGTTGCCTCTTAGCTCCTGTTCTCGCTCGATGGCCTCGAACAGCGCCTTGAAGTTGCCCTTGCCGAAGCCGCGCGAGCCGTGACGCTCGATGATCTCGAAGAAGACGGTGGGGCGGTCCTGCACCGGCTTGGTGAAGATTTGCAGCAGGTAGCCCTCGTCGTCGCGGTCTATGAGGATGCCAAGTTCTTCCAGTTGGGCGAGGTCTTCCTTGATCTGGCCGACGCGAGCGGGGGCTTCCACGTAGTAGGAGTGGGGCACGCGCAGGAACTCCACGCCGTTGTCGCGCAGCTTGCTCACCGTGCCGATGATGTCGCCCGTGATGAGGGCGATGTGCTGCACGCCGGGGGTGCGGTAGTAGTCGAGGTACTCCTCGATCTGCGACTTCTTCTTGCCCGCCGCCGGCTCGTTGATGGGGAACTTCACCCGCCCGGTGCCGTCCTGCATCACCTTGGACATGAGGGCCGAGTACTCGGTGGAGATGTCCTTGTCGTCGAAGGAGATCAGCTGCGAGAAGCCCATTATCTTCGCGTAATACTCCACCCAGTAGTTCATCTTGCCAAGCTCGACGTTGATAACCTGGTGGTCCACCGCCGCCACGCCCGTTGGTATGCCTGCGATTTCGCGCCTGTGGTAGCCCGGTGCGAAGGTGCCCGCGTAGTCGTCGCGGTTGATGAAGGTGTGGACCGTATCCCCGGCGGCTGCAATCGCGGCCTTGCGAATGCGGCCCTTCTCGCTCTCCACCCAGTGCGGCTCGGTCACGCCGGTCGCGCCTCGCTCCAGGGCCGTGCTGTAGGCGTAGTCCACGTCGGGTACGCGCAGGGCTATGTCCTTCACGCCGTCGCCGTGCAGGTTGACGTGGGCGGCGACCTCACCTTCGGGTTGAAGGGGGGCGGTCAGCACGAAGCGAATCTTGTTCTGTTCGAGCACGTAGGAGGAGCGGTCGCGCACCTTCGTCTCCGGCCCGGCGTAGGCGATGACGTTGAAGCCGAAAGCGGTGCGGTAGAAGTGGGCGGCCTGCTTGGCGTTGCCCACGTAGAACTCTATGTAGTCGATGCCCTGGATGGGGAAGCTGTCTTCCTGGTCGGCGCGGCGCTCGCGGGCGGAAGGTCGTCGCTGGGTGGCGAGTTGGCCGTCGCCGTTAGTATCGTTGGTGGCCGCGTATTCAGTCGCGCCGGTAGATGTCTCTACCTCGCCGGTGTCGTCGGGTGTCATGTGGTGCCTCCTCGTAGAGAGTCCGCGCTTCATCGCGCATAAAATGCCCACATTAGGCATTGTTAGGATAGCAGAGGGGTATGGGGGTGTCAAGCATTGCTGCCAGCTTTGTATTGGTCAGATGCACCCGTGGTCGTTGCTGGTGTCGAATGCATTTCCCTAAAGTTGTGGTGCCACTCTGTCAATCTGCTACCGGACTACATTGACGGTTAGACGTGATGCGGTAGAACTCTCTATCTTGGTATGATTCTACTGTTGACATACTCTGCGGCAGCAAAGCTTTCCTAGCTTAATTTTTCCTTGGTGACGTGAAGCAACCTACGTCTTTCCGCATCGTTTTATATTTGCTGATCTGGATACTTGGAAAGGACGAGAAACGTGACCAAACGCAGGTTCTTTATCATCGGTACTATTGCTCTGAGCATGCTAGCAACCTTGGTTTTCCTTTGGTTTGGCGGAAGTAATATCTCGGCAGACGCGCCTGTTCTATTGGACCAACAGGAAGTCGGTTTTCGCTACCACGTGGGTGCGCCAGATGCGAAAACTCTTCGGATCGAGGTAGACTATGACACCCAGTCGGTAGGCGGTGTGCTCGGATACCAGAAAGCTGTCGCCGCTCGTTCTGCTCGTTACGCAACGGTCAATTCGACGCGGCCCATCGAAGTAGACGTTACCTTCAATAAGCCGTTGCCGTTGGAGCAGTTCAACGCATTCACTGAGAAGTACGGTTTGCAGCCAAGAGACTTTGTTATTCGCACCATCGATCCTGATGGGCAACGTTCCACGATAAGTGGCGCTCTCTCAGGAGACGAGGGCATATCGCAGGAGACTATAGACCGGATGCTGCTGTCGAGTGGTGGCACAGTTCGGGGCCTGGTCAATTTCCGCGCTACCCTCGTTGGGGCGAGTTACGCGCAACTTGCGGCGGACAGTAACGTATTTCTCGTGGATGCCCTGGAGGCTGAGTTGAAGGATAAGGCAGTGGGCTTGCGCCCCAAGCAGGACCGGGCCGCCATCGAATACACGCCTCGCAGCCTGTACTGGTTCCTTGAAGACCTGGGGCTAGTGCAAAAATAATTGAGGCAACATTGCATTGAGTAACCTCGGAGGACACGGGTGGCTGCGGCGCCTGTGTCCTCTTGCATTAGTTCGGTAGTAGCTTGGCTTGGACGGCAGCGCACTGTTAGAGCACCCGTGCAGGCTCAACTACAATTGTGCAGGCCACGTGACCTGCCCCGCCTCCTGCTCCCTTTGCGCTTGCCTCCAGAAGAGCACGCCCGTCACGATTATTACAAGGTGCACCACGATGAAGCCTACGTAGATGGGCGCGGATGCATACCCGCGTGAGATGTAATAGATGTCGTCCAGCACGCCCCGGATAAGTTCCAGCAGCACCACCGTCTGCACCAGGATAATATTCCTGAGCGGGTGGCGAGCGCCGTAAAGGAGCATCGCGCCTATAACCAGCAGGTCAAGACCAAAGACGAACGTCCAGTCTATTAGCGCCTTGTATTCTATGGTCTCGGGTCCGGCGGTAATCGGCACCAACGAGCGAATGCGTAGTTCGTTCAAGGGTGGTATAAAGCCAATCCCCAGGATGACGTAAAAGACGCCGACGATACGCATCCACCATTTCAGTCGGACCACGATAGCACCTTCTCTTTTCTAATCTACCGGAGTTCAATGTGCCACGTTTCTGTTCTATCGGCTATTCGCTGCCTGTTTCAAAGTGTGGGGCTGCCACCGGCTTCGACTCGGGGGAGCCTTTCTGCCGCAGGAAGATGGACAATACGACGATAGCTCCTATCGCCATGAACTCGCTCTGCCAGTTCTGGAACGACTCGAACCACATCCTGGAAGTGCCCAGGTAGCCGAGCGTCGTTACGGTCTGTCCGCCGTGGGCCAGTTGCTCCTGGTTGTAGTCTTCAGCGCCGCCTACCGCATGCAGCGCGAATGACATGAAGAACAGGGCGAAGAAGGTAATGCTGAGGGAGTTCTCGTAGACCTTCAGGATGAAGCCGCCTTGCTTCACGGGGCCGGGCGCTCCCTTCTTCTTGCGTTCCTTTGGGTCGCGTGGGTCGGCGTCCACCGGCTCCTCGCCTTCGAGCTTCTTCGACTCGGACGAGCCTTTCTGCCGCAGGAAGATGGTAAGCACAATATACATGCCCATTTGCAGGAACTCGCTCTCCCAGTTCTCGAAGATGGCCTCGATGAAGTGTCCCGTGCCCAGGTACTCCACCATGCCGGCACCTTGCTCTCCATGTTCCTGCTGGTCTTCGTTGTACTCCATGTTGCCGGCTATCGCCTGGCCCGTCACGGAGAACAGGAACATGAGGAATAGCACTATAGAAAGACTATTTTCGCGCCAAAACTTACCCATTTGACCCTCCACTACTTCAACTCTGAAGCTACGCCTTTGGGGCAAGTATATGCCTCCACTCCGGCTAACTCAATTCAAGCGACAGTAAAGTGCATAACTGGTGTAAAGGGGACGATGGACGATAGGAGACGGAACCGCCAAGACGCAATGACGCCAAGGACGCGCTAAGATTAGACTGGTTGGATAGGTGTCGGCCTGTACCCACTCAGTCCTCAGTCCTCATCACTCCTATCGTCCATCGTCCATCGTCCATCGTCCCTTGCCTACCACCCACCCGCAACGTACAATACCCACATACATCCTACAGGAGGGCATTATGACCCCTGGTTCCTACAGCGAGGTGGTGGCCTCGAACCGGCAGACTTACACGAATGAGCTTGTTGAGTTCCTCAGTATCCCCTCTGTCAGCACCCTATCGCAGCACAAGGGCGACGTGCAGAGGGCCGCACAATGGGTGGCCGACGATTTGAAGCGGGCGGGCATGGAGAACGTGCGCGTTATACCTACCAGTGGGCCGCTGGGCCATCCCCTAGTTTACGCCGATTGGCTTCACGCGGAGGGGCAGCCTACCGTGATGGTCTACGGGCACTATGACGTGCAGCCGCCCGACCCCCTGGACGAGTGGAAGACCCCTCCCTTCGAGCCGACGATTCGCGACGGCAACGTGTACGCCCGCGGCTCGGCTGACGACAAGGGGCAGCTTTACGTGCACCTCAAGGCGGTAGAGTTGCTGATGAAGCAGAACAATGGCACGCTGCCGGTGAACGTGCGCTTCCTTATCGAGGGTGAGGAGGAAGTGGGAGGCGAGGGGATAGAGCATTACGTCAGGGGGCACCCGGAGGAGTTGCAGTGTGACGCGGTGCTCATCAGCGACAGCCACATGTTCGCAGAGGGCCTACCCGCTATCGACGTGGGTCTGCGCGGCATGGTTTACACGGAGCTAACGGTGAGAGGAGCGCGGCAGGACCTCCATTCGGGTCTATACGGGGGTGCGGTGCCCAACGCCATCAACACGCTGTGCCATATCGTAGCCAAGCTGAAGGACGAGCAGGGCCGCATCCAGGTGCCGGGCTATTACGACGACGTGCGGGTGCTCACCGAGGAGGAGCGGGCCGACTTCGCCAGCCTGCCTTTCGACCCGGAGGTTTGGCGCGAGCACGAGGTAGGTTCTCCGGGGCTGACGGGGGAGCCTGGCTTCTCGGCATTGGAGCAGATAGGCGCCCGACCCACTTTGGACGCAAATGGCATCATCGGCGGCTTCACGGGGGAAGGTGCCAAGACGGTTATCCCTGCCGTGGCCCGCTGCAAGATCAGCATGCGGCTCGTGTCGGACCAGAATCCCACGAAGATATGGGAGTCGTTCAAGCGGTACGTCGAGGAGATTTGCCCGCCGTACGCCTCGGTAGACGTGAACCTGATTCACACCGCCGAGCCTGTGCTGCTCGACACAGATTCGCCGTATATGCGGGCGGCCCAGGCGGCGCTGTCCGAGGTGTTCGGCAAGAAGGCGGTCTTCCTGCGCGGTGGAGGCTCGATACCGATTGTGTCGCTGTTCAGCAAGGTGCTGAATGCCCCCTCTATCCTGATGGGCTTCGGCCTCCCCGACGACAATCTGCACGCGCCCAACGAGAAGATGAAGCTGGACAACGTCTTCAAGGGGATTGAGGCCTCGATGCGGTATATGGAGATGTTGAAGCGGTAGGTGCCGGACGATAGGAGTACGAAAATGCAAAGACGCAAAGGGCGCAAAGAGCGAGCAAAGAACACGATTGTTTGTTGCTAACCATTACCGCGACGAAACATGGACGTGTGTTCCTGCGAACGGCGTGATGAATGTCGAGAATGCAATACGTAGGATCAGCCACGTTAAGGTAGTTTCCACGTACTGCAATGCTGATGGGTACGGTAGCTACAGGGTTTAGCTACCGTACCCATCAATAGCATACTCGACTGAATACAGTGGTTCAGTTGTCGGAATATTATTAACCCTAGCTGGAGCGAACCCATGAGAGTAAAAGTAATCAGTTCTGGTCACAAGCTCTCGGAAGGTACGGAAGTCACTTTCAACACAGAGTACGGTGTGGGCAAGGGTTTGTGGGTTGGGGAGGTTCCTAACTTTAGAAGTACCCGTGATGTAGAGCTTGATGTACAGGAGGAACTCATCTGGGGCGACACGATAGTCGAGGTCCCATCCCCCGAATTTGCTGTGAGTGAGCAAGGTGGGCGCACAATATTGCAAGGCATGATCGAGAGTGCAGATGCTAACGAGGTATGCGTCCTACGTATTGGAAACTCCATTCTCTTGATACATGTTACTGGTAGCTGCCCGTCACCAGGAATGTTCGTCAGTGTTTCCACTGGTTGTGTTCTGCTATATGATACGAATCTGTGATGAGTAGCTTATAGGAGCAGCGTGCAGGGTCTACCCCATCCCATCAGATGTCAACTGTCACCTATACTTTGTTACGGAATTTGAGCAAGGTATAGGCAAGGAAAATGATACATTTGATCTCTTTCTCCATCGTTCAGCATTCGTATAGTTCCTACTGCTCAAAATTTATGGTCGGCAGAGCTTCACTCAACACTCGGACTGCTTGCGCCGCTGTTTCGCGGTGGCCGGGAGCCATGAATGGTTCCACCAGCGCCGCGGTCTCCTTGTACAACGCCAGCACAGCCAGCACCCTCGACCTGGCCGGTGTGCCTTGCGGGTCGTGCGAACCCTGCGTAACCCCAGCGGCGATGTTATGGTAGTGGGTCCATGCAGACTCCAGCCCTACCGACTCCTGCACCTGCCGGTAATAGGTCCTGTCGCTCTGCACCAGCACGCCACGTTGCACGGCCACCAGGTCGGTCAGGTTCCAGAGGAGGTTGGTGGTCGTGAGTGCGACTGCCAGGTCATTGCCCATCGACAGGTCACCCAGCAACTTGTGCACAGCCTCCGCCGAACCCGCAAGGGAAGCCCCAGCGTACTCGTTGGCCGCTTGCTGCAACGGCTCCCATGTGAACGCTTCAAGGTCACGTAGCAGGCCCTGGATAGCGCCGTCCTTGTCCAGCAGTATTTTGGCACCCCGGTAGCCGTTCACCACCCAGATTGCGCGGTTGGGCAGCGCTGTATCAGCCCGTACCCCAGCGACAGTCTTATATGAGACGCTCACC
>DASVVE010000084.1:0-195286 GCA_036386675.1 Chloroflexia bacterium | reverse complement strand
GTTAGTGGTTAGTGGTTAGTGGTTAGTGGTTAGTGGTTAGTGGTTAGTGGTTAGTGGTTAGTGGTTAGTGGTTAGTGGTTAGTGGTTAGTGGTTAGTGGTTAGTAGTCGGGCAGTACCAACAATCCTAAACCTTGGCGCGTCCTTGGCGTCTTTGCGTCTTGGCGTTTTCATCGTCCATCGTCCATCGTCCCACTACCCCGCCGGGATGAACCTATAGCCGATGCTCCACTCGGTCTGGATGTAGCGTGGGCGTTCGGCGTCGTCGCCCAGCTTGCTGCGGAGGCGGCGCACGAAGACCTTGAGGTAGTGGTCCTCCCCGACGTACTCAGGCCCCCACACCCGCTCCAGCAGGTGCCTGTGGGTCAGCACCTCCCCGGCGTGCCGCACAAGCTCCTCCAGCAGGCGGTACTCGGTCGAGGTGAGGGCCAGCACCTTGTCTCTGAGGCATACTTCCCGCGTAGCATAATTCAGCGACAGGTCGCCTATCTGCACGTGTTGGGCGTTGGCCGGGGCGGCCTCCGGTTGCTCAGACGATCCGAGCACCCCGGTGATGGTGGCTCTCCGCACCAGGGCGCGCAGGCGGGCCAGCAGTTCCAGGTGGTCGAACGGCTTGGTCAGGTAGTCGTCGGCCCCCAGCTCGAGGGCCTTCACCTTGTCCATCGTAGCCCCGCGCGCGGTCAGCATCAAGATCGGCACCTGGGACGTTTCCCTTACGGTCTTGAGCACCTCGAACCCGTCAGGCGCGGGGATGCCTATATCCAGCACTACAAGGCTGGGTCGCTCCGCCTGAATCAGGCGGAGCGCTTCTGTCCCATCCTCGGCAACCAGCACCTGGCAGTCGGGCCAGTTCATGCGCACGCCGTACGACACCAGTTCGGCCACGTCCTGCTCGTCTTCAACTATCAATACCGTGATTGGCATCTAGCAATCCTCTCTGTTTGCTGCTGATATCTCGGATACCTCTGCTTCCTCTTCTTCCGGTTGGGGCAGGCTGATAAAGAAGGTAGTGCCCTCGCCGGGCGTGCTTTCGATCCATAGCCTGCCGCCGTGCAACTCCACGACGGTGCGGGCTATCGTGAGGCCCAGCCCCAACCCCCTGCCCCGCCGAGCCGAGGGGGCCTTGTAGAACCGCTCAAAGATCGCTTCGTGTAGCTCCGGCGCTATGCCGGGGCCATTGTCCTGTATGACCAGCAACATCTCGGTAGGCGTGACGCGACACGAGACCGTTATTTCCGTACCTGCTGGGGTGTGCATGTGAGCGTTGTCGAGCAGGTTGGTGATCGCCTGCCCCAGCAGCTTGGCGTTACCTACGTAGGGCAGCGGCCCCGGTAAGTCGGTCTTGAGCTGCTGGTTCTTGCCCTGTACCAGGGGACCCAATAGCGTGACCGAGTCTTCGACTATGTCACACAGGTCGATAGGCTCCTTGTCCAGCCCGTGCCCGTTCCGGCTGATTTCGTTCTGGGTCAGCAGGTCGTTCACCAGCAGGCCCAGGCGCTCGGCTCCCCGCTTGGCGTTGTTCAGCAGCGATATCTCATTGGCTGCCAGCTTGTCACCGACGTTCATCGTCAGCAGGCCCAGCCCGGCGCGTATGGAGGTGAGGGGCGTGCGCAAATCGTGAGACACGCGGGCGAGAAGCTCCTCTTGCGCTTCCAAGGCCGTCTCTACCTTCTCGTACAGGAGAGCGTTGTCCAGGGCCACCGCGCACCTGCGGGCAAACTCCTCTAACAGTTGGACATCCGCGTCACCGTAGCTACGACTGCCGTCAAGCGCCGCCAGAGAGAGGCTTCCCAGCGATGTGCCGCCCGAAGTAAGCGGCGCTATAATTATAGACTTGATGTGCAAGGCTTGCAGCTTCGCGTAATGAGCGGGTGTGTAGGCGAAGGCTTGCAAGGCCCCATTTTCCATGTCCGCGAACAGCTCGACTTTGCCCCGGTTCAACACCTCGGCCACTACGGGCGACCAGGCTAACTGCGTTGCGGTCTCCACGGTGAAGTCCGCCATAGGGCGGACTTCACCGTCCGAAATTGGGCCAAACCAGGAGCCGGGACCGCACAACGATGATCTTACAGCTTTGCCCGAAGCATCAACGAACTCCAATATACAGCAATCAGCCATGTGCGGTATCACCAGGCCATGAACCGCCTTGATCGTAGATTCCAGGTCGAGGGACGCGGCAAGCGTGTTGGAGGCTTCGTGCAGGAAGCTCAGCCTGTTGGATAGCTGCTTGCGCTCCATGACGTGGCTGGCTATGCGTACTAATAAGTTGCTCTCACCGGCGGTCTCAACCTCTACCTGGAAGTAATCGTCGGCCCCGGCGTGCAGGGCCTCCGCCGCCATCCTCTCCGTACCTATCCTGGCTGTAGCCACGATGGGCAGGCGGGGCGCCAGTGCGCGAAGCTCGGAAATGATGCCGACGCCCGACCTGTCGGGTAGAAAGAGGTCCGCGAAGGTGATATCGAAGGGTTCTGTCTGCAAGGCCCGGACGGCGGCGCTCATCCATTCGGTATGTGTCACCTGGAATCGGACCTGCAACGACCTGCCGAGGGCGCGCCTGATAGCGGCTACCTCGTCAGGGTTGTCGTTAATAAGCAGTACCCTGTAATGGCTGCGCGTAGATTGTGGCTGGCTGGTATTGAAGTCCATACGTAACCGGCTACGACCAGGGGGCACCGGCCCCCTCTATAATCCCGAAGCCCCTTTTTGTCATCCTTCGCTACGCTCAGGATCAGTAACCCGTTCTTGACTCTTCCTTGTAGAGCACCACTGTTCCTCTTGCCAACATCATCCCCAATGTTGAGGACTCTAGAATGCCACCTGATCCTTCGCTGCGCTCAGGATGACAGAGAGGGGGTTTCAGGATGGCAAAGGGAGGCTACAGGATGGCAGGGGGAGCATGGTCCCGGTGACCTGCTTTGGCACGGACGTAGGTGCCGCTTAGCCCCTCTCCCCGTCGTGGAACGCCTCCTGGACGGCACTCGGCACCTCGTCCCCGTATACCGCCACACCATCTACTTTGCCGTTGGCATCGTGCAGGGGAGCGGCCCCGTACGTGAGTAGCCGGGTGGACGCGCTCCCGTTCCCATCGGAGCCTGGCACGACCATATTGATGGAGACCTGCGGGGTGTCCTTCTGATAAGCGGCATAGGCAGCCTCCACAAGCGGCCTCATCTCCGGCCTGGCGGTCTCCAACACGTCCCGCAGGGGCATGCCTAGCACCTCGCGACCCCGGAACAGTCGCTCGTAGCTAGGGTTGAAGGCATCTATTTTCAGGTCGGCACCGCGCAGGATGAGCACGTAGAACGGGGCTAGCTCCAGTATTTCCAGGAGCCGCTTGCGCTCTGTCGCCAGCACGCGACCAAGCTCTTGCATTTCGTTCGTGCGGGCGTTTAGCTCCTCGTTGGTGGTCTCAAGCTCCTCGTTGGTGGCCTGTAGCTCCTCGTTGCTGGTTTCCAACTCCTCGTTGCTGGCCTGTAGCTCCTCGTTAGTCGCCTCGAACTCCTCGTTGGTGGCCTGCAACTCCTCCTGGGCCAGCATCAGTTCTTCGTTGGCGGCCTGTAGCTCCTCGTTAGCGTCCTGCAAGTCCTTGTTCATATCGCCCAGACGCCTGTTGGTGGACTGTATCTCCGTTAGCAGTTCCTTCTGCTCCGTCTGCACGGCCTCCAGGTTGCGGCGAGTCTCCACCGTCTCGGTCACATCCTGCACGCATATGACCTCCATCTCCGGCGCGTTGTGCTCGGTATCCACCGGCATCACGGTAAGGGTAACGTAGTGCCCGCTACCACCGACGGATGGGTCAAGCTCAAGCTCCTGGACCAGCACCGAGGAGCGGTCGCGGAAAGCGGTGTCTATGGCCGCGCGGACCTTCGCATAGGGCAGCCCACGCACGGAATGCAGGAAGTCGTGCTCGATGCCCGACTCGCGTATGGCGAGCAGCCTCCGGGCGGCGGTATTGATAGAAATTATGCGGTAAGAACGGTCGATAACCACCACGCCCATAGGCAACTGGCGCAGCACAAGCTCGTTGAACCGCCGCAGGTTCACCACTTCGGGGTCGTACCCGCTATGCTCGGCATGCCCTGGCAACCGCTGGACCAACCCCGTAGACCTCTCGGTGGGTGCGGGTGGCCCGCCGGTGCCTGTGGAGTGTGCGACCGGCTTTGGTATGGCCGGCAGCTTAGAGCGGATGCACCGGTACACCTTCCAGTGCTTGTTCACCTGCTGGTAATACGACTGGGAGGGCCGCACGGTTTCCGCGTGCCCCAGGAAGAGATAGCCCCCGGTCTGCTGTAGAGAGAAGGTGAACATATCGAGCACATGTTGCTGTAGCTCGGGCTTAAAATAGATGAGCAGGTTGCGGCAGGACACCAGGTCCGCACGCGGGAAGGGCACCCCTCGGCTCAGGTCTTGCTGGCCGAATATGACTAGCTGGCGCAACGCCTTGGTGACCTGGTAACCGTCGCCCAGCCGGTTGAAGAAGCGCTTACGGTAATCGTCGGGCAGGTTGATCAGCAGGTTCTCGGGGTAGAGGCCCCGCCGCGCGAAGTTGATGGCATCTTCATCCACGTCGGTGGCGAATATCTTTATATTCCAGTCTGGTAGCTCGAGACCCAGCAGGTCAGCGAGCAGCAGGGCGAGAGAGTAAGGCTCCTCACCCGTGGCGCAGCCCGCCGACCAGAGGCGCAACACGTTGCCCCTGGCGCGGCCCTCCTCGATCATGTCCGGCAGCACGCTCGTCTTGAGGAACTCGAACGCCTCCGGGTCGCGGAAGAACTCGGTAACCTTGATGAGGAAAGCCTTCGAAAGCTCGATGACCTCCTCCGGGTGCGCCTCCAGGTACTCCGCGTAGTCGTTGAGGGTGGCGGTGCGAGTGACGACCATGCGCCGGGAGATGCGCCGCAAGATGGTAGAGGGCTTGTACTGACTGAAGTCGATGTTTGCTTGCTTTTTTACCAGCGAAAGGATGTGCTCCACTACGTCGGGCGGCTGCTCGACCAGCTCAGGCAGTTCGGTGCTTCTGAGCAGTTCCACGAGCACCGGGCCGATGTCCTCCAGGTCCGCTACCTTGTCCACGGCCGTAGGCGGGAGGGCCAGCGGCATGGAGGGATAGAGGGCGGTGCCGGGGTTCTGTATGACCACGTAGCCGCCCGCTTTCTTCACCTCAATCGCGCCCGCCGCGCCGTCGGTGCCGGAGCCGGTGAGCACCACCGCGATCAAGCAATCGCCGTAGGACTGCGCCGCCGAGGTAAGCAGCAGGTCAATGGAGGGCCGGGGCCGGTCCGCAAGGTCGCCCCTGACCTCCACGTGCCCGTTGGATATACTGACGTGGCGGTTGGCCGGCACCACGTATATCGTGCCCGCTTGCATGAGGGTGCTGGTGCTGACCGTGACCACAGGCAGCGAGGTGCGGTGCTCCAGTATGGAGGTGAGATTGCTGGGGCGGCTGGGGTCGAGGTGCTGCGCGATCACGATAGGCGCGGGAAAATCGAGAGGGAGGGTGCCGACAAGCACGGAAAGCGCGTGGATGCCCCCCGCCGACGAGCCGACCACGACCAGCCTGTGCTCCGGGTTGGCACTCTCCTGCCGGGCCTGAGTATCTTGCTGCGCCTCCTGCTGGTTATCCTGACGACCTTCTTGTTGGCCGTCCTGCTGGGCCTCCTGAGGCACGCCGTCTACCTCTTTACTCTTGCTCTTGCGGGGCATATCAGACCCACTCCAATCTAATCGGGAAGTGATAAATATGTTGGCTAAAAAATGAGGATGAAAAGCATCGACAGCCAACAATAGAGCGCTACCGCACCTAACTCAATGCTAATGAACAATATTACTTTGGCCGCATACCCTTGTCAAGCAAAACGCGAACCATATCACGGGAGGCACGTCCCAGGAGAATTAACGTTTGCACCGCAGAGACGCAAAGGGCGCAGAGGATACGCTGAGATCGTGGTGGGTCGGGAAGGAGTAAAACTTCATCGTGCTGTACGATGCAGCCCTTACAAAGAACCCCTCACTTTATCTCTGCTTAATCTCCGCGCTCTCTGCGTCTCTGCGGTGCAAACGCTAATTCTCTTGGCGCGGTCCTCGGTGTCCCTTCCTCGATGCGGTTCCGTCTCCTTTGCTTACTAGCCTGTGGAGGTCAGGTCCGGTTGCTCTGTGACTTCCTTGTTGCTGAACAGCAGGTCGCGGATGAGGTTAGCCTGCCGGTCCGTCTCCTCGGCCTTGTTGCTGAATTTGCGCTCTACGATGAAGTGATTGTGGCTGCGCGCGCGCTCGGCCAACCGGCGCGAGAGGGTGGAGCTTTCCTCAAGCGAGCGCACGGCTGCCCACAGCGCCGCTTCCATCGACTCGTTGTGCTCGGCCAGCATGCTCTCCGCGGAGTAGGCGTGCCCGGTGCGGCACCTGAAGCGCGGTAGGTCACTCTCGTGCATCTCCCAGAGGGTGCCATGACACTCAGGGCAGGCGAAATAGGAGGGAGTGCCGAGACGGTCGAGCACCTCCGGGTGGCTGTCCAACCCCTCGACTATCCGCACCTCTAAATCTAGTCTGTCGGACACAGGGTACGCTCCTTCATCTTCGGCGGGCCGGGCCGCCAGTTCCGCCAGCAGGTCCGGGATTTCCTCCAGGGTCAGCACATGGTCAACCTCGCAGTTTTGCAGGACGCTGCGGGGCATACTGGGGTACATCGCCTCTTTAGGGTCCTGCACGACCGCAATACCCCCGCGCTCCTTGATAGCCATCATGCCGACCGTGCCGTCATCCAGCGCGCCGGTGAGCACCACACCCACCGCACGCGGGCCATACCACCGGGCGGCTGAGCGAAAGAGGGGGTCCACCGCCGGGCGATGCCGGTTCTCCTTGGGGCCATGCACCACGCCCACGTGCCCCTTGTGCACCAGGAGGTGGTGGTCGGGAGGCGCTACGTAAATGTGGCCCTGCCGAATCTCCTCCCCATGCTGCGGCTGGGACGCGGGCAGCTTCCCGACGCGGCTCAGAATGTTGGGCAGCCTGCTGGGGCTTTCGGCAGGTACGTGGAGCACAGCAAATACAGCGGCGGGCAAGTCCTCCGGCAGTTTGCGCACCAGGGCAGAGAGTGCTTCCACGCCCCCCGCGGAAGCCCCGATTACGATAATGTCATGTCCAGGCAAATGCGCCTCCCCTACTTTGTCTTATTCGCTGGCTGTCATATAGGACCCCATCCCGTGGGCATGCGACGAGGCTAGCCACATACGGGAAGCAGAAGGCATGCCACTGACCAGGCAGTTCCCCCGCCCCAGGCTTAGCACCCGCTAAACTGTGTCAGGTAAGTTGTGCTTTTATGTACTTAGAAGATAAATCTAATAACACTTGACAAACATCATGGTTGCACCTATAATCCGAATCAGTGCAGCAGCTTCGACCTAAGAAGCGCTGCAAACAACATATCAACAGGCTATCACGCGACAGGAAGCGTCCCCTACGTAAACGCTTCTATGTCACGAGGTGCCTTCGTGTGTCTGATTTCAGACGAAAGGAAGCGATGGAAATGTCAAAGGGTGCAAAAAAAGCAATGGTTGGCGCGCTATTATTCCTGGTCCTCGGTCTGTCTGCATTTGGTGGCTTCGGCGCTCATCAGGATAGCGCTGCGGGTGGAGTACCTGCAGCCCACGCGGGTGGAGGACCTCCCCCAGACATTTATGGTAACCCTCCTGAGCCTACGCCGACTCCCACGCCGACTGCTATTCCTGCCCCTTAGCTTGCGTACTCCCAAGATATCAGGTGACATAAAAACGATGCGTTGACGGATAACGTGAGGGTACCCCTGTATAGGGGTACCCTCACTTTTGTCCTGTTAAACTCTGCTTTCCTATGTGCATTCCTCGTGCCTCATTAGGGATCGTCCCCGTATAGTTGCCGTTATAATTGTAGGGTAGATGTATATAGGAGGAAGCAAGTCATGGACATGGGACTGAAAGGCATGGTAGCCATCGTCACAGCTTCTAGTCAGGGCTTGGGAAAGGCGACGGCACTGGCGCTGGCAGAGGAAGGTGCAAATCTGGTGATGTGCGCTAGAGGTACAGAACAACTGGAGGAAGCGGCCCAAGAGATAGTCGATCAGACAGGTGTGGAGGTGCTAGCCGTGTCTGCAGACGTGAGCACAGAGGAAGGTGTCGCGTTAGTTATAGCAGCCGCCGTGAAGCGATTCGCGCGCATCGATGTGCTGGTCACCAATGCCGGAGGCCCACCACCCGGCGATTTCACAAAGCACTCAGACGAGGCCTGGCAGAGGGCGTTCGAACTGAACTTACTGAGCGTCGTGCGACTGATACGCGCTGCCCTCCCTTACCTTCAAGTAAGTGGCCGAGGCCGTATCATCAACTTCAGTTCCACTTCCGTGAAACAGCCTGTAGAGGGACTGATCCTCTCCAACTCGTTAAGGGCAGGTGTAATAGGCATGGCAAAGACCCTGGCGACCGAGCTTGCCCCCTACGGCATCACCGTCAATAACATTGCCCCCGGCCGCATCGACACCGACCGTGTGCGTTCGTTAGACCGCAACCGCGCATCTATATTAGGCATCAGCGAGGAGGAGGCGAAGCAGGCGCAGATACAGAACATCCCGCTGGGGCGGTACGGCGAGCCTGCGGAGCTTGCGGCTCTAGCGGTATTTCTCGCCTCCGACAAGGCTTCTTACATCACCGGCACGACTATACAGGTGGATGGTGGTCTGGTGAAGGGAATAATGTAGGGCACTTCTGGCCCGCCCTTTAGTTACCGGCAGACTTGACGTCCTTTCCCCTCTGGTTCGCAACGATTTCGGCCATGATAGCTAGGGCGATTTCTGCAGGGGTCTGCGCCCCGATATCGAGGCCGATGGGGGCGTGAATACGTGCTATCTGCTCGTCCGTGACACCTTCTCCACGCAGGGTATCCATGCGCAGGTGGTGAGTCGAGCGGCTACCTATGGCTCCTACATAGCGGGCAGATGAGTTGAGGGCGGTCACCAGGGCTGGGATGTCGAATTTGGGGTCGTGGGTGAGCACCACCACCGAGGTACTGCTATCGAGGCCGAGTGCGTTCATAGCATCGTCGGGCCACTCCACCATGAGGCGATCTGCCAGGGGAAATCGCTCCTGGGTGGCGAGCACGCCACGAGCATCCACCACCGTCACGTGATAGCCCAGCATCTTAGCTACACGGTGCAGAGGTATGGCAACGTGCACCGCGCCCACTATTACCAGGCGTAGCGGCGGCGGAAAGGTCTCAAGAAACACCTCCAACGCCTCACCAGATGTCGTGTAAGTGCGGACTTCGCTACGTGCTTCAGCAAGCAGGTCCCAAGCGTCAGCGGAGATGAGTGAGTCGAGGTCGGGGTGGATGCCCCCGGCAGCGATGGCACCCCCGAATACCAGCATCTTGGTGCCCGCTCTATCGCCGAAGATCACCGTGGCTATAGCGGCGGGCTTGTTCTCCTCGATTAGCTTGTTCAGCAAAGAGTAGACAGCCATAGCCTCACCCACCCACTGTGCTCACCAGTCTAGCGGCTCAACAAACACGTCGATAGTGCCACCGCAAGAAAGGCCCACATCCGTGAGCATATCGGCGCTGATACCGTAGCTGACGAGCCTGGGTCTGCCGCTCTTGAGCACGCGCAACGCCTCTTCTACCACGGCACCCTCCACACAGCCCCCGCTCACCGAACCCGTAAGCTCCCCCGACGATGAGATAGCCATTTTGGCGCCTTCACGTCTTGGGGCTATACCGACCACGCGCACTACTGTGGCTATAGCCACCTGCTCCCCGGCTTCTCGCCAGCGTTGAATAGTTGGAAAGATGTCATTCTTCATAGTATCGGTTTCCATAGTGTCGACCTCACCCAAACGCCTACTTCTGAATCAGTCTACCACCGCTTGGCGCGGTCGGCAAGAGCCGACTTATTGTTCAAGGGCGTAGCCATCGTTTGGTCTAGAGCAGCATCATTGGTCTAGGGCTTGCGATTGCTACTACAGCGGGTTAAAATGAGTTGGCGAATGCAACGTTATCATTCCGCCAGGACCACTCAGTTCATTAACCAACAATCGGGAGCATCTGCTATGAGCCCCTCGCAGTACGGCGACACAAACAAGACGCTAGGCCAGTTCATACGCGAAGCTCGTTTGGCTAGGGGCTTGAGCCTTGAAGAATTAGGAGCACCCGAGCTTAGTGAAAACTATATAGATGCACTTGAGCGTGGAGCAGTGCTACCATCACGTATGACTCTAGAGGTTTTAGCGCGACACTTCGTTGTACCCGTAACCGAGTTTCTTCGATTGCAGGCGAGACTTGAAACAGAACCTGATCTGCAAGCTATCGAGGAAGACCTACACCTTCAGCTAAACTATGCTCAGTCTCTAATAGATCAGCGCAAGATAGAAGAAGCGCTACAACTCATTAGCGCCACCGAACAAGACACTCTTCCTTACATGGAGAACTTATCGTGGCGGGCACCCTATCGTATACTTTACTTGCGTGGTATGGCTTGCCTCCGGAGTGGGAGGTTGTCTGAAGCACAGAGCCATATAGAGGCTGCCATTGCCCGCATCGGTCCTGATTTTGACACTGAAGCACGCGTGTATAACCTGTTAGGTGTGGCGCATTACCTACAAGGGCACTTACGAGAGGCCGTGGAACAGCATCGAAGAGGGTTGCGGGCGGCTGAGGACGGTATGCTCAAAGACCTAACACTACGACTGAGTATCTACCGCAACTTAGCCAATGCTTACTGGGGACTCAATGACTTCGTAGCATCAATACGCTTCTATAAAGAGTCCCTGCGAGTGCTACAGGATCTGAATGACATAGAACGCCAGGCTGGTGTCTACTGGGGAATGATGATGGCGTATCGCGCTCTAGGTGATCGGTCACAAGCCAAGTTATGCGGTCTCAAAGCTCTAGAGATTTATGAAGCTAGTGGCGACACAAGTTCAACGGCATATGTGTGTCAAAACTTAGCTGAAATGAACATAGATGACAGACAGTATGAAGACGCCCAACGTATGCTGGAGCGGGCCAAAGAGCTACTAGCAAGCGGGGATGAGCTAGTGCTCCTGAACATACTATATCAGGACTTCGCCCGTCTGGCGCACGCACAGAGCGAACTCGATCAAGCCGCAGAGTATGCGGCACAAGCTAGAGAATTCGGACAGGCTAGCTGCGAAAACATACCAAGTCATGAGATGGAAACTAGAGGGGCGGCACTCCGCGCTTATGCTGAAGCCCTGCACATTGCGGCGCAGATAGAGGAAGCAAGGAACAACCCAGACGCAGCAGACAAATTGTTCAGCGGGGCACTTACCACGATCGAACAAACAAGCTTTGAAGAAACGCGTAGTGAGATCATCTACAGCTACGCCGAGGCGCTGAAAGGCCGGGGCGAACACGAACGAGCAGGGGAATACTACCGAATGGGCTACGAGTCGCAGCAACGCTCCAATGCTCCTAGACTGCGAGCTTAGTTCACCCCACCCCCTCTCCTCCCATACGCTCCACAACATGCCGCGCGATAAGCAGCGACTCGTCCACCGGCACAACGTACACCAGCACCCTGGACGCCTCGCTACTAATCACCCCCGCTTCTCCCACCACGGCAGCATTCCGAGCAGCGTCAAGCTCCAGGCCGCACCACGCCAGGTCGCCACAGATGCGGTCGCGTATGAGCGGGGCGTTCTCACCTATACCGCCCCCGAACACCACACCATCCGCCCCACCCAGGACTGCCATGTACGCCCCCAGGTACTTTCTCACCCTGTAGCAAAATATCTCCACAGCCAGCCTGGCCCTCGCGTCCGTCTCCATAGCCGCCAGCAGGTCGCGCATATCGGAGGTGCGCCCCGACACGCCAAGCAAGCCGCTCCGCTTGTTCAGCCAGTCCTCCACCTCGGCAACCTCAACGCCTTCCTTCTCGGCCAGGTAGCTCACGATCTCGGGATCGAGGTCGCCTGAGCGGGTGCCCATCACCAGGCCTTCCAACGGCGTGAAGCCCATAGAGGTGTCAACTGAGCGCCCGCCCTTGATAGCCGCGGCCGAACAGCCGTTACCCAGTTGCAGAGTGATAATGTTGGCTTCTGAGGTGGGTATACCTCGCGCCTGGCTATACTGGAGCAGCATGTATTCGTGGGCGGTGCCGTGGAAGCCGTAGCGCCTGATCCTGTGCTTCTCCGCCAGTTCGTGCGGGAGCGCGTAGGTGTAAGCACGCTCCGGCAGGGTGCTGTGAAAGGCTGTATCAAACACGGCGTAGTTGGGCGTGTCGCTGCCGAACACCTCCAGCGCCGCCCGGATACCGGCCACCGCCGCGGGGTTGTGCAACGGCGCTAGCTCGTTCAGCCCCTCTATGTCGCTGAGGACTCCCTCCGTTATGAGCGTCGGCTCGGTGAACAGCCCACCTCCCTGCACCACCCTGTGTCCGATGGCCCTGATTCCCGCGTCCAAGGCTTCAATGCCGCCGGAAATACCGGCCAGTGCCTCCAGCGCCCGCGACACTGCCTCCTTATGGTCGGACGCGACTACTTTGCGTGCGGGGTACGACACTTCGGGAGAGCTAAACTTGATAGTGGCTTCTGATCCGATGCGGTCTACCGTGCCGTTAGCCATCTTGTTGACGCTGTGCGCCAGTGAGTTACTGCTTACTTCTACCAGGTCGAATTTGAGGCTGGAACTCCCGCAGTTAAAAACGAGTATTAGCATCCGTGTTTGCTGCCTTACAAAGTATGTCTTTGTACCAATATACCACCTCAATCCAGAGGGACTATAGACGACAAACGAACACAACTATACTCCTATCGTCCTTCGTCCTTCGTCCTTCGTCCTTCGTCCTTCGTCCTCACCTGTAACCCAGCTCCAACCGCATACCAAGGAACATTCCCAGGCGCGTGGTTTCAGCCTCTATGCCATGCCGGACCTCTCGGCTGGGTGGCTGGAACATCTCAACCCTCACAGTCACGCCGGAGCTTTTCTTCTCTTGCTCCCACAGCCCCTCTATTCTGCCATTGACCAGCACCACGGGCGTAATCCAGGCACCTTTACGGTAGACGCGGTCTTTCTTGTCGGGGTCCAGGTAGCGGCTGTCGGGGTAGTAGGCGATTGTGTAGGGGTCGAAGGCGGGCAGGAGCCGCACACCGGCCGCAGCTGCCTCAAATGCCCGCTGCTCATGGACTATGGAGGTGAGCGTCATCGCCTTCGAACCCTCCACATCGACCTCGGCCAATTCTCCCGCCATACCCAGGAAGAGCGACCTGGCGTACTTCGGCTCCCAGCCGAACCAACGGGCGAAATCGTCGCGGTTGGAGGGGCCATAGGTGGTGAGGTAACGGCGTAGCACCTCCCGGACGGCCTCGTCGGAATCGGCGTCGTACCAGGTGCCTAGCCACTGGTCGGGGCGCACGAACGTGACGGCCTGCCCCTTGTTGGGACCGAAACAGAGATAGCCATTGGAGGCGGCAGGCTTGAGGAACTCGCCCCAGCCCGAACGCAGCCGCTCCCGCACATCCGTAGAGCCGGTCGCTTCCCCGACCGCTTCCGATAGCTGCTCCCGCGTCAAGCAGCGCCCATCCAATGCCACCCGCACGCCCTCGATTATGGCATCCATATCTTCGAGCGTGATGTTGAAATACTTCAGCCAGCTAGCTCGCCTGTAGCCCTGGCGGGTACGTAGCGCGGCAACGTACGTCGGGAACTCTCTCGCGGGCAGCAGGTGGAGGGTGCCGCGTATAGCCCAGGTCTTCACCAGCGTGCGCTCCTCCCACAATGCCTTGCGCACATCCTCCGGCACCAGACCTTCCACGCGTGCCCAGGCGATAAGCTCCGCCGACGACAGCACCTGTGCGTGTAAGCCGCCGAGATCGGTCGCTACATCTATCAGGCGCGCCCTGGGTACGCGTTCAAGTAGGTGGTGTTTGGACAACCGCCAGGCGATCACTTGCGCCCATGTTAGCTCGATCATTACGACTCATCCCAATAAACAAATTTAGTCGAACGAACGGGACCATCTCCCCTTGTTATTCTTCACTGCGTTCAGAATCTCGTCCAACACCGCCATGTCTCCCTTTTCTCATGAGGCTCTATGACTGTAGGAAAGGTGGTACTTGGGTGCTGGAGGACGAGATTCTTCGCTGCGCTCAGAATGACAAGGGCGGGGCTTGGGTCTTGAGAGTATAACCAACTCCATTTAGATAGAGCACCCTTCATAGTAGCTATCGCGCCCTGAACACCGGCGACACAGAGCGCGACCTTCCACCAGCACCTCACGGGCGTTCATTATCTCCTCGCCACATTCCTCGCAGGCCACACGTAGACCCGGCTGGCTAATTATCTCCTCCAATGACACGGTGAGGCGCACTTCCTCCACTCGCAGTAGCTCCGGCGTGGGCATCACCTGATAGGCGAGAAGTTGGGCGTGCCAGCTATCAGACGCGCCGGGGGCGTATTGGAGGGCCATGTTGCGTGCTGAAAGTTGGGGTGAAACGCGCAATACCTTGCCTGTCACCGTATCCACGAGGGTCGCGGCCACCTTGCCGTAATCTATTAGCCGTAGCGTGCGGCGGCCCAACCAGCAGCCGGTAGCCACCGAAACACCATCCGCGAAGCACCCATCCGTCTCCACGAGAACAAACAGGCGCTTGTCAGCCTGAGGAAGGGGCAGGTCAAATAGCTCGGCTGCGTACATGCCGGTGCGCACGCCCAGCACCTGCCTGGGGCAGAGGTGGTGGTGCAACGCGGCGACCCTATCAAGGCACACCTGGAGCTCGGACTGGGTATGGGTGTCGTGCATAATTAGTTCAATAGAAGCCAGACCACGCGGTGGGCGCGGACTGCTAAGAATGGGGGTACAATAGCCATTATAGCAAAGTAACACCGTTATTCGGGACAGCGTAGATGAGCAGTGGGAGCAGAAACCAGGGTCTGGGAGTGGCCGTTCTCGCGGGAGGGGCCAGCACGCGCATGGGTGCCAATAAGGCCCTCTTGAGGGCGCACTCAAACGGTCCAACTATGATCGAGACCGTAGTGGCACGCCTGAGCGAGGCAGGTCTTGCCCCTCACCTGCTGGTGACCAACTCGCCGCAGGTGTTCGCCTTCCTCCACATCCCCACCCTGCCCGACGACATACCAGGCGCAGGCCCCCTCGGCGGCATCTACACCGCGCTCAACCATCTGCCGTACAAGCGTACGCTCATGGTAGCCTGCGACATGCCGCTGCTAAACCCCACCCTGCTGCGCTATATGGCCTCACTGTTCACCGAAGCCGACGCACTGGTACCACGCTGGACCGATGCGGACGGCAACCGGCACATCGAGGCGCTGCACACTATCTACTCCCGCCGGTCCATAGAGCCTATTCGCAAGCGAATAGAAGCGGGCAAGTTGAAGGTGCAAGCCCTGCTTGAAGACGTGAGTGTGCAGTACTTGGATGAAAACGAGATGCGCCGCTACGATCCACGGCTGGAGAGCTTCCGCAACGTCAACACGCTGGAGGAATGGGAACGCCTACGAAGCAGACTCTAAGCAACCTGGATACTCTATTCGCAGGTAGACCCTAGCAGCAGTCCACTATCGTCCATCATGTGAATTACAGTTGCACATGCCAGGGCTTGTAACCTAAATCTGTCATCGATTGCGACGATGCCACGCACAAAATAGCTTGGCGTACTGGAGGCGGAAAGTCGGGTTTAAAGCTTAATCTGTCAGTTATTTAGTTTTGAAAGCTTAATCTGTCAGTTATTCAGAATTTAGGCCTGTCAGGTTGCTCAAGGGGGACTAGAAATAGTCTGCGTTATTTGAGTGCTCTTGATGAAAGTTAGTCTCTGGTCCTTTACCATGTCGTACCGTGAAAACGAATATCGCTTAGGAAACGCATCGAAGAGTACATGCTTCCAGTAACATGAGTGCACCTAAAAGGATGTCACCGCTGGAACTTAGTAAATCCAGTAGAGATTATTGAGTGCTGGTTCTCCTACCAACCATATTTGTGCAACTTAGCCAAGCGTTCATGCTACAAAAGCTTATGCTAGAGCAGTAAGACTGTTCTCCGTGATCGTAGGTATATATTAGCGATTTTGCAGTGCTTGACTATTCAAACACCGAAATGTGAAGTATGATACTGAGAACTTCTTTCAAGTCTTGCAACAATCGCATAGAAGATAGTGTAACCCCCTCTAGTGGACAGCAGGCACGGAGGTGCGAAATAACAATCACGATTGTCGAGGTCTTGAAGCACGTTCCTGGGTAAAGCGTAAGCTGCGTATTTCTTTTGGCAGTAGTTGTTCAGACCGTTTACCAAAGCCATTACTTGATAAGGAGAGAAGCAGTGGTGCATATACGTAATTTCTATTTGGTTCTTTTTGGATTAGCAGTATTTATAGCTCTTGTAGTTATCTCAGGTCCTCAGCTCTTGGAACTTTACCAAAAGGCCACCGGCACGTATAAGGAGCCTGCCAATACGCTATCAACTGATCCGCGTGACCAAATCTTGGGTCAACCCGAGATTTACACAGGTATCTTTGTTATTCTCGGGCTTGGCACGTTGATAGGCCTTCTAACATTCCTCGCGTGGGGATTGTGGAAAATGGGTTTAACTAACCGTCTCCAGGCACTTGGTCTCCCCGAAGGCAGCATTCGGGCCTTAATCGCCTTATTTTTGTTGCTAGTATTCGTTGTCTTTAGCGTATACCTATACCGCCAAGTATCTTTGCCTGAGTGGTGGTACAGGGGCCGACTGGACGCAGCAGGTATTGCAGCATTGGGTGATGCAGATATAACAGTACGTCGCATTGATCCACCCGGTGCTGGTACCGGTGCCGACCCGCTTTATGATGTCTGGATCCTACTAGCTGAGAATCAATCAGCCCAGCAAATGGCACAGCAAATCATTACTGCTACCCTCACCCTCGTAACTGCAGTCTCTTCATTTTACTTCGCAAGTCGAACAGCTGAAGAAAGCAGAGATGCTTCGACGGGTGGGAACACTTCTGCACGGGTAGGATTAAGCCTGTCGCAGATTGCCCCTAATAGCGGAGCGATTGGGCAAGCCGTTTTCTTACTGGATGTTCAAGGAACAGGCTTCACCCAAGGTGTGGTTGTCACGTTAAGCAGAGCAGGGCTGCCCGACGTTGTGGCAGTAAAATCCGAGGTTCTAAGTCCGTCGCGAATCATCTGCACCTTCAACCTTACTGCTGCTGCCACGGGTGCTTATGACGTAGTTGTAAGGAACCCCGATGGGACAGAGGTCAAGAAACCAAGTATCTTCAATGTGACGTAAAGTGAGCCGAGTCGGTTATTCTGATATTCATGATGTATATGTCCGGCCTCTCATGGCTGACCTACAGAAAAACCCTAGCTACCGAAGACACGGAAGACACCGAACACTCACAGACCAAGGCTCACCACCTTTAGTTTTGGGGCTGAAATTGAATTCCTTAAAGATATATCTGTCAGAAGGCCTTTCTAAAGCTAAATCTGTCAGCGACTGACAGATAGGGGTGTAATTCACACATCCACTCCCCAAGTTGACTGCCGCCACGCATCAACGTAGAATAGGTCATGGAGCCTAGCGAAGTAACAGAGCGCGAACTGCGTCGGTCAAGCGGGGCCGGGATTTCGACTACCCCTCTCAGCGTGCGACAGCCGGTGCAACGCTGGGTGGGCAACAGCGGCGAGCTTACCTCCGACGACCTCACCATAGAAGAGCCGCTGCAAATCCGCATGGCGGGCGTGGACGTGGCGGTCACCATGCGCACCCCCGGACATGACGAGGAGCTAGCCGCGGGCTTCCTCTTCACCGAGGGGCTTATCATCGGCAGGCACCAAGTAGACTCGATTGCACGCTGCCCCGCCGACGATGGCACCCTGTCTCCTAACATCCTCAACGTCCAACCCACCGAGCGCGACATAGTAAATCCTCACCTGTGGGGCCGCGACTTCCTGGCTACTTCCAGTTGTGGCTTGTGTGGCAAGACCAGTCTCAGCCAGGTGGAGAGCGTAAGCCAGAGTATGCGGCCTGTGACCGGCGACTTCGCTGTGCCGGTGGACACCCTCTACGGCCTGCCCGACAAACTGCGTGCAGGGCAAGACACCTTCGCTCAGACCGGCGGCATCCACGCGGCGGGGCTGTTCGACCTGCAAGGCAATCTGTTGCTGGTGCGCGAAGACGTGGGCCGCCATAACGCCGTAGACAAGGTCATCGGCCACGCTCTGCTCAACGGCCTGCTCCCCCTCGACCGCCACATCCTGCTGGTGAGCAGCCGCGCCTCCTTCGAGATCGTGCAGAAGGCCCTCATGTCAGGTTGTGCGCTGGTATGCGCCATCTCCGCGCCCTCCAGCCTGGCCGTGGAACTCGCTAAGGAGGCCGGGCTAACCCTGGTGGCGTTTCTGAGGCTGGGGAGGCTTAATGTTTACTGTGGTGCAGAACGCGTGGCCTGAGGTTGCTCTATATGTCGCTATTGGCCCCTAACGACGTAACCATAAGGCCCCTCCGAGAAGAAGAGCTTGAGCTTCTCGACCAAATGAATCGCGATTGGACGAAAGGGCGGCCCCTGGCTTTGCACCAGGACCGCTTCCTCCGACAACAGGCGGGCGAGGCCGCGTACCTGTTCGCCTGGCGCGGAGAGCAACCTGTAGGACACGTACTGCTGATGTTGGCAGGCCCCTCCAAGGAGCCGATGCGTAGCGCCTTGCGAAACTGCGCTCACATATCCGACCTGTTCGTCATACCCGGCTACTGGTCGCGAGGCATAGGCACGAGGCTGATGGACGAAGCCGAGGCATTGGCCGCCCGGCGGGGGTTCATACAAATCGGCCTGGACGTAGCCATCGACAACGACCGCGCCATATCACTGTACGAGCGCCGGGGCTACAAAGACCTGGGCTTCGGTGAGCGGGCCGTAAGCTGGGGATATATTGACCCGGACGGCCAGGAACAGGTGCAGCACGACCTGCTGGTCTACCTCGTAAAGACACTTAGAGCCAAACCGGAGCATAATAGTGGATGAAACAACAGAGAGACCTCCTACGCTCCTGCAACACATTGGCTGGCACCCTTCCGACCTAGCGCAGATCGATGCTTATGCCCGTATGACACCGGCTCGTAAAGTTGAGTTGATGCTCCGGTGGCGAGGGGAGCAAGTCCAGTTGCTGAAAGCAAGATTGGAGCATGAGCACCCAGGCTGCTCCAGGGAGGAATTGTCACTGATGCTCCAGGAGCATCTCGATTTGGTGAGGGAGAGTCGCTACCTTGGATGAGCAGGCGGACCTGCTGAGGCAAGTAATCGGCGCACTCGAAGCGATGGTTGTACCTTACATGATCGGGGGCAGTGTTGCTCTGGCCGTGTGGGCGGTACCCCGCACAACGCATGACCTCGACATTGTGGTTGACGTACCGGAAGACCGTATAGAGGAGTTTTGCGCTCATTTCCAGGCTGCCCGTTACCATATTGATCCTGAAGGCATGAGAAACGCATTCAGGAACAGGGATCAAGCTAGCCTGGGCATGTACTCTTTTCTAGATATGGATACAGGCTTCAAGGTGGACTTATTTTCGGTGAGAAACTATGATGAGGCTCAACAAGAGGCATTGAAGAGGAGTGTTACCACCGAAGTTGTGCAAGGACTACCCGCTAGAGTCTACGCTCCAAATGACCTGTTAGTACAAAAACTGCGTTGGTATGCAGCGAGCCGTAGTGAAAGGCAATTTCGTGATTGCTTGAACCTGGCGCTCACTGATATGAGACGTCCCGTTTCGCTAATCTCGTGGAACTATGTTGAGAATTGGACCACCCAGCTAGGGCCGGAGGTGCAACAAGCATGGCTTGACCTTAATACCGCACTACGTCAGGTCAATTCTCAACAGCCTTCTGGCGATTCACAAGATTAACACCTGCTCTACAGGAGGTAAGGTACATGCCGGACAGGGAGCCTTCCAAACGTCGCAGCCTCTTCTGGCGGCTCGGCAACAGCCCGCAGCCTTATAGCGCCATGTCGGTCGCCCGGCACTCGCGCATAAAGGATGCGACCTCTGTGAATGGGGTGTGCCCATACTGCGCCGTAGGCTGCGCGCAACGCATATACGTCAAGGGCGGGCAGGTGGTGGACATCGAGGGCGACGAGCGCAGCCCCATCAATGAGGGCACCCTCTGCCCCAAAGGCTCCAACACCTTCCAGCTAACCGTCAACCCGCACCGCGAGAAGCAGGCCCTCTACCGCGCTCCCTACAGCGGCACATGGCAGCCGGTGCCGCTGGACTGGGCTATGGAGCGCATCGCTCAACGGGTAAAGGAGACGCGGGAGGCCACATTCGTGGAGCGTGATGAAGCAGGCAACCTGCTCAACCACACGCTCGGCATGGCCCATCTCGGCGGGGCCACCCTGGACAACGAGGAGAACTATCTCATCAAGAAGCTGCTCAGCAACCTGGGCATCGTGGCAATCGAGAACCAGGCCCGCATCTGACACAGCGCCTCGGTGCCCAGTTTGAGCGCCACGTTCGGCCGAGGGGCCGCCACAACCTACCAGGAAGACCTCCAGAACAGCGACTGCATCCTCATCATGGGTTCCAACATGGCGGAGGCCCACCCGGTCGGCTTCCGCTTCGTGGTGAAGGCCCGCGAGCAAGGGGCGCGCATCTTCCACGTTGACCCCCACTTCAGCCGCACTTCCGCCTGCGCCACCGACTACATGCCCATACGCACAGGCACCGACATCGTCTTCCTGGGCGGCCTCATCAACCAGGTGCTGCAACAGGAACGCTGGTTCAAGGAGTACGTACTGGCCTACACCAACGCCACCACCATCATCAACGACCGCTACGTGGACGCCGAGGACGCGCAAGGCATCTTCTCCGGCTTCGACCCCGAAAAGGGCGAGTACGACCCCAGGGAAGCCAACTGGCACTACGCGGGCACAGAACCACCCGAGTCAGCAGGCACCACCGAAGAACAGGGCACCTACTCCTGGAGCAAGACATCAGGCGCGCACGAAGAAGGCGAACCGGAGCGCGACCCTACCCTACAGCATCCCAACTGCGTGCTCAACATCCTCCGCAGGCACTACGCCCGCTACACGCCTGAGATGGTAGCCGAGGTATGCGGCTGTTCGGTAGAGCAGTTCATGGCTGTGGCCGAGGCGATGATGGCTAATTCGGGGCGGGAGCGCACTGGGGCTATCGTGTACGCGTTGGGGTGGACCCAACATACGACGGGCGTGCAGATGATACGCACTGCGGCGATGTTGCAACTGCTCCTGGGCAACATGGGCAGGCCGGGCGGCGGCATCATGGCGATGCGCGGCCACGCCTCCATCCAGGGTTCCACCGACATCCCCACCCTGTACAACCTGCTCCCCGGCTACATCCCGCAGCCCACATCCACCAGGGGCCACAATACCCTGGCTGACTTCCTGGAAAAAGAGACGGTGCCCAAGGGCTACTGGGCCAACCTGCCGAAGTTCGTGGTGAGCCTGCTCAAAGCCTGGTACGGGGATGCAGCCACGGCAGAGAACGAGTGGGGCTTCGGCTGGCTGCCCCGCATCTCCGGCGACCACTCGCAGCTACCCACCTTCGCCCGCATGGCCGAGGGCAAGGTCAAGGGCCTGTTCCTGCTGGGGCAGAACCCGGCTGCGGGCGCTCCCAACGCACGCCTCAACCGCGCCGGCCTGCGCAAGCTGGATTGGCTGGTGGTGCGCGACTTCTTCCTGCTGGAGAGCGCCACCTTCTGGAAGGAAGGCCCCGACAACCCCGACCCCGCCACAATCGGCACCGAGGTCTTCTTCCTACCGGCGGCCGCGGGGGCCGAGAAGCCCGGCACGCTAACCAACACCCAGCGCATGGTGCAGTGGCACGACAAAGCGGTAGACCCACCCGGCGACTGCCGCTCCGACCTCTGGTTCATGTGGAACCTGGGCCGCCGCATGAAGGCACTCTACGCAGACAGCACCCGCCACCACGACCAGGGCCTCCTCAATCTCACCTGGGAATACCAACAGGACGACCCTGAGATACTCCCCGACGGCAGCATGAGCCGCCTCCAGGACGAGCCAAGCGCTGAAAAGGTGCTAAAGGAAATCAACGGCTACCACGTGAGTACCGAGTACCGAGTACCGAGTGCCGAGTCGGGCAGCCAAGAACACTCGGCACTCGGTACTCGGTACTCGGCACTCCTTGGCGGCTTCGAGGAGCTAAAAGACGACGGCACCACCGCCTGCGGCTGCTGGATCTACTGCGGCATCTGGCCCGAGGACCACCACAACCGAGCCGCCGACCGCCCCCCGCTAAATTCGCAATTCGAAATTCCAAATTCCAAATTCGCCTGGGCCTGGCCCGCCAACCGCCGCATGATGTACAACCGGGCGAGCGCCGACCCCGAAGGCCGCCCCTGGAGCGAGCGCAAGAAGTACATCTGGTGGGACGAGGCACTGGGCAGGTGGACCGGGCACGATACCCCCGACTTCCCGCCCGACAAGCGCCCCGACTACCGGGCCGCACCTGACGCTAAAGGCATGAACGCCATCAGCGGCGACTCGCCCTTCATCATGCACTCGGACGGCAAGGGCTGGCTCTTCGCGGCCTCCGGCGTCAAAGACGGCCCGCTGCCCACGCACTACGAGCCGCTAGAGTCGCCGGTGGACAACCTGCTATACCGCCAGCAGGCCAACCCCACCGCCAAAGTGGAGCGTTCCCCCCTCAACCCCATGTCTCCACCGAAGGACCCACGATACCCCATCGTAGCCACCACTTACCGGCTCACCGAGCACTACCTGAGCGGGGGCATGAGCCGCTTCGATAGCTGGCTGAACGAGTTGCAGCCCGCCATGTTCGTGGAGATGAGCCCCGAGCTAGCCCAGGAGAGGGGCATCGAGCACGGCGAGTGGATCGTGGTGAGCAGCCCGCGCGGCGAGATAGAGGCGAGGGCGATGGTCACACCGCGCCTGCACACGCTCAAGGTGCAGGGCCAGGTGGTCCACCAGATCGGCGTGCCCATCCACTTCAGCTACACAGGCGAGGTGACGGGCGGGCAGGCCAACGAGTTAGTCCCGATGGTCACGGAGCCGAACGTGAGCATGCACGAAGGCAAGGCGTTCATGTGCGAGGTGCGCAAAGGCCGCCTGAGCGCCCCGTCGGACGTGCCCACCGTGCCAGTCGCCAGGCGGCCCACCGAAGAACCTATGCCCGACACGCCGCAGCAAGCGCAACCGGAAGGAAGATCTGCCTGACGGCTACATGAACGTGAGGAGTAGAATGATAGACAGAGAAACCGTGGCCCAGTGGCTACAGAGCTACGTCGAAGCCTGGAAGAGCTACGACCCTGAGGCAATAGGCGATCTCTTCACCGAGGACGCCAGGTACTTCTATGACCCCTTCAACAGCCCGGTCGAGGGGAGAGAAGCCATAGTGGCCGCGTGGCTTGCCGAGCCGGATGAACCGGACACCTATGATGCAGTTTACGAGCCCGTCCTGGTTGATGGCAACCGGGCCATGTCAGTCGGGCGGACTATCTACTACGAGGAAGACGGCTTCACCGTCAATAATGAGTTTAGTAACGTCTTCTTGCTGACCTTCGACGAGGAAGGAAGGTGCAGCCAGTACCAGGAGTGGTACTTCGAGAAGCCGGACAAGCCGGACCACGGGAAGGAAGAGGGGAGTAACGCGTAACACGTAACACGTAACTCGCAAGGTGGCTTAAGAGACTATGTACAAGATAAGCCGCTGTGTTGCTTATTGCACCCTTACGAGTTACGTGTTACGCGTTACGAGTTACTCCTTAGTGAGGTAGCACGCATGAGCCAGGAAGTAAAACCAGGTTTCTGGGAAGGCATCAAGCTGGTGGACGCCCCGCCCAAACGCGATGCAATGGGCTTCTTCACCGACTCCACGCTCTGCATCGGCTGCAAAGCGTGCGAAGTGGCCTGCAAGCAGTGGAACGGCCTCCCCGCCGACGGCATGGAGTGGACCGGCCAGAGCTACGACAACACCAAGCACCTCTCCGCCACCACCTGGCGACACGTCACCTTTACGGAGATTTCGGATTTGGAATTTCGAAATGCGAATTTGCCTGAGCCACATACAAATTCGAAATTCGAAATTCCAAATCCGGCTTCCGCTGGTTATTCAACAGCGACGTGTGCAAGCACTGCACCGAGGCCCCTTGCCAGCAGGTGTGCCCCACCGGCGCGCTCATCCGCAACGAATTTGACGACGTGTACCTTCAGCAGGACGTATGTAACGGCTGCGGCTACTGCGTGGTGGCCTGTCCCTTCGGCGTGCTGGGCCGTAGCGAGGAGGACGGGCGGGCGCACAAATGCACCCTCTGCTACGACCGCCAGAAGGACGGCATAGAACCCGCCTGCGCCAAGGCCTGCCCCACCGACGCTATCACCTTCGGCCCGGTGGAAGACCTCCGACGCCACGCCAACGAGCGGTTGAAGAAGGTACACACCGACGGACATGAGAAAGCCTACCTCTACGGCGCTGACGACGCGGGCGAGTACAAGCGCCTCAACGCCTTCTTCCTCCTCACCGAGGAGCCTGCCGCCTACAACCTCCCCGAAGCCCCACACATGCCGACCGCCTCGATGAAGCGCCGCTACATGTGGAGCGCGGCGGTGGGGCTGGGGCTGAGTTTGTTGAGCGCGGTGGTGCTGGGGAGGAAGGGTTGATGATGGGTGTTGTGTATACATCTAGGGAGATGTATACTTTGGGTGCGGAGGTGATCGTATGGTGGGAAAACTGTATAGGACACAGATATTGCTTGAGCCTGAACAGCACCGGGAGCTATCTGCGCTAGCTAGGAGGGAAGGCCGGAGCGTCTCTGAGTTGATAAGAGAGTTTGTCCAGAATGAATTGGAACTGCGCAAAGCCGAGCAAAGTGCCACAATCAAGAGAAGATTGGAGGCGCTGGAAGGAATTCGCCAGTTCCGTGAGGAAGTGCTTTGCGAAAACAACGGACAGCCTATTGACTTCGATATAGTTGAAGCAATCGATAAGGCCCGAGAGGAGCAGGATGAGCGCAACTGGTCTATTCTCACCGGCTCTGGTGATTGACGCCAGCCTAGCCGTATGGGCCGTGCTGCCGTCCATGCAGGATGAGGGTGTAGACGCGCTTGGTGCCTTCGTCAAGTGGCACAGTGAAGGCAGACGACTGGTTGCTCCTATGATATGGCCGGGCGAGGCTACATCCGCAATCAGGCAAGCCGTTTATCTGAAGAGAATATCAGAACAGAAAGGCCCGGAAGCAATTAGCAAGATTTTCGCGCTGGATATTGAGACGATACCCGCCGACGAGTCGCTCTGCAAAGCTGCGCTTGGTTGGGCAACTCGCCTGCAACAGGTGCGAGCATATGACGCCTTCTACCTCGCCCTGGCCGAGCACATGCAGACCGAATTCTGGACGGCAGACAAGCGCCTGGCAAACGCCGCTCAACAAATCGGAGTCAACTGGGTACACTGGATTGGTGAAAGCTAAATTGGCATATCCCACTATCTTCTAAGAGCCTCCTCTTATTCGCAAGGAGCAGCCCGGTGCCCACCTACAAGTACTTCGAGGTAGACGCATACCAGTCCGACGAAGCCATAGACTTCTACTGCACCGACCCCGCGATAGCCGACTGGATGCTGGCCGAACTCGACAGCGTGTTCGACTTCCAGGTGAGCGAGACCGTGGGCACAGGCGGCAAGGGTTACAGGCTGAGCAAGTACGGCCGCAACTGGCACCGGCCCATCAGCATGTGGATGGTGCAGCAGCTCTGCGCTACCGGCTGGGAGCCGTTCAGCACCAACATAGCGGTGTACGGCGCGGGATATTACTCGAAATCGTGGGCGTTTCGGATTAGTATATAGATGAAGCTTAAGATAGCCATGTCGCAGATGCGTTGCGAGAAAGGCGATTGGGAAGGCAATCTCCAGCGCACGGAGGAGTTGATGGCCGAAGCCGCCGCGCAGGGCTGCCAGGTAGCAGTCTTCCCGGAGATGGGCCTGTCCGGCTACTGCTTCGACGAGCACTACAGAGACGCCGCGCAGCCGCTCGACTCTCCCCTGGTGCGGCGCTTCGTAGACCTCACCGCGCGGTATAGCATCGCCGCATCGGGTGGCTTTATCGAGGCGAACGGAGAGGACAAGCCATTCGTCACGCAGCTGCTGGCGCGGAACGGGCGCGTCGTCGGAGTCTACCGCAAGGTGCACATCGTGGACGAAGAGGCCCAACTATTCTCGCCTGGCACAGAGATGCCGGTCTTCAAGCTGCCCGTGGGAGATGAGGAGCTAACCTGCGCCCTCGCCATCTGCGCCGATAGCGACAGGCCCGACCTCTTCGCCCGGTTCGCGGAGCAAGGGGCGCGTGTGGTCTTCCATTCCTCCGCGCCCGGCCTCTACACGCGGCGGACCGACGAAGCATCCTGGCGCTCCGGTTACGACTGGTACAAGTCTTACCTGGGTGAGCGCCTGCCCGCCTACGCCAGGGACAACGGCCTGACTATAGCGGTAGCCACCCAGTGCGGCGCGACCGTAGACGAGGACTTCCCCGGCGGCTCGTTCGTCCTCGACCGGGACGGCTCGTGCCTGGCGTGCACCGAAGACTACCATGAAGCCCTCTTGGTCTACGAGTTGGACCTACCTGAGTAAGCCATGCAGGACTTCGACACCGGCAAGAAAAGGCGCAAGATTTCCCCACTGGGCGCGGCCCACACCAACCCTCGTGACGCCTACCGGGACGTGCCCATCCTCAAGCAACCCACCTGGAACCACGAGGTAGCAGCCTACTTCTTCTTCGGGGGCATCTCGGCAGGCTCGGCGCTGATTGGCTCTATAGCGGAAGTGGTCGGCGGCGAGCGGCACAAGAGGCTGGCCCGCACCGCCCACTACGTCTCGTTCGCCGCGCTGCTGCCCTGCCCACCGCTGCTCATAGACGACCTGGGCACCCCCTCCCGCTTCCATCACATGCTGCGCATCTTCAAGCCGTCTTCGCCCATGAACCTCGGCTCGTGGGCGCTCACGGTACACGGCGCGGGGGCCACGGTCACTGTACTGAACATGCTGGCGCTGGAGGACAAGCTGCCGGTGCTAGGCTGGCTCTTCCGCCTGCCACCGGAGCGGCTGCTGGCGGGGCTGGGCATCCCAAGCGCCTTCCTGCTGGCGGGCTACACCGGCGTGCTGCTCGGCACCACCTCGGTGCCTGTCTGGTACACAAGCCCGCTGCTAGGCGGCCTCTTCATGGCAAGCTCCATCAGTGCGGGGGCCTCAGCCGTCAGCCTGGCGAGCGCAGTCACCGGGCGAGAAGACCACTCCGGCCACCGGGCGATGAGCGCGCTTGGCCTGGCGTTCGGCGCGGCTGACCTGGCCCTCATGGGCGGCTACGTAGCCACCTCCGGCGAGGCCGCCAAACACCTGCGCGAGGGGGAGGCGGGCCTGCTGATGAAAGGGGCGGCCCTGGCCCTGACCGCTACTCTGCTATTGGAAGCTGCCAGCCTGGTCGCGGGCAAGCACGGGCGGCTATTGGGTGCGCTAGCAGGGATAGCGGGCCTTGCGGGTGGGGCCTTGCTACGCTGGGGAGTGGTTCGCGCCGGGCATAAGTCCACCGCCGATCGCGAAGGCACCCTCAACGCTATGTCGCCGCGCAAAGGCTCCCCCGGTTGGTGGCGCAAGAACAAAGGCAGCAGCACCTAGAGTAGGGAACGGATTGCCTACAGCAGCTATACCGGCTGGCACCCTAGTACAAAGAGCAGGACTCTATACCCCCTGTCATCCTGAGCGCAGCGAAGGATCTAAGATGCTCCCTCTGCCCCTACATTGAACCTTCAGCACCATGTTCCGCAGCATCCAACAGCATCCCTACCCACCTTCTTGAGATCCTTCGCTGCGCTCAGGATGACAGGGACACTCTTGGGTACAGGATAACGGCGACCATCGCCCTTTGCGCTACACAACGCAAACCGTCCCTTTTCCTCAGCGTGCCCTCCGCGTCCTCTGCGTCTCTGCGGTGCAATCCTTAAGCTGAATAGGCGCGGGGTGCGGCTTTGGTATAATGTTCGTATAAGCATCCAAGTCACGAGGCCCCATGAAGCCGGGCCTTTTCTATGCAGCAATTACATTCGCACGCGCATGACAGCATGGACGCAACAGAAGGAGCGCGTTGGTGCTTGCCAACAGGGGTTCGACATTCGGAGATTGGCTCAAGCAGGGCCGCAAGGACCGCGACCTCACACAGCTAGACCTTGCCGACCGCATCGGCTGCTCGGTGGCAACCATACAAAAGATAGAGGCAGGCCTACGCCGCCCCTCTCGGCAGGTCGCCCAACTGCTTGCCGACTTCTTCCGCATACCCGACTACGACCGCCAGGCATTCGTGCAGTTCGCCAGGGGTAATCCCAGTGGGGGCGAGCAGGAGCAGCCTGACTTCGACGCGTCCGAAGAGGCGGCACAACCACTAGAGGCTGCCAGCCCGGAGGTAGCTGCCGGACCCGCGCCCAGAAAGACCCCCGGCAACCTGGCAGCCCCTCTCACCTCCATCGTGGGCCGCGAGGCTGAAGTCGCCCGCCTCGTGGAGCGGCTCGGCATGGAACGTATACGCCTGCTCACCATCACCGGCCCACCCGGCATAGGCAAGACCCGACTGGCTGTAGAGGTTGCCCTGCGCGTGCTCGACAGCTTCGAGGATGGCGTCTTCTTCGTCCCGTTGGCCGCCGTGCGCGACCCCGACATGGTAGCCCCCGCGATTGCGGAGGCCCTGGGCATGCGAGACACAGGCGTCCAGCCCACCATCGAAAGCCTCAAAGCGTACCTGCAAGACAAAAACATACTGCTCCTGCTCGACAACTTCGAGCAGGTGATTGACGCCGCCGCACCCGTGGCGGGCCTGTTGCAAGGAGCGCCCGGCTTGAAGGTGGTCGCGACCAGCCGCGCTGCGCTTAATGTGCTGGGCGAGCAGCAGTTTCCCATTTCGCCGCTGCCCCTGCCCGAACTTACCGGCCTGCCCGCCCCCGAAGCCCTGATCGATTATCCTTCCATCCGCCTGTTCGTGGAGAGGGCGCAGGCGTGCAACCCCGCGTTCGAGCTTACCGCCGAGAACGCGCCTGCCGTAGCCGCCATTTGCGCCCGCCTGGATGGCCTGCCACTGGCTATAGAGCTTGTGGCCGCACGCGTGAAGCTGCTACCGCCCCAGGCGCTGCTGCCGAGACTGAGCAATAGCCTCAGCTTCGTGAAGGGCGGGCACAAGGACCTCCCCGCCCGCCAGCAGACCCTCCAGGACGCTATAGCCTGGAGCTACGACCTGCTGGACGAGGGGGAGAAGGTGCTGTTCTCCCGGCTCAGCGTCTTTTCGGGTGGCTCCACGCTCAACGCTATAGAGGCGGTGTGCAACGCGTACGGCGACCTGGCACTGGATACCTTAGAAGGGGTGCAGTCCCTCAGCGACAAGAGCCTGCTGGTCCAGGGGCTGGGCCGTGACGAGGAGCCGCGCTTCTCCATGCTGGCGACCATCCACGAATACGCGTCCGAGCAGCTAAGGCAGAGCAGAGAAGCCGAGATGCTGCGCGACCTGCACCTGCAATACTACCTCGCCATGTCACAGGCCGCCGACCAGCAGGTGCAGGGCAACCAGCAGACGATCTGGTTCGCCCGCCTCAAATCGGAGCACGGCAATTTGAGGGCGGCGATAGAGCGCACCTTCGAGCGCGAACAGTGGGACATGGCCGCGGTGCTCACCAGCCACCTCGAGTTCTTCTGGCGGCAGGGCTACCCCGGCGAAGGCAGGCGGTGGCTGGAACGGCTGCTTCCCCACGCCGACAGCATCCCACCCGCAAGCCTGGGCAGGGTGTATGTCGCGCTTGGACAATTCGCCAACGACCAGGGCGACCTCGCGCAGGCCGACGAGTGGCTTGGCCGGGCTATCGAGATCGGTGAAGCCATAGGCAGCAAAGAGATCGTCGCCCGCGCGCTGGACAACAGGGCCTGGGGCACGATGATACGCGGCCAGTTTGACCGGGCGCAAGAATACGGCAACCAGGCACTCGCCATTTACGAGGAGCTAGGCCACAAGAACAGGGCAACAAGAACGCTCTACATCCTGGGCGGCATAGCGGCCTATAGAAACAGGCTGGAAGAGGCGGCCAGGTTGTTCTCACGCGTGATACAACTGTCCCGCGAGCTTGGTCAGGTAGAGAGCCTGGCGGGCGGGCTGAACGCGCTGGGGGTGGCCGAGCACTTCCTGGGCCAGCACGATGCCGCTATGTCGCACTACATGGAATGCCTCGCTCTCGCCCGGCAAGTGGGACTACCCGTTCATTACGCGCCGGTCACGGGGAATATAGGCAAGCTCTTCCGCAAGATGGGCGATTACGAGCAGTCGAGAAAATACCTGACAGAGGGTATGCTGCTCAACCAGAGCCTGGGCTTCAAGGACAACATCGCAGAGACGCTGGTGGACTTCGCGGAGCTTGCCACCGCCGAAGGCCGGCACGAGCGCGCCGCCCGCATCTACGGGGCCGGAGAGCGTATGCTGGCCGAGCTTGGCATGCCCTTCCCGGAACTCGCCGCCAACGAGATGCACACATACATGGCCCAGACCCGCGCCGCACTGGGCGACCAACGCTACCAGGAGCTATGGACCGAAGGCAGCAAGCTGACCAACGACCAGGCGGTTGACTACGCCCTCGGCAAAGCAGTTGGTACCATACGGTAGCGTACTTGCACAGTTCCGAACGCTCTGTAACAATGCAAAGCTGCACCAAAATAGGTTGTATAGCAATTGCAGCAACCAAACTCCCCCCTGTCATCCTGAACGCAGTGAAGGATCTCAAGAAGGTGGACATGGATGCCGTTGAACCTTGATGATCAGGGTACTGACAGTTCAGCAAGTAGACAATAGGAACATCTTAGATCCTTCGCTGCGCTCAGGATGACAGGGGGAGTGTGGTTCCGCGAAGTTCAGCTTCGGGACTACCCGTTAAGCAACCTAAGCATCCTATATAGAAGCGAACTCCTCCAGCATAGCCGCCACGTGCTTGATGCTGAGCACGAAGTCCTCCAGGCGCACGTTCTCGTTAGGGGCGTGCACGCGGGAGTTGGCGTTACCCACCCCCGCCCCACCCACGGCGGGCAGCCCATATCGCTGGCATAGCTGCTCCATAGGACCTGTCCCCGCCAGACGTGGCACTATACGGGGTTCGAGGCCGTAAACGGTGCGGGCCGCCCGCGCCTGCGCCTCCATCAGTGGGGTCTCGACGGGGCTTTGGGCGGGCCACTCGGTGCCCTCCAATGCTACAACTTCCACGTCGGAGAAGCCCTTTTCCGCCAGGTAGCCCTGTAGAGAGACGAGGATGCGCTCCGGGTCCTGGTCGGGCACCAGACGGAAGTCGATCTTGGCCCCGGCGGTGGCGGGCAGCACGGTCTTGGTGCCGGGGCCGCTGTAGCCGCCCCAGATGCCCGCGATGTTGCAGGTAGGCTCGAACAGGCTCTGCACCGTGAGGTCCACCGCGTCCTGGCTCTGCCCCAGCAGGCGGTCCACACCCCACATTTCCTTAGTGCCTTGCACGTCCATCGGTGAGCGCCTGATTAGTTCAAGCTCCGCGTCGGTAGGCTGGCGCACGTCGTCGTAGAAGCCGGGTATCAGCACCCTACCCTGCTGGTCGCGGAGGGAGTTAAGGGCCTGCACCAGGCTCCAGGCGGCGTTCGGCGCGAGGTTAGCGTTGCCGGAATGCAGGTCGTAAGCCACCGTGCGCGAGCGCAGCTCCACGTACAGCATGCCCTTCACCCCGGCATACAGTACCATCGCACCGTTAGGGTCCCGGTAGCCCGCCTCCCACAGGCACGCGTCCGCCTCCAACAACTCCCGGTTGGCAGCCGCGAACTCCGCCAGGTGGGGACTGCCGACCTCCTCTTCCCCCTCAAACACGAACGTAACACCACAAGGCAGCGAGCCATGCACCGCCAGCCACGCCCTCGCCGCCCACATGCGGGCCACCACGTTCCCCTTGTTGTCGGCCACCCCACGAGCGTAGAGCACCCCATCCTCTATCGCCGCCTCGAAGGGGGGCGTGCGCCACTCCTCCAGCGGCTCCGGCGGCTGCACGTCGTAGTGGTTGTAGATCATCACCCGCCGGGTGCTGTCCCCATCGAGCCTGCCGACCGCCACCGGGTGGCCTGCGGTAGGCACCAGCGTCGTGTCGGCACCCAGGTCGCGCAGGTCCGCCTCCACAATGGCCGCCATCTCCTCCATGCCCACCCCTTGCGCGGCGATGCTGGGCTGTCGGCAATAACGCTGCAAGTCGGCAATAGCGGCCTCCCGCTGCGAATCGATCCAGGCGAATACAGGCTCAAGGTGGGGCGTCATGCTTCCTCCATTTGGAATTTCGAATTGCGAATTTGCCCCGTATTCTACTAAATTCGCAATTCGAAATTCCAATTTCCAAATTCCTCAGAGGTATTTTTCGAACCACTCCACGCAGGCCTTGAAGATGCGATGCCCGTTGGAGGTCTTGGCGGCTCCGTGGCCTTCGTCCTCGAGCAGCATGTACTCGACAGTCTTCCCCGTCTCGCGGAGGCGTTCCACTATCTGGTCCGACTCGGCCCTCGGAACGCGCGGGTCGTTCGCGCCCTGGATCACGAGGAGCGGTGCCCGGATGTTGTCCGTGTAATTGATGGGGCTGCGCTCCACCAGGAGATCGTAGTCCTCTTCCGGGTCGCCTATCCACGCCTTCGTGCGGTGCTTCCAGGACGGCGGGCCAGTGCTGGTGAGGGTCACAAGGTTGGACGGGCCGACCAGGTCCACAGCCGCCGCCCAGTACTGAGGCAGCCGGGTTATACATGACAGGGTGGCGAAGCCGCCGAACGAACCGCCGAACACCCCCAGGCGCTCGGGGTCAACCCAATCGAGGCCGCGCAGGAACAGCGCGGCGTGCTCCAAATCCTTCAACTCGCCGCCGCCCCAGTCCCTGTATATCAGTTTCTGGTACGTCTTGCCATAGCCTGCCGAGCCTCGGATATTGGGTGCGAGCACCCCGATCCCACGATTGAGCAGGTACTGGTACATCCCATCGTACGCGTATATCGGCAGTTCCTGGATTTCAGGTCCGCCGTGGATGGACACGATTACCGGCACGCGCTCGCCCGGTTGCACGCCTTTGGGCTTATAGAGATAGGCGGGCACCATGCGCCCATCGAAGGTGGGGAAGCAAACGGCCTCTGGCTCTACCATCTCCTCCACCGGGATGCCACCCAGTAAGTTGTGTGTAAGCTGCCAGGTCTCGCCGGTTGCGACATTTAGCATGTACAGGTTATCCGCCTCCGTCGGAGAGCCTACGTAGATACCCAGGATCGGCTCAGTCGGGCTGAAGCGCAGAGAAGTATAGTTGCCCCTCGGCAGGGTGGAGTGCTCCGTCGTGTCGCCGGTGTTGAGGTCGCGCAGCCGGAGTCGAGAGTAACCGTTTTCGTTTACGATCCATGCCAGGTGCCGCCCATCGGGGGAGATTGCCACCTCATACACGTCCCAGTCAGGCGTATCCAGGTAGTGCAGGCTGTCATCGCTCAGTTGGTAGAAAGCCAGACCTTTGAATTCGCGGCCTCGGTCCGTCAGCAGGTAGAAGCCGCTGCCGTTGGGCTGCCACGGTCCGGGTATGTTCGCCATGCTACCCTCGTGCGGCGTCAGATGCCGGTGCTCACCCGTTTCGAGATCGCACAGGAACAAGTCGTGGTCGCTCATCTGGGACATGCGCACCACCAGCAGGTAGCGACCGTCCGGCGACCACGAAGCTGCGTAGTTGCGGTTGCCTTCAGCAAACACGGTCGTGGTCTGCCCCGTGTCGAGATCGCGCACCACTACATCGAAGTCTACGCGGCTGCGGGCGTCGCAGGCATAGGCGATGCGGGTGGAGTCGGGACTGAACGGCTCCCCGTGGTGCGGAAACGACGCTTTCGCCAGTCCGATTTCGTGCGACACACCCGGTTCGTTAGTTACCGGGTACAGCCAGCCTTGGTCCGGCGGGACCTCACAGATTTGCAGCCTCTCGGTGCCATTGTAGTCGGCCAGGGCAAGGATGCGCTTACCATCTCCGCTCCATATGGCGCGGGTCACGGCCCTATCCAGGCTGGCGGTCAGTTGCACCGGCATCTGCGGGCGGCCGTTGGAGCACAAGTGTACCGGCTGTTTCCAGACGTTGAGTATGCCCGTGCGGTCGCTGGTATAAGCGACCCATTGCCCGTCAGGACTGAAACTCAGGTCGAGAATGCCGACCATGGCCGCGTACTGCTCGAACTCATAACGCCTCATCGCGCTGACCTCCTAGCTTGATTGCTGATAACCGATTGCTGATATATCGCACGCTGAATGAGGTGGCTCACGCGATTTTCCGAAAGTGGATTTAAACGCCAAGACGCGGAGACACCAAGGACCACGCCAAGTTAGATAAGGTTTGGAGGGTACAAAAAGGACCGGGGCACATCGTATCGTACCCCGGTCCTTTTTGTTTGGAACACCGCGAACATTCTTTATGCCATTCTTAGCATGAGGGGTGCTGAGATAACTAAGAGACTATATTGTTCCTAAATCAGCCCCAACTCCCTGGCGCGAGCCACCGCCTGGGTGCGGTTGCGCGCGTTCAGCTTGCCGTAGATGCCTAGCGCGTGCGTCTTGACCGTGCCCACTGCCACCACCAGTTCGTCCGCGATCTGGCCGTTCGACATACCAGCGGATATCAGCCGCAACACCGCCATCTCGCGGGGAGTGAGCGGTTCGGGCAGCAAGTTGGCTTGTGGCCGTGAGTACCGGCCGTTGCCCGGAACGTCGTCAGGCGTGCGGCCAACTGCCGAGAGCAGGGCGTGGAGGTAATCTTCAGGGATATGTGTACCGGCGCGGCTACGTGCATGCCGCTCGGAGTATATGGCTTCCAACCGTTCCACGATGGGGCTACCCTCATCTACAATAATGCGCACGAATCGCTCCGGTGCGGCCAGGAAGAGTGCCCTTTCGAGCGAGTGCCGGGCGCGGTCGCTGCGTCCCTGGGCCTGGAAAGCGGTTGCCTGTATAGTCAGCGCCTCTATCACGCTGCGCATGCGGCCCTGTGCTTCCGCCGCCGTTAACAGCCTATCGAGCAAGTACAGGGCATCGTCCGTATTGCCCAGCGCGACCATGACTCTGGCTGCTGTAAGGTGCTCAAGCTCGTCGCTGTAGAAGGGCTTTACCTCCTTGCTCAGACCTAGCTCCTGCATCCACCGGACGGCCTCGCGCACCCTGCCGTGCGCCAGCCACAGCCGCGCGCGGTGCCCCCAGTCGGTCCCGCCGCCAATCTCCACCATCCGGTCCATCGCCTCGAACGCGCCCTCCGTGTCGCCCAATGCGTTGAGCGTCTTGCCGAGCACGGTGTAGCCTTCGAGCAGGATTTTGCGCTCGCCGCCCCGCTTGCCAAGCTCTATACCGCGCAGGGCGTGCTCCTTCGCTTCGTCCAGGTAGTTCCACTCGTACAGCAGCCGCCCCAACCCGGCATAAGCCACACCCGCCGCCGGGAGTTCCGGTCTTGTGCTAGTCTGACCTTCAGCCGCTACCTGTAGAGCCTGTCGGTAGAGCCGTGCGGCTTCGTGGAGCATACCTTGCACCATGCGCGCCACACCCAGGTAGCGCAGGCCGAATATCGCAAGGCGCAGGTTGCCGGAAGCACGGCCTATCTCGTACGCCTCGGACAGGTAGCGGGCGGTCTGCTCCATCTCCCCGAAGTCCATGTACGTGAGACCCAGGTTGAGGGCCACGTGGCCGCGCAAGTCCAGCCGCTGGGAAGGCAGGTGCTGCAACGCCTCCCTCGATAGCTCCAACACCCGCTCCAGGTTGTTGCCGCCGGCCGCCAGCCGGGCGCGTATGGCGGCAATCTCACCCCTGAGTTCTTGTGACTCCAATCCGCCAACCCCGGTCGCCGCTGCACGTTCGGCATAGTTCACCCTATCTTCCGCGACCTGTAGCTGCCCTGTGTAGGTCGCGGCCCAGGCGTGGCAAATACAGAGCCTGGGCCGCGCCAGCAGCACTTCCTCCGGCAGAGCGTTCAGCCAGCCTATTAGCGTCGTGTTCTCGCCATAAGTAAGCATCGTCTGCGCAAGCTGCTCCACCAACGAGGCCGCTAACGCATATTCGCGGGCCGCAAGGGCGTGCAATATCGCTTCCGCGACGAACCCCCGCTCTTGCAGCCACCGGGCGGCCCGCAAGTGCAACCTCTCCGCCTCGCCCGGCATGCTGCGATCAAGGTAGCTTCGCAAGAACTCTGCAAAAAGCGGGTGATAGCGGTACCATTCCTGCCGCTCGTCCAGTGCCACTACGAACAGGTTTGCGCGCTCGAGACGCTCCAGCATTGCCTGGACGCCGGACGATGAGCCGGGTCCAGACCCCTCCGCGTACCTCGTCCATGGTCCATAGTCCACAGTCCCCTCAACCACCATCTCACATAACGGCGCGGTCAAATTGTCCAGTATCGACGTGCGCAACAGGAAGCCTTGTACCTCCGGCGGCTGCTGCTCAAGCACTTCGGCGGCCAGGTAGTCGAGGAGGTGGCGGTGGCTGCCCGTGAAGGTTGAGATCGCCGCCAACCCGCCTTGCCGCCCCTGCGATGACAGCGCCGCCAGTTGCAGCCCGGCAATCCAGCCTTCGGTGCGACGTTCCAGCGCCGCGATTTCCTCCATGGAAGCGGGTAGCTCCATCACCTCACGGAGGAAGCGGGCCGTTTCTTCACTGGTGAAGCCGAGGTCGGAGGCTCGAAGCTCGGTAAGCTGGCCGTGGGCACGAAGCCGGGCGAGAGGTAGCGGCGGGTCGGTGCGGCCGGCGATTACCAGGTGCATCTGGGGTGGGGCGTGGTCCAGCAGGAACGTCATGGCCGAATGCACCGCCTCGGCTTGTATCAGGTGGTAATCATCGAGCACCAGGATGAAGTCGTGGGGCACAGAGGCTATCGAGTTCGCCAGCACCGTCATAGCAGGTTCGGTGGGCACAATCTGAGGCGCTCGCAAGATGGGCAGGGCAGCCTCGCCTATATCGGGCCGTATGCCCTGGAGAGCGGCAATCAGGTACGCCAGGAAGCGCCCCTGGTCGTTGTCCCCCGCGTCCAGCGACAACCAGGCGACGGGTAGCTCGGTATGCCCGGCCCACTCGACCAGGAGGGTGGTCTTGCCGGACCCGGCGGGTGCCGAGATGAGGGTGAGTTTGCCGCCCAGCCCCTCTTCCAGCCGCCGGGTCAGCGCGGGCCGCGAGACTAGCTTGCGGCGCAGCACGGGTGGCCGCAGCTTCGTGAGGAGCAGAGGATTGGAGTAGACCGGGTGCGGAGGCTCCGCGTTCGTGACGGCTCCCTCTCCGTCCATCATAGTCCGGGCCACTCCCGACAGCCGCTCTATCGTCAAATCACTTGAAGGACCCATGTAGACGCAACGCAGCTTGCCCAGGCGGCGTTTGTAGGCGTACCAGTACCAGCCGTTAGCCCGCTGCTCCTTGCGTGCCGTGAACGAGCCGTCACCCTCCTCAAAGCGGAAGACGCGACTACCCTCCAGCCACTGCCACCATTCGGGCGAGCCGACCTGCACGCACTCACTAGCTTCGGCACTGTAACACAGCAAACCATCTACAACCCTGGGGGTATTACGTGCCATGCGGACCTCCAAAGCTAACTTACAAGTTGTACGCCCTAATCAGGTGCAAAATGACCGGGCTTCTTATGCGCCGGTCAGCCCCGCCAGCCACGCAAGGAAGATAGCCGCGGGCACGCTAACCACCGCCAGGGCAAGCAGCACTAGGGTGAGGCGGCCCTCCCCCGCTACCCTCTCAGCACTCCGAAACCGCCAGGTTCGCACGCATGCCGCAGTACCTAAAGCCACCGTGCAACCTATAGCGACGTAGATAAGCGGCCCCAACAGTACAACCCTCAACGAAGCCGCGCCCAGGACAACCACCGCTACAAATGCCGCCACCACCTCTGTACCCCACACCACCCGCAAAAGCCGAGTCCTGGTCCCGTCGCCCGCGAGGAAGTTACCCGCCCAGGCAGCACATACCGAAGCTAATATCCCCGCAACACCCAGCGCCAGGGGAAATATCACGAACTCGGATGCAATCAGGCCGAGGGGCAGCACCAGGAAGATACCCACCGCACTACCAATCAAAGCAGCCACAAACGTGCCCAATGCAAAAGAGAGGCGCATGCGATTTACCTTCCTGGTTCCGATGAAGACTGCTAAGATACGCCGCTTGCCGAAGGTCTAAAGCGAAATCCTGGCGCGACAATCTACAGAAACAAGCCCCTACCCTGTCATTTCTCACTGCGTTCGAAATGACAGGGTTCGACTCTGCTGCGAGTATTTGGGGCAGCTATCTACTACAAAGCTTCAGAGACAGCCTGTTAGCCCAGTATAGCAGAAGCTATAAAAAAAGCGGTTGCGAGTTACGGTAAGGAGTCGTAGAATAGGGATTGCAGGAATATTCTCGGCACAGTGGGGTGCTCAGACGTATGTGCGTCTGGCACCCCATGTCTTTGTCTACTTCTGTCTACTTCCGGAGGCTATATATGGCTGACCAAACAACGGCAGCGATCAGGCGGCTGGGTATACTCACCGGCGGTGGTGACGTGCCCGGCCTCAACGCTGCTATCAAGGCGACCGTCTACCGGGCCGAGCCGCTGGGCGTGCAGGTGCTGGGCCTGCGCCTCGGTTGGGAGGGCATAACCTATCTCAACCGCGACCTCGGCATCGAGGGGCTGGAGTTTCACACCGACGACAAGCGCACCTGGGACCAGGGCTACCTCTACCCCCTGAACCGCCTCAACACCCGCACCATAGACCACACGGGCGGCACGATCCTACAGTCCACGCGCACCAACCCCGCCAAGGTAAAGGTAGCCGACCTGCCTCCACACCTCGCCCACAGGGGTGAAGGCCAGGCGGGCGACGAGCGAATCGACCTGACGAGCGAAGTGCTAAAGAACCTGGAGTTCCTGGGCCTGGACGGTCTTATCGCCATAGGCGGCGACGACACGCTGAGCTATGCGGCCCGGCTGCGCAAGGAGGGAGTGCCCGTGTGGGGCATCCCCAAGACGATGGACAATGACGTGCCCGGCACCGATTACTGCATCGGCTTCCAGACCGCTATCAACCGGGCAGCCGAGTACATCGAGAGGATGCGCTCGATGGCGGGTTCGCACAGGCACACGCTGGTGTTCCGCCTGTTCGGGCGCGACGCAGGCTTCACGGCGCTTGAGACCGCCATCGCGGCCTGGGCCGACCGCCTGCTCATCCCCGAAGTGGAGGTAAACGTGGACAGGTTGGCCGAACTTGTGGCCGCCGACCGCCGCAACAACCCCTCCGGCTACTCGATTGTTGTGATGTCGGAGGGTGCCAACCTGGGCGTGCCCGTGCCTGAGACCGGCGAGCCGGATGCGTACGGGCATCGCAAGAAGGTCAACGTGGCCGAGTTCCTGTCGGAGGAGCTGGAAAAGCGGCTGAAGCGCACGCGCTTCCTACCCATCGACCTTACCTACATCCTGCGCAGCGGCGAGCCTGACGTGTACGACCGGCGCACGGCCATCTACTTCGCCAACCTGGTGATGAGCCTCGTGCCACAGGGCATCCACGGCGTCATGGCAGGGCATAGAGAAGGTCAGTACATCTACACCGACCTGCCCGGCAAGGACATCCCCGCCCGCCGCGTAGACCCCGCTGACTACAACTCGGCTCGTTACCGCCCCAACTTCGAGCACATCACCGGCCCTTATCGCCCACAGATATAAAGACGGAAACGCCAAGACGCAAAGACGCCAAGGACCACGCCAAGAGTATTTAGGTTTGGAGCTTCGTAAAAGGACCAGGGTACGTGCTGTCGTACGCTGGTCCTTTATGTATTCTCTAGACTCTTAACACTGTTGGCGTGGTCCTTGGCGTCTCCGCGTCTTGGCGTTTAGATATGCCGTTCCTAAGGCGTGTACTTCTGCTTGTGCTGGAAGGTGCCGAGGAGGGAGAGGAGCACGTCATAGGGCCTCGGGGTTTCGGGGTGCATCTCAAACACCGCACGCTCGAAGTATTGGACGGTGTAGGTCTTACCGTCGGTGTCGCTTTTCTCCTGGAATGGGTTGGACAGGGGTAGGCCCTGCTGCGGGAGGCCGCCGTTCTGCTGCCAGTACTCAAGGAACCTGCCGGAGACCGTTTTGCCGGTCTCGGGGAAGGTGCGGCCGCTGAGCTGGGCCTGCTGGTTGGGCGCGCCGTTGGGATACTTCTTCTTGTACTGGAAAGTGCCCAACTGCGAGAGCAGCACATTGTGTGGCGGCTGGTTCTCAGGGTGGTACTCGAACACCGCTCGCTCGAAGTACTGCACCGTGTAGGTCTTGCCGTCCATGTCCGACTTCTCGCCCATCACCTCGGAGATGGGGAAGCCCTGCTGCGCCAGCCCGCCGTTCTTATCCCAGTAGTCGAGGAACACGCCGGACAGGGTATTGCCCGTCTCGGCAAAGGTGCGGCTGCCTCTGCCGGGGAGAATAGCGGGCAGGGGCAGGGCCTTACCGTTGGGCGTGGTGCTGGTGACGCCGCTTACTGTGACCGCCTTGATGTCCGATTCGCCCGCATCCACGTCGCCCGATGGAAAGTCCTCCCACACGACCGTATTACCTGCGACCGTCACGCCTCCCTGCACGCCCGCGCCCGTGAATATGGGGAACTCGCGCTTGGTGATGAGGTCGAAGCCGTAAATATCGGAGTTCTTGCCGCTCTCTGGGTTCGGCTCGTTGCGGTAGTCGGCCCACGCCACCAGGTAGCCGTCAATCGCGGGCTGCGACTGGCTGCCCGGCGCATCGGAGATGAGGAACTCCTGCTTGGTAGCCAGGTCGTAGCCGTACAGGTCGGCGTTGAAGTCCTCACGCTTGCGGAAGTCGGACCAGACCACGACGTTACCCCAGATGGCGGGGTCGGCTTGCTGGTCGGGCGCGCCTGTAATCAAGAACTCCTGCTTGGTGGCAATATCATACCCGTAGATGTCGGAATTGAAGCCCTCAGGGTTCGGCTCGTTGCGGTAGTCCTCCCACACGATGACCTTGCCGTTGGTCACCGGGCGTATCTGGGCGCTACGGGCGGCCGAAACGCGGGTCTCCTGCCCCGTGGAGAAGTCGTACATGTATATGTCGCCCGACTCCGAGTCTTCGGCGCTCCTGGCCGCGCGGTGGTCCGACCACACCACTATGTTGCCCGATACGCGGGGGCGGCTCTGCAAGTTGGCGGCTTTGCTCACGGTTAGCTCACCACCGCTACCGTCCAACCTGGCTCCATAAATGTCGAGGTTGTTCAGCCTATCGGTGGTGCTGCTGTTGCGGGCGTTGCGGCTGTCTAGCCAGACGACGCGGGTGCCGTCGGTGCTGGGCAGTTGGCCCGCGGCGGAGGGGCTGATGGAGAAGGTCTGCCGGTTGGTGAGGTTCACGCCGCGCACCCGGCACGTCCCGGTCGCGCAGTCGCTGTAGACCACTACGTTGCCCGCCGCGCTGGGGGCCAACTGTCTGCCCGCTCCCCCGACCAACGTGATAGGAGCTGCTACTTGCGGCCCGCCCGCTTGTCCCTGCGGCGCGGCGAAGGATATAGCAGGCAAAGAAGTCGCCAGCAGCAATAGCACAGCCAGCTTACGAATGACACCTGGGGCATAACGAAGATTGGGACGCATGTGTAATTAGTCTCCCGGCCATACGAGATATGCAAACAGGGAACACATCCAGCAAGCAGCCTCGCGCTCCACGTCCAGTGTAACATTTTTGGCCGGGCCGTGTTGACATGACGACACCACGAGTGCTACCCTGGTGCTATTACCCCTCTTGTTCCCGGTGCTTAAATCGTCCCCGTGTCCGATACCCAGAACCAAGCTCCAACCTTGTCATTCTGAACGCAGTGAAGAATCTCGTCCTCCAGCACCCAAATACCACCTTTCCTACGGCACCCAAAGCCCCTACCTTGTCATTTCGAACGGAGTGAGAAATCTCGTCCTTCACCACCCAAAGCAACACCATTCTTCTAGTAACCACGTCCCAAGAGAAAAGGGGAACATCCCGGTGTAGGACGAGATTCTTCACTGTGTTCAGAATGACAAAATCACCCGTGGTCCTGAATGTCTACCAGTCAGAGTTGAAGCACGAGGGCACGATGCGTCGTGTCCCTACACACCTCAAACCAGCATCCTCTTGGCGCTATTCTTGGCGTACTTGGCGTCTTGGCGGTTCCGTCTCCTGTCGTCTATCGTCTATCGTCTATCGTCTGTCGTCTGTCGTCTATCGTCCCTTAGGCACGAACTTTTCCACAGCGGGGATGATCTCCTCGGCCCATACGTCAAACGCCCCTGGGAGGTGCATGGCGGCGGTGTTGAAGATTGCGTGGTCGGTGCCTGCTTCGGCCAGGGCGTGGAAGTACTCTATGGCTTGCGAGGGCGTGAGCAGGGCCTGCTCTTCTATGGAGGGGAATGCTCCTTCAGGGCGTTTGCCCTCACGCGTGACGATTACGCCGCTGAGGGTAGTCTTCTCTATCTCTTCGTATGGGCGGCCTTCCTCTTCACAGCGTTCGCGTAGCGCCGCGTACTTGCGCTCGGCGTAGGGCACACCCCTCATGTAATCGGTGCCCTTGTCGGTGATGACGATAATGTTGCAGGCGTCGGCGTACCTGGCTATCAGGCGGAAGGTCTTTTGCTCGCCCCCACCGCCGATCATAATGGGTGGGTGCGGGCGCTGAATTGACTGGGGCGAGTTGAGCGTCTCGGCTAGGTGCAGGTGCTTGCCTTCGAACGGCGCGCGCTCCCCTAGCTCACCCCGCCACATCATATGCGCCACCTGCAACGTCTCCTCAAGCACCTCGAAGCGCTCCTTGAGGGGCGGGTAAGGCACTCCCAGGGCCGCGTGCTCGTCGTCCTTCCATGCCGAGCCTATGCCCAGGTAGGCCCTGCCACCGCTCAGCACGTCGAGCGTGGTGGCGGTCTTAACCAGCACGCCTGGGTGGCGGTATGTAACACCCGTCACGAGAGCGCCCAGCTTGACTCGTTGCGTGATAGCAGCCGCGTAGGAAAGGGCGCTGTAAGCCTCCAGCATCTCAAGCTCGTTCGGACCCCAACCCCCAATCTGGAAGAAGTGGTCCATCACCCACGCGCTGTGGAAGCCCGCCGCCTCCGCCTCCCGCACGATCCGCCCGAACGTCTCAGCAAGCCGAGTGGGACCACCCGGATAAGTAAAATAGGTCATTTGCAGCCCAAGTTTCATCGTATGTCCTCCGCAGTATGTATGTCGCTCAATCTGCATTCATGATAAGAGCTTATGTCGCAACGAACATCTACCAAAAGGTAGACATGGCAAGTCGAAATACCTACGAAAACCTCTATGGGAGCATTCACGCTTACCTCCCATCGTCCATCGTCCATCGTCCATCGTCCATGTTTATTATCCCCATACATCTACCGAAGGAGCGTTCTAAGCGATGGGAGCAGGCAGCGGACCGGCAGGCGGGCAGGGTGAGGCGAACGAGGCTGCTTACATGGAGATGCTGGCGATGCGCCAGGACCAGGACCTGCTGGACGTATCCCGGCGGCTGCTCGACTGGGCGCGGGACGAGGGCTTGACCCTCCACTGGAGCAGCGTGCGCGAGGTGCCCCTCTTCGCCCCGGCTATAGACACGCCTTCCGGCACCGTCTACTTCGTGGAGGTCACCGCCAGGGGTCGAATAGACGTGCTGTTCGACCAACTACGGGAGACCGGCACCTTCAGCGACGACGATAAGCGGCTGGAAATCCTGCACCGCCTCAACCAGATCCCCGGCATGGGTATGCCCGAGTTCACCATCAACAAGCGCCCGACGTTCTCCCTCAATGCCCTCGTCAGCGACGAAGCCTTGGACCGCTTTACCTCTACCTTCCGGTGGGTAGCACAACAGTTGCGGGACTAAAGGATAATGGAGCTTACCTGGCTACCAGTTCGCCGGTGACGACACGACCTGAAACGCTGTAGCTTACCACCTGGTTGCGCCCCGACCGCTTGGCCTGGTAGAGCGCGTTGTCGGCGGCGACTAACAGAGCATCGGCCGTGAGAGCATGGCTGGGGAGTTCGGCTACACCGAGGCTGATGGTGATGGGTATGCTCGCAACCTCACCCTCAGGGGTGGTGTAGGTGAACGGCCGCGCCGAAACTTTGGTGCGGAAACGCTCGGCCACAAGCAGGGCCTCCGTCTCGCCCGTCTCAGGCAGGATGGCCGCTATTTCCTCACCACCATACCGCGCCACCCTGTCGGTGGAGCGCACGCTGTCGCGGAATATGTCGCCTATCCAGCGCAACACCTCGTCGCCTACCTTGTGCCCGTAGCGGTCGTTCACCGTCTTGAAGTGGTCTATGTCAATCATAACCAGCGACATGGAACGTCCGTAGCGGCGGCAGCGGGTGGCTTCCTCGCCTAGCACGCGGTCCATCTCATGCCGGTTGAGCAGGCCGGTGAGGGCGTCTTGCGTGGCGAGCACCTGCAAAGCTTCCTCGGCGCGCTTGCGCTCGGTAACGTCGCGCACTATCGCCTGCACCGAGCCGTCGTCAAGCAGCCTGGAGCTAATCTCCATCATTACCCGCGTACCATCTTTGCGCAGCATGGTACGCTCGATGAGCATACCTTTTCGGGCTGCGCGGCGGTCTTCGACCAGGGAGCGTGCGTCCAGGTCTTCCGGGGCTACCATCTGCTTCATATTGAGCTTGAGAAACTCCTCGCGGGTATACCCCAACGCCCTACACGCCATATCGTTGGCCTCAAGGTAGTTGCCGTTGCGGTCTATAAGCACCACGCTGTCGGTGGCCCCCTCCATTAGCAGGCGGTACTTCTGCTCGCTGGCCCTCAATGCCTCTTCCGCGCGCTTGCGCTCCGTTACATCCCGCTTGACGCGTAAGTAGGCACGCTGGCCTTTGTATTCCACCATAGCGGCGGTGATTTCCAGGGCGATTTCGGTGCCGTCCTTGCGGTACTGCACCGCCTCGTATTGGAGGGTGCCGCCGTTCTCCAGCCATCGGGCGTCGGCGTTTGAGATACGAGCGCGGTCCCCGGACAACCGGGCGGCCGGTATGCCTATCAACTCTTCACGTGTAAAGCCGAAGAGCTTGCACGCGGCGGCGTTGGCGTCGAGCACTGTCTCGTCTTTGATGGACAGTAGCAGGATGGCGTCGTGAGCGTTCTCAAACAGGCCCCGGTACTCGCGCTCCGACCGCTTCAGGACTTCCTCAGCGTGCTTCTGCTCGGTCAGGTCACGCGTGGTGGTGACTCGCACGTCGCGGCCCTGGTAAGGCACCGTCTGCCCGCTGACCTCTATGGGGAAGACCGAGCCATCTTTGCGCACCCCCACCAACTCGTAGGGAGTCTCGTCATCGGCAATTGCTTTGCCCAGGATGGCGTTTTGGTACTCAAATGGTGTGAAAGCCCACATGTTCATGCCCACTACTTCATGAGGCTCGTAGCCAAACATCTCAGCGAGGCGCTTGTTGACTTCCAGTATCTTGCCGCCGTCGTGGATGCACACGCCCTCCCGGCTCGCGTTGGAGAGGCGGCGGAAGCGCTCTTCGCTCTCCTGTAGGGCGCGCTCGGTGCGCTTGCGCTCGGCCATGTCGCGCTTGATGACGCGATAGGCGATAGCCAGGAGAATACCCACCAGCACGACGCTGATTAGGGAAGCGCGAATCGCGCCCCGCGAGCTTACTTCCGAAGCCGCGGCCCTTTCCTCCAGGAGGCGGCGCTCCTCGGCCTCCATATCGGAAACCAGGGCGCGAACTGCCTGCATCTGCCGCTGCCCTCGGCCGCTTGAGACGATGCGTGCCGCAGCCTCATAGCCTTCGGTCTCGCGAACGTTCAGAGTCTCCTCCAGGGTGCTCAAGCGAACACCTATCAGGCCCTCCAGCTCTGTAACGCGGGCGTTCTGGCGCGGGTTGTCTTCGGTGAGGTCGCGCAGGACGGCAAGGTGCGAGTTCACGGTCTGCACGTCGGCACGATAAGGGGCCAGGTAGCTCTCCTCGCCCGAGAGCAGGTAGCCGCGCTGGTTTGTTTCGGCGTCCTGCACGGTGGAGTAAGTAACACCAAGCTGCGCCAGGACTTCCTGGGTATGGCGCACCAGGCGGTGGCCCGAAATGACCATAGCCCCGTTATAAAAGGCAAGCGAGCCTACCACGACCAGCACGAGCAGTGCTACCGCGAAGCCGCCAAAGACCTTTCTTTCTACCGACCAACGTTTCATTTGAGCTTGAGTACTCCCAATTGTTCACCCACGAGCAAATAGCAAGCTGTATAACGCAGACTGCTAACCGTTGATGTGCACACGTATATTCAAGGATTTGACCCCCATGTAACTATACCTGAAAGATTACCGCAAAGTAGTATCTTGAGATGGGAAATTAGTCCTTACGACGATAATCCATTGGTTTAATTGTCAATATGCCGTGTACCCTGGTTGGTCGCGCTTGAAGACACGAGAACTTGAGGTTTGGTCCTGAGCACGAAAAGACCTTCCCTTCAACTGAATCAAACCCCGTAGCGTCCACGGAGACCGTCCACCTCCCCTGCCATGCTTCACTACGTTCAGAATCAGGTGGCGATAGATGCCGGGAACAGTGGCAACCAAAGCCCCATTCTTGTCATTCTTAGCGCAGCGAAGAATCTCGTCCCTCTCTTAGGTGTTACACCTTTCCTATGAGAGAATGCCGCTCTGGAGAAAAGGGACATTTAGGTGCTGAGGGACGAGATTCTTCGCTGCGCTAAGAATGACGATGGGGAGCAGGGTCCTGCTATCCTACCCAGATAAAGAAGGGGCTAGAACAGGCTCGATATACCAACGAGTTGTGCAGGCGTGCAGCTTTTGCTAAGATATCTCCACGCTATGTCCAGTGTTTCTGACGCACCCCCGCAAGCTACCGCCTCTGCCCTTGTAGACAGTGGCAGCGTAACGCCGTCCCCCGGTGAGGCTGCCGCGAGCGCGTGGGTCCACATGGCGGCGCTACTGGGCTACGTCGCGCTGGCGGTGCTGGTTACCTACCCGGCCATCGTGCAGTTTACCACCAACGTGCCCGGCGACCTCCTTGCCGACCGCGACCAGAACCTGTGGAACCTCTGGTGGGTGCGCGAGGCGATGTCCCGTACCACCAACCCCTACCACACAGGCATGCTCTACTATCCCTACGGCGTGGACCTCTATTACCACACGCTGGGGCTGCCGCTTGGCCTTATAGGGCTGTTGCCGCAACTGCTCTTCGGTTTGCCCGCCGCCTACAATACGGTGCTGCTGGCGGCCTTCACGCTATCGGGCTATGGAGCGTTCCGGCTGGCGTTGCGGTTCATACCTCCCGGTGAGGCTGGCAAGCGAAACACGCCCTTGGCTATCTATTTCCCGGCGTTCGTGGGCGGATTGGTGTTCGCTTTCACACCCTACACGCTCGACGCGCTAAAGGGGCAGCTTGAGGTGCTTTCGCTGCAATGGATGCCCTTCTACGCCGAAGCCTGGATCGTCGCCTGGCGCACTGGCAAACTCCGCTACGGCGCGCTCTCCGGCGTGTTCTTCGCGCTCGCAGCGTTGAGCAGCCTGTACTACGCTGTCTACCTGGCTATCTTTTCGCTGGCATACCTGGGTTACCGATTATGGACAAGGCAGAGGGAACGTAGACCCGCCGGGTTGCTCCCCACGCTGGTTGTGGCCCCCATCGTGGGGCTGGCGCTTATGCTGCCCTTGCTAGCGGGGTTGGTACGCGACCGCGATAACCCTCGCCTGGCGGTGGCGGCTGGCCCCGAACACAGGTTGGCGCACTCAGCCGACCTGCTCAGCTTCATCGCCCCACCCCACGACCACGTACTGATCGGCTGGCAGCCTACAGACCGCCCCGGTGTGAACGAGCCGCCCATACACGATTACCTGACGCTTGGATATGCGGCCCTGGCGTTAGCCATCGTGGGAGGGGTAGTCAGTTGGCGCAGGTCAGGCGGCAAGTTCTGGATGGCGCTGGCCCTGCTGGCGCTCGTGCTCTCTATGGGGCCGGAGTTGCAGGTAGGCCGCAACCTCACGGGCATACCCCTACCCTTCCGGCTGCTGGAATGGCTGCCCGGAGCTGAGGCCATAGCCAAGCCGGAGCGATTGGTGGTGCTGGCGCGGCTGTGCATGGGCGTGCTGGCGGCGTGGGGTGCTGGCTGGGTCCTCGTTAGGCTCACGCGACTGGGGCAACCCGGTGTGCGACGAACGGCTGTGATATGCTCTGCGATACTGGCCCTGCTCCTGGTGGAGTTGCCAATTCACCCCCGTTACGTGGAGCCGCTCAACATCCCGGCAGTCTTCCAGGCGCTTGCCTTGCACCAGGGTGGAGGGTTGATGGAGCTACCGTTCGCCACCCAGCAGAGCGAAACGGGTGGCGAGCGGATGCTCTACCAGACGACGCACCGCCAGCCGATCATGGGCGGCTACCTGGCCCGTACCTATAACAGCCCCATCACCGACTCGTGCGGCCCCTTCTGGAGCTTCATCTCCGCCCGCTACCTTCCCATCGAAGGCCGCGACATCGTCTCCCCCACTATGACCTCCCGCCCGCTCGACCTCCTCACCTACTACAACATCGACTACATCGTCCTCTACAACAACTACAACGGCCCTGATACCACGCCCCTTGACCCTGAAGAGCGTGCCGCCTTTGAGGAGATACTGTCGCACGTCTCCGGTTTGCCGCCCCTCTACGCTGACGACTACATGAGCCTGCACAAGGTAGACACCTATCCGCGGGAGCGCATCCAGCCAGCCCTCATGGTGAGCGACGGCTGGTACGACCCGGAGGAGTCGGGTGGTGAGCCGTTCCGCTGGCTGCAAGAAGGTGCAGGTAAACTCTGCATTTTCTCGCCTGAGGCTATGGAAGCGTACCTGGTGATGGAAGGCACGTCCTTCGGGCATCCACGACATATCACAATTGAGTTCCCCCCTTACCTCTACCATGCTGGCGTCGTAGGAGGCAGCATTGGATACGACTTGCCCGCAGGGGGGCAGTTTGTTGAGGCAGGAGCGCCCATATACCTGCAAGCAGGTATGACAGAGGTACGAATCGTGCCCGAAGGTGAGGGTGTGACCCCACAATCGCTGGACCCGAGCGTGCAGGATGACCGCGTTCTCACCGCAGGATTCAAGCGCATACGTCTTGAACCTATGGGCGCAAAGTAGTATAATTAGGTAGCTACAACACGCGTGCCGGACTTGCGAAAGTGGGAGGTCCCCACTTTTTTTGTCGTATTGGGGAACGGCGGGTTGGGAAATTCGAATTTGGAATTTCGAATTGCGAATTTGTTGGATACCTTCTAAATTCGCAATTCCAAATTCCAAATTCGAAATCTAAAACTGAATACAGGGGGTTAGCAACAGATGAAGAGTGACTTATATGCAGCTATCAACCAGATAGCCGCCGAGCGCAATATACCGCGTGAGGCGATCTTGCGGGGCATCGAAGATGCCATCATAACGGCTTATAGACGTATTTCGGGCACGGACCAGAACGTGGCCGTCAAGCTCGACCTGCAATCGGGCGATGCTCGCGTGTTCGAGCGCCGCACCATCGTGGACGAGGTAACCGAACCGGCTCTTGAAGTGTCGCTCGAAGAGGTGCTCGAAGTGGAGCCTAACGCCAAAGTGGGCGACATGATCGAGAAAGAGACTACCCCCGCCAACTTCGGGCGCATCGCCGCCCAGACCGCCAAGCAGGTGGTCATGCAGCGCATTCGAGAGGCCGAGCGCGACCGCGTATTCAGCGAGTTCAACGACCGCGAGGGCGATATCGTGCTCGCCAACGTGCAGCGCCAGGACAACAACGGCAACTGGATACTGGAGGTGGGCCGGGCCGAGGCGATCTTGCCGCCCAACCACCAGGTGAAGACGGAGCGATACCGCTCGGGCAACCGCATGCGCGTGCTGCTCCTGGAAGTGCAGAAGAACCCGAAAGGACCGCAGTTGATCGTGTCAAGGGCCGACCGGTCGTTCCTCAAGCGTCTGTTCGAGCTTGAGGTGCCGGAAATCCACAGTGGCATAGTGGAGATAAAGAGCATAGCGCGCGAGTCGGGCATGCGCTCCAAGGTAGCGGTGTCCGCCCGCCAGAGCAACGTGGACCCCGTAGGCTCCTGCGTCGGCATGAAGGGCCAGCGCATCCAGAAGATCGTGGACGAGCTTGGCGGCGAGAAGATTGACGTAGTGCTGTGGGACCCCGACATGTCGGTCTACATCGCCAACGCCCTGTCACCCGCGCAGGTGCTGACTGTGGACCTGAACGATGACGAGAAGACCGCCACGGTCGTGGTGCCTGAGCGGATGCTGTCGCTGGCAATCGGCAAGGAGGGGCAGAACGCCCGCCTGGCCGCTAAGCTCACCGGCTGGCGCATCGACATCAAGAGCGCGGCCATCCCCGAAGAGGACCAGGAGGAGTACGTGCCGAGCGAGGAGGAGGTTGCCCGCATGGCCGCTGCCGCCCTGCGCGCAGAGCACGCCGCCAGCGCCAACGGTGCAGCCGATGGCTTCCAGCCTCCCGTCGTCAGCGAGAACGGCGCGGCCCCCAAAGAGGAGCGCCGCAAGGTCCGCCCCAACAACACAGTGGTCTACCAGAACGTAGCCTACGGCCCCCTGCCCGAAGCGATGCCCGGCGAAACCATCCGCCTGCGCGACCTGGGCGACAACGTAGAAATCCGCACCGACTCGGGCCGTACGATAGCCACCTACCCGGTGCAGGCAGGCGAACCGGCGGAAGAAGAAGCAGAGGAGGTATAGCGGATTTTGGATTTTGGATTTTGGATTTTAGACCTGGAACAAAAATCCAAAATCCAAAATCCAAAATCCAAAATCCAAAATGGCGAAGCCAACCAAGGGGCCTCGGCCCAAGCCGGTACCACAGCGCACCTGCGTGGCCTGCAAGACCACCGGGCCTAAGAGAGGGTTGGTGCGCCTGGTGCGGCTGCCGGACGGCCACGTAGAGATAGACGAGACGGGCAAGAAGTCGGGACGCGGGGCCTATCTGTGCAGGACGAGGTCGCATTGGGATAAAGCCCTGCACTCGAAGGTGCTGGAATACGCCCTGAAAACCGCAATCGGTATTGAAGATAAAGCAGCGTTACAAGCGTATGCCGCCAAATTACCGGAGGACGACGAGGAGTAGCGAGCAAGTCATGTGAGTTGCCAGGGCACCGGTGCCCGGTACGCGCTACTCGGAATGGAACAAGGAGGATTGGATGCCAAAGAAGATAGATTATGTGATAGTGGCCCCCGTGCATAGCGGGCAGGAAGACGGCACGGACGGCCCCCCGGCAGAAGAAGAGAGCACGTCACGCGGTCCGCGCCCTCGTGGTGGCCGCGGTAGAGGCGCGGGGGGCCCTGCTGGAGCCAGGCCCCCCGGTGGAGGCGCTGCGAGGCCGGGCGGTCCCGGTGGAGCCAGGCCGTCCACAGGTGGTTATCGCGGCCCCGGTGGTCCCAACAGGGGCGGTCCCGGCGGGCGCGGCGGCTTCGGCGGACGCGGCAACAACGGCGCGCACGGCAGCGGCCCATCTCGCGCGGCGGGTCGTGGCTTCGGCGGCGGCGCTCGTTTGGGCGCTACTATGGAGCGGCCTGTACGCAGGGCTGCCCTGCCTCCCTATATGACCGTGAAAGAACTGGCCGACGTGTTGAACGTCAAGCCCGTGGAAGTCATCAAGGAGATGATGAAGCACGGCGTCATGGCAACCATCAACCAACAGATCGACTATGACACAGGCGCTGTGGTGGCGGTAGGCCTCGGTTTCGAGGTATCCGAAGCGATACCGGAGATTGAGGAAGACCTGGGCGAGGTCATGGTAGCGCAGCAAGAGGCGACCGACCAGAGCCGCATTATGCCCAGGCCGCCTGTGGTGACCATCATGGGCCACGTAGACCACGGCAAGACCAAGCTGCTCGACTCGATCCGCAAGGCGAACGTAATCGCCACTGAGGCGGGCGGTATTACCCAGCACATCGGCGCGTACCAGGTGGAGCTACAGGGCCGCAAGATTACGTTCCTGGACACACCCGGTCACGAGGCGTTCACCGCCATGCGCGCCCGTGGTGCCCAGGCCACCGACATAGTTATCCTGGTGGTGGCCGCCGACGACGGCGTGATGCCCCAGACTGTGGAGGCGCTTTCTCACGCCAAGGCCGCCAATGTGCCCATCGTGGTAGCCATCAACAAGATCGACAAGGAAGACGCCAACCCCGACCGCGCCATGACGCAGCTTTCGGAGCACGGCCTGGTGCCCACCCAGTGGGGCGGCGATACCGAGTTCATCCCGTTGTCGGCGCGCACAGGCGAGGGCATCCCTAACCTGCTTGAGACGATCCTGCTGGTGGCCGAAATAGCCGAGTTCAGGGCCAACCCCGAGCGGCGCGCCACGGGCGTGATAATCGAGGCCGAGATGGACCGCAACAGAGGCCCTATCGCCACGGTGCTGATTCAGAACGGTACGCTCAACCTGCGCGACTACATAGTGGCTGGCTCGACCTGGGGCCGCGTAAGGGCCATGCAGGACGACAAGGGGCGCAAGCTGCGCAAGGCCGAGCCTTCGATGCCAGCCGAGATCCTGGGCCTGATAGCCGTGCCGATGGCAGGCGATTCGATCATTACCGCGCCCGACGAGACCACCGCCAAGCAGATAGCCGAGCAGCGCGCTCGCCAGAAACGGCTCGAGGAAGGCTCGCAGGGCATCAAGGCCATCAGCCTGGACGACCTCTTCTCTCAGATCCAGACCGGCCGCGTGAAGGAGCTGCGCATCATCCTCAAGGCCGACGTGCAAGGCTCGCTGGAGGCCATCACCCAGACGCTCAACAAGCTGACCAACGAGGCGGTCAAGGTGAACGTGCTACACCGGGCGACCGGCGGCATCACCGAGTCCGACGTGTCGCTGGCTTATGCTTCGGGTGCCGTCATCGTCGGCTTCAACGTGCGCCCCGACGCGGCAGCCAAGCGCGCCGCCGAGAAGAGCAACATCGATATCCGCTTCTACGACATCATCTACAACCTGTCGGAAGACATCGAGAAGGCTATGCGCGGTCTGCTCGACCCAACCTTCCGCGACGTGACCGATGGTTACGCCGAGGTGCGAGCGGTCTTCCGCCTGCCCCGCAACGAGCAGGCCGCCGGCCTCATCGTCACCGAGGGCAAGATCAGCCGCAACTCGCAGGTGCGCATGCTGAGGAACGGCGCGGTCATCTACGATGGCACAGTGTCGAGCCTCAAGCGCTTCAAGGACGACGTCCGCGAAGTGGCCCAGGGCTACGAGTGCGGCATCGGCCTCAACAACTTCCACGACTTCCAGGAAGGCGACACCCTGGAGTTCTACCGCAAGGAGCAGGTGCGCGCGTAGCGCGAATTCTTAATTCTTAATGTTTAATTCTTAATTGCGGAGGCTCGCCACCAAAGCGGTGGCCTGCGGAGCAGCTAACAATTAAACATTAAGAATTAAGAATTAAGAATTACTATGACTCGACGGCAGATACAAGTTGGCGATGAGATAAAGCAGATCGTGTCGGTGCTGCTGCAACGTGAGTTGAAGGATCCGCGGATTGGGTTCGTGACTATCACGGGCGTGCAGGTGACGCAGGACTTGAAGTACGCGCGCATTCACGTGAGCGTGATGGGTTCTAAGGAGGAGCAGCGGGCTACGATGGACGCGCTCACCAGCGCCCGTGGCTTTATCCGCCGCGAGATCGCTTCTCGCATGGAGATTCGCTACGTACCCGAAATCCAGTTCAGGCTGGACAAGGGGGCCGAGTACAGCGACCAGATAGCCCGGCTGCTCAACGAGCTGAAGGAGTCGGACGCCGAGAAGGTGGTCGGCGGCTTCGGTGAGGACCCTGGTCACGTCAGCGAGGACGAGGAAGCGGGCACCACGGGGGAGTCTGCCGTCACAGGGCAAATGGAAGGCGACGAGGAGACGGATGAGCAGCAGCGCGGAGGATAGCGTGGTCGTAGGACGTGGGGCTATCAGCGACCGCCCGCTTGACGAGCGCGTACCCGCTTGGACGATGCCTCAGTACACGCGTATCAACGAGTGGCTGGAGGGCGCGCAACGTATCTGGCTGCCCCTCCACGTCTCCCCTGACGGCGACTGTCTAGGGTCCTCCCTGGCCTTCGCCAAGGCCCTCAAGCTGCGCGGCTTCGACTGCGTGGTGGTCTCCTCCGAACCTATCCCCGACATGTACGCCACGCTGTACGACCCCGACGACGTGTTCATCGGGGCCGTGCCGCCCGGTCCCCCCGCCACCCACATCGCGTGCATCGACATCAGCGATCCCAGGCGCACCGGCGACTTCTACACCGCTAACGAGGCGTCTCTGAAGGGCCAGACCGGCGTAAAGGTGCTCAACATCGACCATCACGCCACCAACACCCAGTTTGGCGACCTGCAACTGCTCGATACCGCCGCCCCCGCCTGCGCCGAGCAGATAGCCGTAGCCCTCAACGAGCTAGAGTGGGCTGTTGATTCCGAAATCGCACGATACATACTGCTGGGTATCATCACCGACACCCTCGCCTTCCGCACCCCGTCCACGACCGTACGTACTTTGCGCGTGGCAGCCCACATGATGGAGCGCGGCGGCAACCTGCAAGAGATAGTGGACGCGGTGTTCAACACCCGCCCCCTTGCCGCCGTCATGTTGTGGGGCAAGGTGCTCAACGGCGTGACGTGCGACGTGGATGGCCGGGTTATCTACGTGGTGGTCACTCCCAGCATGCTGGAAGAAACCGGCGCGAAGGAAGAAGACCTCGAAGGCCTGTCCAGCTACCTGGCGACGGTCAAGGGCGATGTAAAGGTCGCCGCCGTGCTCAAGGAGCGCGAAGACGGCACCACCCGCGTATCGTTCCGCAGCCAGCCCGGCACCGACGTAGCCGCCATCGCGCGCCACTTCGGAGGTGGAGGCCACCCCCAGGCCGCAGGCGCGACCATCCCCACAACAGGTGACGAGGCGGTAGACCTGTTCCTACAGGCGTGCGAGCAGGTGTTGGATGCAGAAAGTAACATGTAACTCGTTAGGCGGCCTTAGTTTACTTCTTGCCCCTAAACACCGCTCACTTGCTGAGATGAACAAGACCGCTGTTACAGTTTGGGTGCTTCTTTGCCTGATGTGTATAGCAGGGCTGACTTCTTGTTCTGGCGGCGACAACGTTCCGTTCGTTAACATACCCCAGGCGGCACTGAACCCGCCGATCTATCCCGGTGCCCAACAGTTGCAAGCCACACCAGAGACTTTCTACTCATATGACGCAAACTGGCAGAACCGCCACGACATCACTGTCACCCTTCTGACACTCGTCACGCCAGACGACGTGGATGCTGTGTTCGCCTTCTATAAGGAGCTACTTAGCAAAGAAGGTTGGGAGCCGCGAACACCGGACATTCAGCCGGAATCGGCAGAGGTGATTTTTGACTGGAAGGAAGGCGGTTGTCCAGAGTATTATTTCGAAGTAGCCGCCAGTAGGGACTCCGGCAATACGCTAACCCAAGTGCAACTCACACCTATGCAGTACACCTGCATCGATTAAGCGTTGCACTGAGCCTTCCAACCATGCACGGCATCTTCAACATCGACAAGCCACAAGGCATGACCTCGCATGACGTTGTGGCTCGTGTCCGTCGCATCAGCGGGCAACGCAAAGCGGGGCATGCGGGCACGCTCGACCCTATGGCTACGGGGGTGCTCCCTGTCGTGCTGGGCAAAGCCACCCGGCTGGTCGAGTACCTGGCCGACGCCGACAAAGCCTACCGCGCGGCGCTCATGCTGGCTGCCACCTCCGACACCTACGACCGCGAAGGCCAAATCACCCCCACACCCGACGCCTTGATGCCCTCCCGCGAGCAGGTAGAAGCAGCTTTAGAGCAGTTCCGGGGCGAGATAGACCAAGTGCCGCCCATGCACTCGGCCATCAAGGTAGGCGGCAAGAAGCTGTACGAGCTAGCCCGCGCCGGTATAGAGGTGGAGCGGCAGACCCGCCATGTGACGATCAAGAAGCTGGAGCTTGAGGTCTTCAACCCCCCCACGCTGCAAATCTTCGTGGAGTGCAGCAAGGGCACCTATATCCGCTCGCTGGCCTACGACATAGGCAGCGCGCTGGGCACCGGGGCCTACCTGCACGACCTCACCCGCACCCAACACGGCCCCTTCAGCATAGAAGGCGCGATCACGCTCGAAGGCCTGGAAGCCGCTTTTCGCGAAGACACCTGGCATGAAGCCCTCTACGCGCCTGATTACATCTTGCGTGGCTGGCACGCCCACACCGCAACGCCCGAAGAAGAGCTAGCTATTCGCCAGGGCAAGACGCTGCCCCTGCCCCCGCCCGCCGAGGGAGAACGGGAGAGGCTGGCGGCGAACACGGCGGGTGGCGAGTTGCTTGCGGTGCTGTATTGGGATGGGGAGAGGGGGGTTTGGCAGCCGAAGAAAGTGTTCCCCGCTGGAGGCTGAGTTAGACATGCCCGCATTCATCCCCGGCCTGCAACTCAGCGAAGCCTACTACAGCGGGGCCATCCGCCCCATCCTGGAAGCTGACTTCCCCGGCCTGAAGCACTCCGCCGCCCTCATTGGCTGGGGTTCTGACGTGTTGGGCTACGACACCCCCATATCCACCGACCACCACTGGGGACCCAGGTTGTTGCTGTTCCTACCCGAAAACGGCTTCGAGGCCAACAAGACAGCCATCAGTGAGACGCTGAGCAACAAGCTCCCGTATGCCTTTCGGGGCTACTCGACCAACTTCGGCAGCCCCGACCAGATAGGCGTACGGCTGTTGCACGAGGTGACTTCCGGCCCGGTGCAGCACATGGTGGAGATCTTCAAGGTGGGTGCCTTCTTCGAGTGGTACCTGGGGTGCGACCCGCGCGAGGAGTTGCGGCCTGCCGACTGGCTCACCTTCTCCGAGCACAGGCTGCTAGGCTCAACCGCAGGCAAGGTGTTCCACGACGGGCTGGGCGAGCTTACCGGCGTGCGGGCGCGGCTTGCCTATTATCCCGGCGATGTATGGCGCTACATGCTCGCCTCGCAGTGGGCTAAGATAGCCCAGGAAGAGGCGTTCGTGGGGCGTACGGGAGACGTGGGTGACGAACGAGGCTCCAGGGTCATAGCGGCCCGGCTCGTACAGTACCTGATGAGGCTGTGCTTCCTCATGGAGCGCAAGTACGCCCCCTACTCCAAGTGGTTCGGCACTGCGTTCTCTAGGCTGCGGTGCGCAGACGTGATTGGCCCCTCTCTAGACGGGGTGCTTGCGGCGGGTTCCTGGCGGGAGCGTGAGGTGCACATGTCCGAAGCGTACCGCACCGTCGCCCGCATGCACAACGACCTGGGCATAACCGAGCCGCTTGACCCGGAGGTGACCAGCTACTACGGTAGGCCCTACAAAGTGATCTTCGCCGAGCGCTTCGTTGAAGCCATACGCCAGACCGTATCCAGCGAGGAAGTGAAAGCCCTACCGCCCAACCTCGGCTCGGCCAACCAGTTCGTAGACTCCACCGACCTCCTGGAGAACACCGACGTACGGCTCAGGCTGCGCGGTGTGTACGGGTGATAACGGCTTGTAGTGAGCTTGAATTACTGCACCATCTCCCATTTTGTCATTCTGAACGCAGTGAAGAATCTCGTCCCTCAGCACATGGTAGCCCCTTTCTTTAGGCGGCACTCTCCACTTGGAAAAGTGTGACACGTGCATAGAGGACGAGATTCTTCACTGCGTTCAGAATGACAAAATGGGAGATGGTGGCTCATATGCGGCTCTGGTGTTACCATGAGAGTCATACCGCCTTTGCGCTTACCTGCTGATGCAGCTTATAATCTCACTACCCCTTCTCCCGGTGCACGATGCAAACCATTACCGACCTCACACAAAGACAACCCACACCCGCCGTGCTCACCATAGGCTCGTTCGACGGTGTGCACCTGGGCCACAAGGTGCTTATAGCGAGCGTGGTGGAGAGCGCCCGCGCCCGAAACGTGGCAGCCGTGGCCCTCACCTTCGAGCCTTCCCCGCGTGAAGTGCTGCGGCCCGAACTGCCTCTCTCCTACCTCACGCGACTGCCGCAGAAGCTGGAATTGCTGGACAGCCTCGGCCTGGACGAGACGATAGTGGTGCCCTTCACCCAGGAGCTATCGCGGGTACAGGCCCCCGACTTCATAGCGTGGCTGCGCCAATACCTGCCCTTCGTGGAGATGTGGGAGGGAGAGGGGTTCGCCTTGGGGCACGGGCGCACCGGCAACACCGGCGTGCTGGCGAGGCTGGGTGACGAACTGGGCTACACTTTACAGATCGCCCCGCTTGTGGAAGTCGAAGGCGAGCCGGTGAGCAGCACCCGCGTCCGCCAGGCCGTGGCCGAGGGTGACGTGGAGACAGCCGCCCGCCTGCTGGGCCGCCCCTACGGCGTGCCGGGTGTGGTGGTGCATGGCTCCAAACGGGGCCGCGAACTGGGTTACCCGACCGCCAACCTCGACACCCCACCCAACCAGGCCATCCCCGCCGACGGGGTATACGCCACATGGTGCGTGCGACCCGCCACCGGCGAAACGCTACCCTCCCTCACCAGCATCGGCGTGCGGCCCATGTTCGAGAACGACGTGCGCCTGGTGGAAGTCTACATCCTCGACTACGACGCCGACCTCTACGACGAGACGCTCACCACGCAATTCGTCCACTACCTGCGCCCCCAGCAACGCTTCGACGGCCTGAAAGCCTTCATCGCCCAGATGCGGCAGGACGAGGCAAACACCAGGAAGTTGCTGGGCGTACGGTAAGTTTGCCCCCATCGTAAATACAGCCCTTCTCAAACTATATTCCACTATACAGGCCGAATGTATACTGGACATGCTGATCATCCATGTTCTAATGGCAAATGGAATGTATTCTACCCATAGTCAAGAGGGGCTATTATTATGAAGAAGCTGGTAAACATAAACATTTCGGGCGGAATTCTGGCCTTCGCTGTGATTGCTGCCGTTGCATTTCTGATGGTCGTGTCTAGGCCCAGCGCATCCGCACGGACGCCACACAGCCTGCTGGGAAGCACACCAAATGAAATAGCTGCCTATGCTATTGAGTATGCGCAAGGACAGCGAGAGGTAATAAAGGGTGCGCCTACCGCATTGCTGTCGCGTTCCGTCACGCGTGGGCAAATCACAGCTTTGGGTCTGGGTTGCCTGGGGGGATTCGCCGCAATCGAAGAACCACCTCTCAACCTGGTTATCTTGAAGGGCGATTTCGTCTTCAGTACTTCGGCCAGTCAGCGCTATTCGCTGAACTCTAAATACTTGGCCTACGTGTTCGACGCATGGTCGGGCGAACACGTCTATCGTTTAGCATCTATAGATGGTTCCCATTTTAGATTGGCATTGAACGATCCCAGTCTGCCAGTGGCTAAAGCGGCCTTACCTGCTTCCTGTCCTACCCAGATCCCGGCATCTATGAAGAAATTACATTATGGGGAGATAGCTCCACCTATAGCTGGGAACCCGACCACGGTAGTCACTGTAGACCCCACAGTTACCCTTGTACCAGCAGTTCCTGTACCAGTCCCAAGTACGGATGTACCTTAGAGCAGGTCTGTGCAGGTGCTCCTAAGCTCGTAGACAACACCATTGCTTACGAGTGAGTCCAAGTACCAATACTCCGGCTCTCAATCTGTCGAATGACCACCCCCGCTCCATAGTCCTGACAGCGAGCATCGTTATAGCCTCTATGAGCCTTAATTTTGAGACCAAGCTATATCACTGACTGGAATTCGCAAGGTGAGGTTAGTCGTTGAAATCCGTCTCGTAACGTCAAGCGTATGCTTAATCAGAACGACATAGAGACAGCAAATAAGAGCTAACCACTCCTTTCCTCCTTTGTAAAGAGAAACCCCGCTGCCGGGAACAGCGGGGGTTCTCTTTGTCTATCAACTTGTGCCGGTCGCGTGCGAGCGACTTATAATAGCTTGGTTCTACGGCTCCAGGGCGTTCACGAACCAGCCGATGCCGGGGGTGTTGCTCCTGGGCGAGGGGTAGTGCTGGCGGAGCTTGCCGATGCTGTACGGGTCGATGGGCACGCTGTTGGCATCCATCAGCGCGTAGTGGAGGTGCAACACCCCCCTGCCCGCCCCGGTGTCGCCCGCCCAGCCGAGGAACTGGCCCCGCTTCACGGCTACGGTGCGCGACTGCGAGCCAAGCGGGATGCTCTTGTCGATGCTGGCGAGGTGGCCGTAGTACGTGTAGTACTTGCTGCCGTTGAGCTTGTGCTCCACCCACACCGCGTTGCCCTGGCGCGAGGTGCAGTTGCCGCACGCAAGACCGTCGGCGGAGGCAATCACGGGGAAGGTCTGCCAGCCGCCCACCCTGTTCACGTTGCCGTTGATGTAGTCGATACCGCCGTGATAGCCGCCGGAGCTGGAATAGTACCAGCCCGACAGGATATTCATACTATCCGAAGCCTCGAACGGCAGGGTGAGGAACTGGGTGACATTGGAGCGAATGGGAGCGTTCTGGGTGCGGGCCGAAGCGGTCTCGGAAGCCACCGGGGTGAGCACCGCAGCCGCGATAGTCACTACCGCGGCGGTGGAAGCCAACAGGGCACGAGCGCGGGTGAAGAAAGAACGATTAGAGCGAGCGATACGCATTAAGGACAGACCTCCGTCATAATATAGCCATGTGTGTCACGCGCTTTCACAAGGCCCTCTGCATAAGCGAGCGGCGAAGTTGACGTAACGACCAGATTATAACCAGGTACTGACGCTCGAATCCAGCGAAAATTGCCGATTTCAGCAACATTACTGCAACGTTACTACAGACGCTACGTAACGTTACGTATGTAACAATGTTGTAGCTACGTAGAAAACGTGAGGCCAAAGATGTACTACGTAGGAATTTGGAAATTGGAATTTCGAATTGCGAATTTAGTGGAGTTCTTCTAAATTCGCAATTCGAAATTCCAATTTCCAAATCCACAGATTGACCCTCATCTACCGGCAAAGGTATAATCGGGATGCGGTCCGTGTGCCCTTAGTATTTCCCGCCTTAGTATTTTCTGCACACGTACTTCTTCTCGTAGGAATATAGGGTCAAACGGAGGGCTATAGTTGCAATCGCTTCAACGCTTTGAACAGTTCGTGGAACGGTTGATGGAGGGGTCGTTCGCGCGCCTCTTCCGCTCTCCCATCCAGCCCGCCGAGATCGCCAAGCGCCTGGAGCGGGAGATGGAGGCCAGCCCCACCATCAGCGTCGGCCGCACCTACGTGCCCAACCACTACGAGGTCTTCCTTCACCCCGACAACTACACCGAGTTCGAGCCGTTCCGCCACTCTCTCGAACACGAGATGGCAGAGTTCATTTCCGCCCTTGCAGCCGAACGCGGCTATTCCCTGGTGTCCCGCCCCAAGGTGATACTCCAACCCGGAGACGACGTGCCGAAGCGCGGCATAGAGGTAGTGGCCCAGCTAACCGACCAGCCCGCCTCTCAGGCCCTCGCCGGGGTGGCAGGCGCGCCCACCATGCGCACGAACAGGCCGCCCATGCCGGTCGCCGGGGTCGCCCAGGAAGCGCCCGACACCTCCATGCCCCGCACCCAGGCCATGCCGGTACGCCCGCAACCCAACCCTGTCCCCAGCATCAAGTCGAACGCCCCGCAGCCTGCCGCCTCTTTGCAGCCGCTCGACGGCGACATGGCGGGCCGCACCTTCCCGGTGACCAAGACCCTGCTCACCGTGGGCCGCGGCCTCGACAACGACCTTGTGATAGACGATGCCCGCGTGTCCCGCCATCACGCCCAGGTGGTCTACCGCCACGGCCACCACCTGCTGCGCGACCTGCGCTCCACCAACGGCACCTTCGTCAACAACCAGCCGGTCGAAGCCGTAGTGCTCGCCCCTGGCGACCTGATCTCTTTCGGAGGCTTTGAGATACTTTTCAAGCAGGAGTAGACGAGTGGTTAGTGGTTAGTGGTTAGTGGTTAGCACAGTGCTTCTAACCACTAACCACTAACCACTAACCACTCCCGCCATGCCCGACCTTCAGACCTTACCATTCGACATATTCATCCTGGCGCTGCGTATTTCCTTCATCGGACTTATTTACCTCTTCCTGTTCCAGGTTATGCGCGTCATTACGCGCGATTTGCGACAAGCCCCGCCCGCCGAAAGCCTGCAACCTCGCTCCAGGTACGGGCGGCTCGTGGTCGTGGAGTCGGGGGGTAGCCGCCTCGCGCCCGGCACAATATTTACTTTGCAGGCGGTCACCTCGATTGGGCGCAAGCCGGATAACACCATCGCCTTGGACGACGAATTCATCTCCGGCGAGCACACGCTCCTCAATTGGCGCGACGGCCGTGCCTGGGTGGAGGACGTAGGCTCCACCAACGGCACCTTCCTGAATGAAGCCGAGGTCACCCGCCCCACCGCCGTATCCGAAGGCGACGTCATAGGCGTGGGTGGCGTACGCCTGAAATGGACGGAAAGCTGAGCGAATTTGGAAATTGGAATTTCGAATTGCGAATTTGTTTTGGTCTTTACTAAATTCCAAATTCGCAATTCGAAATTCCAAATGGAGAAGCCATGGGTAACAGGGACAAGAGCGATATAGAGTTTGAGCCGAACTGGCCCGTGAGGCCGGATAGGCCGCGCCCGGAGCAGAACCGGCCCAGGCTGGACCCGCCGGAACAGCAGGCTGGTGCCAACCAGGGTGGGCAGGGGCGGCCGGTGGGCGGCGGTAGCTTCGGTGACACGGAGATACAGCCCTCCAAGTGGACTTCGCACCCGACTTTCCACGCAGGCCAGCCGGAGGCGCGCAACAACGCTGGAGACACCAGGGAGACGCAGGTTATCCCGGTAGTGGGGCCTTCGCGCTTCGACAACGGCAGGCCGGCACCACCGCAGCAACCACCCCAGCAGGCGCGCGTCGCACAGCCTCCACAGGGCAGGCCACAAACCCAACCCCATCAGCAATACCCACAGCCACAGCCACAGCCGCGCCCGCAAGCCATACGCACCCAGCAGCCCAGCGGCTCGATGCCCAGCGCGTCCCCCAACCAGGCCCCAGCGGGCAGGCAGCCGGTGCCCCCACAGCGCGGGCAGCAGTACGACGATTTCGACTACGCGCCCACTACCGCCTACATCCCCCCCGATAGCTACGAGGGATATGACGCTTACGACCCTTACGAAGCGGACGGCTACACTACCCCTCATACGCGCCAGCAGACGGGACAGCGTAGGCCGGTACCACCGAGCCAGGCAAGGGGCGGCAGACAGCCCATGTCCCCGGTGCCGGGCTTCGCTCTAAAGCAGGAAGAAGTGAAGCGCAAGCCGAGGTGGCGCTGGATCGTCTGGGCCTTCACGGGCGTGCTGGCGATTGCGGCTATCATCGTGGTGGCCGTGTCGCTGGCGTGGCAGGGGCAGTACGCGGGCAAGATTTACCCCGGCGTGCGCGTGCTCGACATTGACCTCAGTGGAAAGACCCAGGACGAAGCCCGCAAAGTGCTCGAAGACCACGTAAAAGCTTTCGTCGCGCAGCCGCTGGTGCTCAAGTGGAACGGCAAGGAGTGGAGGCCGAGCGCGGAACAGATAGGCTTGAAGGTGGATGCAGGCTCCACGGTGAACGAGGCGTTTCAGATAGGTCGCAACGCCGACTTCTTCGGCAACGTCGAGCAGCAGTGGCTCTCATCGCAGGCGGGCTATAAAATCCCTCTCAACGTGCAGTTGAGCGAGCCTGCGCTCCAGGAGTACCTCACCGAGGCGGTCGCCACCGAGACGGACCAGGAGCTGTTCGAGGGCGACGTGCGCCTGAACGGCACCGAGGTAGTGGCGCTGCCGGGCGCGGAGGGCCGCCGCCTCGACGTGTACGGCACCATAGTCGCCGCCCGCGAGCGCCTGGCAAAGCTCGAAGCCGGGGCCGTGATCGACCTGCCCGTGGAGGTGACCCAGCCCGCCGTCAACGCCAACGAGGTGGAAGAGGTCCGCAAGCTCCTCACCGTGCGCGTCAGCAGCCCCATCACCGCCACCGCCGCCGACAAGAGGTTCACCCTCGAACCCGAGGCGATGGTACGCTTCACAGTCATCGAGCGCAACCCCGACCGCACAGCCGCCCAGCACGTCACATTGGGCTGGAACGACCGCGAGTTGAAGATACTGGCCGACAGGTGGGCCTCGGAAGCCAAGCGCAGCCCGCTGAACGCCAAGTTCGACTGGCAAAACGGCGCTGTGAGCGTGGTGCGCGAGTCGATAGAGGGGCTGGAAATAGACCCCGCCGCCGTCGTGACCGCCATCAAGGAGCACGCCGACAAGCCCGAAGGCCGCGAGTTCCCCATGCCCGGCAAGGTTATCACGCCCACCGTATCGAGCAAAGACATCGGGGCGCTCGGCATCAAAGAGGAGATAGCGTCCGGCACCTCCACCTTCAAAGGCTCGTCGCCGGAGCGCGCCACCAACATCAGGGTAGCGGCCGACCTGCTCAACGGCACCGTGGTGGCACCCGGCGGCACCTTCTCGTTCCTGGAGACGATGGGCGGGATTGACGAGGCCCACGGCTTCGTGCCCGGCTACGTGATCGCGGCGGAGCGGACGCAGCTAGGCGTGGGCGGCGGGGTGTGCCAGGTGTCCACCACCATGTTCCGCGCCGCCTTCTGGAGCCAACTAGACATAATTGAGCGCAACCAGCACTCCTATCGCGTCGGCTGGTACGAGGCGAACGGCGAGCCGGTGGGCTTCGACGCGGCGGTGTTCGACCCCGGCGTGGACCTCAAGTTCGTCAACACCACTCCCGGCTACATACTCATCAAGGCGGGCACCACCACCGACGCGTTGGTCGTGACCCTCTACGGCACCAGGCTGCCTGGTGAAGTGAAGCTGGAAGGCCCCGCCATCAGCAATCGCGTCCCCGCCCCGCCCGACGTGTACGAGGTAGACCCACGCCTGCCCGCAGGCACCAAGAAGCAGGTGGAGACCGCCCGTGGTGGCCTCGACACGGTAATCACGCGCCGCATCATCGTGCCCGGCCAGCCCGACAAGCTGGACGAGTTCCACAGCCACTACCAGGCCTGGCCCAACTGGTACGTCGTCGCGTCCGAGTCGCAGGTGCCACAGGGAGCGCGCAGGCCGGAGGTAGCGCCCACAGCCGCACCCTGACGCGCCAGCTTGCTCTTTAGCCCAAAGCAGGTGAGACATGCCACAGAGATTTCGTTCCAGAGGTTGTCTGGTCGCTGCAATCCTGTTAGGGCTGCTGGCGCTTCTCTCCTGTGGCGGGCTGTTCCTGCTCGTAACGCCACGGCCTGCTCCCGATGCCCTGGCCGAATTGAAGCAGGTATCCCTCTATGCAGGCGCTCAGGACGTAAGCTACTTCCCCAGCGGCCGCTTACCCAACGTGCCTAACGCTGCCCCAGGTACGACTATTTGGGTCGGTACTTCGGTCCGCTACGCAACCACCAGCAGTACAAGCACGATTAGCGCCGCCGGTGAGGCAGCAATGTCCTTTGACACCCTTGATGAGCCGCAAAAGGTATTTGCCTACTACCTTGCCGAGTTCGACAAAATAGGCTGGGACTGTTATTCCACGGGTGTTGGCGCGGGGACGGGTAGCGGCACCGCGAATTGCACCAGGATGGACCAGGGCCTCCCGCAACTGGTAGTCACGGGCTTTCAGGGTGCGCCACCCTGGATAGAGATAAGCATGCCTGTGAGCATCCGGAGCGCCCAGGTATACGTCTACAAGATCGAGCCGGACGAGGCGCAAACCCGTGTCGATATCGATTATGAAGTGCTGGTCGTCAGGTAGGGCACAGGATTTCCGTTTCATGCGGATACAAGCTATACCGAATGTGTGGGAACCCGGCAGAGGCAAAGGCAGGCCAGACATGCAAAGATTCCGCAGCAAGGGCTGCCTCACATTGAGCATGCTGCTCGGAGTGTTGACTCTCCTCATTTGCGGCGCGCTGTTCCTCATGTCGGCACCACCAACCCCGCCCGACGCAATAGCGGAGTTGAAGCAGTTGCCTCTCTACCCAAACGCAGTGGCTGTAGTATTCAGCGGCCCTTTTACCGACAGCATGTCCTCGCCGGTCTTTACGATCGGTAAGCTCACCTCGGCAGTTAGCTTTGGTGAAATGTCATTCGAGTCCCAGGATGAACCGCCCAGGGTGGTTGGCTTTTACGAAACGGAACTTAGCAGGAGAGGCTGGCAGTGTGATCCCGCAAGCGCGGTTGGGAGCCTGAATGATCGACATGCCGAATGTAGCAGAGAGGACAGGAACATTCCCGGCCTCAGGTTTAGCGGATTCAATAATCCAAATGCCAGGCCGCCATGGGTGTCGGTACGTCAATTCCTAAGCTTACGCACCGCTGAGATAACAGCCTACAGGCCACATGATGGTGCCGCGACCACCAGCGTTACCATAGCTTACGATTTCCGAGTGTTACGTGTTAGGTGAGAATGCGGCTGCTGAAAACGCAGGAGCTTGAAGCATCTCACACGATGCAAGACGAGCATTTCGTAATGCGGAAAACCCTGCAAAGCGACCCATCTACGTAGCATAATATGCCAACAATACGCAAAAAGCATTAGAACCTGGACGTATTTCAGGCGTTATAATAATGTTACCGCATCAGAACGCATTCTCTACATCAGTATGCCCACAGCTACCATGAGGTAATTGGCGTTTCAGTTTGCCCTCGAAACGCCTACGTTTTCCCAGCACCTGGAATTAGGAGGAGACACTTGGACAAACAGAGGATCGTTAAACTCGGCGGAGTCGCGCTGCTGCTCGTAACCTCCCTACCGGCAGCGACGTACCTGCCCCAGGGGGTGGAGGCGGCGCCAGGCAGCGTAGTCGCCCAAACGAAGGCACGCACCAACCAGGCCGCCGACGTGCCACCCGACACTACTTCCTTCGCCAACGTATGGAACCGCACCGACGCGCTGGTCGCTTCGGGAGCCGTCAAGCGGTCGTGGCTGTGGGGCCCTCAGCCCTTCTGGACCACCCGCGAGCTTTACGTGGACGACCCTACCAACACCGAGTCCCGCCTGGTCCAGTACTGGGACAAGAGCCGTATGGAGATCAACAATCCCAACGGCAACAAGGCTGACCCCTTCTACGTCACCAACGGCCTGCTCACGGTGGAGCTTATCTCCGGCAAGATGCAGACCGGCAACAACACCTTCGAGGACCGCAAGCCCGCCCAGGTCAACATCGCCGGCGACTTTGACGATCCTACCGCTCCCACCTACGCCTCGTTCGTGGGCAAAGCCAACGCCGGCGGCGACCGCCCCGACGCCAACAGGATGGGGCAGAAGGTCATCTCGACCATCGCGCGCGATGGCGCCGTGGGCGAAGACCCGAGCAAGGGTTTAGTGCCCGGCGTAGAGGTCGCCTACTATGACGACGTGACCAAGCACAACATACCGAAGGCGATGTGGGACTTCCTCAACGCCTCCGGCCCCGTGCGCAAGGGCAACCAGACGGTGACCGAGCCGATCTCGACCCCCTGGTTCTACGCCACCGGCCGCCCCATCTCCGATGCCTACTGGGGCAAGATCAAGATCGCAGGCAGGCCTACCGACGCCCTCATCCAGGCGTTCGAGCGCCGCGTGCTCACCTACGTGCCCACCAACCCGGCGGGTTTCCAGGTGGAGTTCGGCAACATCGGCGCTCACTATCGCGATTGGCGGTACCTGAGCGCGGGCAAGCTCAATGAGAGCTTCCTGAAGGGGCAGCGCCTCGGCTACGGCTTCAACGTACAACTGTACTACACCGACAAGGACAGGGTACACCAGGTGTCCCGCGAGGCCGGCTTCAACTGGGCGCGGCAGCAGGTAGCCTGGCAGGACATCCAGGGCAAGAACCTCCTCTTCGCCTGGGGCGAGCTAGACTCGGTGGTCGATTCTGCGGTGCGCAACAAGCAGAAGATCCTCCTGTCCATCGCCAAGTCGCCCGAGTGGGCCGCGCCCAAGACCAAGCACGGCATGCCTGAGAACCCGCTCGACTTCGGCAACTTCATGTACATGCTCGCCCGCCGCTACAAGGGCAAGGTGCAAGCTTACGAAATCTGGAACGAGCAGAACCTGGCCGGTGAAGTCGGCGGCCCGGTGAGCGTGGCCCCTTACGTGGAGCTGCTCAAGTACGGCTACACAGGCGTGAAGAACGCGGACCCCAGCGCTATAGTGCTCTTCGGCGGGCTTACGCCGACCGCGGACACGAACCCCAACATAGCAATTGACGACGTGCTCTATTTGCAGCAGATTTACGCTTACCAGGGTGGCGTAGTCAAGAACTACTACGACGTGCTTGGCGCTCACCCCGGCTCAAACGCTAACTCGCCCGACCAGTTGTGGCCCGACAATCCGGGCAGCGGCAAGTGCCCGCCCAAGTACGCCTCCCAGGAAGGCACGTGCTGGCGCAACAAAGCGGCCTTCTACTTCCGCCGCATCGAACAGCAATACGCGGTCATGGCAGCCGCCGGCGAAGGCAACAAACAGATGTGGCTGACCGAGTTCGGCTGGAGCACCTACAACACCGCTAACGGTTACGAGTACGGCCAACTTATCAGCCCTATAACGCAGGCGGAGTACCTGGTGCGTGCCTTTGAGAAGGGCAAGAACGAGTACCCCTGGATGGGTGTGATGTTCGTGTGGAACCTCAACTTCAGCACTCTTGGCTTGAATCCTGAAGACGAGAAGGTGCCCTGGGCGGTGGTAAACCCCGACTGGACCCCCAGACCCGCCTTCACGGCTCTCAAAGAGATGCAGAAGTAAAGCAGGCGAGCAGCGACCATCAGCAAGACATGAGCAACAATAAAGCAGTGGCTACTGTGGAAGCCACTGCTTTATTGTTGTCCAGGTCCTCCTGGCGGGATCAACACGTCGGGCCAAACAAGGGTATAATCAACTTAGATACAACTCTGTTATCTAGCATGTATCATATGGAACAAGGTCATTTTTATGACCTACTTTGTCCACTAAAGATTCTACTCAAACGCAATCCGAATAAAATGACTATGCGTATAATAGATGGATTTGGGCTATAGAACAGTGACATCGCTCTACTTGGTCATTTTTATCAATTCTGGGATGGTTAACCCTGTGCAAGTTGCTTAGACTATGATATAATCTCAGTTGCGCCAGTTCTCATCCCTCTAATTCGACCCTCGTATGTACTGGAAGTCCGCTCCGCTAGGGCTCATGCCCCATTGCTCCACTGGGCGCTGGACAATATGTCTCCACCGGGCTTATGCCTGCCAGGAGGGACCTAAACTCATGGCAAATACCAATTTTTGAGAGGATAATAAATGATTACCACGATATCGGCACGCGTCCTCGGACAGCGTATCCGCCAGCTTCGCACGCGGCGAGGTCTGACGCAACAGGACCTGGCCGGGGAAGATTACTCCAAGAGCTATATATCAGCTATAGAGCAAGGTAAAACAAGACCTTCCCTGGAGGCCCTGCAAAGAATAGCCTCCCGGTTGGAGGTAGCCGCGGGCCAACTGCTCGACCCGGATGCGCCCGGCTTCGTGCCCGCCGACCCCGAGTCGATGCCGAGGCGCGTAAGGCGACGGCGTGGCGTGCGCGCCGGTGAGAACCTGGGCATATTCGACCCAGCGTACCAGGACCTGCAAATCTCGCAGGCCGAGTTGTACCTGCACACCGGCCGGCCCACCCAGGCTCTTGAAATCCTGCGCCCAATGCTTCCCGAGGAGAACGGCGCTACGACGACGCCAGGTACCCCCGGCGGCCAGCGGCCCCTCGACACCCAGCAGCAGCAGAGGGCTTATTGCCTGGCTGCGCAGGCCGCCGTACACTCCGGCAACGCTACCGAGGCGCTCGCTTACGTACAGAAGGGTATTCAGCTTGCCACCCGCCTCGGCGACCGGGAGGGGCTTGAGCAGTTGCGCCTGCTCCTCGGCATGGCCTACTACCAGGCAGACCAGCCTTTGTCCGCCCTGGAACAGCACCGCACGTGCCTGGAGGCCGTGAACAACGGGGTCGTACGAGACCCGAACTTCAAGCTCAAGGTGTTGAGCAACATCGCCGCCGACTACTGGGCGCTGCACGACAACGATCGCGCCCTCGCTGCCTACAGGAGCGCGCTGGACCTGCTCGGCCAGGTTAACAGCGTCGAGCGCCAGGCCGGTATCTTCTGGGATATGGCGATGGCCTATGGAGAAGACCGGCACTTCAGCGCCGCCAGGACCGCGAGCATACGCGCCCTGAGCATCTACGAGGCGCTGGACAACATGCAGACCGTTGCCAAGATGGAGAGCCGCTACGGCAATATCCTGATCGAGATGGGAGAGGCCGAGGCAGCCGAGGAGTACCTGCGACACAGCCTGGACCTTGCCGAGCGCCTCAACAGCCAGACCGACAAGGCGCTGGCCCTCACCAACCTGGCCCGCCTTGCGATGACCAGGGGCAACCTGGACGAAGCCCAGGACATGGCCTCACAGGCGGTAGAGACCAGCCGCACGGCTGCCCAGTCTGCCAAGCAGGAAGGTCGCGCTCAGAACGCGCAGGCTAACGCGCAGCTTCCAGAGCACCTGCAAGGCCAGGCCGACACCAACGAGGTGCTGGCGAGCGCCCTGGCCCTCTCCGGGGAGATTGCCTCCCAGCGGGGAGAGGCCAAGCAGTCCGACGCGTTGTTCAACGAAGCGATTCAGCTGTTGGAAGCGGGCGAGGCTGCGGGCAAGGCCAGTGACATCTACCAGCGGTACGCCCAGGTGCTCGCGGGCCGGGGCAAGCACGAGCAAGCCTCCCGCTACTTCGAGCAGGCCTACAAGGCGGTTACCAAGCGCACACGGTAGTCTCAGGAGACGAAACCGCCAAGACGCCAAGGACGCCAAGAACCCGCCAAGTGAATAGACGGTTCGAGAATACAGAGAAGGCCGGGGTACAATATCATGTACCCCGGCCTTCTCGTTTAAGACTCAACAATACTACTCTTGGCGGGTTCTTGGCGTCCTTGGCGTCTTGGCGGTTTCGTTCTTCAAATCTGGTTCACTATGGATTCGGTTCGCTAGCGGGGTTTAGGGTGGATGCCGTGCTGCTCAAGCCAGCTAATGTCCAGGGTCCAATCGTGGTTGCTGCGCTGCGACCAGACCTCGAAGGCTACTTCCACGTACAGCCGGGCGTCCTCTACCGACCAGCCGTTGACCCTGGCGAGGTGGCGTAGGGCCTGCTCCTCCCGCCCGCGAGAGATGGATAGCCCGATGTGCTTCACGCCGTGGCAGTCGGGGCAGAGAGCTATGAGGCCGGTCAGCTTCTGCACGTGGTTCCGGTCGTCGTACTCCCAGACCTCGTGCGCCTCCACCGGCCACCTGCGGCCGCGCCCGCCGCAGATTTCGCACCTGTTGCCCGCCGAGGTGGCCGTCATTCGCTTGAGGGTGTCCCAGTCCGCGGCGCTCACTTCCGAGCGCACGTTCTTGAACCAGCAGGTGCGGGGCACAAGCTCTATCGTGAGGGGGGTTTGCATAAGCTCCGGTCCACGAGCAGGATTAGAGCATAACTATACAAGCTACCTGGTGCCCTTTGCCACCGGCATGTGAGGCTGTAAGTGTCCATCTGGATGTTGTTTGTACATCCTGGCATTAGAGTGCAGGTTCGACTAATAGACTTGGGGAGCTTTGGTCATGAATATGACCGTTGACAATTAATGCTATTACCGATACAATAATCATCCAATACTTGCCTTATAGCACTAGTGCCGTTGTACACCAAATGTTGCAGCCTCTACTCGCACTCGCCCTCACGTACCTGCCTGTGTACTGCCAGGTAGCTGTAGTCCTGGGCTTCTCGCTTTCGTTCGCAGGTAAAGTACGCAATGTCCCAGCTTTTGTCCGCACGATAACGTCCTTCCGTGTGCTGCCGGCACGTCACAGTGGCTTGCTGGCAGCACTTTTTCTATGCGCGGAGTTTGCTGTTGTTCTGCTGGTCCTGCTAGGAAGCACCTTTACCTTAGCGGGCCTGGCGCTCGCTGCCCTCCTCCTCGTCATTTTTACGGTTGCGCTAATTCTTGTGCTGGTAAGAGGCGTGGACGCTTCGTGCAACTGCTTTGGCGCATCCGACGATAAAATCTCTCCTTATCACATATTGCGTAATCTGCTGTTCCTTACCGGCACGTTGCTGGCGATGGTGCCATTCTTTGTGGCGGGGGTCCAATATCGGGCCCTGACACCCCCTGAATGGCTCCTGACATGGCTCATGGCTATTGTCAGTGTGGCGATCCTGACTAATCTGCCGCACATCGCTCGTGTGCTTCGACCTGATTAGCTGACCCAACTACGAAGGAGTAAATAGAGAATGGAACAGGCTCTCTTGATAAGTTCGGTGCTTCTTTGGGCGCTCGTCCTCTTCAATCTTCTGCTCACCCTCGCTCTTGTGCGCAAGGTTAACGCCTCGGCGGAGGAGAGAAAGCCTGCTCCCCTGGGCCTGAAGGTAGGTGATAAGGCTCCTGATTTTGTAGCTCAAACATTGACCGGCGGAACCGTGACACTCTCCCAGTTTGCGGGAAGACCTACAGCGTTTCTGTTTATACAGCCAGATTGCCAACCCTGCCGTGAAGGACTACCCGAGTACATCTCCCTGCATGCTACCGCAAGAGACGCTGGCGCTGAGTTGGTGCTCGTAAGTATTGCATCCGCGGAGTACACACGCGAGTTTGTCGATGAAAATCAGGTTGGCCTGCCGGTGCTTGTCGCACATCGTAATGACAGTTCCTTCGCGGAAGACTACAAGATGCGAGGCACGCCCTCCTATACATACATCGACGCCCAGGGCAGGATTGAGTCAGTCGGACGGCCTAACAAGAATACCCGCGAGTGGCAAGCGGTCATCCGCTCCTGGGAAGCCACCAGGAAAGAACCTGCGGGTGCCTCGTCTAACGGAAGGGGGTGATGGAGCGATACATCCTGGTTTCAGGCCACCGAGCAACAGGAGCTGAAGGTCACTAATCGCTAGCTCCTACATCGATGGTTGCGTTTTACTTCATATTCGACGTTGAACAGTTGAAAGGAGAACGACCGAGATGAACAGTGTAGCCCTCAACTTATCAACCAACGGCTTTCTATCAGCAGTTGACAGCCTGAGCAGCCGCATAGGGGCGGTCAACAAGGCGATCAGTTTCATCGTGGACCGTGTGGTACCGGTGGAGCGTGCGGTTGCCTGCCCGTACACAAGTACGGTCTGCTATACGTACTGTGACTATAACGGCTCGTGTTGCAACTGCACGCCCGGCCGCTACGGGGAGCTAATCTACGGCTATGCCGAACCAGGTCAGAGTTGTACCGTAAACGCGACTGAGTGTAGCAGAGGTTGTAATTCAAGGTGCGGCCTCTGCCCAGGGTGCTAGATTTCCGTAAGGCATTCTAGAGACGCGCCTTGAAGGCACGGCATTGAGAACAGCCAGGGACTGTTGGGGAAGATGCGTCCTCCCCAACAGTCCCTGGCTGTTCTGCCCCACCCCAGAGCCGGTTACCGGACTGCACACGGAGAATAGTTACATCTTCGGAGGCTTCATGCCAGCGGACGCTAATTGGTTGTATACCTTTATAGGGACTTTGTTAGTAATTGTCGCAGGCATCGGGCTGGCAGGACTGTTGCTCTTCGTATGGTCTTCCCTGTACGTGATCGAGGTAGCCAATGAAAGCATGCGTCCAGCCTTCAAACATGGCGACCGGGTGCTTGTGTGGCGCTACTGGCCGAAGCGATGGTTGCGCAAAGGCCAGGTAGTACTCGTGTGGCCCCACAAGCATGCCCCCGGCAACCCGTGGGCGCTCGCCAGGGCAGAGCGTAGATATGTGCCCTTTATCAAGAGAATAGTTGCAATGGAAGGTGATACGGTAGTCACACAGCTTACCGATCTCCACCAGGAAGACCAGCTAGATGAGGCCCGCCATCACGACAGCGCAGGTAACCGCACCTGGCACATCCCCCCGGACCACCTATTCCTGAGGGGAGACAACCGCAGGGACAGTGTCGACTCTCTGGTATGGGGGCCGGTACCCGATTGGTGTGTCATGGGGATTGTCCTCATGAAGTTACCGGCTTCAATAGGACCCAGGTCGTTGCGAAAGGAAACTGGTAAAGGAGTTGGCGCCCCTTAGAACTACTTCCGGGTAACTACCATCGTACCAATAGGTGCCCAGTCGTACAGCCACTTGGCATCCTGGGGCGATAGATTGACGCAGCCGTGGCTCTGCGGTGTCCCGAAGTTGTTGTGCCAGTACGCGCCGTGCAGGGCGAAGTCGGAGTAGAAGTACATCGTGTAGGGCACGTCGGGTATGTCGTAGCGGTCGGCACCTTCGCCGCCGCGCATCCTCGATTGCGCGTACTTGGCATAGACGCGGAAGGTGCCCTCGACCGTTGGGTAGCGGGACCGCCCGGAGCTTATCTTGGTGGAGTATACCGGCGTGTTCCCCTCGTACGCGGTCAGCGCCTGGGTGCTGATGCTCACCTCCACCCACTTGGGGCCGAACTCGCCCATCGGGGGTTTAGGCTCCGCGGGGGCCGCCCTCGACCTGGAAGGCGAGTTGCCAGTGGAGCTTTGTCCCGGCTTCACAATCGTCAGCACCTGGCCCGAATAGAGCAGGCTGGGGTTGGCTATGTTATTGGCCGACATCAGCGCCTCGACCGTCGTGCTGTACCTGGAGGCGATGCCGGACAGGTTCTCGCCAGGCTGAACGGTGTGCGTCTGCGGCTTGCTTGGGTCGGGCGTGGCCGTGGGCACCGATGACGTGGGAGTGGGAGGCACGCGGGTGGCCGTAGGTTGGGCGGGCGGGGGTGGAGCCTGTTGCTGGCCGCCTGGTATGTTGAGCACCTGCCCCACGTACAGGAGGGCGCTCGGAGAGATGCCGTTGGCCGACGCCAGGGCCTCGCGGGTAATGCCGAAGCGTTGCGCGAGCACCGTCAGGTTGTCGCCCGGCTGCACCACGTATGTCGAGCCGTTCGAGGGCGCGGCGGACTGGCCCCCACCGGGGGAGCCTGGCGAAGGGATCACGAGCGTCTGCCCAGCGTAAATGGTGCGGCTGGGCAGGTTGTTGGCCGCCACAATCGCCTCGACCGTGGTGCCGTAGCGCACCGCAATGCCACTGAGCGTATCGCCGGGCTGCACCTTGTAGCTGGTATCGGCAAAGCTCACGCCAGCCAGGCCCAACAGCATCACAGCCAGCAGCAGGCCAGGTACGAGCCACCGCGCGGCCCTGATGCCTCTGCCCCGCACGCGCGCGACATAAGAGGCAATATTACCGTGCAAAATCTATCCTCCAGGTCATTTTAAGGCGGTTTTCCACAATGGTTGGCCTTTAGCCTACCTGGAATCAATGATAGCATCCGGGGATGTGCGCGTCAATGGCCCTTTATGTCTACTTATCCACAATTGAGAGTACTGGGGTGTTGCCGGTGAAGGACCAGGAAAGAGGTCTCACGCTTCTACAACGATGCCCAACCCCTCGCCTACCTCGCCAACCTCCCACAGCGGTACGCCCGCGTCTCCCAGCCTGGTACGCACTTCGGCTAGCAGGGCAGGGGGCACAGCGGCGAAGAGGCCGCCGGAGGTCTGGGGGTCGAACAGGAGCGTCAGGCTGTCGCGGGGTATGCCGGCACTGAGGCGGACGCGCACCTCGGTCTGGTGGCCCGTGGGGTGGGCGGCTTCGGGTTCGAGGTCCGGCTTGATGAGGTAGTCGCGGTTGCGGCCCGTGCCGCCTGGGACTTGCTTCTGGCGTACGTAGTCCATCGCGCCGTCGAGCACAGGCACGGCCGACGCGGAGATGCGCATTAGCACGCCGCCAGCTTGGGCCATTTCGGAGGCGTGGCCGAGCAAGCCGAACCCGGTTATGTCGGTGCAAGCCTTGATGCCCGCCTCGACAAACACGCGCGATGCCGGGCCGTTCAGGCGCAGCATCCAGTCTACCGCGCCTTGCAGGTGTGCGGGGGTGGCGCGGTCGTTCTTGGCGGCGGTGGTGACTACCCCGGTGCCGAGCGGCTTGGTCAGGACGAGGCGGTCGCCTGGACGCGCGCCTGCCTTCGACATGATGCGCGCGGGGTCGGCCAGGCCGGTCACGCACAGGCCGTACTTAGGCTCCGGGTCGGTGACGGTGTGCCCGCCCGCGATGATGCCGCCCGCTTCCTTCACCTTGTCGAGGCCGCCCTGTAAGATCGCCGTAAGGATCGCCTTGTCCAGGTCGTTCGGGAAGGCCACGATGTTGAGGGCGAGCGCCACCGTACCGCCCATCGCGTACACGTCGCTCATCGAGTTGGCGGCGGCAATCGCCCCAAAGGTGTACGGGTCGTCCACGATAGGCGGGAAGAAGTCGAGCGTCTGCACGAGCGCCTGGGTGTCGTTCAGGAGGTAGACAGCGGCGTCGTCGCCGGGGTTCAGCCCGATTATGAGGTTGGGGTGCGTGTGCACCGTGAGAGGACGCAGCACCTGCGCCAGGTCACCAGGACCCATCTTGCTGGCTCAACCCGCGCAAGAGGCCAGGCTGGTCAGGCGCACCACGTCCCGCCGGTTAGGCTCATCCACCGCTATCACCTCCTTTCATGTCTATCTGCTTCCATTGTACACACCGAAACGAAATCGCACCAACGGGGTAGGGGAAACGTATTGGAGACGGAAACGCCAAGACGCAAAGACGCCAAGGACGCGCCAAGATTAGCATTGTTTATTCACCGCAGAGGCGCAAAGAGCGCAGAGGCTACGCTGAGATTGTAGTTGTTTGTGTACTGCAAGGGGCAACATCTTACTGTACGATGTTGCCCCTACTCAGCACGCCCTCAACTATTCTCCGCGTAATCTCCGCGTCCCTTCGGCTTCGCTCAGGGCAGGCTCTCTGCGTCTCTGCGGTGAATAATCCTAATCACCTTGGCGCGTCCTTGGCGTCTTTGCGTCTTGGCGTTTCCGTCATATAAATTGTGATGACGTGTGGTGTGGCTGGTGTGTATAATGATATAGAGACGAAGAGGGAGGAGTTTTCGAGAGATGCCGGTACAGGTTAATGAGAAGGCGTGCATTGATAGGGCGAGTTGCTTCGCGGCGATGGCGTGCCCCTATGATGCCTATTTTCACAACACGTTGCGCAAGACCTGGGAGACGGACCCCACCATCTGCGGTGATTGCCCCGGCCCTTGCCTCAACTTCTGCGACAAGGACGCGCTCCTCTGGGGCGACGATCTGGTCGATCTGAAGCTGGTCAAGGCCGAGGTTGACGGCAGGATGACGCACGCCGAGGTGGTGGAGGCCCGCGCCAAACACAAGCAAGAGCTTATAGAGGCCGCGGCAGCGCAGACAGCCCAGGCAGCCGCCGAGGCCGCCAGGAAAAAGAAAGAAGGTGCAGTAGTGGACTTAACAATTCGCAATTTTGAAGAGGAAGTATTGAGGTCGGACATCCCGGTGGCGGTAGATTGCTGGGCTGCGTGGTGCGGCCCCTGCAAGCAGTACTCGCCCACGTTCGAGGCCGTAGCCAAGCAGTACCAGGGCATCGTCAAGTTCGCCAAGCTCGACACCGACGGCGAACCGGCCCTGGCGCGCGGGCTGGGGGTGCAGGCGCTGCCCACGACGCTCATCTTCTACAAGGGGCAGCTCGTGAACGCGGTGGAGGGTGCCTTGCCCGCCGAGCACCTGCAACAGTGGCTCTACCAGACGCTCGCCGTCATACGCCAGTACGCCACCCAGTTGGACGCCGAGGCCGAAGACGCGATAGCAGCCGCCGCCAAGAACCTCAACCTGCTGGACGCCGACGGCAACGTGCCCCCTTCCGCCGACGATATAGATATAGCCCCTGAAGTGCCGCACGCGCAATCGGGCTACACCGCCGACACCCTGGACCCCCGCAACATGTCGCCCCAACCCCCTAGGAGGGACGACGATGGCCCAGGAAGGCGCACCGCCAGCGGACTGTACATTCCGTAGGATGGACGATGGACGATGGACGATAGGAGACGAAAACGCCAAGACGCAAAGAACGCCAAGAACCCGCCAAGATTAGGATTGTTTGGATGAGTGCTGCCTCGTACTCAGACCTTAGTCCTCATCACTCCCATCGTCCATCGTCTATCGTCCATCGTCACGTTTACGTTTCCCGCCTGATTTGGTACAATCACTAGCATGTCCACACCCAGGAGAATTGACCCCAAGACGGCGTCCAAGCGCCGTGCGGCCCGCCGTAAGCGGACTCGCGAGGCACTAGGGCGCATCGGTGTTCTAGGTATCGTGGCTATCCTCGTTATCAGCACGATATCCACTGTCATACTGCCTACCACCGTGACCGCGCCCATCGCACCGACAGCTACCATTGCGGCTACCGTTGCAGCCGGGGTCCCGACACCTACGGCACAGGCCGACTTCTCTACTCTTGTCACCGAGGCCGACGAAGCGGCAAGCAAGGGTAATTGGAATGACGCGGCCAGCTTGTATAGGGCCTATCTAGGCCGGGACGCGGAGAACGGCGAGGTGCACTTCAAGCTCGGTAAAGTCTACCTCAGCATGCAGCCACCTAATTACCTGGATGGCCTTGCGGAGTTGCAACAGGCGGTGCGTATCAACCCCAGCGCCCCCTATGCGCAGGAAGCCCAGGCCCTCATAGACCAGCACGCGGACAAGGCGCTCACACCTGTCACAACAATCGGCAGCGGGACCGAAGTCCCCGGCACCGTCACACCTGCTATAACTGTCACAGGTTCCGGCACCGTAACCGCCACTACCGTTGTAACGGGCACCAGCGTAACAGGCACCGCCCCACCATCGACCACACCGGCAGGAGCCACACCGACGCCTTAGTGCTCTATTGGGGAGACAGAAACGCCAAGACGCCAAGACGCCAAGTACCACGCCAAGATTAGAATAGTGACTCAAGAAAGAGGACCAGGGACTACACAAATGTATCCTGGTCCTCTTGTACTCTCTAAACCTCAATACTCTTGGCGTGGTCCTTGGCGTCTTGGCGTCTTGGCGTTTTCGTCTCCCTGGTTCCCTCAGTGACATGGTTGCAAAGGCGGCAGCGTGGCGGTATATTAGGAGGCAGGTTAGAGGCATGGAAGGCGCTCAAGGGCGAGCGTACGGGAGGAAGTGAAATGAAGGCTGAGGAGATAGACTGTACCAGGCCCGGCAACGAAGCCGCAGGTGACCGGGGTGATCTAGGCATCCGGGAAGCATTTTCCCGCGATCCACGCGACCTTATAGTCGGCGGGCACACCCTCGTGCCTACCCTCGACGGCACGCTCCGCCCCTACGTCAACCTCGACAGCGCCGCCTCCACACCCATCGCCCGCCCCGTCAAGGACACAGTTGACCACTTCCTAGAATGGTACGCCGCCGTGCACAGGGGCAGCGGCTTCAAATCGCAGCTATCCTCCCTCGCTTACGAGCAGGCCCGCGAGCGACTCGCCCGCTTCGTCGGGGCCGATCTGACCGACCGCTGCCTCATCTTCGTCCGCAACGCTACCGAGGCAATCAACCGCTGCGCCAACCGCATTCCACTCTCGGAGGGCGACGTGGTGCTCACCTCCCTGATGGAGCACCACTCCAACATACTGGCCTGGCGGCGGCGCTGCGCCCACGTCGAAAGCGTCTCGGTGGACGAGTTCGGCATGCCTGTGCTGGAAGACCTGGAGAAGCGCCTGCGGGCCAACGCGGGACACGTCAAGCTGGTGGCGATTTCGGGCGGCTCCAACGTTACCGGCATCATACCCGACGTGAAAGGCATCGCCCGCGCCACGCACGAAGCAGGGGCCATGCTGCTCGTAGACGCCGCGCAACTCGCCCCACACAGGCCTATAGACATGGGCGCGATGGGCGATGCCGAATCAATCGACTTCCTGGCTTTCTCGGGGCACAAGATGTACGCGCCGCTGGGCTGTGGAGTGCTTATCGGGCCGCACACCGCGTTCGAAGGCGGCATACCCGACCTGGTAGGTGGGGGCACGGTGCTGTTCGTGTCGGAGGAAGAGGAGATGTGGGGAGGGCCGCCCGACAGCGAGGAGGCGGGCAGCCCGAACGTGGTGGGTGCGGTTGGCATGGCAGCCGCCGCACGCTTCCTGGCGGACGACCTGGGCTGGGACGAGGTGGTGCGGCACGAGCGAGAGCTTACCTCCTACGCGCTGGGGAAGCTCAACGAGATACCCGGCCTCACCATCTACGGCCCACGCGACCCCGGCTTAGCTCAAGACCGCCTGGGCGTGATCGCCTTCAACCTGGAGAAGGTGCACCACCAGCTAACCGCCGCCATATTGAGCCATGAGTACGCGATTGGCACGCGCACCGGCGGCTTCTGCGCCCACCCCTACCTGATGCGGCTGTTCGGCATCGGCTCCGACAGCGTGCACACCCTGCGGGACGAGGTGGTTGGGGGCGACCGCCGCAACATGCCCGGCGCGGTGCGTATGTCCTTCGGCTTCTACAGCACCCGCGACGACGTAGACGCCATCATACAGGCGCTCTGGGACATCCAGAACGGTAAGTGGCGTGGCGACTACACGCAGAACCCCAACAGCGGCGAGTACAAGCCCACTTCAGAGCAGACCAGCCCCGCCGGGTGGTTCAACATCTAGGGCGTAGAGCTACTCCCGAAGCGCCAGCGCGTGCAGTCCTCCGGGAACTTGGTCCAGGCGAAGACGACGCCGGGGTGTACGATGTAGAGGCCGCCCTCCTGCCAGTTATCCGGTTTGGGGTTATAGTTGTATTTTGGCCCGTATTTCGCCCCGAAAGCCCCGGCCAGTTGTTCGGCAAGAGAGGCGTCGGGGTTCTCTAGCTGCTCGGCGGTGCCCTCCAGGATAACAACATCATCCCCGCGCTCGAGGTGCACCACTACCGCCGGGTTGGCTTCCAGGTTGCGGCCCCGGCGAGTGTCCGGCCCTCCCTCGAAGTAGAACCGCTCACCTACCCACACGCCCCATACCGGCACAGAGTGCGGCCTCCCGTCGGGGCGCGTGGTGCCTATCCAGTAGTTCATGCCCACGCTCATCATCTCGCTGACGTGGTTCCAGGGGAGCAGCCCCTCGGTCGTCTTGGGGATGCCATAACCCTCCGGCATCTGGGGGCGGTCGGCCTGCGGTTCTATATGCTCGATTTCGCTTTCATGCTGCAACATACGGAGTCCTCCCTTAATTGGGTTAGAGTTCGCATGCGTAATATACACGAACATTCTTGACACCTAGTGTCAGGTAGCAGATAGGGTGTGATGATTCTCGGCGGGAGAGATACAAGGCGGGATAGCAGAGGTTAGAAATGTTAGAGGTTGCATAGGAGACGCCCCGAACAGCCATCCTCTAAGTTGCCGCAAACAGCCGCCCGGTGGCCCAAACTCTGCTTATACAGCTTGTGTATGGATGCGTCTTCTATGCGCGTCCCTACATGATTGGCAAACCACGAACAGGCAGGTCTACAACAATGAGCAAACTATCAATTTCTCACAGGCATAGGCTATCTGTGCGGCTACTCCTGGTGACGCTGGTGCTCCCCCTGGTGCTGGGCGCTTGCAGCCTTAGCAGCGTGGAAAGCGGGCGACCGCGCACTGCGACACCTGAGGCCAACCGGCAGCAAGCCACCCCCGCTGCCTCTCAACAGGACGGCTCGCAGGGGCAAAACGGCCAGGACAACAATAGCCCCGCAGGAGGCAACTTCAACGCTCCGGCAGAGCAGGAGGCCGGAGGCTCGGCGGGGGCCGCCTGGCAAATACCGGCGGAACAGCAGGCGGTGGTCAAAGTTGTTGAGCAGGTGAACCCGGCGGTGGTCACCGTGGTCAACAGGCTCGACCCGCGCCAGAGCGGCTACAGCGGCGAGGCCCGAGGCTCCGGGGTGGTAATCGATGAGGACGGCCACATCATCACCAACTTCCACGTGATAGAGGGCGCGGCGGAGGGCGGCTTGCAGGTGATTTTCCTCGACGGTACGATAGCGCCCGCCACACTGACAGGGGGCGACCGGGGCAACGACCTGGCCGTGCTCAAGGTAGATACCGAGATAAACGCGGTGGCTACCCTGGCCGACTCGAGCAAGGTGAGAGTGGGCGAAACGGTGATCGCCATCGGCTCGGCGCTGGGCGACTTCACCAACACCGTAACGGTGGGGGTGGTCAGCGGCACCAACCGCGACCTGCAAGGCCTGGATGTGGAGTTGGAGAACCTGATCCAGACCGACGCCGCCATCAACCACGGCAACTCGGGCGGCGCGCTGCTCAACCTGTCGGGCGAGGTCATAGGCATCAACACGGCGGTCGTGCGCGGCGACGGGAGCAGCGCCGGTGCGGGCGACGTAGCCGAGGGGCTGGGCTTCGCGATACCGGCTAACCGAGTCAGGACGGTAGCCGGACGTATCATCGAGCAAGAGGGCAGGCCGAGGCCCTTCCTGGGCGTGGCTACCGAGCCTGTGACCCCGCAACTGGCCTCCTACTACGACCTGCGCGGCCCCAACGGCAGGCTGCTCAACAGCGGCGTGCTCGTAGTGGAGGTAGTGCAGGGTAGCGCCGCCGAAGAAATCGGACTAGCGCCCGGCGACGTGATACTCAGCATAGATGACACGGCCCTTGATGAGAACAATCCCCTGGTCGACGTGCTGGCAATGTACGAGGCAGGCGAAACAATCAGGCTCCAGATGGTGCGTAACGGCGAAGCCCACGAAGCGGAAGTGACGCTCGGAAGCAGGTAAGCCACATTAGCGTCTGTGGTGCCGACTTACAGTCAAAGGCTGTTGCTACCGCCAGCTAGTATGCTTTTGCGTGCTATAATGTGTCAGGAGGTACAGAAACATGGACGTCCTGACGGTGGAAGAGGTGGCTCAGCGCCTACGGCTCAACCCATTCACAATCCGGCGTCTGCTGCGTGAGGGTGTGCTTCGTGGCAGTAAGGTAGGCAAACGACAGTGGCGTGTCCAGGTACGAGATCTGGAAGCGTACCTGGGCCAGCGCAGTAATAATATCGCGCAGCTACCTCAAGGTAGGCAGCCGTACCCGCAGGACTTCACGGATATTGAGGCCGCAGACCTGGACGCGATGCTGGCACGCGTTACCCCTGAGAACCGTCATGAGTTGGTGGACTGGGGTAAGCCCGTAGGCAACGAGGTCTGGTAAGTTGGCTTCTCCTACCCAGCTTTACGTACCGAACCGTGGGGATTTGGTCTTTCTGGACTTTGACCCGGTAAGGGGACATGAACAAACAGGTGTGCGCCCGGCCCTGGTGCTATCACCTGTAAGCTATAACTCCAAAGTTGGCCTGGCGCTGGTCTGCCCCATAACGAGCCGAGCTAAGGGTTACCCCTTCGAGGTCGCTTTGCCTGCGGGACTCGCCGTCAGTGGAGTGATACTTACCGACCAGGTAAAGAGCATATCCCGGCCCCACCGCAGCATCTCATACCGAGACTCCTTGCCGGTAGAGGTCTTCCGGCAAGTGGTAGCGAATTTACTGGGACTGCTGACGAAGGGATAGCTACCGTCCATCGTCCATCGTCCGTTATGCTACAATACCACCGATGACGAAGCCACGGCCAAAGACTCTATACTGGGCGTTCCTTCTGCATGTCCTCATCGTCTTCGCGGTGGCCCTGGGCGTGCGGTTGGCCTACTGGCAGGACGCGCGGGCTTACGCCATCGGGGCTGACGAGCCTGACTACGTGCTCCCGGCTCAGACGCTGCTCAGGGACGGGCGCTACGTAGACACCTTCATCACGCCTGGCCGCACCTGGACCAGGGTGCCCCTTACCTCGCTGCTGTTCTCCGGGTCGTTCCTCCTCGTGCCGGATGAGGCCGCCAAACACGCCGCCGGGGACGATGCCGCCCTCATGGAGCCGCGCTACGACGCCCTCAACCTGGTGCAGATAGCGGAAAGCCTCCTCACCGTGGGGCTTATCATGCTGCTGGCGGGGCGCATCTTCCCGCAACGGGGGAGGCATGTAGCGGTCGTTGCCGGGTATATAGCGGCGATGTACCCACCTCTCGCCAGCAGCCCCGCCCAGCGCGCCCTCAGCGAGCCTACCTCGATCCTGTTCGTGGTGGCGGCCATTTACGCCTTCTCGTGGTGGTCGCCACATGGTGCGATGAGCAAGAACTTGCTGGTGGCGGTAATAGGCGGGGCGTTGGTGGGTTTTGGGGCGCTCGCCCGGCCTATCGCCCTTACCTTCCTGCCGTTCATACTGGTGTGGCTGTTTGTCACCTATAAGTTTGCCCGCAAGTCTCCCGGTGCCCAATCGGAGGAAAGCGCAGGGGCTGAGGTTGACAAACCCCGAAGGGTAAGCTTATTCGCACGCAATCGCAAGCCACTACTTGTGTCGCTAGTGGCTACGGCGGTTGCCTTCTTCTGCATCGCGCCCTGGACCCTGTACAACTACAGGCAATATGGCCGCTTCCTACTGCTCGACACGGCCAGCACCACCGCGTACTGGAACTACCATAACTTTCGGGGCGAAGACATCACGGCACGCATGGCGGCGCTCCCCAACCCGGCGGACAGGCTGTCGCTCATCATTTCGGAGGGCACGGCCAACATCTTCGAGTACCCCGACCAGGCGGTGGGCAGCGTCGTCTTCGCCTTCTTCTACTTCTGGCACCTGGAGAGCAACTCGGCGGTGCTGCTCAACCCCTGGGACATGACCCAGCGCGAACCCGACGTGCCCGACCTGCTGCACGCCGACGCCGCCTTCCTGCTGGTGGGCCTCATGGGTGTGTGCGGGCTGGCGGGCCTGGGCTTCCGGCGGCTGGAGGACCGCGCGGGGCGCACCCTGCTGCTGTCGAACCTGTGGCTGCTGTCTATGCTGCTGCTGGGGCTGGTGGTGCCCTACGATGGGCGCTATCGTTTGCCCGCGGTGCCTTCGTTCATCGTGCTGGCAGCGGGATTGCTTGTCCTAACAGACTGGAGGGCCGTCTTTTCACCGATACGTGCCTGGCGCATAGTGAGAGATCACGTGAGGGTGGTAGTTGCCGCCTCGATGCTGTGCCTGTGGGTGGTGGCGGGAGCGTACTCGCCCAACATACCCCCCTTGTTGCGCACCCTCTACCATAGCTGGCGGGGGGACCTGGCGTTACAGTCGGGGGATGTATCGTCCGCGATTGGGAGGTACAGGCTTGCGCAGGAGGCGTTCCCAGGCTTCTTCTATGGCTACAGACGCGAAGCCGACGCTGCCCGCATCGGGGGTATGGACGACCTCGCTCGTCAGGCTTACGCTAGAAGCCGCGAACTCGCCCCCGACGACGCCTACAACATCCTAGGGTTCGCGGACCTCGCAGCCCGGCACCCCAAATGGGAGTTCACCGCCGGAGAGCGCGACTGGCTGTTGCGGGACGAGACGGACTGGCGCGGTAACCCCTGGAACAGCTTCCGCCCCTCGCCCACCGCCGCGATTGACGTTGGCACGGGCGGCGATAGCGTCTACATACGCGGCTTCTACCGTCCCGACCAGCCCTCACGCGACTTCAATTATCGCTGGAGCCGTGGCAGGGCCATGCTGCGCATCCCCGTGCCGGCAGGTGCGTTCAGTGCTGTACGCCTGCGCATGTCGGCACCCGCTATTGGCCCCAACGAGCCAGTGCGGGTCAGAGTTGTATCAAATGGCGCACAGGTTACCGAGTTGCAGGTAGCTCCCGGCTGGGCGGACTTCGATGTGCCATTGCCATCGGGTGCCGGACAACCGGGCAACACATTGACGCTGGAAATAACCAGCCCAGCCCGCAAAGTGGCCGACTACGTGCCGGACAGCAACGACCCCCGCAGCCTGGGAGTGGGCATCGACAGCATCATGTTGGTGGAAGGTCCTTAGGCGCAAAACCGCTACGTTTCCGCTGGCCTAGATGCTGTGCGGGACTCCGTCCCCCTCTGTCATCCTTCGCTACGCTCAGGATCAGCCACCCGTGTTTGACTCTTGCAATTGAGGTACACGGTTCCTCAGGCCACCATCATCCCCAATGTTGAGGACTCTCGCTTACTCACCTGATCCTTCGCTACGCTCAGGATGACAGGGCGGGGTTCGGTTCTGTACGTTCGACACAGGGGCTACAAGAGAGCACGATGCATTGTGCTCCTGTAACCGCAAACAATCCTAACCTTTGCGCGTCCTTTGCGTTCTTTGCGCCTTTGCGTTTTCGTCTGTCAGGAGAGGTCGAATCGCATCTCCATCTTGCCGAGGAGAATGCTGTCGCCCGAACGGAGGGGGTGGAGGGTGTAGGGGGGCAGCTTTTGGCCGTTGACTACCACGCCGTTCATCGAGCCGAGGTCTTCTACGTAGACCTGGTCGCCTTCGCGCTTGAGGCGGAAGTGGCGGCGCGATACTCCTAACTCCAGGCCGCCGTAGGGGTTGAGGTCCACGTCGGGGTAGCTGTTGCTCTGGGGGTCGCTACGGCCCACGATCAACTCGGGGCGGGCGGGCACGGGGATAGTAGCCGGGGGCGGGGGAGAGATCACTATCAGTGCGGCTGCTGCCTGCCTGCCTGGCGCGTACCCACCGGCAGATGGGCCGTTCGCGGGCGCGTTGGAGTAGGAGGGTAGCGGTGGCGAGTACTGGGGCTGAGGCTGGGGCTGAGGCTGGGGCTGAGGCTGGGCGGGTGCGCTTTGCTGTCCCGGCGAGGGCATATAGGCGGTGGGTGCCAGCAGCGAGGCCCCACAATTGTCGCAGAAAGCCTCACCGGGCAACGCCGCCGCCCCGCACACCGGGCAAGCCGTAGAGCCGAGACCGGCCACCTGAACGGGCGGTTGAGCAGCGGGTGCCGCAGGTGCCGCGAACCCCTGCCCCTGGTTCTGCCCCCTCAAGGGAGTGCCGCAAGCATCACAAAAAGCCACCCCATCAGGTAGCTCAACGCCGCAATTTGGGCAATAAATCGCCATCGTTCCTCCAAGTGCTGAGTAGCACCCAATCAAACCCTAATTCTCTTTGCGCGTCCTTTACGCTCTTTGCGTCTTTGCGTTTCCGTCTCTTAACCCCTGCTAACTCTGTCCCAATCTCACCGTCTTGCCGCTCTCGAAGCGGATCGTCTTGCGGCCTTCGGGGGACATTACCCGGCCCTTTTCGAGGTTGGTCAGTTCCTCCTCCACGACCCTGGCAAGCTCGGTGTCGCCCTGGTTGAGCAGGTGGGTGAGCGCGCCTTTCAGCTTCTGGGTGGCGGCGGGGATATTACCAGCTTCCAGGTCTTGCAGGGCGCGGGTCTGCAACTTGAAGGCGCTCACCTTCTCCACTAGGTTCATCACGCGCGGGTCCGGCGAGGAAATCACCGCCGGGTCGTGCGAGTAGCTCAGCACGAGGTCAAGGTTGGCGCGCTGGGATGATAGCCCGTTCTGCGGCACGTCGTACTCGGCCTCTAACTGCGCGATGCGGTAGGTGCCTGCCGGGCGCGAGGGTACCACGAACTCCACCAGCAACGTCTGCCCGTGCCCTCGCTCAAGCTCGCCCAAAGGCACGCGCAGGTCGCCCGCGGTCTGTTCGGGTGCCAGCCGCGAAATGAGAGGGTGTACCCTGAAGATGCTGCGCACCTCTATGCCGAGAGCCGGTTTGATAGCCATGGAGAGCCGCTGGAGGGCTACTGCCTGCATCTGCTGCACCGCCCGCTGGAAGTGGGACCGGATGCGCTCAGGCGAGGAGATGTAATCGGCGTCACCGGCGGTGCGGCGGCCGATCTCCTCCATCAGCTTGTCGTTCCAGTCTTTGCCTATGCCGAGGGCGGTAATCGGCACGCCCAGCCTGGCGGCATTGTCGGCCTGCTCCAGGCAGCGCTTCTCCTTCTCGGTTATGCCGTCGGTGAGCAGCACGAGACGGTTCACCATCGCGCTTGGGGTGCCGGAAGAAGGCAGGGGCATCTGCTTGCGTAGCTCGACCAGACCCGCCTCCATCGCGGGGGCCATGTTGGTGCCACCGTCAGCCTTGAGGCGCGAGATGCGGCTGTGCAGGTCGGCCCGCACCGCGCTGTTGCTTATCTGCCCGGAGAAGATCACCTCGTTGCGGCTGTTGAAAGCCACGATGGCGATGTAGTCCTGCGGCGTGAGCATGTCCAGCACCAGGTTGGTGGCATCCCGCAGGTTGTCCATCTTTGAGCCGTTCATCGAGCCGCTGTGGTCGAGCACCAGGCACAGGTTGAGGGGCATGGGCGCGGCAGACACGGACACGGCCTCGGCAGGCCGCATCTCCAGCAAACAATAGACAAGCTGCGGCACGTTCATCACGGGTACGGTGGGCCGCGAAAGTGTGGAGACAATGTTCAACTCGCCTGGCATAGTGCTCTCCGAACTAGGGTGATGCGGTCTAACCCGGCCGCCCAATCATTATAGTTGTACGTTCGGCACCCGTCAAAGTTGCACACGCGGTAGGAGAGAGGGTTTATTCACCGCAGAGACGCAGAGGGCGCGGAGATTACGCAGAGAATAGTTGAGGGTGTTCTGCGCAAAGGCAACATTGTACTGTAAAGTGTAGCCCCTACCCCCTTACAACAACCACAATCTCAGCGTACCTCTGCGCCCTCTGCGTCTCTGCGGTGAAATACAAACGTGACTATAAGCACTATGCCACAAGCAGGGTGTCGTAGAGACCTTGCACGCGCAGGTAGTCCATTACGCGGAGGACGGCGAGTTCCTTGGCTTTGGCTTCGAACATGATGTCGAAGTGGAGGTCGGCGGCTCGTTGGAGGAAGGCAAGGAAGGCGGCGGGGTCAACGTAGTCGGCGTGGGCACCGGCTGATGCTGCCTGGGTGCGGCTGCCCTTGCCTTTGACGCGCACCTGCACCTCTTCCGTGCGTTGGTCGGAGTAGTGTATCTTGGGGCGCTGGTGCGCGGGCCACGTTTCGAGGCAGAGGTGGAGAGCCATGGTCTCGTCAAGCGGCGCATCGTCACCGGGAAGGGTGCTGGGGTTCACTCTGTGGTGCAGGTTGTCGAACACGATAGGCACGCCGGTGTGGCGGCTTACGTGGAGTGCGTCGGCTACGTTGAATATTGTATCGTCGTTCTCTATTACTAGGCGGGCGCGGACGTTTTCAGGGAGCAACGGGTATCGCTCGGTCCAGCGTTGCAATGCAGGTCCCTTGTCACCGTATGCTCCGCCTATGTGCACTATCACCTTGTTGTCCGGTGGCATGCCCATGTAATCGAGCACGTCGGCGGCATACTGAAGCTCGCGCACGGCCACCTGGTAAGTGGCGTCGTTGGGCGAGTTGAGCACGGTATATTGGCCGGGGTGCATGCTGAGGCGGATGTCGAGGCTGCGAGCAAGCGCCCCCACGTCCGCAAGCTCACGCCGCGACTCCTCAAGCTGCGTGCCGAACTGCGGGCGGGTGGGGTCGGTGTAATAGGGCGCTATGTTGGAGCTAAGGCGGTACATGCGTATGCCCAGGCCGTGGGCGTAGCGCAGTATCTTGCCGACGTTCTCTAAACTCACGCGCAGGTGCGGGTTATTCTGCCATTTGCGCGTGTCGTGCGCTCTAACGTCCAGCCCCATTACGGTACAGGCGAATCCCAGCCTCATTTGTTGCTCCTGTATCTTTGCCTCTTCTTCCCGGCACACTCCCATAACACAGCTTCCGTGCCAGGCAAAAAGAAAGAGAGGGGAGACTGTTCCCCTCTCTTTGTACGCACTACAACGTTGCCTGGTTCTTCCCTATGGCCTGGCGGGTGTCTGGCAGTTGGGGTAGAAAGTGTTAGCCACTATCTTGGCCGCCTGACCCCTGGTGACGAAGTTGCCGGGGCGGAAGTAGGGCTTGTCCTGGTCGTCGCAGGGGCCGCTGTTCGGGTCTGCGGTGCCGCAGGCGTAGCCACCCATCACGTTGCGTTGCGTGAGACGCTCTATGTAGACGTAGAAGGAGCTTGGGTCGTTGCTCTGCGGCACGTCCGCGTATGTCTGCCCTGAGACCGCGTCGTCAAGGAGGGCGGCATTGGCTACAATCTTGGAAAGCTGGCCCCTGGTCGCCAGGTTGTTGGGCCGGAAGTAGGGGCGGTTGCCTTCGCCGCAAGGCTCCCCGGCGGTCGTGTCGCACGCGTAGCCGCCCATGTAGCCCCGCCGCGACAGGCGGTTGATCCACTGGTAGAAGGGCGAGTCGGGAGCCACGTCCTCGTATATTTGGTCTAGCGGTGCCTCAGTCAAGCCCGCGCTCTGAGAGACGATCTTGGCTATCTGGCCGCGCGTGATGTTGCTGCCCGGCCTGAAATAGGGATTGCCGCTGCCGCCGCATGGCTCGCCGGGGCCGCCACAGGGATAGCCGCCAAGCACACCCTTGCACGCGAGACAGCGCACGAAGGGGTAGAAGGTGCTACCCGGTGCCACGTCCTGGAACTGGACCGGGCAGGCGGTGGACGTGGGAGCCGGGGTATTCGTCACCGTGCTGGTGGGCGTGTTGGTTGGGGGGGTGCCGGTCACGGTATAACTGGGGGTGGGTGTGTTGGAGGGTGTGGAAGTGTTGCTGGCCGTAGGCGTCGCGGTGACACTGGGGATGGGGCCACTAACGTCGAACCGCTGGGTGAAGCCCGCCGACTCGGGCCTCCCCGTGGTGTAGTCATAGCCGCCGATGGCGTACAGGAAGCCGCCGTGGGCCACATACCCGAAGTTGCGGGTAGCGCTAGTCAGGCCGATAAAGGAGGTCCACGAGCCATCGAGGCCACCGCCGGGCGGGGGATCGAAAATGTAGGCCAGGGTGTTAGGTACCAGGTAGTTGCTGGAGTCGGGCGGGTTGGAGTGGCCGCCCGCCACCACCAGCTTGCCGGAGATGCCGTTCCCTGTGCTGGCCTCGTAGGACCACGCGCCCAGGTCGCCCTTGCCTTCGGGCAGGTCCGCCACGCGCTCCCACACGCCGACCGTGGGGTTCAGCCGCTCCACCACGTTGCTCGGTACGAGCCTGCGTTGGGCGATATCGACGTGGGTCTCCCAGGTGTCGCCGCCAATGGCGTAAACGTAGCCGCCCAGGGTCACTCCCGCGATGTAGGCGCGAGGCGTGGAGAGATTGCCCGTAGGAGGAAGCTGCGACCACCTGCTACCGGCAGCGGCCATGGGGTCGAACACCCAGGTGTCGCCGTACGTTGTGCCGTTGCCACGCGGATCGAAGCCGCCGAATATGTACAGCTTGTTGTTCAGCACCGCGTAGCCGCCGGGTATCCTGGCGGGGTTGGCGGGCCAGGGGTCGGTCGCCATTACAGAGATAGCGTCAGCGGCGGGGTTGTACCGGCGCACCCTGTTGGTGGGGACGCTGCTGACGTTGCTGCCCCCGATGGCATAGATAGCCACGCCTGTAGTGTCGGTCAGCGTGACAACCGCCATATTTGAGGTGAAACGCTCGCCTGGGCACTTGGTAGTAGAGGCCGCACAGGCGTCGATATCGGCCTGCTTGCGCACCCAGGTGCCCGGTTCGCCAGGTGTATACTCGAAAAGCCATGTATAAGGAGGGGTGCCAGGCGGCTTGTAATAGGAAATGGGGTTGTCCATCCCGTCTATGCCCATACGCCCGCCCATCAGGTATATCTTCCCGTTAGGATGATACAGGGCCGCCCCGGCACGCTTGATGCTTGCGGGTTTGACGACATCCCATTCCTCGTCGGGAAACTCCACACTGACACCCGGCATAGCCGCCAGTATATCCCACCCGCCGCTACCGAAAGGCTGGGCAGGAGCGTTCAGAGCGTTCTTCTGCTGCGTTGTGGGGCCGCTGCCACTCTCAGAGAGCCTGGGGGGAGCGCCCGCACGCGCTGAAGGTCCGGTTGACAGGGCAAAAAGACTCATGACCACGAGGCCAAAGAGTGTAAGTAGTATGGACGAACTTAGCCGTCTGTTCAGCATGTAGCCCTTCCTTCAGCGGACTAATTCGATACCGGCATGGGAAGGGCCGAATACCGGGCACAACCACATGCCACAATGCTGGGGTTGGTACTGGTACCACATTCACAGTCACAGCAGGTCCAATAAGCTGCGCCTCCGGAATCCATTACCGTCCAGCAACCGACCGCGTAGCCATAGTTATATGAGAGGCGGCATTCCAATATCTGGCCGTTGTGTTTATGTTGGAAGCAGTAAGCTCCCTGGCAGCCATCGCTGGATTGCGGAACTGTTACGCTGCAAAAACCGATGCCGGGAGCCTGACATGTAGCAAACGGGTGGGCAGGAGGCTGTTGCCCCACAGCACCCTCCCCACCCTCCTGCTGCGCCGATACAGTGTTCCCTAGCGTGCGGCCCGCAGCCAGCGTAGCCACGCCTGCGAACACTGCCGTACTCACCTGCGTGAGAAACTTGCGACGGCCAATAGTGCGAGCCAATCCCTCTGTTAGTAGCCTTACCTTGCGGTCGAACATAGCGTTTGCTTCCTGACTTGTCTAATGTGGCCCGTCTGCTTTCAATTTCTACTTCACGCCGGTATTAACCTGTTGCCTGCATCGCCGCTTCGTCGTGACGAGACGCGCGTAGCCGATTGTAGTACAGGTCCAGCGCGTCCCTGGTGTTGGCAAGTCCTTTTGCCTTTACGATGCCCTGCTCGTCCAGGAAGAAGAGGAAGGGCGTTACTCGCACCTTAAAGCGCTCTACCACTCCATCGGCGGGCGTGTACGCCGACATCGGCAGGGTAGCCCCCATCTCCGAGGCGTAGCGCAGGTTCTCCTCAGGCGAGGCCAGGTTGAGCCAGACGACGCCGACCTCCACATGCTCCGCCGCCCACGTGTGAAGTTCGGGCAGCAACACCTTACATGGGCCGCAAGTGGGAGAGCCGAACAGGAGCAGAAGGGGCCGACCGCGGTAGTCAGACGGCCGTTGGAGGTTGCCGTACTGGTCGGTGAGGCTGAAGTCGGGGGCCTGCGTGCCGACATCGAGGCCGTCCCGCGACACCCCTTCCGCGCTCCCCAGGTACATGATGCCTAGCTGCCGGTAGAGCAAAATCACGAGCACGAGCAGCACGAGCACCACCAGCCACAGCACGATGTAGCTAACCAGCCAGATGCCTTCCATAGGCGCGGAAAGGTCCTGCTCTTACCGTCGCGGCTCACGAGCTATAGACGGCAAATAAGCCCCAACCCACATAGGCCGGGCACAGAGCCAAACCGGTCCCGCGTTGCCCCCTTCCTTACGCCCAGTATGCGGAATTATAGGCGTGGGGCAGGGGTAATGTCAACATGGACGATGGACGATAGTAGGAGACGAAAACGCCAAGACGCTAGGACGCCAAGAACGCGCCAAGGTTTAGGATTGTTGTTGGGGTAAGTGCTGACAGCTACTCAGTCCTCAGACCTCAGTCCTCAGTCCTCAGTCCTCAGTCCTCATCACTCCTATCGTCCATCGTCCATCGTCCATCGTCCATCGTCCATCGTCCATCGTCCATCGTCCATCGTCCATCGTCCATCGTCCATCGTCCCCCTACGGCCGTGTGAGCGCCACGTAGAGCATTTTGGAGAGTTGGCCCCTGGTGGCGTGGTTGGAGGGGCGGAAGGTGCTGTCGGCGTAGCCGGAGACGATGCCGAGGGCGTGGGCGGTCTCGACGTAGGGGTAGAAGGGTGAGCCGGGGGGCACGTCGGTGAAGTGAGGCTCTGACGGTGACGCCAGGGGCCATTGCCCGGCCAGCACGAGAATCTTACAGAGTTGCCCCCGCGTTACGGGGTTGTTGGGACCAAAGCTGCCGTCCGCGTAGCCGCCTATGATGCCGTGCGACACTCCCGCCTCGACGTAGGGGTAGGACCAGTCGCCGGGGCGCACGTCGCTGAACGTGGGCTGCTCCGGCGCGTAGAGGGGCCACTCGTGCCCCAGCACCACCATCTTGACGATCTGGGCGCGGGTAGCGGTGTTGCCGGGCCGGAAGGTATTGTCAGAGTAGCCTGATACGATGCCCCTGCAAGTAAGCCAATCAACCGCCCCGTAAAAGAATTGGTTCGGGCCGACATCGTCATAGTCGGTACACGGCAGAGGGGTGGGCGTGGCCGGGGGTCTAGGCGTGTGAGTGGGGCCCACGGTGCGCGTGTAGGTAGGTGTCCTGGTTGGTGTGAGCGTTCTCGTTGGGGTGACGGAGCGCGTGGGCGTGTGAGTGCGGGTGCTGGTGAGCGTGGGTGTAAAGGTAGCATCTACGGTAGGCGTGCGCGTGGGAGTAGCCGTGTTGGTGCCGGACGGCGCGGTGGTGGTTGGCGTTACGGTTCTGGTTGGGGTATGGGTGGCCGTCTCCGTTATTGAGATGGCCGTGGAAGTACCGGTCAAGGTAGCAGTAGGGGTGCCGGTCGGCGGCTCAGTGGGCGTTTGCGTGACCGCTGGCGTGGGTGTAGGGGTGGAGGTGGCGCTATTGGATACGGAGGGGGTGTTGCTAGCGGTAGCCGCAGAGATAGCGGTGGCCGTGATTGTAGCTGTACGAGAGGCCGTGGGGGTCGCGGTGGGAGGCGGAGCCGTGGTCGTGAAGAAGACGGACGACGACAAGCCCCACTGGCCCGAGTCGTTCTTGCCCCGCACGCTAAGCAAGTGCCTCCCAGGAGCCAGGCCGCCAGCATCTACTTGCGCCGTAACGCTCGCGGTCGCCGCTCCGAAATCTCCACTCATAGGGAAGGTGGGGCCATTCTCCGGGTTGCCGTCCACGGTATATACCGCTTCTGCCACCGTGCCATAATTGGCCGAGAGAACGGCGCTCACATTCACGACCCAGGGCGACTCACCCTGCGAGGTCGAGACCTGGGTGACCTGCGGCCCGAAGGCGTGCGAAAGCGTGTCGTCCTTGCCGGTGCCCGCCGCGCCAATAGCATGCAGCAGGGCGGGACGTTGGGAGGTCCATACCTGTTCCAGGTCGGTGCACACGGGTGCCGATATATTGCCGATGTTGAGCGTAAAGGCCGGTGCCCCGAACTGGCCGTACACTGTGTCGTCAAGGATGCCGCTGATGGGCGAGTTACCGGGATTGTGGCGATGGATATTAGCGCGGGAGGTGCCGTTCAGCCTGCCCAGGCTCCAGGCGAAGGCGTCCAGCTCGGCGGCATCGACGGGCGGAGTGGAGGTCCAGCCCCAGGGGTAGAGCACCGAGGGTCCGGGCGCTTGCAGAGAGATGGTGAGGTCGGCGGGCCTGCCGCTTGCCTGGAAGGCCGCAAGCACGTGCTGGCTCTCCGGCTCCGACAGGGCAGAAGGGCCACGATAGGAGCTATCGCAGGGCAGGTTGCTGGTGCCGCCGTTGTTCCACTTGTAGGGGTAATTGCGGTTGAGGTCGGTGCCCCACTTGAGGGCGTCGCCGCAGCCGTTGCCGTTGTTGGTGTTCTTGAACCATGTGGACCGATTGGAATAAATCTGGAAGTAGCCATCAGGGTTCGGGACCGGGAGAACGTAAATCCAACGGTGGTCCAGCAGCCAGGTGACGTTGGGGTCGGTGCCGTAGTTGCCGGTCATGTGACCTATGAACCGCACCAGCACCTCGATTGTGGCGATATCGCGCGGGTGCTGGCCCGCGAGCAGGAAAATCGTGGGACGAGGCTCTATGCCAGGCCCGCCGCCGCTGCCCAGGCGCATCAACCACAGGTGCCTAGTGCCTTCCCAGGACAGCCCAGCATCGCTCACGGTAGCGATCTGTGGGTGCGCGGCGGCTACCGACTGCAAGTAGCTCGTTATCTGCTCGTTGGTGCGATAACATACGTCCCAGGCGGGCGCGCTCGGAGGCGCTACGGGAGGTGAGGCCGCAGAAGGGGGAGCCTGGACCAGCAGCAGGGCGGAGAGGGCCAGTAGTGCCAGGGACAGGGATAGGGAAGGGAGCCGAGCGAACATAGTGACCCCACCGCCGCATAGCGCGGCTACTAACGGCATAAACCGCCAATTCTGCCCTGCACGTAACCCAGGAGGCGCATGCGGTCAGTAAAATAACTGGCTTGCAAAACCCCCAGGGAAAACAGAGTATCGTATTAAAGCACCAGAACCATGCGCTGTCAATAGGTGCGGGGCGTTTCTGATAATTCTTTCCGAGCAAATGGGCAAAGTGCGACAAAAAACCGGGCGGGAATCTTACCCGTCCGGTTCTACTTGCCAGCTGGGTTGTTAGACCTGCTTCAGCTACCTGCGGCGTTGTACTCAACGACCTCTCCGTCGTGCCATTCCGGGTCCGCGGACATGAGCTCGCGCAACTCGCGGAAGCGGGCGTCCTGTTCAGGGCTTTGCGCATTGGCCCAGTAAGCCTCCTTGCTCTCGAATACGACGGCGATGAAGTACTCGTTTGGGTTCGCGTCCGACTTGTAGACAACCTGGGCCACCCAACCCGGTACCTGTTGATATTCAGGGTTGCGCGACAGCTTCATAAGTTCTTCATCACTGCCGGGCTTCACCTGGAACCGCGCGACTGTGCCGTACATAACTGCCTCCTTGTGCTTTGAATTACTCACCCGGAACCAGGCAAACAAGCATCATCTTGCGCTGCAAGCATGCCCCGGTCCGGTCCAGCACCCGCACGCGATTAAGCATAGTGGAGGAAACAAAGAAGCCCGCTCGCATTGGCAGGCATGGGCGACAAAGCAATAGTGTGAGAACCTGTAGCAGGGTGCACAAGGATTAAAGCACTGTAAGCGGGAAGTGTCAAGGGAACGATGGACGATGGAGACGAAAACGCAAAGACGCAAAGAACGCAAAGGACGCGCAAAGATTAGGATGGTTTGGCTGGGTGCTGATTGCTGCTCAGCCCTCAGTCCTCATCACTCCTACCGTCCATCGTCCATCGTCTATCGTCCTACTCCGGCTTTGGGTATGTGTGCTTGGCCCAGGGGCTATCGGGGTAGCGGCGGACTAGCTCTTCCCAGACCTTGTACATACGGCTGCTGTCGCGGCGCTCGAAGAAGTAGGCGGTTGAGAGCCAGAAGAGGGCTTCGGGGGTCATGGCGTTGTCCTCGGAGGCGGCTTCCTCGAGCAGATGGGCGGCCTCGGCGTTACGGGTCCAGGCCATGAGGCACCGCGCCCTGCCAATCTTGAGGGTGGTGAGGAACTCCGGCGGTGGGGAGTAGCCGACGCCGACATGGTGCATGCTGCCGTTGCGGTCCGCGAAGCCGACACTGGGGGTCCAGATGATGTGGTTGGCGCGGAAGAGCGGCCAGGCGGCCCGCTGGGACATGTCGGCTTTGTAGGCGACAAAGTGGTCTGCTATATAGCGGGAGACTTGCGGGTGGGAATACGTCACGGTATCCAGTCGGACGCAGCCCGTTCAGTTCGGCTTGGTGAAGTAGACGAACAGCTCCTTCTTCTCGGCGCGAACGCGCTGGAGAGCGGTGTCGTAGCTGGGTTCCCACTGGATGTACTTGTCGGATAGATCGGTCATAGCTTGCCCAGGGTGTCAGATACCTACAGCCCGTTCGCTGCTCACGTCAGCCAGCACAGACGCCAGCTTGCCGCTCAGCACAAGCTCCTCCACCGCAGCGATGTACGGTTGGAAGTCCTCGTCCCGCGATAGGAACGGCACCTGCTCGCGGACCAGGGTGTACGCCTGTGCGGTGCCGCGGCCCATCTTCGACAGCGTGCCTTCGTTGCGCATGCGGAAGTCGAGGGCCTGGGCGGCCATCATCGCTTCGAGGGCGAGCACGCGGGCGGTGTTGGCGACTATTGAGCGGGCGTGGCGGGCGGCGATTGGCCCCATGCTCACGTGGTCCTCCACGTTGGCCGAGGTGGGGATGGTGTCCACGCTGGCGGGGTGGGCGAGGCTCTTGTTCTCGGAGGCGAGGGCGGCGGAGGTGTACTGCACCATCATGAAGCCGCTGTTCAGGCCGCCGTTCTCTATCAGGAAGGCCGGGAACAACCCGCCGTGCGCCGCGGGGTCCACGAGCCGGGCCTGCCGCCGCTCGCTGATCGTGGCAAGCTGGCACACCGCTATCGCCAGAAAGTCGGAGGCCACCGAGAGGGGCGCGCCGTGGAAGTTGCCGCCGGAGAGTATCTGGTGGCGGTGGCTGAAACCTGTATGCTGCACCTCGGCTGCGTGCTCGTCGCTGAAGGTGTCGGCACCGAACACGAGCGGGTTGTCGTTCGCGCCGTTCAGCTCCACCGCGAGCACGCCATTGACGTAACCTACCGCGTCCCTGGCCGGGCCGTGCACCTGGGGCATGCAGCGCAGCGAGTAGGCGTCCTGCACCTTGCCCGCCGCCGCTTTCTGGAGGCCGTCGCCGGGGATGTCGCGCCACATGAGGGTGCTGGCCTGGGTCAGTGCGCGTATATTGGCGGCTGAGGCCATCTGGCCGCTGTGCCCTCTCACGGAGTGGATGCGCGGGTCGAAAGCGTAAGGCACGCCCTGCATCGCCTCCAGGCTCATCGCGCCTACCACGTCGGCTGTGTCGCACAGCATGGCAGCGTCCACGAGCGCGAGGGAGAGCAGGGCCGACATCAGCGAGGTACCGTTGGAGAGCGCCAGGCCTTCTTTCGGTGCCAGGCGCGCGTGTTGCAGCCTGGCGGCGGCGAGGGCCTCCCCAGCAGGCATGAAGCGTCCGCCATACTCTGCCTGCCCCAGGCCCAGCATGCCCAGCGCCATGTGCGACAGGGGTGCCAGGTCGCCGCTCGCGCCCACGGAGCCTTGTTCGGGGATGAGGGGGTGCACGCCCGCGTTGAGCATGTCGTAGATGAGGCCGAGCGTCTGAGGCCGTATGCCCGAATAGCCGAGCGAGAGGGTGTGGGCGCGGCACAGCATCAGGGCGCGCACCACCTCGGCGGGCAGGGGGTTGCCCACGCCCACACACTGGCTCAGGATGAGGTTCACCTGCAACTGCGCCAGGTCTTCGTGCGAGACTACCCTGTCCTTGAAGGCGCCGAAGCCCGTGGTGATGCCGTACACGACGTCGCCGCGCCGCACGATATCGTCCACTATGCCCCGCGAGCGAGCTACTCTGTCCTGTGCGTCCGCAGACATACCCACGGCGAACGCAGCGGTTGGCTTAGAGAGGTGGCGCGGCGACCTGGCAATCCGGGCTACATCGCTTGGGGTCAGGTTGGTGCCATCAGACACGAACGAGTATAACGTTCGCGCTTCTGATGGCCGCTGGTGATCCGTTTGCATCAGTACCTCTTTGTACTAGAGTAATGATTGATGAGGACTGAGGACTGAGTGTTGGCTTGTGAACTACTCAGTCCTCAGTCCTCATCACTCATTACTTGCTTTGTATTGTTCAGGAAGGTGAGCGCCCTGGACGCGACATCCTTGGGAGAGAGACCGTCAGTGTGGATGTAGAGGTTGGCGTGCTCGCGGGCGTGGGACAGGCGGCGGTGCTCCTCATCGAGCAAGGGGCGGTGCCAGCGCGGGTTGCGGCGGCGGCGTATGGTCGCCAGGGAAGCGTCGAGATAGATGAGCACGTCGGGCTTGGCTATCTGCCACAGGTAGGGCACGTGCGAGTGCTCCTGGGCCACGGTGCGCACCTTGTAGCCCCGCTCCCGTAGCGTCTTCGACAGGGTGGACTTGCCCGCCGAGCAGACACCCACCACCGTTATGTGGCGAGGGTCCGCGGCCTGTTCGACCTGCCTGGGCGCGTGTGCCGGAGCGTGGGGGCGCTGGAGGCGGGCAGGCCGGGACCAGCGTGCGTGGCGGTAGTCGGTGTTGCTGGGGGGCGAGGGCGGCACGAAATTGAGGTCCGAGTCCCCCGAGTCATGTAGAAGATTGTCCCCCATAAAGCCGCCTCCACGCACGCAATTGCTATGCATTCATAGTAGCGTGCGGGGTTGGTGGATGTCAAGCGAGGGTAGGGAAGGGTGGTATCCCCCTGCGAGAGGTGCTTTCTCTTTCTATGGTAAGATTGTATGACATGATTGGAGTAGTATGTCGTTGGAGTAAGTGAATATATAGGGCAGCGCGGAAAGAGCGGGTTACTATGGCAAATCGAGAACAACTTAACATTGCCCGGAAAGGTTCCGCCGCATGGAACGAGTGGAGGGAACAGCATCCACTTGAAAAGATAGATCTTAGTAACGCGACTCTGTCATCCACTCAGTCAAGAGCCGACCTGAGAAGAGCCAACCTAAGAGAAGCTGACTTAACAGGCGTCTTCCTCACAGAAGCCGACCTGACAGGAGCCGACTTAACAAGAGCCGACCTAAAAGAGACCGATTTAACAAGAACTGACCTAACAAAAGCTATGCTCTTCAGTACCAACTTCGCCAAAGCACATTTTGACGCTACTGATTTCAGCAAGGCACGTCTAGCGCGGACCGTGTTTGCCGATGTTGATCTTAGCTCTGTGAGAGGTCTTGAGGCTACGAAGCACTTGAGTCCTTCCATAATCAGCATAGGTACACTATACCTGTCAAAAGGCCAAATACCAGAAGTATTCCTGCGTGGGGCCGGTGTTCCTGAAGACTTCATCAAACTCATACCCTTGCTCACAGCGCGACCGCCCCAATTTTACTCCTGCTTCATTAGTTATAGCCACGACGATAAAGCCTTCGCCCACCGCCTCTATGATAGCCTACAGGCACGTGGCATACGTTGCTGGCTGGACGATAAGGATGTAGAGATCGGGGGAGACCTATACGAGGCAATAGATCACGGAATAAGAGTATCAGACAAGCTGCTACTTTGTTGTTCAAGAGCGTCGTTAACAAGTTGGTGGGTGGACGACGAGATTGGCAGAGCCTTTGCTAAAGAGCAACAGATACTGAAGGATTCAGGCACTAGAGTTCGCGTGCTGATCCCTCTTGATCTTGATGGCTATCTGAGGAAAGAGTGGGCAGATCCGAAGGTTACTACAGTCAACAGGCGCTTGGCAGCCGATTTCAAGGGCTGGGAGCAGGACAACACTACGTTTAATGAGCAGTTGGAGCGAGTAGTTAAAGCGCTACGAACAGACCAGGGTGCCCTCTAGCCTTACCAATCGCGTCCATGCCGCCCAGCCCCGCTTTATGCTACTATGCTACAATGCAACATGGACTTCAGCAAGCCAAAGGCTCCCTTATACCCGCTGCCGGTTGCGCGTGCCCTAGAGGCGGCGGAGAGGGCGTGTGGGGGCGATGACGGGGCGACCTGCCACGCGGCGGTGATGCGGCTGGCCGAAGCGCTGGCCTACTACGTGGGGAGCATGGCGGTGGCGCAGTACACCCAGGCGCTGCTCACCGGCCAGGTAGAGCCTGACCCCACACTCAGCCGCAGCCTGAGAAGCCTCAGACGCGTGTTGCTGGGCCAGTGGCTGGGTTGGGCTGCCAGGGGGCTTGCGGCCGCCCCTCACGGGCCTGTAGAGGGCCTGGCGGGGTGGTACGCGGAGAAGCAGAGTGGTGATATAGCAAGCGCCTACGCGGGCTTGCTCGGCCTCATGCGGGAGCGCCTGGCCTATAACGGCGACTACGGCCCGCAGGACACCGTTTCGCCCCGCACGTTGCTGGAGCTTGTGGACCAGTACCGCATCAGGCGCGGCAAGACCCCCGTTGAAGCGCTGCCGCCCGAGTTCGACCGCAGGGTGACGGAAACACTGCTGCCCGGTATGCGCGCTACGATAAATGGTGCTGCGTTCCTGGCTGAGTACGTCCTGTACGCCCCCCAGCAGCGGCAACTGCTCATGGGGCCGAAGCCAACCACGCCTATGCCGCCTATGCAAGCCCCCGCGGAGGCCGCCGAAGCCGCCACGCTGCTGCTCTACTCGCCCGGCGAGGAACCCGACTACACCAAACGTCCCGACCAGCAAAAGCAGCGCGAACCTGTGTTCCCCCTGGACCCGCTGCTGGTTTACACCCCCTGCCCCCAGTGCGACCTCCACCGCGTAGCCGCCCTGCAAGAGCTAATCGCAGGCACGCCGCACTACCTGGGGCTGGACCCTGATTGTGAGCATAGGTTCTGAAACGAGAAACGTGAAACGTGATGCGGTTTGCTAAGTAGGGTCTGCCGGAGCGCGGCATCTTCGTTGGTGTCGCCGCATCACGTTTCACGTTTCTCGTTTCAGCATTCGCTGTAGGAGAGGCCAATGGGAGCGATTTTCGACGTGATGACTACGTTCTTCAAGGAAGATGGCTGGACGTTCTCACAGATAGAGGGCACGCTGGTGCTCTCCATACAGTTCCTGGGGGATAATGCTCGATTTATTTGCCACGCGAGTGAGGAGACCGAGAAGCAGATATTCCTGTTCTACTCTTACGCGCCGGTAAAGGCCCCGGAGGACAAGCGCCCTATCCTGGCCGACTTCCTTACCAGGGCCAACTATGGCCTCTACATCGGTAACTTCGAGATGGATTACAACGACGGCGAGATCCGCTACAAGACCAGCATCGACGTGGAGAACGCCGAACTCAACAGCCCCCTCATCAAGGGCGTGGTCTACCCCAACGTGTCCGTCATGGACAAGTACCTGCCCGGCATCATGGCCGTCATCTACGGCGGCTCGTCACCTACGGAGGCAATTGCGCTGGTGGAAGGCTGAGGCGCGATTTGGGATTGCGGGTTTCGGATTTAGTGGGAGTTCAGCAGGCAGGCGGGCCGAAGTCGGACATACGTAGGCCTTCAACCTGGATGGTCAGGTCCATTGTGCGGACGAGGGGGACGATTTTGCCGGGTTCCATTTCGGGGCCGGGGAGTATGGAGACCACCAGGGCCGTCATGTCGTCCAGGGGGCGGTTGAGGTCGAGACGCAGGGCTTCGGACATGAGGAAATCGGCCATGTCGCGGGCGGTGGGCCGCTGTTGGGTGCAGGAAGCGACCAGGGCGGGTATGTCGATCTTCTGGGAGGTGCGGTTGCCCGCTTCCATCAGGCCATCCGAGTAGGTGACCACGTAGGTGCCCGGCTCCAGGGGTAACTGCTCTATTACCGGCTTGGTCTTGGGGTAGAGGCCGATTGCCTCTGAGGGCGCGTCCAGGCTGGTGAGGCGCTGGCTGTCGAGCCTGTAAACGAGGATAGGGCAATGGCTGTTGCGCGACATCACGAGGGTACGGGTCGCCAGGTCCACGCTCAGGATGACGAGAGTGGCCGACACCTTGCCGCCACGGTAGGTGTAGAGGTAGTCGTGCACCGCCCGCGCCACCGCTCCGTCCCGCGCCCCGTCCTTTATCATGCTGACCGCCTTGGTGGTGAGCATGTGCGAGAGGATTTTAGCGGCAGGCCCGCTCCCCTGGCCGTCCGCCAGCACCACCGAGAAGCCCCCCGTCGGCCGCTCCACCACCTCGACGGTGTCGCCGCTCTCCTTGGTGGCGTATTTGTTTGTCTTGGCTACGGCTATCTGGACGGTGAACATGGTTATAGGTCCGGCAGTAGGCAGTCAGGCCAGGTGCCTTGTAGGTCTGGCGTATTGTCGCGCTTACATAATATAGGGAAAGTGGATGGCGGACAAATAGGGCCGCCAGGTATCGAGGCAGGCCGCCTGTCAATCCAGGCCGTAGCTTATGCCGCCAATGGCGCCCATGCCTAGAGCAATGGCAGCGATGAACGCTAGCAGAGACAATACCCAGAATCCAAACAAGGCGGGACCGGCGGACCAGAGATATTCGTCCGCAGTCCTGCGACCACTCCAGGCTCGAATAAATTCCCTGGTGCCCCAGGCAGCGTACAAAGCGAACGCGAGCAACATACTGCCCAGGTATAGATGGCCGAATACCTTGAGCCAGGGTTCCATCTCGTAGACTTCCGAGCGCGCTATCCCCGGCACCTCGAATTGCTCCGCCTTTGACATAGGCTGGAACAGGGAGAACATATCTACTCCCCACTGAAACACGAGAGCACTAGAAGCCATAGTAAGGAAATACGCCAGGAGAATCTGCACTTTTGCGGCCCAACTGCGCAAGATACCGGCTCCGGCACCTGTCATTTCTGGCTCCCGCTCAACTATAGCGTTACTGCGCGTCCCGCCAGCGTTGCAGTCTGCGCTCGCGGAAACGCTGCACCAGGGCCTCGTATTCCTCCGGGGTGCGGCGGCGCTTTTTGTCCCAGCGGCGGCCTTTCTCGCCGTTGCACGAGGCGTGGGTTATGCCCAGGTTGCGCGGGTCGTCGGTGCCCCCACGCGAGCGCGCCAGTATATGCTCTAGCGTGGCCCCTTCGCCCGTGACCGCATCGAAGGCGATAGGCCCGTTGCAGATGAGGCACTTACCGACCCAGAGCCGCCCCTGCCGCGTAAAGGTAGAGTCCGTTTCGGCCACGCGGCTGAGCTTGGACGGATTTGGAATTTGGAAATTCGAATTGCTAAGTTGTTTGCTGCTCACGTTTTACGTTTCACGTTTCAGATGCTAGCCTTCGTTGAAGAGGAGGTGGAGCAATAAGTATGTCAGGAAAGCGATTGTGGCGCACACCGGGATAGTATAAATCCAGGCGCGAATCATGTTGAAGGCGACACCCCAGCGCACGCCGGACTTGCGGCGGGCGGCACCCACGCCCAGGATGCAGGACGAGATGACGTGCGTGGTGCTGAGGGGGAAGCCGAGGCGGGAAGCCGTCTCGATTATGGTGGCGGCGGTGGTCTCGGCGGCGAAGCCGTGTATCGGCTCCAGGTGGGCTAGGCGCTGGCCCATCGTGTGGATGATGCGCCGCCCGCCCGCAGCCGTGCCCAGGCCCATCGCGGTGGCTGCTATCAGCACTACCTCCCACGGGATATTGGGGGTGCCGTTCGGGTCTACGGCCAATGGGAAGCCCGCCGAGTAGAGGGCCAGGGTGATTACGCCCATCGTCTTTTGCGCGTCGTTGGAGCCATGAGAGAAGGCCATGAAGGCCGAGGAGACCAGTTGCAGACGCCTGAACATGCCACCTACCCCGCTGGGCGAGGCTTTGGCTACGAGGAAGTAGAGGAACCTCATCAGCAGGAGCGACACGATGAACCCGGTGATGGGGGAGAGCACCAACGGCAGCAACACCTTGTTCAGCAACCCCTCCCAGATGACGTTGCCCACGCCCACCGCTGCCACACCCGCCCCCACCACGCCGCCGATGAGAGCGTGGCTGGACGAGGAGGGGATGCCGAAGTACCACGTGATGAGGTTCCAGATGATAGCCCCGATCAGCGCCGCCATGACGAGCACCTGGGCCGCCGAAAAGTCGAGGTCCCTGACCGCGCTCGGCTCCACCAGGCCGCCAGTGATGGTCTTGGCGACCGCCTGGCCCGTGAGCGCGCCTACGAAGTTGAGCACCGCCGCCATCAATATGGCCGTGCCGGGGGGTAGCACGCGGGTGGAGACTACGGTAGCTATGGCGTTGGCGGTGTCGTGGAACCCGTTGATGAAGTCGAAGGCGACCGCCAGCAGCACCACCAGCGATACGAGTATCCAGTGGTAAAGGCTCAGGTCAGGCATGTTTGATCGCGAGGCCCCGCAGCACGTCGGCGATGTCTTCCGCCCGGTCGGTCGCCTGCTCCATCTCCTGGTAGATGTCGCGCCATTTGAGGATGTTGAGCACGTCGGCGGGGTTGGAGAAAAGCTCCGTCAGCCCCTGCCGGTGCAGGTCGTCGGCTTTGTTCTCCAGGCTGTGTACCTGGATGATCGCTTCCTGCATGCCTTTTAGCTCGCTACGCTTGCGTAGCTTGGGCAGCGCCCTGGCTACTTCCTCTGCGCAGGCCACGATGCAGTCGGACAACTGCTGGGCCACTGGTGTCACCCTCTCCACCTTGTAGATAACCATCAGGTCGGCCGCCGAGTGCACCAGGTCGGTCACGTCGTCAATGGCGCTGTAGAGGTTGATGATGTCCTCGCGGTCGAGCGGGGTCATGAAGGTGCGGTTGAGCAGGTTGTACATGCGATGCCCAATCGAGTCGCCCAGGTGCTCGAACTCGTGGATACGCTCCACCGACTCGTGCACGTTCTCGTAATGGTAGCAAAGCTCTCTGAAGGCTCGCGCCGCTTCAAGCATGTTGTTCGCCGCGTCCTCGAACAGCTGGTAATAGTTCTCGTCGTCGCTCTTGAAGAAGTCAAAAAGGGCCATCAATACCCCCGGACGGATTTGGAATTTGGAATTGCGAATTGCGAATTTGATTCATGTCTCAGCTACAGCACACACAAACAAGAGGCACGAAATACGTGTGTATAGCACGTTTCATACCTCTTTGGGTGGACGATGGACGGTGGACGATAGACGATGGAGAAGTTGTGAGTTTTGAGTTTTGAGTTGACGGATAGTATCCAACCACCCTAATCTTTGCGCGTCCTTTGCGCTCTCTGCGTCTTTGCGTTTCCGTCTCCTACCGTCCATCGTCCATCGTCCGTCTAGTCATGCTTCGACAGCACCTCGCGTTGGCCGTACATGCGGGCGTAATACTCCGCAAAGTCGCCCGACTTGATCTTCTCCCACCAGTCGCGGTTGTTTACGTACCATTCGACCGTTTCTTGCAGGCCCTCATCGAAGTCCACCTGGGGGGTCCAGCCGAGTTCTTCACGCGCCTTGGTGGTGTCGATGGAGTAGCGGCGGTCGTGGCCGGAGCGGTCCTGCACGTAGTGGATGAGGGTGCGGGGCTTGCCGAGCAGGTCCAGCAGGCGGTAGGTTACGTCAATGTTCTCGCGCTCGTTGCCGCCGCCGATATTGTACGCCTCGCCGGGCTTGCCGTTGTGCAGGGCGGCGTCGATGCCCGCGCAGTGGTCGAGCACGTGCATCCAGTCGCGCACGTACTTGCCATCGCCGTACATGGGCACGGGCTTGTCCTCGAGCATGTTGGTGATAAAGAGGGGCAGCATCTTCTCAGGGTACTGGTACGGGCCGTAGGTGTTAGAGCCTCGGGTAATCACCACGGGCGCGTTATACGTGATGAAGTAGGCGTAGCACTGTAGCTCGCCACCCGCCTTGGACGCTGAGTAGGGCGAACGCGGCTCCAGCCGGTCATTTTCGACCGACGAGCCTTCCAGCACCGTGCCGTACACCTCGTCGGTGGACACCTGAAGTAGGCGCTCCAGGCGGAACTTGCGCGTGGCTTCCAATAGTACGTACACGCCGAACACGTCGGTTTGGATGAAGCCGCCTGGCTCCTCGATTGAGCGGTCCACGTGGGATTCGGCGGCGAAGTTGACTATCGTGTCGATGCCGAACTGCTGTACCGTCTCGTCCACCCTCTCCTGGTCCGCAATGTCGCCCCGGACGAAGTTGAAGCGGGGGTTGCCCTGCAAATCGGCCAGGTTTTCGGGGTTGCCCGCGTAGGTCATCTTGTCGTAGACGAGCACGTGGTAGTCGGGGTGCTTCTCAAGCATCATCCTGGCGAAGTTGCTGCCGATGAAGCCCGCGCCCCCTGTGACCATGATTCTCTGCAATGTGGTTTCCCTCCTGGTTCTGAAACGTAAAACGTGAAACGTGATGCGGCTTGTGTTATTCAGTGCGTAAATATGCGCTGTTTCTTACTGGGAACCCTGCTCCCCCTGTCATCCTGAGCGTAGCGAAGGATCTCAAATGTTGATCCTGCCGCTCCGTTGAACCTCCGGCACACTGTTCCCCGGCCTTCGACAGCATCCCTATACCACCTTCTTTAGATCCTTCGCTGCGCTCAGGATGACAGGGGGAGCAGGATCCTGTTGGCCGGAGCGAGGTCGCATTCACGATACTTAGGACGAATGTGGCGAATGGGCGTTGCAGGCTATGCCCTTTCGCTCTGCCACTGTTGAAGCATTTGTTGCACCTGTAGAATGTGCTCTCTGTAGTGGTCGGTTTGCCAGCGGAGGATGTCGGCGCCCGAAGTGGGAGAGGTCTCGGTGGCCCCTGGGTGGTAGATGGCGGCCTGGCGGCTGAAGTCCTCTTTGACGAGGTCGCGCAATTGGGCGGCCAGCCTGTCATGTGCGGCTTCCAGCGCGTCCAGGGCCGCTTGACGGTTGCGCGTGGTCTCTTCGGGCGATACAGAGGGTAGGTCCTGCGCCCAAGCGTCGGCCGGGTCGCCCTCGACCGCCAGCGCGCGGCCGGGGTCTCCCGCCAGGCGCACCTCCTGGAACTCGGCTTCGCGCAACATCTCAAGCAGGTACGCGTACCGCCGCAGAGAGTTTGTCACCTGCATAATGGTCCCGCCGATGGGGTAATCGGCACCCTCCGGCTTATAACTCAGCGCCTCGTTCGGCACCTGGCTCAACGCGTCTACAAAGTCGTCCCGCGCATGATCAAAATCAGCCAGCGCGGTCTCACGCTCGATAATACTTGAGGCAGTCTCGTCCATGGTTTCTCCATTTGGAAATTGGAATTGCGAATTGCGAATTTAGTAGATATCCAAGCAAGTCTTAAACCAAACCAGAAATTCGCAATTCGCAATTCCAATTTCCAAATTAAAGAACTCCCACCTTGCTGTTGTCGCCCAGGAGCATCTTGTAGGCTTTGGGCTTGATGGGGGAGCGGCTGATTTCGACGTTGCGGCCTATGAGGCTGTCTTCCAGGCGGCCTGGGATGTCGATTATCTGGCTGTTTTCGAGGATGATGGAGTGCTCTATCTCGCTGTTGGTGATGGTACAGCCGTAGTTGATGGCGGTATAAGGGCCGATGTAGGAATTGACGATGCGGGTGCCCTTGCCGATGATGACGGGGCCTCGTATGTTGGAGTTGATGATCTCCGCACCCTGCTCGATTACGACCTTGCCCTTGATCTGGCTCTCCGAGTCCACGAAGCCGTCTATGGCGGGGGCGAGCTTGTCCAGCACCAGGTGGTTCACCTCCAGCATGTCCTCCAGCTTGCCTGTATCTATCCACCAGCCTTCGAGCACGCGGGGGTGGACGTGGTAGCCGTGGTCCAGCAGGTACTGTATGGCGTCGGTGATCTCCAATTCGTTGCGCCAGGAGGGCTTGATGTTGTGGACCGCCTCGAAAATGTGGTGGTTGAACATGTAGATGCCAACCAGGGCGAGGTCGCTAACGAACTCGCGGGGCTTCTCCACCAGGCGCTTCACCTTGCCGTCCTCAAGCTCGGCCACGCCATAAGCTTCGGGCCTGTGCACCCTCTTGAGCAGCACCTGGGCGTCCCACTCATTCTCCTTGAACTGCTGGACGAAGGGGGCCACGCGGTCTTCGAGCATGTTGTCGCCCAGGTACATCACGAACGACTCGCCGCCGATGAAGTCTTCGGCCACGACCACGGCATGCGCCAGTCCCAGCGGGTCGGGCTGGTCTATGTAGGTGATGTTGGCCCCCCACCTGTCGCCGGTGCCCACCGCCGCCTTGATCTCGGGGGCCGTGGGGCCGACCACGATGCCGATATCGGTGATGCCCGCGCCCACCAGGTCTTCAATCGTGTAGAAGAGCACGGGCTTGTTGGCTACCGGCACTAGCTGCTTGGCGCTCGTGTAGGTCAGCGGTCTCAGGCGGGTACCTTTTCCGCCGCTCAGAATCAGTCCTTTCACAACCCCTCCATAAGCATTTTCGGAGGAAGAATAGCACAGAGGAGGCATGCTGTCAAAGCAAGTCGGCGCGGATAAGCCTATAGACCTACTCCTGCCGTATGGCAACCCGCGTAACGTGTTGAAGCCTTCCGCCGATGCCTACGCGCGCTCGTGAACGTACAATGCGGGTAACAGGACCAATGGAGGATAAGAGCGATGGACGTGCAGGTAGGCATAGAAGATTACCAAAGCGTGAGGCGTGGGGCCCTTCTGAACCGGCTATTCGGGACACTGGTGGGCAGGCGCAACACATTGGTCGCGTTGGCCGAGGCCAAGGACGGGGAGGTCTGCTACGGGCAGCGATACCTGGGCACGATGCAGGTGCCGATTTCGGCCATCTCCGGCAGCGTAGACCGCTCGGCTGACTTCGACCGCGACTTCCGCCCCAGGGGCAACCACACGCGCCAGCGTTGGGTGCGGGTAAACCAGGCCTTTGCCTCGAACGTCAGCCTGCCGCCGGTCAGCCTGAACAAGTTCGGTGATTTCTACTTCGTGAAGGACGGTCACCACCGCATATCGGTCGCCAGGTATCGTGGCGCGCAGTACATCGACGCGGAAGTGACTGAGTTCTTCGCCCAACCATATTAAGACGAAACCGCCAAGACGCCAAGGGCGCCAAGGGCGCCAAGGACGCGCCAAGAGTACAGAGGGTTTAGAGAGTACAAAAGGACCAGAGTACGACATTATGTACTCTGGTCCTTCTGCTCAGAACACCCTTATTTCCTTGGCTCTATTCTTGGCGTTCTTGGCGTTCTTGGCGTTCTTGGCGTCTTGGCGGTTTCGTCTCTACTAGCCCTAAGGGGCTGTTGAGCCTCCTGTGCCGGTGCCAATAGGGTAGCCCGTTTGGTCGGTAGCGTTGTTTTCGAGCCAGGCGTTCCAGCCGCCCTGTAGTACCCTCAGATTGTCGTAGCTGTAGCCAAATTCGCTGTGCAGTCTCTGCGCCACACGGGCGCTTTCATTCTCGGCCGGTCATTGGCAGTACGCTACGATCAGCTTATCTTTCGGGAACTCGGCAAGGCGGGTTGCTACTTCGGCCTCCGGTATGTTGATCGCGCCCTGGATGTGGCCCTGCTGGAAAGCCTCAGCCGCGCGCACGTCGACTATCACGGGCCGCCTGGCGGGGTCGTCGTAAAGGGGCTTGAACTCGGCCAGGGTCATGCGACGCGCAGGCTCCACGGTCGGCTCAGAGATGAGAGACGCGGGGTCCGTCGTCGGTAGGCTGTTCGAGACGCTGCCGGAATTGTTGTTGTTTGCGTTAGTAGTGACGCTAGGGTTCTGGTTGCTGTTCACCAGCAAGAAGATCACCAGCACCAGGCCCACCACTAGCGCGCCGATGATGCCGCCCATAATGTATGGGAAGGGGTCCTGGCGCTGTGGAGGTGGCGGGGGTGCTGCGCTACGCGTGGTGCGTGGCCTCTGCGGACCGCCTGGGCCGACCGGGGCACCGGTGCCCGCAGGTCTGCCACTCGGACGCTCCGGCGGCCTGCCCTGCGATACGGGGCGTACCGGCGTCCTATCTCTCGGGGGTTGACTCATTGGCTGTGCTACTTTCCTCTCTGGCTTTAGTATGGACGATGGACGATGGACGATGGACGATGGACGATGGGTAGAGTGGTGGCCGAGTTAGGCACCTGGTCTATCGTCCATCGTCCGTTACTGCTTGGCCTGGGCTATGAAGTCTTCCATCAGGTTCTCGGGAATGGCCCCCATGCTGGCGGCCTTGACTACACCGTCGGGGCTGATGAAGTACGACATAGGGATGCTCCCCGCCTGGTATCTCATTGCGAGTCCCTGGTCGCTGTCGTGGATGAAAGTCCAGCTATAGGGGTTTTGCTTGAGGAACTGGCTCACCACGCCGGGATCGTCGCGAGGGGCCATCGAAACACCCAGGATGATCAGTTCGTCTTTGTGCTTGCTGTACACCTTCTCCATCGCGGGCATCTCGGCGCGGCATGGTGGGCACCACGTGCCCCAGAAGTTGATCCAGACGGACTTACCCTTCAGGCTGGCAAGGGACACGGTATTCCCATTGGCATCGGTCCACTCGAAGTTAGGCGGAACGGAGCCTGTGCTGAGTGCGCCACTCTGCGAGATGTTGGAGATAACGGGAACGTCACCGGGAGGAGGATTTGGGATTGGCTTGTTATTCCCGTTTACGATGAAGATAGCTACCGCGAAGACCAGCAGCAAGGCCAATACCGAACCGCCGAGGGCAAGGGCGCGTGCCGGGCTGCTAAAAAGGCCGGCGCGTTGCGGTTCCTCGTACTGGTCGTACTCTTCGTAGCCGTCCTGGCCTTCGTAGGCTTCATAGCCTTCGTAAGCCTCGTATTCCTCGGCGTTCTCGGCATCTACAGGCGCGGCCTCCGCGACGGAAGCGGGGCTATTATAAGCAGATACGGTCCTGACTCTGCGGACAGGCACATGTGTTGGATTGGTCATACCCTTTAACCTCTTGTCTACGACGGAGGCAGAAACACTACACGGCAAACACGAACCAGCCGCGTACTGATAGTGTATCTAATGATACTATCCATGTCAAACGTTACGCAAGAGGGTAACAGGCACAATCCCCTAAGTCGGAGCGGCTAAACCGTACAAAGGAGAGATGGAAACGCCAAGACGCCAAGACGCCAAGCACGCGCCAAGGGTAGACTTGTTTATTCACCGCAGAGACGCAGAGGTTACGCAGAGGTAGGTGTTGTTCAGGAAGGGACAAGGGGAGCACCGTACTGTAAGACATTCCCCTTGTCATAGAACACCCTCTATTCTTCTCCGCGCACCTTTGCGTCCTCTGCGTCTCTGCGGTGAAATCGTCTTAACCTTGGCGTGGTCCTTGGCGTCTCCGCATCTTGGTGTTTCCGGTTATCGGCCTGGGGTGCGACGCAAGCCACAAGGACTGGCTGCTACTTCTCGTCGTCGTTTACGCCGACAAGCTCGCGTTCAGGCTCTGCCGACATATCTACCTCTGCGTCGGCTTCCTCGCCTGAAAACACAGGTTCGCGGTTCACGAGATCGTAAATGTCGCCCTCACCCAGGATGTGCAGCTTCACGCCGAAGATAGAGGGCGCGCCGACCGGCTTGGCCTCGGAGAGGCTGGAATAGTTGATGTTGGTGCCGTCAACTACGTAAACGCCGCCGGAGCCTATCACCGTGAAGTCCTCCTCGCCGTTGACGATGATGGCGGTGTCCTCATCGATGCCGATGCCGAGGTTGGCGGGGTTCTGGGCCACCGCGCCCACCAGGCGACCGATGCGGCCACGCTCCGCGAAGTGCGTATCGACTACCACGTCAGGGAGGAGCCTCAGACCGGGAGCCATACCGATAGCGGAAATCTCCACCGTTTCATCGCCGCGACCCGATACGAGCATAGTGCCGCTCATCGCCGCAGCTCCCGCTGACGTGCCCACAATGGTGCCACCGTTCGAGAAGATGTCGTGCAGGCACGTAAATATCGGTGAGTCTCCTACCTGGCTGGTTATGCGTAACTGGTCGCCGCCCGTGAAGAACACGACCGAGGACTTCATGACCTTCTTTACGTTCTCGGGGTCGCGGGCCTCTTCGCGGGTGCGTATGTCCAGCACGTCAATGTCCTTCAGGCCAAGCTCGGAGAACGCCTTCCTGTAGTCGTTAGCCAGTTCCTCAGGCTCGTTGGTGGCAACGGTGACGAGGACCAGCCCCTTACCCTCTTTGGCGCGGCGCACCACCTCCCGCAGGATGACCGTGTCACCTTCTTTCTGTTCGTGCCCGCCAATGATGATGAGCGAGCCTTTTACAGCCTCACTCTTGCTGTCGCTCTTGCCATTGCTCTTTTGGTTGCTTTTACCGTTGCTCTTGCTCACAATGCGCCTCCTGATTAACCCCGTATTTGTTGATGATAGACGTATATTACCCCTGCGCCATGTGCTCGTATTCTGACCTTGCAAGCACCTTGCCGTTCTTCACCAGTTGCATGCCGTTGGCGATGAGATGCACAACCTCAAGGGACCGCTTTTTCAGCACCAGGATGTCGGCATCCATGCCTTCTTGTATGCGGCCCTTGTTTTTCAGGGCCAAAGCAGTGGCTGTGTTCGAGGTGAAATGAGGAAGTACCTCCGCTATGGGCAATTTGTGTGCCTGTATGCAGGAGGCGAAGTCTTCCAGCAGCCTGTTGGCGGGGGTGCTGGCGTGCGCGTCGGAGGAGACGGTAAGCTGCGAGAGCGGGCCGCCGTTGTCACGGTAGTAGGTGAGCCACTTGCCAAGTCCCGGTTCCACTACGTCGATATCCACGAAAGCCCCACGCTTGGCGAGGGCAATAGCGTCGTCCATGAGGCCTTCGCTGCGCTCGATGTGGGTGGGGTAGAGGTAGCGAGGCGGGATTTCGTACTCGTCCAGCAGCCGGTGGAGGAGGTTGAGGCGGCCCTTGCCCGGCCCGGTATGGAAGTGGGTCACGCCCGCCTTGCCGCCCACGAGGCCGCCGGTAATCGCCTCCGACACCACCCGCGCAAGCTCGTGCAGGCTTGGTTCGGGTGAGCGGAAGTCGGATAGGGCCAGCTCGCCCACGCCTATAACCTTGTCAATTAGCACCAGATCGTCGGTGACGGAGCCGGTCAGCGTGCGCACGGGCACCTGGAAGCTGCCGGTGTAGACGTAGGTGGTGAGGCCCTCCTGCTCCAATTGGCGGGCCTTGGCGAGCAGCGATTGCAGGCTGCGGGTGGTGGCGTCGGTGCCCAGGATGCCGACGACTGTGGTGATGCCCGACTCAACGATTTCGCTTACCTGCACTTCGGGGGTGCGGCTGGAGAAGCCTTCCTCGCCTCCCGCGCCGCTGATGTGCTGGTGCGGGTCGATGAAGCCGGGCACGACCAGGCACCCTGTGGCGTCTACGGCGGTGCAGTCCAGCCCCATAGCCGATAAAGCCTCCGTATCGACCTCGCCTATGCGCGCGATCTTGCCGCCCACGACCAGTACCGTTTGCTTGCCTAGGCTTTCAGGCGCGTATACTTCGCCGTTCTCAACCAGAATAAACATCCCACCGCTCCCATATAAAAGGCTGCACGGAGCACATGAGGGCAAGTGTTATGCCAGAGAGGGGGAGGGGGCTGAAACGTGATGCGGCTGGGGGTATGGGGTATGGGGTATGGGGTACGGGGTATGGGGTATGGGGTACGGGGTACGTGAATGTCATATATTACGATTCGCAGGACCACAGTTCCCCCTGTCATCCTGAGCGCAGCGAAGGATCTCAAGAAGGTGGCCCTGAATACTGTTGGATGCCGGGACGCTGGTGCTGAACGCTCAATGTAGGACGAAAGGCAGCTTCTGAGATCCTTCGCTGCGCTCAGGATGACAGGGGGAACTGTGGTCCTGTTATCCAGTGTTGATGCGTTAGAGGAATGCTATGAGGAATGCCTATTGTCCATCGTCCAGGCGGATATAGACATAAAGTGGGGCACACTCTTGCCCGGTTGCTACAGGCTCGGTTATAATGTACGCTGAAAAGCTAATTTTAATCATCAGATTTTTCTGTGAAGGCAACGCGATTTGCTATTATTCCTAGCAAGATCGCATGAGAACAGGGGGTACTCGTTTGGGAATACTTGGTGATATGCTGCGTGACGCGCGGGAGTCAAGAGGCATCTCCCTGACGGAGGCGGAGCGCGCCACCAAAATACGCCAGAAGTACCTGGCGGCCCTGGAAGAGGACAATATCGTCGCGCTGCCCAGCCCGGTGTATGGTCGTGGCTTCCTGCGCAACTACGCGGTGTACCTGGGGCTGGACGCGGACGAGGCACTGGAGATGTTCGAGGAAGCGCGCCAACCCACCCGCGAGCGGATAAGGACGGCACGGGGCGGGACGGCAGCCAAACCAACGGCAAGGGAGCGCAAGAACGAGCGGATCAGCATACAACCCCTCAGCCCGGAGCCGATTGACACTCGCGTGCGCTATGGTAGCTCTTATATAGCCATCTCGCTGCTGGCGCTGCCCCTTATTATCGCCTTTTACTTCGTGTACAGCGCGTACGCGGGGGGTGGCAGCCGCTCGGCACCTATCCCGGAAGTAAGCCCTACGGCTCGCTCGTCGGTCCGTGCTACCGCGCCTATAGCCACCAACGTGGCGCTGAACAACCCTGGGCCGGACGCGGGCGCTTATAACACGCCGACGACCTACGTGCCCCTAGCGCCTGGTGTGGTACCCACCAATACGCCAGTCACCCAGCCTATAACCGGCACAGGTGGTCTCACAACCACACCGGGCACGGATGTTGCCGGTCAGCCTACCGCGCCGATCCAGGCGAGCGACAGCGTCGTGGCCGACGTGCAGATCACCACCAGGGATGCCTGGCTACGCGTGCTCGTGGACGGCGTGCAGAGGTACAGCGGCACCCTTCCGGCGGGCACCGACCGCCAGTGGAGCGGCAAGAACACCATCCAGATACGCACGGGGCGAGGCGACGTGGTGAGGGTACAAATCAACGGCGCTGACCGTGGCTTCATGGGCACGCCCGACAACCTCATTATTGAGAAGAAGTGGGACAACAGCGGCACTGAGACGATTGTTCAGAGGTAGATGATGGACGATGGACGATGGACGATAGGTGAGTTGCCATCGTCTGTCGTCTATCGTCCATCGTCCTCCCCAGGAGGGACTAATGGCTGATTCTTTTTCATTCGACGTGGTGAGCGACTTTGATAAGCAGGAAGTGGTCAATACGGTGGACCAGACGATGCGCGAGGTGAACCAGCGGTACGACCTAAAGGACAGCAAGACGGAGATCGAGGTCGAGGCGACCAAGATCACGATAAGCACCGACAGCGAATACCACCTGGACGCCATCAAGGACATACTTCAGAGCCGGGCCATCAAGAGGGGGCTGTCGCTGAAGATCTTCAAGTTCGGCAAGACGGAGCCTACCAGCGGCGGGCGCTACCGGCAGGTAGTGGACTTGCAGAAGGGCATCAGCGAGGACATTGCCCGCTCGCTGACGAAGGACATCCGCAGTACCTTCCCGAAGGTGCAGTCGCAGGTGCAAGGCGATGCCCTCCGCATCACCTCCAGGAGCAAGGACGAGCTACAGCGCGTCATCCAGCACATCCGGGGCAAGGAAGCCGACCTGCCGGTGGCGCTGCAATTCACGAACTACAGGTAAGGGGATGCGTCAAGTGGCAGTCTAATGAAGGCAGCGACGGCTGTGCGCCAACTGGAGAACAAGACCAAAGCCCCACCTTGTCATTCTTCGCTACGCTCAGAATCTCGTCCTACAGCACCCATGTAGCACCTTTCTTAGGGCAACAGAGTCTCGGGGAGAAAGGGGGAATAGCTAGGTGAAGGACGAGATTCTTCGCTACGCTCAGAATGACAAAGGCGGGAAGCGATCCAGAAATTCATCGGACACGCAGCCGGAGTGCCGTAGCGTGACAAGCGGTAGTTAGTCAGCGATATGGTATCATTGATAGATTAGTGTACTTTGCGCTCTTTGCGCCTTTGCGGTTTCACCTAATAAAAGAACCAACAGAAAGAAGATATGCCGAAATTCAACATAGTAACGCTGGGTTGCGAGAAGAACAACGTCGATAGCGAGGGCATGGGGTCGCTGCTGGTCGAGGCAGGGTACGAGCAGAGCGCCAGCGTCGAAGACTCGGACCTGCTGATTGTCAACACCTGCGCCTTTTTGCAGGCAGCCGTTGACGAGTCGGTGGGCGAGCTAAAGGCGCTGGCCGAGAAGAAGCGCGAGGGGCAGGTGCTCATCTCCGCGGGCTGCATGAGCGAGCGGTACGCCGCCGACGTGCCTGTCTGGGCGCCGGGAGTGGATGGCACCATCTCCACCCGCTCGTGGCCTGAAATAGTGCCTTTTGTCGAGAAGCTGCGCGGGCAGGGGTCGCAGGCGACGGTGGTGCAAGCGCCGGTGGCTCCTGGCGCGCCCCTGCCGTTGGAAATCGCCCCGGCAAGCATCGCGTGGGCACCCATCGCGCCCGTGCAGATGACCTCGCAGCTGAAGCGGTTCCGCCGTAAGGCCAAGGGTCCCAGCGCCTACGTCAAGATCTCGGAGGGGTGCGACCACAAGTGCGCCTTCTGCATCATCCCCGCCATCAGGGGCAAGCACGTATCGAGGCCGGTCGAGGAGATCGCGGGCGAGGTGGCCGAGCTTGCCGAACAGGGCGTGAAGGAAGTGGTGCTCATCGCGCAGGACAGCACCTACTACGGTATTGACCTGGGCTACCGGGATGGGCTTGCGCGGCTGTTCGGGGCTATCGCGGAGCAGGCCCCCGGCATCATGTGGGTGCGTCTCATGTACGCCTACCCGACGCAGGTCAGCCCCTCTACGATTGAAGCCATGTCGAAGTACCCAAACGTCGCCAGGTACATAGACATGCCGCTACAGCACGCCCACCCGGACACGCTTAAGAGGATGAAGCGGCCCAACGACATGGAGCGTACCCGCCGACTGATTGGTTCGTTGCGCGAGGCGATGCCCGATATAGCTCTGCGCACCACCTTCATAGTCGGCTTCCCGGGCGAGACGGACGAGGAGTTCAAGACGCTGCTCGACTTCCTGGACGAGGTCAAGTTCGACAACGTGGGCATGTTCACCTACTCGCCTGAGAAGGGCACTCCCGCCGCCGAGATGACGGACCAGGTGCCGGAGAAGCTGAAGATGAAGCGCTACCGGGAGGCGATGCTGCGCCAGCAGAAGATAAGCGCGCAGAAGAACCGCCGCCTGGTGGGGCAGACGATGGACGTGCTGGTAGACGGCGAGGGCACGCTGGAGGACGGCAAGGGCCGGGTGCTGCCCATCTACGTCGGCCGAACGTACCGCCAGGCCCCCGAAGTGGACGGTATGGTGTTCGTGAGGCCTCCCAAGGGTAGCACGCTGGAGCAGGGTGCGGTGGTGAGGGTTAAGATCACTGAGAGCACCGAGTACGACCTATGGGGCAAGACCGTCTAGCTTATTAGACGGAACCGCATCACGCAAAGGACGCCAAGAGCGCGCCAAGGTTAAGGGTTGTTTAGGGTATAGAAGGGACACGATGCATCGTGTCCCTTCGGTTTTAGATGGTGGGCTGTTCCGTCTAACAGGTAAAGGGAGAGGTTGTGCTACAATATGTGTCAGGAATTAGGGTTGGTGAGGGTTTGTAGCTGAGCTTCTACTTGTTGAGGATTTGTAGCAACGCGGCGGGTGAGTCTGTAACCATGCCGTCAACGCCGACATCCGCCAGTGCCCGCACCTCTAGAGGATCGTCCACTGTGTAGACCAGGACCAGCTTGCCCATCTCGTGTGCCTGGGTTACCTGCTCCGGGAACTGCAACGGCGTGCGGTAGTAGGGGCAGAAGGCCTGCACCGTGTCGTCGGGTTGCACGAATTGTGCGGTATGTGGCTCGAAGAGGTAGCCGAGGGGGAGAACGGGGTCGAGCTTGCGTAGACGGCGTATCGACTCGTGGTCAAACGAGATGCACCAAATGTTCTCGGCCCCCCGCAGCCACATCTCACCGATGAGGGCGACCACCTTCTCCTCCAGGCCGGGGTACATCTCCGGGTGCTTGATCTCGACCACCACACCCACACCCTCGGGCACGCACAGGTCGAATACCTCTCTCAGCGTGGGTATCCTCTCACCTGTGTAGCGTACATCGAACTTCAAGCCCGCGTCCAGCCTCTGTAGCTCCTCCAGCGTGAAGCTGCCCACCGGCCCCGTACCGTTAGTGGTGCGGTCCACCATCTCGTCGTGGATGACTACAAGCTCGCCGTCGCTCGTCATTTGCACGTCAAGCTCCACCATGCGCAGGCCTACGTTTATGGCGTGATGGAAGGCCGACAGGGTGTTCTCCGGCACTTCTAGAGAGCCGCCTCGGTGAGCGATGAGCAGAGGAGTGTCGAAGCGAGGCAGGTGAGGTGTGTTCAAGGCTTGTTCTCCTGGTGCTGAAACGTGAAACGTGAAACGTGATGCGGCTAGTGTTATTTGGTTCGTGATGTTTGGTTCGTGAAAGAGAGTCTGCTTCTGTTACAGGACCCTACTCCCCTTTGTCATCCTGAGCGCAGCGAAGGATCTCAGATGCCACCTTTACCCCTATGCTGAACCATCACCACTGTGAGCCGTAATGTTCAACAGCCTCCGTACTCAGCTTCTTGAGATCCTTCGCTGCGCTCAGGATGACAGGGTGGGGCTGTGGTCCCTCACTAGCAACGGCTCCTAGTCACGAACCGTATAACACAAGCCGCATCACGTTTCACGTTTCACGTTTCAGCTAAAGTCCTTCATCGTCCAGCCCTCGCGGCGGGCTATCTCCTGCATTTTGGTGCGAGCGTTGATTACCACCGGGTTGCCGAACAGGCGCAGGACCTCGTGGTCGGTGTGGTGGTCGGCGTAGGCGTAGGAGCGGGTGAAGTCGAGGCCATGCTCCTCGGCAAAGTGGCGGATGAGCACGGCTTTGTAGCTGCCAAAGGGCCAGTCACCAACGATTCGCCCGGTCAGCCTACCGTTGACCACCTCCATTTGGGCCGCTATCAGGTGGTCGGCTCCTACATAGTCCTTGAACGGTTCCAGCAAGAAATCGAGAGAGCCGCTAAGGAGCACCACCATCTCGCCTTTCGCCTTGTGCTCCTTGATGGCCTCTACCCCTGCCCGCGAGATGCGCTGCTTGATGCCGGTGTCAAAGCAGTCCTGTGCCATGCGGCGCATCTTATTGTATGGCTGCCCGGCCAGGTAGGCCCGCTCGCGACGTATAGCTTCAAAGGGGGAGACACGCTGCGGCAGGCTCTTCAGGACGAGCAAGCCGGTGCGCCACAGCGCGTTCCAGCGGAGCACGCCACGCTTTGCCAGGTACCGGATAAAAATGCGCTCGGTGGTGGTAACCGGCACCAGAGTGCGGTCTACGTCGAACACAGCAGCGACTAACAAGGGTGTGTCGCCGCTTTTGCCTGGGTTGTCTACAATGTCAGCATTGCTGCCCTGGGTCATCATTCACCTTTCTGCTGTTTGCAAAACTGTGTATATGCCAGCCTCATATCCTGAAGTACTCTCGACTGTCCCAGACCACCACCGCGCCCCTCAGCAGGGAGTACAGCAGCGTGAAGACGGCCAGCACTATGCCTGCAACCTGTACGGGGCCTAAGTAGGGACCCAACGTGCGCGCGTAATCGGAACCGGCGGGAGCTACCTGGATGGAAAGCTGGATCAGCAGCCAGACGAATGTGACCACCTTGGCTCCGCCGTATAGACCCCTGTGCAGCCGGGAGGCCGCCAGCCACACCCCGAGCCGTGACTGCATCATCGTCTTCTCGCCAAACGCGGTCTTGCCTTTGGATAGGGCGAGGGAGCGCAGTGCGTCCACGGTGAACGACCGCAGCAGCATGATGAGCGGGAACCATACCGATAGCAAGCCTATATGGGCAAACACCACCCAGTAGACGTTCTCTACTATTCGGTCACCCGCGATGTCTACTAGCGCGCCTGCGTCGTTGGCCTCTCCCCGTGCCCTGGCGACCACGCCGTCAACTGCGTCCCCGATGATTACTATGAGAGTAAGCACCACGCCGACCAATGCCCAGGCCGGTTCTCCGGGCGCGCCATCGTGCGGCAGGCTTAGATAGATGAAGCCTACTGTCACGAACAGGAGCAATACGCGTGCGGCGGTGATCAGATTACCCATAAGCCTGCTTGCGTGCTAAGAACGAGCAAAGCTCACTTCTTGCTTTTCATCTCCTTGATGATAGCCTGCCCGTCGGGCCACACCGGCTGCAATAGGAGCCACTGGTCGGGGTTGCGGCTGATATAGTGCTCGAAACGGCCGAATATCTTGATGAGCAGGTTGCGTATGTCCTCCTCGTTGGAGGCGGACCCTACCGGCTCGATAGGCTCGTCAAACACCACGCTGTAGCGCTTGCGCGGCAGACGCGTGCAGAAGCTGGTCACGATGGTAGACCTGGTGCGCAGGGCCATCTTCGCCACGCCCGCAGCCATCACCGCCTCCTCGCCGAAGAAGGGGAGGGACACCCCTCGCTCCTCGAGGTTGCGGTCGGCAATCACGCCCAGCAACTCCCCTCGGCGTAAGAGCTGGATGCTCTCCTTCAAGGCGGCCAGGTTGAGGCTGTGTCCCTCTTCCTCACTCACCAGTACCATCCTGAGGCCGCGCGCCGCCCGTAATTGCGTGATGAAATCGGAGACCCAGGCGGGCTTGAATTGAGCAATCAGCACCGTGAGAGGCAGGCCACGGCGTGAGATGACCTGCGTGATTTCGTCAAAAGCCCCATAGTGGCCCGACACCAGGATGATGCCCTTGCCTTGCTCGTGCAACTCGACCACGCGCTCCCAGCCCTTCTCATCGAAGTCCACCATGCGGTCGATCTGCTCGTTGCTCAGGCTGGGGGCGCGGCACAGGTCGAAGTATGCGCGCACGAGGTTGCGGAAGACACCCCTGACATTACGTTTGAGGACGTCGCGGGGTACGGGGCCGAGTACGTGGTGCATGTTGTTGATTACCGCACGGCGCGATTTGTGGGCGACACGCATGACAACGTCGCCCAGGCGGTCGGCTATCCAGTGTCCGATGATTGGGTGGATAAAACCTATTAAGACGATCAGCACGCCCATCATACGCGTGCGGAAGTGGCGTGGGCGTGCTGCGTCTAATGTGTCCTGTGTGGGCACTGACATTCGGTTAGCTAGTTAAATAGAGTTGAGATTAGATACGGTTCGGGGGTCACGCGCCGCCGTCGGCACCCTGGCTCCCGTCAGCAGCTAACTGCCGCGCCTGAGCCAGCCAGTCCTCGACTGCCGACTGTCCACCAATGACGCCCAACTGCTCGGCCAGGTTGGCGGGATCGGCGTTCAACAAGTCGTCCACGCTCTCGATGCCGATTGCCTGTAGACGAGCCTCGTACGCGGGGCCGATACCGGTAATATCGGTCAGCTTGGTACCGGTCCCACCTTCGTCACCCTCGTCACCCTCGTTTGCACCGTCATCGCCCCTGGCGGAGTCAGCCCCGGCGTTCAGGTCGGCGGTTGCGGCACCGCCACCGGCACCCGCGCTCGCTCCATCATCGGCGGGAACGTCTATTTCCACGGGTGTCTCCTCGAACTCAAAACCGGGTTCGAGATCGTCAAAATCATCAAAGTCTTCGTCCTGGCCCATAAGGCGGGAAACGACGAAGCCTATGGCGGCTAGAATAAGTCCTACAAACAGCAGGCGTAGAAGCCAGCGAAGCATATCTTGCATCCTCCTCGGTGAGTGAATATCGCGCGGCGGCGCGTTAGCATTATAGCCTAAGGTAAGTGGCCCTACAAGGCATTAGAGCGCGAGTACCAGGAGTGCTTGAACGTAGGACTGTTGAACCATGCCTCCCCTGTCATCCTGAACGCACTGAAGTATCAAAAGAAGCTGAATAGGGAGGCTGTTGAACGTCACCACTCGTTCGCTGAAGGTTCCGCACAATGCTCAAGTAGGCATCTGAGATCCTTCAGTGCGTTCAGGATGGCGTGCGGGTGCTTGGTCGCCATAATTGTTGCCGATCGTGCGGAACAGCAGGCGGGGACAACTTACGGGGAGTGGTAACTTTTGTATAGCGGTGCATTTATCGTCCTACATCCATTATACCTGCGATCTCCTCAATTAAATACCACCTCGGGCACGATTTCCGGCAACATATTTTCTGTTATGCTACTGCGGCACGACCAGGACTATGTAGATTTGGAGGTGAGTACGGCTAATGGCCCAGGATAGAGGCGTGCAGGAGCAGATTCCTGCCCTTGAGCGGACAACGGTGGCTGCCGTGGCAAGGCAGGCGCTTGGCAGCGATGGCGCGCGGGTAGTTGATTGGCGATTAGAAGCGGCGGGTCCTAACACGGGACCGGTCACCGCCGGCGTGTACAGGGTGGTTGGCGGCGCGCTTGATGCGGGGTCGGAAGTAACGTGGTCCTCGATACTGAAGATTGTCAGTCCTGGTTCTTCAGAGGCGGAAAGCCCTTTCAGAGATGAGGCCCACCCACTCTTTTGGAAGCGTGAGGTCCTCGCCTACACGTCCGGTCTGCTCGATGACCTTCCAGGTGGGGTGAGTGCCCCGCGCTGTTATGACGCGGTGGAGCACCAAGACGGCACCGTATGGCTGTGGCTGGAGGAAGCGAAGGAGGCGGGCGCTCCAAAGTGGGGCCTGGAACAGTATATACGCGCCGCGGAGTGCCTGGGCCGCTTCAACGGCGCGTACCTGGCGGGTCACCCTCTGCCTGCTTACTCCTGGCTGGTGCGCACCGGCTCGCCACGGGGTGTGCTTGAGCACAACGCCTGGGTGAGGGACGTCATTGCAGATGCGAGTGTGTGGGACCACCCTCTCATGCGCTCTGCGTTCCCTGTACCGGTTGTCGGACCTCTGCTGAAGCTGTGGGCTGGGCGCGAGGTGCTGCTTCGCGCCCTGGACGGGGTGCAGCTGACGTTCTGCCACCTGGATGCCTGGCGAAGGAACATGTTTGCGCGGGAGAATTCGAGCGGAGGGCCGGGGCTGACCCTGATAGACTGGGCCTATCCCGGCTACGGTGCGGTGGGCACTGACCTGGGAGACTTGTTCGGGGAGAGTTTCTGCCTGGCGGAGCTTGGCGACACCGAGGCAGGCATTTTGGACGAGGCCCTGTTTGGCGGCTACCTGGCGGGACTTAGAGAGGCAGGTTGGAGAGGGGATGCCGAGGAGGTGAGGTTCGGGTTTGCCGCGTTTTGCGCGCTGAAGCACCTGTTTATGATCTTCATCTCGGTTCGTGACGTGCCGGTTGATAGCCGCCATGTTGTGTGGGAGCGCCTGTTTGGACGGCCATTTGATGAAGTGCTGTACCGGCAGTCGAAGCTATTGTATTACCTGCTCGAATTGTCTGAGGAGGCGCAGCTTCTCATCAGGTGAGGATGTTTCACGTGAAACACCGTTGAAGGAGTATCCGAGCAAAGTGGGAGGGATGTTTCACGTGAAACATCCCATTGATATGCAAGCGTTACTTGACTCATAAACCTGCCGAGCCTCAAGCCATAACTTTACCGCAAGTCCAAGCTGGGCGGATAAGCTTGCCGCGAGTCCTGCTCCTTGTATTGGGTAGCTGCGATTTGCGCACAGCCTTCGCAGAAAAGCTTAGAAGCCACCTCATTGAATAGCAGCCCGGACTACTGGCGACGGAGTCTGCCCCTTTGTCATTCTGAACGCAGTGAAGAATCTCGTCCTCTACCGGGATGTTCCCTCTTTCTTATGGTACTGTGTGGCCGTAGGAAAGGTGTTATCTGGGTGCTGAGGGACGATATTCCTTACTACGCCCAGAATGACCAGGATGGAGCTGATGTGCTCATCTCCTCATTCCTATTTGTGAGATGGCTTCTAATTACGCATGGGTGCGCCCTACCTGCCTGGCCCGCTAGGCATGCCTGATACGAAGCTGAGGAACTCGGCCGAATATAGTCAGTGGTAAGAGCACCCTAAATGTTCGGCAATGCTCTTTTAGGGCAATTATTATCTATATTATCTATTGACATATCAGCGACGCTGTGCTACGCTTTCGCCAGACGAGTCGCCTCTTGTAGTGTTGGACAGGTATTCACTTGCATGCAACGCGATTCTGCGGACATATATGCGGATGCGGATGCGGATCTATGGCTACTGGCCGGATCACCTTGTGATCTATACTGGTGGCTAATTTGTGGTAACTAAAGAACTATCATTGTTGCCGAGGCTTCAGACGGCTCTACTTGTGAAAGGACGTTTATGAGCTACCTCAACCCGTTGCGCTTGCACTTCGCAGGCATATTCCAGGCCGCACCATCTACGGTAAATAACGACATCACCCACTTCAACAACGCCACCTTTAAGCCCGAGTACCAACAAAGGGGCACACCGGGCCGCCCGAACGGCTCGTGGAACCCCGGCGGGGCAGCCGATTGGCGGTTCATCGGCTGCAAGGTCACGGCAGCGTATGCGAACGGTAGCCCGGCGACCCCGGCCGACCCGGTGCTTACGTACCTGGTAGCCGATTCGGACCGTAGGGTAGCCGCGAAGCTGGTGGACCTCGACCCGGAGCAGCAACTCGTTTCGGGGATATGGGGGTTTGAGGTACGCATTTGCGACCCAAACGGCGGAAACCTGATGGTGGGTCGCTTCGAACCGGCCTCGTTCATGGACCTCTGGCAGCGCGCCGTCGCCAGGAACGCGAGCGACTTTATGCTGGGTGCGATGTACCAATCGGTGCTCACTAACCTGGAATGGGGCGATGTCTCGCAGTCGCCCTTCTTGACAGAACTGCGCAACGCAGCGTCCGATGGGCTGCTCTCGATCAAGTTCAACATAGATGGCTACGATATGGACTATACCTCCCCGGACTTTACCAGGGGGCGTGTGGTCGGGACCATCGGCCCGGCTTCAGCAAGCGAGCCAAGGCACTGTGTAATTGGCCGGCAATTCATAGGCGAGAACCCCCCACAAAATGCGGATCCTTCGCAGGGGACGATCGGGTTCTGCACAGCCGTAGTGGACCAGCAACGAGGGAAGGTGCTACTCGACCTGGGTAATGCGCTCCCCACGACTATACCGGGTGGCCCGCTCGTGACGGTTCGCCCACTGTCGCTAGGGTATGCCGACACTGATGGAAACCTGGTGTCACTTGGCAGCATTCCTTATAGCGCCCATGGTTGGTACGAGACCACCGCAGGCATAGCGGACCTGCCTACCGACCGTAATCTGACTCCTCAAGAGCTTCAGGCTATCGCTACCAACCCTCTGGTGGTGCTTGCCGGCGCGCAGGGCAGTACCCAGCTTACCGCGACCGCGTCCGAAGCCTCCGATGGCCTGAACGTGAGGGCGGACCAGTTTGTGTTCCGCCTCGATCCGGGTGAGTCCGCAGAAGTCAATCTGGCCGCCACCCGCTTCGGCCAGCCGGTGGCGGCGGGGACCAATGTAAATCTAAGCTTCTATAACGACCAACTCCAGGGTGGCAGGGGCCTGCCTACGCCGGGGGTGCCTGCAACGGCGTTGACTTTTGACGCAAGTGTGCCTACCGGGCCGGATGGAGTGGCAACCGCCACTGTACAGGCGAGCGATCCAGGCAACCCGCGCGGTTACATTGATGGGCAGGTATATGGCATACGGCCCACTCTGGGCGGAGTCGCAGACGACGCGAACCCGTGGAATTTCATCAGCCTCCTGGTGTGGGATGCCTTCACGTCCGACGAGCCACCCACATGGTGGGGCAGCTTGCAGCCGATCTTCCAGCAGTACGCCAACTTGTACCCCGTAATGGGCACGTTCCTCAACCTGGCCGACTACGACTCGGTGTGCGAGAACCTGGACCTACTCCGCCTGGCCTTCAACCTGGAGGAAGACAATCCTAACCTGATGCCGGTCACTCGCGACCTGTCAACCTCGAAGCATGATACGATCATCCGGTGGCTCAACGAGACCGGCCCCGATGGAAAGCCCCTACTTGGCACCCCACCCCCCCCACATGCTGATGAGGCCCTGGAGGCGCTGGCGCGGGCCGCCGTGGCACCTGAGGCCGAAGTCGTAGATGAGGGGTCCAAATACCAGTTGCAGGGCGGCAAGACGGCTGCCCTCAAGCGACGTCTCGTTGCCGCCGCAGCCGATTAGCCCTGACACCATATACTTGATACGCCGAGGAGGTTTGTCGTGATAAAGCTTAAGCGTGAGCTACTCGAGGGCCTGGACACTCTTGATGGCCTCAAGGACGCGCTGCAACAAGCCATCATGCTGGAACATTCGACGATACCTACCTACCTGTACGCGCTCTACTCGATAAAGCCGGGCGCTAACCAGGCTATCAGCGCTCTCATCGAGTCTGTCGTGGTGGAGGAGATGTTGCACATGGCACTCGCGTCCAACATCCTCAACGCCATAGGCGGTTCTCCGGTCATCAACCGGCCTGGGTTCATCCCGAGTTATCCGGGACCGCTGCCCGGCGGTGTCGACTCCGGGCTGACGGTACCGCTTGCCGGGTTCTCCATCGACCTGGTCGAGGACGTGTTCATGGAGATCGAAGAGCCGGAGGATCCGCTGGACTTCCGGGATGAAGCAATGCGGGCCGCTCCCCAGTATGCCACCATAGGAGAGTTCTACGCCGCCATCAAGGCGCAGATAGTGCAGTTTGGAGACAGCATCTTTGTTGGCGACCCGGCGCACCAGGTGCCTCTGGGTGACTACTATCCCGGCGTACAGCCCATCACCAAATCGAGCGAGGCGCTGGCCGCTATCGACCTGATTGTCGAGCAGGGAGAGGGCACGCCCACTTCCCCGCTGGACCTGGAGCACGACCTGGCACATTACTACCGCTTCGCTGAGATATACCACGGCAAGACTCTCATACCCAACCCCAATCCTCCTCCCAACCCTACGCCCGACGAGGAGTACGTGTACGGCGGCGATCCAATTCCATTCGATGCGGGCGGGGTCCAGCCTGTGGTCCAGAATCCCAAGGCAGCCGACTACCCGGACGGCTCGATGGCCCGCACGCTTTGCGATACCTTCAACTACAGCTACACCACGCTCTTGAACGCGTTGCACGACACCTTCAACGGTCAACCGGACAGGTTGGGAGACGCTATCGGCATAATGGAGAGCCTCAAGCAGCAGGCTATGGATCTCATGGCTGTTGACCTGGGCAACGGCACTACCGCAGGCCCCAGCTTTGAGTACCAGCCGGTGAATCCCTGAAAGTAGGCCCACCGGCGCTAGGGCATGTACTCCCATGAGAAAGGAAGACCCATGCAGAGGATAACCTACGCTCTGAGGTTCTACCGCGCTCCTAAGTCTACTGAAGTGCCGTCGCCGCAGGCTACTGCTCCGAGCGTTCAGATCACGAGCGTGATAGGCCCGGATGGGGTCGCAGCGACGTTCGATGCGGTGGAGGGCCAGACAGCGGTCATGACGAACACCGCCGTGGTAGACCATACAGGGCAGCTATTCTTCGAGTGGGGAACTATCAACTTCGCCGGTGAGGATAATACCCTCAGCTTCAGCAGTATTGGGGCTGGCTCTCTGCTTGGGCCACCTGATGCGGAGGGGTTCAGCCAAGGTACCGTCATGTGGCGGGTAGATAGCGGGACGGGCACATTCGAGGCAGCCACGGGCGCTATTACTTCCAACTTCCTGGTAAACCTGGACACCGATGAGCTTATAGACTACCAGTTTCACCTGATCTATCTTCCGTAAAGTCGGCTAGGTAGGTCTACCTGCTGTCAAGCATGGGTACTTCGCCCATCTTCAAGGTAAGTAGGTGAGGACGCAGCCACGCATATGTAATACCCGGCGAGGAGAAAGTTTGATGCGGCGTGTCCGCTTGTTGTTCGGCATCAGCATCTTCTGGCTAGGGCTTAGCATGCTGTCCGACGGCATTACCACCCTGGTACTGCCAAGCCAATTACTCACCATGACGGACGAGGAGTCCAGGGCTACCTTCCTGGGACTGCTCACCTTTGTGGGTTTGCTCCTGGCTATGCTGGTCCAACCCATCGCCGGCAACCTTAGCGATCAGCTACGCCCTCGTTGGGGCCGCCGAGGTAGCCTTGCACTGGGGGTCGTGTTGGTGCTCATAAGCCTGGCTGCCTTCGGAGGCGCGCCAGGTCTTTTAGGTTTATGCCTCGGCTTTGTGTTTGTACAGGTAGCGGGCAGCGTAGCGCAGGCAGCGCAGCAGGGCTTCATTCCCGACCTGGTGCCTCCCAAGCTGCGGGGTACTGCCTCCGGGTTCAAGGGCCTGATGGATATTGGGGGCGCGCTGGTCGGCTTTGCCCTGCTGGGCCAACTCCTCGAAGGAAGACAGCTCACTCCGGCGCTGTTAGCCCTGGCCGCCACCATAGTTCTCACCTTCTTGCTTACTGTGGCCCTGGTGAGGGAACCAACGAGTGCTGCGGCCCCTAGAGCCGAGCGTGTTACGGTGGTGGATGCATTCCGTCTAGACCTGCGACAGCATCGAGCCTTCGCCTGGCTCGTTACCTGCCGGTTCCTGTTTCTGCTCGGCGCGTACAGCGTCAGCAGGTTCTGGCTGTTCTTTATCGTTGACAGGCTGAGCCTGGACCCCGAGCACGCCAGTGACGAAGCCGGTATGTTGCTGGCCGGCCTCGCATTGGTTACAGTAATTGGAAGTATTCCGGCGGGCTGGGCCGCCGACAGGTTCGGGCGTGTGCCCTTGATGCTGTGTGGAGTGGTGTTAAGCATCGCAGGAGTGACGTTGCTTATCGTCGCCCAGAGTGCATTGCAGATCTTCCTGTTCGGCGGGCTGATGGCGATTGGCACTGCGGCATTCGCGGGGGCGAATTGGGCGCTGACCGCCGACCTGGTGCCCGTAGCTGAGGCCGCACGCTTCTTTGGACTGGCGAATTTCGGCACGGCCGGAGCAGCAGCCGCCGCGGGCCTGGTAGGGCCGCTCATAGACTGGGCAAACACGGCGCAGCCTGGCCTGGGGTACACAGCTTTGTTCCTCTTTGCTGCCGCATCGTTTGCGGTTAGTGGCTGGGCAGCGTCAGGGACCAGGGTGAGTGCTAGCCTGGAGCATCCGCGTGCCGTACTTGCCAAGTAGTTGAAACGGTTGACCTTGTTGCGCGAACTTGACGTCAAGCGTACCAGGTTCGCGCAGATGCTTCCCTCTTGACCCTGGTAGTGGAGTAACCCCGGAAGATTACGCTCTAGGCACACCTGAGCTTCAAAAAGATTGGAAGCATAACAGTCTCGTAACAAAAAGGAAGCATAATATTGCTGTCGAGGCAATATTATGCTTCCAGTAACACAAAGAGATTGCTTTGTCTACCTGTTCGGCAGGTACATCGGCATCACCACGTGCAGGTAGCCGTCTTCGCCCACCGGCTTGACCACCGCTGGCGACTGGTAGGTCTTGGTTTCGAGCGCCACCTGGCCCGTGTTGAGCACGTTCAGCACGTCGAGCAGGTACTTGCCGTTGAGGGCAATCTGCCCGCCTTCGCCGTCTACCGTGCAGTCAAGCTGGCTCACGTTGTCGCCCACCTCGGCGGCATTGGCCGAGATAGTGACCACGCCCGGAGTGAGGTCGTTGCCCGGCTCCACTTGCAGGCGCACGATGTTGGCCGAGTCCTTGGCGAACATGGAGGCGATGCGCACCGCCTTCACCAGGTCTGTGGTAGACATAACTGTGCGGGTGCCCCAGTCGGCGGGGATGACGCGGTTGATGTCCACGTAGTTGCCGTCCACCAGGCGGGAGGTCACTTCCAGGTTGTCATGCCGGAACAGCACCTGGTTGCGGTTGGGAGTGACCACGATGCTTACAGGCTCCGCTTCCTCGCCCTCGTCGTCCGGCAGTGCCCTGGCAAGCTCCACCATCGAGCGAGCCGGGATGATCAGCTTGATCGCATGCTCCACCGGCGTGCCGATCTGCGTGACCTTGCGGGCCAGCCTGAAGCCGTCAGCCGCCGCCATGATCATCTCGCGACCTTCTATCTGCACGAACACGCCCGATAGCTGCGGGCGGCTTTCGTCCCCGGAGGCCGCGAACGCCACCTGCCCTACCATCTCTTTCAGCATGGGGGCGGCTATCCTGGCGATGGGCGTCTCGGTCACCTCCGGGATGATGGGGAACTCCTCGGCCGAGATGCCCTTGATGTTGGCCTCGTAGCGAGCGCACTTGAGGTTGAGGGTGCGGGTCTTCTCGTCCAGCGTCATGGAGATGCGGTCGTTTGGTAGGGAGGAGACGAAATCGATCAGCAGCCTGGCCGGGACCGTGATCGCGCCTTCGTATTCTACCTGGCAGCCTATCCAGTGGGTGATGCCCACTTCCAGGTTGGTGGCGGTGAGCTTTAGCCTGCCGCCGTCGGTCTGCAACAAGATGTTGTTGAGCACGGGCAAGGTGGTCTTGTTAGCCACTGCCTTGCCCACGGTCTGGAGGCCTTTGTGCAGGTTCTCCTGCAAACACGATACCTTCATTGGTGCCCCTTCTCGATGAGTAGTGAGCACTGCGTATGGGAAGGGGCGTGGCCCCGGCCGCAACCAGTACTCGGTGTCCTTTGGTTCTGGAGGGGATAGCCCTCCAACTTATACAGTGGGGCAATTATAGCACTTCAGGCATGGCATCCATAGGTTTGCACAATTTCAGCATGCTTATCCACAAGCCCTGTGGGATGCCTCCAAACCGCGCCTGGCGCAACCCTGACTAGCTCAGTTCGGCACTACTTTCGCGGCCGCTTCATTTCCACCATCGCCGCCCGGACCGCCGCCGGCGCACCTTCTGGACGGTTCCTTGTTTGCGGATTTTGGATTTTCGGATGCGTAACTTTGGATGTTTACCTGCATCCGGCTTCACAGGGCTTTAACTTGGTCGATTGGAGAAACAGTCGGGATGCAAGGGCAAAAATATGGGGCATCCCAGCCGGACCGGCCTTGTTGGCTTTCCACCGTTTTCCACGGGAGGATACCACTTTTAAACTTTCTTAAAGATATTAAACTCAGCCGCCGTTGCAGTAGGCAGTGTGCATCCGTGGAAAACTTCCCGATTCACGCCTGAATCGGCTGCATCCGTGGCCGGATGTCCGGTTCATAAATCGCCTCTTTAATGCACGGCCGGCGAGTCTTCTGAACATCCATTCGAGCGGGGATGTGCAACTCAGGCGGTTTAAGCACCAGCCGGTACACTCGCGCGTACACATCCGTTTTGGATGCTTCGGGGCTGTTCACATCCGCATCCGCATCCAAAGCACATCCTTTATACACATGTTCAGCCCCTTATCCACGGAATACCCCCACTTATACACTTATGTCACTTAGTTCCACAAGTTGTTCGCATATGTGGAATACCGGCGGATGGATGTGCTTAACCTACGCGTAGCGAGTGGAGAGCTAAGTCCACTTGGCCTGGCAGAGGAGAAGGACCTTTAGGGACGCTGAAAGTCAAGCAGTGTGAGAGGTCAGGGCTATGCCAAATGCAGAAGGGCAGCACCCAGGACTGCCCCTGTCATCCTGAGCGCAGCGAAGAATCTCAAGAAGGTGAGTAGGGACGCTGTTGAATGTAGGGACAATGGTAGAAGACGTCCAGCACAGCGGCCTGCGTTATATTTGAGATCCTTCGCTACACTCAGGATGACAGGGTGGCAGAGTGGTCGCCTAGATTGGCGCAAAACCAACTGCGATACAGCCTCGGCCTTGGACCAAGGTGGTTATTGAGCCGCGCCACTACTCTTCCGAGGTTCGACGCTGTAGCTTACTGCACCACCCTCGGATAGGTGCGCGCGGCCAGGGTGACGATCAGCACGTTAGCTAGCGCCAGCACCGCCAGGTCAACGCCCAGGCTGAAGTGCCAGGTCGCACCCTCTATCATGAGGCCCCGCAGACCGTCTACCATGTAGCTGAGGGGGTTGAAGCTCGCCAGCGCCGCCACGTAGGAGGGCATGATGTCTACCGGGTAGAGGGCGTTGGAGGCGAAGAAGAGCGGCATCAGGATCAGTTGGCCGAGGCCCTGCACGCGCTCTCTGTTGCGCACGAGCGCGGCTATCAACAGCGACAGGCTGGAGAAGAAGAGAGCGCCCAGCAACAAGAACAGCACCACCCCAAACCACCTGAGAGGGTTCAACGTCAGGTGCACGCCCATGATGGCGGCCAGCAACGATATTGTGAGCGCCTGAATGATGCCGCGCACGCCCGCGCCCAGCCCCTTGCCGAGCACCAACGTCGAGCGGGGCATGGGGCTGACGAGGTACTTCTGCAACGTGCCCTGGTCGCGCTCCCAGATGAGCATGATGCCCTGGAAGATGGCGATGGTCATGACCGACTGGGCCAGGATGCCGGGCGCTACGAAGTCGAGATAACTGCCGTACTCCGGGGGCAGTATCCGCAGCCTCCCGAACACCCCGCCGAACAGCAGGAGCCACAGCACAGGCTGTATCGAGCGCGTGAAGATATCCCACTGGTCGTGCAGGAGCTTTTGCACCTCCATCTCGGATATGGCTATCGCCTTCCTGATATAGCTGGCGGCCCCCTCCAACCACCCAGTAACATTAATAAAACGTTGATATGTTTCCATTCTGATGTTTTGCCTTCAAGGTCAATATTCTAAGTTGTGCCACCACGGGCACCTATACTGCCAGCGCCATTTAGTTCCTCAAACAGCGTCATGACCAGCGGCATCTGCTAAAGAATCTTCATCTGCGTAGTCATAAGCATCTTCGGTCGGATCGGGATAACTTCCAAGCCAGCTAAGTTGTTGGAGACCCTTCGTGACAGATTGCATTCCATCTACGATGGAATCAATAGACGGATAGAAGCTACTTCCCGGTTCTGCTTGTCGAATCAGTGCACGCAATACTCTCAATAGTAGACGAGTTCCCCATTCCTTGTAGCCTCCCCATTCTGCAACCGTAACAATGGTACTGACACCTACCAGAGACGGACGCCCGCCAACGAAGATTGCAAATCCGTTACTGCTAAAAATATACTCGACAACTTCTCTGGTTTCCTCCATTGGTAAGTTGTTAAAGGGCGTATAGTTCTGTTCAATGAGATCAAGAGCTTTCACCTGATGATGCTGATCCATCCCTGAATACATTCTGATCACATTGAAAAGCTCTTGGTAAACTATTCCCTCATCTGCCACTGTCATAGTGAGTCTCCTATCTTATCAAAAGCTCAAACGCAATCACGGTGTATCGAACCAGACCTTAGTTAGCCAGTTCGCCAGCAGGTTAAGGCTAACATTAACAATAGCCTGGACAACAAATAGAATCGCTATAAACAAAAACTGGCGTTCACTTGCTGATCGCGGTATTCTGCTCGTACCGACATATTCAAATACAGGAAACAACCTGAACCTAACGAAGCTATACAAGATGATAAATAACAGAGACGTTGCAAAAGTTGTGGTTAACCATACAGGATCTAGGAACCCTAATATCCAAGCAGCGAGAGCCACCAGTGGAAGTGCACATAGGAGAGCATAACCAATTAGACCACGAAGACGATCATTCCAGGGCTTTAGACAGGGGGCGAGGATTCCAACCAATTCTTCATTAATACCACTTACAACGTTCTTGTCATTGGAACAAGCGACAAAAGAATTCACGCTCTGAGGATGCTTTAGGGATCCGTCAACAGCACTCCAGTGTCCAAGCCGGACTTGAAACGCGCCCATCGGTGAGGATAAAGTCATCCTGACGGCCACGATTTCTCCATTAGGAACATCCGTCTCCGATTCCGGCCTATTCCATACCTCGCGATCATTACCTTTTTGCACTATGTACTCGTAGGTCACACCCCCACTTGGATCGTTGTTCAACGTGGTACCTAATCTCTCACCTATATTCCGAAGTACTAAGTCAACGTCGCCTGTCCAATCTTGACTCGTTCTTCGTTCTTTCTTCCCACTACGTAAGGTCGGAACATCCTCATAAGGGAGGTCAGCACTCTTGGTCAGTCTCGTACCTGCTGCTATTTTCGCCTTACTCTGTCCTCCTACAGGTGAAGATGCAGGCTGAACAACCTCAGAAAGCGCACGATATCGCTGTAATAATCGTTCGGAATCTCCCGCCGCGTCAGATATTTGAGATGCTTGTCTGGACGTACGATCAGGATAAGACATCTGTCTCAGTTGGTCTGAGAAGAGCTTTTGTAGATCTTTTAGTCTGTCGGCAGTAAGAGCACATGAGGGCAGGTATCCAATACGACACAATTTATACTGATAAGGTTGTCTATCATTCCATTCCTGCATTCTGTGAACCTTCTACTGAATGTTGATTTACCAATCTCCAATAACAGCAGTGAACTTGCCGCACAGATTATAACATATGAGCCTCCACTTCAATGTAGCACATCTGTCTTCTAAGTAGTCGAACTACACTACCTGAGTCTTCCCGCGGTCCTTCGCGCTTGCCGCACGTCGCGGTAGGTGCCGCCCGACTCTATGCTGTCGCCGGTGAAGTGGGCGAAGGCGTCTTCCAGGGTGGCGTCGTGCGTGCCGACGGCGTCTATGAGGGCGTCAGGCACGCCCAGGGCCACTATCTTGCCCCGGTTCATAATAGCGATGCGGGTGCAAAGCTCCTCGGCTTCTTCCATATAGTGTGTCGTGACGAAGAGGGTGGTGCCGTACTGCTCGCGCAGGGTGGCCAGGTGCTCCCAGACGGCGCGGCGGGCTACCGGGTCGAGGCCGATGGTAGGCTCGTCGAGGAAGAGCAGCCTGGGGCGGTGTATAAGCGTCTGGGCGATCTCCAGGCGGCGTATCATACCTCCAGAGTAGGTGCTGACCATCTTGTTGGCAGACTCGCTCAGGCCCATGAAGTGCAGCGCGTCGTCAATGCGGTCCCGGCGCTCGGCACGGGGCACGTCGTATAGCTTGGCGAAAACCTCCAGGTTTTGCCTGCCCGTGAGGTTACCATCGGCGGACAGGGCCTGGGGCACATATCCCAGTAAGCGGCGCACGTTGTCGGACTGCCGCTGAACGTCGAAGCCCCCTACCCAGGCGTGGCCGGCGCTCGGCGGGAGCAACGTCACCAGCATCTTTATCGTGGTGGTCTTGCCCGCGCCGTTCGGCCCAAGCAGGCCGAATACCTCCCCGGACCGAACTTCCAGGTCGATGCCATCCACCGCCGTAAAGGCCCCGTATCGCCTCGTCAGGCCCTTTGTGGTGACGATCTGCTCGTGGGCCTCTGTTGGCTCGCTATTCCGCGCCTCAAGGCTGCTGTGAGTGTCCCTACCGTTAGTTTTCACTACATCCATCGAGCGTAGACCTTCCACTACCGAAAACTTCTTGCTACCTCTCTATTATCCTACATTTGATGATGTTTATCTAACTGAACAGCGGCTGCCATCATTGTGTCGAACCGAGACGCAATTGCTGTGCCTGTGCTCCGTCACTGTACCAGAGTCGCTCATGATGTACCAAGCTCCACCCCTCTCATCCTGAGTGGTGCATCTTGGAAGTAAGTACCATCAACAGGACCGACAGTAGCCTTGTCATTCCGAACGTAATAAGGAATCAGGTGGCTCTCGCACTCTGTTGCCAGGAAAAAAGGCGGCAAGGCCACTGTTATACGCACAATGCAACAACTTCTCTACTCACCTGGTTCCGAACGAAGTGAGGAATGACAAGGCTTCTATTGGTCCTGGTACTGGTACTTACTTGCAAGATGCCTGCTGAGTGTAGCCAAGAATCTCGCCCACTACCCCGATGTTTCCCCTTTCCTTTGGGAGAGTGCGGCATGAGAAAGGGGCAACTTGGGTGCTGAAGGACGAGATTCTTCACTGCGTTCAGAATGACAAAATGGAGTTTGGTTCCTGATAATCTAGCAGGGAGCATCCACGCCCCATCACACGGTGGGAAAGCGCTCTCTTAGGCACGCCAATTGCTGAGTCGGACTCTTATTCTGCTGCTGGTAGGCGTGCACTTGGCATGAAGACGGTCCTTATCGTGGAGGATGAGGAAGAATTGGCCGACCTGTTGAGCGGTTTCTTGAGGGACTCCGGTTACCGGGTCGTGTGCGCCGCGAACGGGAAGCAGGCCCTCTCCGCGATGGACGCCGTGCACCCCCACCTGGTCCTCTGCGACATCTTGATGCCGGAGCTTGACGGCCTATCCCTCTGCCGCCACCTCGCCGGCCACCCCCTGCACAAGGAGGTGCCGGTCGTGCTCATGACCGCGCTGGCGGAGCACCTCAACCTCAACGATTACCCTCATGCGGCCCTGGTGCGCAAGCCCTTCGACATAGACCAATTGTTGCTCACCATCGCCCAACTCACCGACTGACAAGAAAGCTACGCTCCGAGCACAGCCCCGGATTGCACCAACAAAGAAGGCCCGCCACACGGCAGGCCATGGTTGGATTTGGAAATTGGAATTTCGAATTGCGAATTTGCTTAGATACCTGCTAAATTCGCAATTCGAAATTCGAAATTCGCAATTCCAACTATTCTCCCTGGAATTGCTGCTCCACCAACGAGCCGATTACGCAGCCGTCCTCGTCCTGCAAGGGGCATACGTGCTTGCGTGCCGATAGGGCTGCGGTGAACTTCTCCTCCGACAGCGGCAGCCGGTCAGCCGCTCGGGCCGCCGCCCTGTGACCCGCCAGGAACACCATCCATATCCTCTGCAATTCGGTGCGTGAGTAGCCAAGATCGACCATCGCCTGTTCCAGCGCGTCCACTAGCGAGCTGGCGCTGCCTCGGGTGGCCTCGGCGTCCTCCGCGCCCGTGGCAGGCTCTACCTGTTTGTAAAGCTGGGCGGCTTCCACACAAATAAGTGTTGCCAGGCTCATAGAGTGCAGCGGGTCGTTGTCAGAAGTCCTAGTCTGGTCGGACATGGTGGCGCAACTCCTGACCCAACGCAATATAGGAGCCTCATATAGCTCCATTCAGCCTTGGGTGAATTAGATTGTGGCGGGACTATACCGTAGTGCTGTAACGTACCGGTCCTGTAAGGAACCTCTTTTCAGTAGCTTATCACCCGCACCAAGAAATGTCAATAGGGTTGTACTGTTTTCTCAGGGAACGATCATTATGGACAGCAGAGATACAGGAAATCGTATACACGTTAGGGGTGCATGAGAGACGCCCGTCGATTGAAATTGAGGGCTACACCTTGCGAAGTCTGCCCTGCGGCAGACTGCTTCATCCTGGAGAACCTGGAAAGACCTTATAGACGTGGTAGTCCCGCAGGGACTTTGCAAACTGTAGCCCTCGATTTCAATCGACGGGCGTCACTTCGCAGAATGACCCCATTCTGGTGGTTTTCTGTTGGGACTGGAGAAAATAGCGGTGTTCAGGCCTCAGAATTGATGCGTCTAAAAGTGTGCGCCTTTGATTACCGTACGATGGCCGAAATCAAAGGTAGCGACATACGGAAGGTAGCGCCCCGGCCCGGCTCGGACTCGGCTGTGGGCGTACCATCATGAGCCGCGACTATACTATTATTGTGCGCCAGGTACAACCCCAGGCCCAGGCCGGTGGACTCCGCCCCGGCGGCATAGCGGGTGAACAGCCTTGGCAGTATATCCGCCGGTATGCCCGGCCCCTCGTCCTGCACCGTGATTACGGCCCAGGCGCGTTCTTCTCGCATCTCGCAATTCAGCCTGACGTTCACTGTAATCCTCATCCTTACCTGGGTGCCCTCGACCACTCGTAAAAGTGCACGAGCGTGAAATCGAGCGACTTTGCCTCGCGGAAGTATTGCAGGTAGTCGTCCCTGGCGAACGGCACCTGCCGGAAGTGGTTGGGCATGCTTACGAGGTTGCCCGCGTACTCTGCGGCGAGGGCAAGGTGCCCGGTAACTGGCGAGAAAGCGGGGTCGAAATGTATCTCCTGCAAGTAAGCCGGTCCACCTTCCATAGTCAGCGGCCGCCGCTCGAAGGCCCTCATGTAGTAGTTGATGGGGTCCACGCTTATAGCGGCCACCTGCACCAGCGCCCCGGCCACCACCAGGGTGCCCACGAGGGCCAATCCTATTTGCGCTCGCATACCGTGCCTGGCGGACCAGAGCGCCTGCACCAGCGCGCCCACGGGCACTACCAGGAACGGGAGCACCGGCAGCAGGTAGCGCGGCCCCCATGTAGCCCCACCATGCCAGCTTGTGTTGAAGCTGTAGATGCCCAGGAAGCTGGCGGCCAGGGCGGCAAACAAGAGGGCTTCGGACCGCCGCTGCCGGAAGAGCAGGTAAAACCCGGCCAGCCCCGCGAGCACGGGGGGAGCGAAGATTAGCAGCCCTTTCCCCGGACTGAGGGTTAGCCCGTAGAAGGCGAGCGGTACGTAGGAAAGATCGCCTCTGAGGAGACCGCCCCGGTCCAGGTAAGGCCCGATGTCCGCCCAGCGGGATTGGAGTACCAGGCCACCGGCAGCCAGAATCGCCACGGCCAGGACCAGCGCGACCACCCAACCACCTATTGGTACCCGGCCTCCCCCTGTAGCACGCGTCTCAGACCCGGAATCCCTACCGCGCGCCCTTCTGCGCACCAAATAACTGCCTGCGAAATACGCGGCAAACACGGGCAGCACCACCAGCGCAGCCAGCTTGGTCGTGACCGCCAGGAGCACCCAGCCCCAGCCTGCCAGGGTCAGCCGCCAGGAAGGACGCTCGCGCCAGCGGACAAGCGCGTAGGCCGCTGACACCAGGGCCAGCCCGACTAGAGGCTCCCGAAAGAAGGTGCGAGCATAGGGCCAGGCGAAGGTGCCCACCGTGTAGGTGGCCGCCATGAAGGTGGCCCCTCTCTCGCTTTGGCCGAGCAACCGCCCCAACTGGTAGAGCCGTGCCACCGTGACCGCCGTTACGAGCGCGCCGAATAACGTGACCACCAGGCGCGTGACGTACGTATGCGACTCTAGGGGGAAGAAGGCGGCCAGCAGGCTACCGGCCAGGTAGAAAGGTATCGCCACCACGGGCTGCCCCGGCTCGTAGCTGGTGAATACCTGGGTGCCCACGCGGGCGGGCACGGGAATAGGCAGGCTGAAGTTGAGCAGCTTCGTGGCGTCCTGTACCACCCTGGAGGAGGCGTATATCAACGACTCCTCGTCAACCGAGCCTGTATGCCCCCGCGACGTGAGCACAAACAGCCCCAGGCACACCAGGAAAAGCCTCCACGGCCACTTCGCGGGCGGTGTGAGACCTTCGCTGGGGCCTGGCGTGGGTTGTGGCTGCTCTGTGGGGGTCATTCAAGCGCCTTGTTGTCATGCTTGCGGTACGGCGAGTCAGGCTTGTAAGGGGAGTCCTTGCCTTACCCTCTTGCTCATACCAGGCATGATACAGCACGTGGGAAGGCCGCCCGGTTATTGACACACGCCGGTTATTGACACACGCCGGTTATTGACACACGATGGTATACTGAGATACAAACTGGCGGTCCTCCCAGTTACATGCTGGATAGTTCTTCCCCCTTCTTTTCCAGGTCCAGCCTTATACCACTACATATATCAAGTGAGGGAGTTTTGTATGCTGGAATCAGATCTCTCGGAGCAGGCGCAATACCCCAGGCCGTCGGGCGGGCTGCAACTCCTGCGCAACCTATGCGCCGCCGCGGGTATAACCTTCGTCTTTGCTACCCTGCTCTTCACAATCTGGACGCAGGGGGCCGCCAACGCCGCGCAATTTGTTGGCGGCGCAAATTACCTGCCTGAAGGCTCGACCTTCCCTACCCCAACCCCGGTGCCCCCGACCGCGACACGCACCCGGACCCCAGTGCCTATGGCTACCGCTACCACTATGCCCACGGCCTGCCCCATCCAGTTCCAGGACGTGCCCGCCGACTACACCTTCTACTCGGTGGTGAGGTGCCTGGCATGTCGTGGCATCGTTAGCGGCTACCCGTGCGGTGCTGCCGATGAGCCGTGCGGCACCAGCGGCGATCCATACTTCAGGCCAAGCGCGCAGATCTCAAGGGGCCAGATAGCCAAGATTGTGTCTCAGAGTGCCGGGCTGAACGATCCTCCAGGCGAGCGCATCTTCGAGGACGTACCGGAGGGTTCTCCCTTCTACGACTACATACAGAGGCTGACCAACGAAGGCCACATGAGCGGGTACCCTTGTGGGCTGCTACCAAGTGAGCCCTGTGAGGCGGGTAACAGACCGTATTTCCGCCCCGGTGCCAACGCCACACGAGGCCAGCTATCCAAGATTGTGGCTAACGCGGCGGGTATAACGACAGAAATGACGGGGCAGACGTACGAGGACGTGCCGCCAAGCTCCCCCTTCTACCAGTTCATCGAGAGGCTGTCAGCACTAAACGTGATGAGTGGCTACCCCTGTGGAAGCACCGGGGAACCCTGCCAGCCGGGCAACAGGCCATACTTCCGTCCGAACGCCCCGGTAACGAGAGGGCAAGCCTCCAAGATTGTGGCTAACACCTTCTTCCCAGGCTGCGAAACCCCGGCCAGGAAGTAGCGGCACCTATTAGTTACACAACTCAGGTACAAGACAGGGGGCCAATCGCGGCCCCCTGTCTTTGCTGTTACTGAACTGTCGGCGGCTAGCGACGAGCTATATCACTTGCTCTCCAGTAAGTTCAACAGCTTGGTCGCCTCAGTTCGCAACGCGTCGTCGTCAGTCTGCTCTATAACAGCCTGGTAATCTGCAATAGCGTTGGCGTTGTCGCCCTGTAGGCGATAGGCTTCGGCCCGGTCGAAATAGAAGGTAGCCGCGTTATCAGGTGCCAGTTCTATCGCCTGTGTGTAGTCTTGTATAGCCGTTTCGTAGTCCGATTTGCTCGCGTAGGCCTGCCCGCGTTTGTAGTACGCATCCTGCCACGTAGGCTGCAATTCGACCACCCTGCTGAGATCCTCTATCGCTTTGTCGTACTCACGTTGTTCCAGGTAAATCAGGGCACGGTTGAAGAAAGGATCTGGAAGGGTAGGTAGTAACTCGATAGTGCGATTGAAGTCGGTAATGGCGCTATCGTAGTTGCCTGAGTACAAGTGGGTGGTCCCGCGCTCCATGTATGCCGTCCCGTCACTTGGTACAAGCTCTATCGCCCGGGTAAAGTCGGCAATAGCCGGGCTATACTTCTCCTGGAAACGGTATGCTAAGCCGCGATACTTATACGCGTCGGCATAGTCGGGCTTTAGCCGTATCGCCTCCGAAAACTCGGCAACAGCCGTGTCCACGTTACCTGTATCCCAGGCCGCTACGCCTTGACTGTAGTGCGCCGAAGCTTCGGCAGGCACCTGCGCAGGAGAAGTTGGTGTAGTGTTTCCACCCCTGGGCATCGTGAAGAACAGCACGCCAGCGGCAGCAAGCACGACCACAATAGCAAGCACGATAGGAAGCAGGAGTGTGTTTCGCTTGCGGATGGGCGTTTCTGTGCCGCGTGTGGGAGAAGGTTCTTCGGCCTTAGCTGCTGCGGACGTGCTTTGCGGCACTGTGGTCGCACTACGGACCTCTGCCTGCGGCCTGGTGGCTGAGGGCGCGGCTTCAACAGGCTCTTGCTTCCTGGCGACGCTTGTTGGCTCCTCATGCCTCCTGGGAGCTTCTGCCTGGGTGCCATCAGGAGTGGAGCCAATTGCTGCGGCCGGCTGCGGGCGCTTCTCCAGGTTGAAGATGCGGCCATCGGGCGAGCGCATGTACAGCACCGGGGTGCCCCACTCCAGGCCGCTGCCCCGGCTTTCCGTCAGCATCACCTTGCGGGCCTCTGTGAGCGCGGCGTCCACCGGGTAACCGTCGGACATGGCCCGGTAGAACTCGTGAGCGAAGACGATAGCCGCGCGGTCGGTGATCTCGAACTGCATGGCGATGACGGCGGGTAGGCCGCCCTGCACCAGGCTCTGGGCCACGCCCGCGAAGGGGTCGTCCAGGGCCGAGAGCGCACCTTCGCAGGCGTTGAGCACGGCCAGCCGCAACGAAGCGTGGTCGTGCAGCAGCAGCGCCATGTCCTGCCCGCTCACCGCGCGCCCTCGGCCATCCTCGTCCTCCAGGATCAGCAGCCCATCGGCGGCGTTGCGGTCGAAAGCGCCGTGCCCGATGAAGTGGAAGATATGGTAGTTGTTCCGGCGCAACTGCCTCTGTAAGCCCGTTAGCGTGGACACCTCAAGCAGTTCTAGCTCAACGAGGCCCGCCTGCTGCAAGTCAGCGAGCGTGGTTTTCAGGTTGAGCCACTCCTGCTCCACGTCCAAGGCGGGGTAATCGCTGGGCGCGGGCAGCATGACCAGCACGCGCAAAGGCTGGACCACCTGCAAGGGGCGGATGCGTTCGGGCATGTCCAGGTAGCGCACCAGGGGCGTCTCGGTGGAGAGCGCCAGGAAGCGGTTCAGGGCCGGGTTGTAGATGTATTCCCAGGGCACACCACTTAACTCGGGCACGTCCACCAGGCGGAGGCGCAGGCGCACCCCCACGCGGTCCTGGCCCGACTCGCCACGCTGGCGGGCCTGGTCGAGGCTGCTCTGAAGGGCGCTGCGCACGTCGGCGGTGAACAGGGCGGCGTAGAGCTTCTCCCCGAAGCGCTTGGCGGCGTCCACCTCGGATGTCTCGACGCGCCGCACGCCCCGCCGCGTGGGACCCGCCTTGAGCATGAAGTTCTCAAGCTCAAGCTCGGAGAAGGGCAGCTCGAAGGGCGCGCGTATGCTTTCGCCCGAAGGTGCCTCCACAACCAGGCGGTAGCCCCCGTCGGCGCGTTGTATCTGTACGTCGAAGTTGAGATAGGAGAAGTCAGCCATTGCCCCTCGTAATTGGAGGCCGTTTAGGTCTCAATCAATGCTTTTGCCCGGCTGGCAGGGGGTGGACGCTGGAGGAGAATGGGTATGCAGCCGTTCGTATTGTAGCAGACTGCTGCTTGCATAATCAACACTAATGGAAGCGCAGAAAAATGCATTCCCTTTCGTAGTAATAGATACCTGGCAAGTGAAATAGTAGCATAGTCGTCAGCCGACGCCCTGCGATTGAAATCGAGGGCTACATTCTGCAAAGTCCCCGTAGGGGACTGATACATCTCATTAGTTCTCTTTAGGTTCTGCAAGATGAACCAGTCTGCATAGGGAGACTTTGCAAGGGGTAGCCCGCGATTTCAATCGACGGGCGTCGGCTTTGCACGCTGTTCATTACATCTGTTATAAGGTCGGGCATCTCCTATGCAACCTGTAACATTCCTACCACCACTCCTCGCATCTACCGCAGGTGCCGGGCAAGTACGTAATGTGGCTCGCCCCCGTGCTCTATCGCACCGACGCCATAAATGTGTCCTGCACTCGCCAGCCTCTCCAGCGACTGCAACGTGACGTCCACAGGCAGGCCGCACTCGGCAACCACGCAGGCGGCACCCACAGGCACCCCTAACGGCCCCTGCTCGTCCTCGCCGTGGAAGCGGGCCACCTGATGGGTACACTCGCGCATGGCTCGCATTACTCGCTCGTCTACTTCAGCGTTGTTCTTATCGTGGTCCGTCACACTCCTCCCCTATCACATTGAAGAACAAGATGGGAATGAAAAGGAGGACGCCTCTCAGCGTCCTCCTCTCGGAACTCAGTACTCAGGACTCGGTACTAGCCTCTTACCGTTCGTGCTCTCCATAGAGCATCTGGCGGACTGTGAGCACGTCCTGGCGCATCTGGTTGTCGACCTCAATGAGGCCTTCGATCTTCTCGTAGGAGTGCATGGCGGTGGTGTGGTCGCGCTTGCCGAAGTAGGCCGCGATCTGGATGAAGGGCGTCTCGGTCTCCTCGCGCATCAGGTACATCGCTATCTGGCGTGGCACCAGCACCTCGCGGCTCCTCGAGCCCGTCTTGAGGTCTTCCGGCTCCAGGTTGAAGAAGCTGGATACCGTCTCCACAATCCGCTCGTGGTTGATCGGGCGGCGGCGCTGGTTGGCCCCAAGCTCGTTGAGGGAGGCGGCTGCCAGGTCCACCGAGACGGCGGTGTTGTTCAACTGGGCGTAGGCCACGATGCGGTTGAGGGCGCCCTCTAGCTCGCGTATGTTGCTCTGCACTTTGCGGGCGATGTAGTCGAGCACCTCGGTAGGCACGCCCACCGGCATCGTCTCGGCCTTGGCTCGCAGGATGGCGATGCGCGTCTCCAGGTCCGGAGGCTGAATGTCAGCGATCAGACCCCACTCGAAGCGGCTCCGCAGCCTCTCTTCCAGGGTGAGTATGGCCTTGGGCGGGCGGTCGCTCGTGAGCACGATCTGCTTGTTGGCCCCATGCAGCGAGTTGAAGGTGTGGAAGAACTCTTCCTGGGTGCTCTCCTTGCCCGCGATGAACTGCACGTCATCGATGAGCAGGATGTCGGCGGAGCGATACATGTTGCGGAAGTTCTCGTTGCGCTGGTCGCGGATGGCGTTGATCAGGTCGTTGGTGAACTTCTCGCTCGTGACGTAGAGCACCTTGATGCCTGGGTAGCGGCGCATGGCGTCGTGCCCGATGGCGTGCAGGAGGTGGGTCTTGCCCAGCCCCACGCCTCCGTACAGGAAGAGGGGGTTGTACGACATGGCGGGCTTCTCGGCTACGGCGCGGGCGGCGGCGTACGCAAGCTGGTTGCTCTTGCCCACGATGAAGCTGTCGAACAGGTAGCGGGGGTTGAGCATGGTGGCCTCTTCGAGGCTCATCTCAAACTGCACCGCGCCGTTGCGCTTCATAGGAGTAACAGAGCTGTTGCCGTACGACCTGTCCGAGTTGTTCTGGCCGGAAGGCATGGAGGCCGCGTTGTTGTTCGAGCGCGTCAGGTTGGTGACGTTGTTGCCCGCCGTGCCGTAACCGACGTGCGCCGGGTTCACCGTCTGCGGACCGGATGGGGCCGCGTGCAGCTGCTTCGGAGTGTTGGTGCCGGCACCCGGGTTGGCGCTGGGGCCGTGCCCGTTGGCGACCTTGTTTGTATAGGGGTTGGGGTTGCCGCCGACCACCATCGGCAGCTCCTGGACCTCTTTCTCCATGCCCACCCCGTCTAGCGCATGGAGGGCGCGACCGGCCGTCGCGGTGCCCCTGGCGGGGGTCTTTACCTCGAACTGCACCTCAACCTTGTGGTTGAGCACGTTGTGCAGCGTCTCGGCAATGAGCTTGCTGAAGCGCTTCTCCAGCCATTCTTTAGCAAAGTTGCTGGGTACGGCGATGACAACTACGTTGTCCTGGAAATCGGAAATGGAAGTGTTCTTGAGCCAGGTCTGAAAACTGGGACCGGGCACCTTGACTTGCAGTTCCCCCAGCGCGGCCTGCCATACTTGCTTGGCGTTCATGCGGCCTCTCCTCCATGAAGTTTCGTGTGCTATTTTCCCGAACTTGCTCGTTACTCTAAAAACTCTTCATCAACGCACTGAAACTCTCGAAAACTCCGCACTCACACTCATCTCGCAGCTCTGCTCGTAATCCCCATCCCTGACCTTTTGACTTGCCGGCGCTCGGGAGACTTTTCGTTGAGTGTCTCCGCTGTGTGCTACGTAGTGGCTGTTATATCTGCGTCTTTGCAAATGCGTAAACGGCGCTTGAGCTACTTCCCCTAATGCCGCTTATCATAACAACCTGGCTCAAACTAATCAATATGAGCCGCCGACCTTTTCCATAAGAACCACTTATACCTTACTATCGCTCCCGGAGCACTTGTTGAGTTTTACACATCGCTTGTGCACAACCTTTTGCACAAATCCACAGGCCGATGTGTACATCCCTTACCCCATCCCCATTCGTCCAAATGTAGTAGCTTCAACGCCCCTACTATACAGCATATTGTAGTCTTTGTCTAGAGGCAAAGACCAAGAATCCACTACAAACACACAACGTGAGTCTGCTTAGGACCGGCAATATGCGGTTACCCGGATACTCTGTAGAAGTTGTAACCCAGTAGGGGGCCGCTGTGGGAGTAAGGCCTCCCTCGGCGCGTCCCACCGGAAGCTGTTGAGAGGAGTGCTTCCGAGGTGCTGTAAGAATATATTACTGCCGCATGGGAGTCAAGCTATAAATTGCGTAATTTGTGGAAAACTTCCATAAGGAATTTTGGTGATTTCGGCTCCTAAGATATTACTACCATCCGCTGAAACATATGTGCGGATGTCTTGGGAGCACAACATGTTGTATGTAGCCACTGAATCGCGGCGCACGGCCCGGCTGTATATAGTTCATCCACAGGTTATACCCCATTGGGGAAACAAAAGTGCATACCCTGAGAGACGGAAACGCCAAGACGCGGAGACGCCAAGGACCACGCCAAGATTAAGCATTGTTAGTCAAGTAAGAGGAGCAGGGTACGTGCTGTCGTACCCTGCTCCTCTTTTTACTCTCTAAACCCTAATCTACTTGGCGCGTTCTCTGCGTCTTGGCGTCTTGGCGTTTAGATTACGGCTACTTGTGCTTTATCTGCGCGATCGTTTTCTCGGTCACCATGCCCACGACCTTGTCGCCCATGTCGAACTCGGCACCGGCGGCGGCGAACAGTTCGGGCAGAGGGCGGGAGCCGCCGAGGGAGAGGCCGCGCTTGTAAGCCTCAATCGCGCCGCGTGGGTCTTCCAGGGAGCGGAGCCACACCTGCAAGGCTGCTATCTGCGCGATGCCGTACTCTATATAGTAGAAGGGCACCACGAAGACGTGCAGGTACTGCCAGCCTATGTCGCGGTATTGCTCGATACCGGACCAGTCGAGGTCGGGGCGGAAGCGCTGCTCGATTTCGCGCCACTTGGCACGCCTGGCTTCGGGGCCGTGGTCTTCCGCGGTGTAGACCCAGTGCTGGAACAGGTCGAGCATGGCGATCCAGGGCATGCCGGAGAGCACGCCCCTTAGCTGATCGTCCAGCAGGCGGTCAAGCTCCTCCTCGCTGTAGAACTCGCCCAGGTAGGGCCTGGCAAGCAGCTCCATGCTCATCGAGCCTACTTCCTCGAACTCCATGCCTGCAAAGTGGTAGCTGTGCAGGGGCTGCTCGCGGGCCAGGAAGTAGTGGAAGGCGTGGCCGCCCTCGTGCAGCAGGGTGGTCACGTCGTCCTTGATGCCGACCGCGTTCATGTGGATGTAGGGCACGCGGCTGTCCGCGAACGACTGGCAGTAAGCGCCGGGGGCCTTGCCATGCCGGTTCTCAAGGTCGAGCAGGCCATCGCGCACCATCGTCTCCAGGAACTCGCCTAGCTGCCGGTCCACCTGGCGCACCACGCGCAAGCTGCCCTCCTTAAGCTGCTCTACGTTCTGGAACGGGCGCAGCGGCTGGCGGCCTTCGGGGTCCACCTCGGTGTCCCAGGGGCGTATCGTTTCGACGCCGAGCAGTTTGCGCCTGCGCTCCCGGTCGCGCACCATGAACGGCACGATGTGCTTCTCGACCGCCGCGTGGAAGGCCATGCAGTCTTCGGGGGTGTAGTCGAACCGCTTGTACTCGCGGAACTTGTAGTCGCGGTAGTTGTCGAAACCGGCGTTGCGGGCTATCTGCTGCCGTACCTCGTACATCTTGTCGAACATCTCATCGAAGGTGGCAGCGTCGGCCAAGCGCACGCCCAGCCTGGCCCGCCAGGCACCCTCCCGCACCGAGCGGTCAGGCTCCTCCAGGAAGGGTCGTAGCTGGGTGAGCGTGTAGGTCTTGCCCTGGAACTCGGCGGTCTCGTTGCCCGAAATCTTCTCGTACTCCTGCCCCAGCTTGAGGTCTTCCATGAGCAGGGGCACGTTTTCCTCGCGGAAGAGGGACACTTCGCTCTTGAGGTTGCGCAGCAGCACTTCGTACTGGGGGCCAAGCTCGTCCACGGCGGGAGAAGCCGCGATCTTCTGCTTGACGTTGAAGTCCCGCTGCTCCTTGACGGGCAGGATGTTGTCGAGGAAGGCGATATAGCGCGCCTCCCGTTCCTCGTTCGAGGTGTCGGCGGTCATATCTACGTAGGTGACCACGTACTCCTGTTCGAGCACGGCGCCAAGCTCCTGCCAGTCGAGGATGAAGTCCTCAAGCGCCTGGCGGGTGGGTAGGTCGCGCTCGTCCAGCAGGTCGTACATGGTGGCGACGGCGGCGGGGTCGGCGGGGTTGAAGCCGTCGGGCACGAAGCGGTGCGGCTTCGCGCTGGTGGAAGTGAAGTTAGGCAGGGGGTTGTCTCCTATGTGATAGTTCTGCCAGTATACAGGTTGCCCGTTTGGGCAGACAATGACGCAGCCTCTGCGCCACTACTGTGCCAAAGTCGAATGTAGAGGCTAAAGGTAGACTTTGTCATTCTGAACCCTTCGGCTACGCTCAGGGTAAACTCCGTGAAGAGTCTCGTCCATTACCTGGATGTTTCCTCTTTCTTACGGGAGAGTGACGCATAAGGAAAGGTGGTACTTGGGTGGTGAGGGACGAGATTCTTCACGGAGTCTACCCTGAGCGTAGCCGAAGGGTTCAGAATGACAAAGGCCAATATTGTGCTGCCCTCTTGCTTTCATCCTGCCGGGCTTTGTATACAGGCTGAGGGGAAGTTGAACAAGTCATAAGTCACACGTCACACTTTCAGCATCGAAGATCTCACTTGCGGATAGATAGCTTGCATCCGGCCTGAGCCTGCATAAGTAACATCGCGGAAACATGCCTTTGGGTCACGGATTAAGGGCAAGAGCTACGGTTTTCAACTGGACTGGTTCATCCTCAACCTCCTGCTGTAGCAGCGCAAAAGAATAAAGGCCGGGAAGCAAATGCCTTCGGCCTTTATTCTTTTGCGCCCATTGGTTGTTGCCACCTAATTGCAAGATTGTCCGCGAATAAAGTCAAGTTTGTCCGTTTTGAGTTGTGAACCACGCGCGCTCATCAGGTCAAATCGTTGCACATTTGCGCAGTTATAAAGTTAAGTTTGTCCGAAAATAGGAATCTAATCTAAAGTCTGTCCGAAAGTAGGTAGAGGTCTGCCACCACCCCATATCGGTTCAAATTCGCCAGTGAGCTGTGCACCGAACAACCGCTCAAAGTGGGCCAACTAATCGGAGTGTGCTACTCGCTACTACCTGTTCCCTTGACTGGCTCGAACCATACCTCTATCCCGGCCTCTTGCAAACTTTGTAGCACCGGCGTCAAGTAGGCTCGAAAGCGTGTACCGTCCGGTACAGCGAGGACGACGTGAGTGTCATCGCGGTCTGGGTACTCCGCACGAAGCCGCAAACAAGTGAACACGCCCTTAGCAACACGGTCAAACACCTGCGACTGTGTGTAAGGCTGGCCGAACCGCTTGCTGCCTTTTCTTGAGCTGGTATTCCCTTTCGCTTCGATGAAGAACTGCTGTCCGGTCTCTTGGTCGAGAGCAACAATATCAACGCCACGCTGTGTTGTAGTGAGCCTCTGCATAACCTGGTATCCCATGCCATCTAGTCGGGCGCACACCGAGTCTATTACTGCGTTTTCATCCACAATGTACCTCTCGAAAACTTGTACTAAGTTTTACCTGCGGCACATTACCCTAGAAGGTGGAAAGCAGTGAACATGCCGTTCACTAGACCAGAGTCCTGTTACACGGAGAACGCGCGGCTGGGCGTGGTTGCTAAATGGCTCCCTAAAGTCCTTAATCCTCTTACGCTGGGTCGCCAGAACCACAGGGTCTACTTCGGCGCGCTAGGTGGCCTACGTTGTATACTCTAATGGTTGCCGTCTTGGAGGATGACTATGTCTTTAGGTAATCAGCCGGAGAAATGGGGATACCACACTGCTACTATTGACGTGCTTTTTGCCCTCGCACAGAATAAGCTTAGCGTCCAAGATTCACAAATAAATGCTCTTGATTCAAAGGCAGGCTTTGTGCTTGGTTCGGCAACAATCCTGACAGCGGCGGTCCTTGCTTTTCAGCAAGCAGCAGTAGAAGCCATATCAAAGGTTTTTGGTGAAAGTCTCATTCAGAGGCTTGTCCTGACAGCGGTAGTGGTGGTATTGGTGATAATAATCGCAGCGCTGTATATCTCCATTGTCAAAGCTTCCTACGATGCATACAAGCTGCAGAGGTATCGTATAGTGAGCATCACAAAGGAAGTAAGAGACCTCTTTATACTGGAAACTCCTATCAAGGCTAAGCTGGTATTCCTTAACGCCATGATCTCCGCAGCTGAAGTGAACCAAGTGACCCTTGATAAGAAAGTAGCGTCAACTGAAACAGCTGTGAATAGTCTGTTGGTAGAAGCAAAGGTAATTGCGTTTCTCGCCGTCGCGCAAGCACTTATTCTCGGTCTTGTAGGAGGTAAGTAATGGCAGACTCCAATCAAAGTTCAAGTTCAGGTAATTCGTCTCAAGGATCAGCCACGCCGGAACCCAACCCGCCAGCGGCAGAACCGTCAGATGTCGTATACTCCCCAGTACCGCCGGATATAACAGACTCGCGTGTCTTGGACTGGCTGACTAAATCTGATGATCGACCCCTTGAAGGTCCGTACATCACGAGAATAATGCCAGATAATGAGTAAATAGACAACGAACGGTAAAGGTGTTAGACCTGAAGCACAGCTACTTGCACACAAAGTAGACTCACGTAGATGGTCTCTACCGTGCTGGTGGTGGGTATCGATAGATAGCTGTCGCCAGGCACCAGAGATCGCACATCCACACTAGAAAGCTATTGAGGGATACGTTGTCCCCGCTCCTCTTGGGTGGTGATCTAGATGGTCTATGTACAGGAGGCGCGGGAATGAAACTGCGCCTCCTTTACGTGCCAAATCAACAGCACTTCTATCGAGCACCAAAGGATAGGCAGAATGGGCAAGACACCCCACGGCTACTGCCGACTATGTGGGCTATACAAGAAACTTAGCTATGGGTACATACCCCCTCGGAGCCTGTTCAACAAAGAGCCGCTTGCTTTCAAGACGTTCCGTGACACTGTGGATGTCGGACTGGCCTAAGGAAGTTCCCTCGCGGACTGGGAGCATATACCCTCTGCGATAGCTGTAAAAAACTTCCCCCAGTTGGTATGCCGCGGCATTTGCGGAATGGACGCGGCAGGGTTGGGAAGGTTTTGGGTACCTGCTCGAAAGTGGCGAGCGCCAAATCAAATCAGGCCCTTGAATGTAATCAAGCAGGTGCTCGTAAGGGCCTTGGCTTTAGGCGGTGTAGAGACTATTAGACACAGCGCCTCCTTGCGTAAGTTCGTGATGAACCCAGGTGAGGAATACCTACCCATCCATGATAAAGTCTACGTCTATCATAGTATAAAAAGGCAGCCGAGGCTTAAAGCCGGTATGGTGATTATGAACGTAGAAACGGGTAGTAGCTCCTACGTGCGCGCTGAAATTGCCCTACCTCCATTTGGCTACACAGTCAGTGATACCCTGAAGGGAATGCAAATATATGGGATCCTCAACAGGGTTATGCCCAATTACCCAGTTCGCCAAGTACGACTACGATGAATATGCGCAGCTCGACTTGAGCATCCCGGCGCGAGAAACTCCTACAGCGGTCCCGTTCGTCTATCGCACAGCCGCCAACGTTAGGAGAGAGGTAGAAGAAAGAACCTCATCAGGCGACTTATTCACCCAGTGGGTCTACCAATTGGTTTAGCTGGTCCACTGGCTTGGGGCAGACGCTATCGGCTGTAGGTGCTTCCAGATAGACGGTGCTAGGTGACAGGTGCCAAGAATTGAGGCTTCTGTTAATGTGCGGTTTTGATCAGCACAATTGCGCAGAAGGGTCTGCTGATGCTAACTGACAGGTAGATAGAGGTGCTGGAGAATGCATGATCAAATCTCACAATCTAAGATTGACCGCTCCAGTCGCGTCCTGGCAGCTCAGAGGCTCGCAGACTGGTTTCTCATAGTTACTGGTGTTGTAGGATTCGCAATCGGTTCAACCGACCTCTTTCTGAACGTTGACCAACTAGGCTTCCTCAAAGAAACGCAAGCAATCGTTCTGTTGCTCTTGGGTTTATTAGCCTTTGCTGTCGGTCTAGAGCGCCGTACTACCTTAGAGGATGCAAGGCACAACATCGAGCGCTTACAACTGAATATCCTTGCACAGGTAACGGGACTAGGGATGGAGATTGCTAATATGCAACAAACCTTAGTAAGTTCTGTTGCGGTGCGGAGGCTTATGGATGAGGATGAGGTTTTTGAGGAAATCAAACGCATAGTCAACGCTGGTGAAGATAATCAACACATACGTGCAACCGGGCTGAATGCGACTGGTGTAGGAGCGGTTCCCATTCAAGCTACTGGCTTTAGCAGACGATATGTAGCGGTATACGCGCAGAGGGTCAAAGAGGCACAAGAAAGACGCGGCTCTATGACGTACCGAGTCGTTCTAACATTTGCTGGCGGTGACGCGACCAACCCGCCACCCAGAACTAAGACCCGCATAACGATGCGGCGTGAGATTTTCGCAGAGCAAGAAATAAACCAGAATAGATTACGCTTGAGGTATCTGATGGTTAGTTGGCCGTTGGATATGTTGATAATCGGGGATTCCGTTGTGGTAGGCTTCTCAACGATAACAGGTCTAACGAACATCACCTTTGGTTTGCGTATCACAGATAAGGCACTGGTCGGTGCCATTACTCAGTGGTATGATGACGCCCTTTGGGATCAGGCCGAACCTGTAACGTGGGATGATGGACCTAATACCACTGGGAGCAATGATCTGGTGAGCGACTCTTAGGACACCCGATGGACACCCGATGGATCGCACCCGCGGATCGTGCAAAAGCACAAACTACCACCAACTTAGGGCACGCATCCCTGACACATTCCTGGTGAAACGTCGAAATAAACTCTCTGATATCTTGGCACTCAAACAGATGCAATGGAAATAGAGCACACCCTTTCCTGAAGCAATGTATTTGTGAGGCTGCGTATGGATGACTTTAGATTTGCCCAATATCTGAGCCAAGTTAGCAAAGATGCGCCGTCCGGGCCAATCAACCCGTTTGAGATTCTACCATACGCTCGCACCTCTTTGATCGAGTTTGGAACCCCGTTAGTCATGAAGGGACACCTAACAGATGCACAGGTTGCCGCGCGCATGGATAGTGTACGACGCTGGATTGCTGGCGTGGCAGGCAAGCGTGCTAATGCTGTTTTCTTAGACACGACAACTCTCGTCACTGTAGCAGAACTGCTATTGAGCAGCTCCCCAAGCGACTACTTAAGTTCCCTTACCTTGTTTGACCTAGTTAATTTCGTAAATTGTGTAGTGCTCTTCGATAACATCTTCCATTTAGAGAATGAGTATGTTATAGATCACCACTTGAATCTGGCTCTTGGTAACGAGCCGGTGATCATCAACCTCCCTGTGAAACACTTCAGCCCAGAGACATACGGTGATGACCTAATTAGTTTGAGTGGCATACTGGCGGCTCTTTGGCGGGAAGCCAAACACTATATCGGCCAGTTAGAGAAGGCGTCAAAGCGTTCGAGCGATGCTCTATACGCAGACACTATAGAAATCAAGGCAGCATGGGCGAGCTTAGGCCTTGATGTCCCAGAACCTTTTAGCTTTAGAGGCAGAGATAATTGGGCTTCCGGCGGACCTGAACTACTGGAACAGTTGTTAAGTGCTTCTTCAAAGTCAGGAACGTTTCAGCAACTTGTTATGAATAGACAATTTTCTTCGGAAAGTATTATTTTCGGAATCGTGAGTGAGGCCAACTGTCGCAGCCTGTTCAATTTTATGGTTGGCTACCTTTTGGAACTACCTTACTTGCCGAACAGTTTCCGTATGCCATTCCGACGCTTCCTGTTGAGAAGGGCCACTACTGTGCATCACCATTTACTCTCACTAGCTACAATCGAGGCTGAATACAAGGAGCGCACAAAGGCTTTTCCTATCCCGGTCCGCAACAATCTGCAACTCCCGTTTTTTACGGCTGCCATTCTTGCAAAGATCAGTTCCTTGGACGAGTTCTTAGAGGAGCTAGCGAATGTAAGGAGCCAAGCCGACGGCTTTCGGCGTCATCGTAGCGAACTAGAGCTAGCCCTACAGCAAGGTGATTTGAAGGTTGCGAAGGACCTTCAAGATGCTCTCAGCGATGATGCAAAGCGATTAGGAAGCAAGTTTCCTTATGCGCCCCTAGCGGCTGGAACTGTGGGAGCACTCGCGTCCCTTGGCAGCAGTCTACCAGCAATTGCTATCGGGGTGATTGCAATCCTGTCGGCAGCGGCACAGTTTCCTCCCGCGGAGATAGAAAAACTGAAGAGAAGAGTATTCGCACCTCACATGTGGTTCCTTACTAATTTGAGCGATGCGGCGAACGGCCTCACAAATGCACTTCCGAAAATAGAGCAACTATGGGGACGCGTTGACAATCCGTCACACTTCGTTGATGTATTCTCGAAGATTGCTTCCTTGGATCAATAAGGAAACCTGCACTATCACAGTTGTGTTCTCAAGGAACATTCCAGGAGATACAATCGCGAGGCATTATCTACCTAAGTTTCGGCGCGGCCGCAATCCGGCAGTGTCATGTCTCAGTCTTGCACCCTGGGAAGAACGTGTTGGACACAATCTTTGCCGCCTGCCCCCGCGTCACGTTGAAGTTCGGACGGAAGTAAGGCCGCCCCTCGGCATCACAAGCTTCGCCCGCCCCGCCGCACGGGTACCCCGACATCACTCCTCTCTGTGTCAGGCGGTTGACGTACTCGTAGAAAGGAGAGCCTGGAGCCACGTCCGAGAATATCTGCTCTCCTGGGTCCTCCGAGAACCCGGCGGTGTTGGCCACTATCTTCGATAGCTGCCCGCGGCTCGCGGGAGTGTTGGGCCTGAAGTAGGGCCTCCCCTCGCTATCGCACGCCTCACCGGCACCGCCGCACGGGTAACCCGATATTACCCCGCGAGCGCTCAGGCGCTCCACGTAGTTATAGAAGGGATCGCCGGGTTTCACGTCGGTGTACGTCTGGTACATAGGTGGATCACCCCAGTCAGCAGCCTGAGCCACGATCTTGCTGAGCTGTCCGCGAGTCAGCAAGTTGTTGGGCCTGAACGTGCCGTCCCCGTAGCCTGTCATCACACCCCTGCACGCCAGGCACTCTATATAGGCGTAGAAGGGCGAGTCGGAGGGCACGTCGCTGTACTGGATGCCGCAGCGTGGCGTGGGAGTGGGCGGCATGGGGGAAGGTGTGGCTGTGGAGGTGGGCGGGGTGCCCGTGGCGGTATGGGTGGCGGTGGCCGCGGGGCAGTTGTACCCGCGCACCCAGTTGGTGGCGTTTATGATGACCCGGTAGAAGTCTCCACTCCACGCGCCGGTTTGGTCCGATACGTCGCCGTTGATCGCCACCACACGCCACTTGAACGCCACCAGCGGCTTGCCCGTCTGGTACGCAGCTACCTGAGTCGCCCCCGTATTGAGCGTCACGTTGGTCTTGTACTGCTCGGTCAGGTTGTTGACGCCCTGCATGAGCGGGTGGGCCGAATCGCGGGCACCCAGATAGTCTACGGTCCTAATCTCTGCGTCGTGAGGAGCCGTGAAGGGGCTGTAGCCCTTCGTTTGCCAGCTGCCCTGCAGGTAGTATCCTTCAAGCCAATCCACGCCGGTCTGCACCACAACTCCCCCGGCATCAATATACCCCGCTAGGGCATTGCCCAGCGCTACACGGTCCTTGTAGTTGGCAGAACCCACCGTCACCACCGAATCGTAGCTCTGCATCTGCGCGAGACTGGGGGCCGCATTGTTGTAGACGTCAAATTCGTCGACTGCGGCCACACCTGGATAGCCTCGCATCTGGTTAATAATGGTGTCCGCACCGAAATATCCCACAAGCACCAGTATGCGTAGCGCACCGCACGCTGCAGGACGTTGGGGACCTAGTGCCGGAGTAAAATCGCCGGTAGTCCGCTCGCTGCTGGCGAACGCCGAACCTACCGACGTTATAAGTGCCCACGCCAACATCCCGGCTACAATCACCACGACGGTTCTTACAGAACGCGGCTGCAGGTATCCGTGCATCTTTGCTCCCCTCTCTTCATGACGTACTACTACAACACTCTCCAACGCCGGTTCCCTCTACCTTACTCAGCCTCGCCCCAACTAACTGAGTTGAAGCGTGCATCCAGGACACTTCCGCTATACCTTCAACTCTCACGCGTTGACTTTGCTGTCGATGTGCTCTTGCCTCAAATGGGGCTTTGAAATTATGCTAGATATGCAGTGTTGAGTCAAGCCCTTTGGTCGGGGAAACTGCTCTCATGCGTGAGAGCAATGACAATGACAAAGAAGATACACGAGAGAGGGAAGGAGCTGACACACCAGCCGAGAACGCTCGGGGCGGACCATTGCGCAGGCGGCTGTCTCCCGACCCCAAGCTTGTGGCCATTGGGAAGAGGATACGTAACTACCGGCTGAAAAGGGGGATATCTCAGGAGGCGCTTGCTCACCAGGCTCTTATAGTCCGCTCCATATACGGGTCCATCGAGCGGGGTGAGATTAATTTCGGGGTGCTCAGGCTGCTGGAAATTGCGCAAGGTCTTCAACTTGACCCTAGCGCCCTACTGCCGTCGTTAGAGGAACTCGACTCCTTGGAACTGGCAGATACTGCTGGCGACCAATCCGCTAAAAGGATGCGGCCTGGGCCAAAGCCAGGGACCTCAAGGGGCAAGCGTTACTCCACAAAGCACCATGTTGAGCCAGGTGCGGAGGAGGGGGGCGCTAGAGAGGCTGGAGAGGCTGGGGAGACAGCATCTGTACAGACCGAAATAGAGACAACATCAGACAGCGTGTCCGGGGCTGCGGAACAAAATGCGGCTCCTGCCTTAGTGAGCGCAGGAGCCGCTGCCCGGATACTAGGAGTGAATAGGCGGACTGTGGTGCGCTGGGTCAGGCAGGGTTTAGTACAGGCACAGTGGATGGAGGATAGCCCGGGTAAGAGGGTTCTGGTATTCGATCGCTCGGATATCCTACGGCTGGATAAGCAGCGTCACCGCAAAACCGAGTAAGCGTGACAGGTATAGCGGCAGAGGTGCGAGTGATGTGAGTACAGCTTCAGGGGGCGAGGCAAGCGGCGAGCGAGTTAAGGTAAATTGCGCGCCAATGGCTATTTAGCGCAAACTGCTGGTTATCGCCGATTTAGACACAGACGAATTAGGTGTTATACTTCGGGTACTCAGGTTGCGGCGCGCAAAGATGGAACGTGATCGGCGGTCGAGTAAGGTTTAGGTCTATGTTGCACAAGGTGGCGACTTAGTGATAAAAGGCCTAAAGAATCGTTTACCCGTTTCCAAGTAGCTTTGAGTTGTGACACCCAAATAGTTAGTTCGCGCTTCACTAGCACTTGGCACTCAAACGCTCCAAGCCATAAAGCTTGTAAGTTCTACGCTTCCGCAGGAAACGGCATAAGGAGATAGCTCATCTTTGAGATTTCCACACGGGTGCTAACTATGCTATGGTATGCTGAGTGTGCTACACTAGGATCACGGGCGCATATGCTCGTGGAGGAGAGCCTAGATAGTGCCTACAGCGAAGCGAATCGACAACCCCTCCTTTATACCGGCGTTATTTGGCGAGGAACTCGTAAACTCACCCGCGCAAGATAAGCTGCCCGCGAACGCCTCCGCAACCACAGAACGCACTACCTCTGATCCCCCTCGGTATAGCTTTAGCGGCCACGAGACGTTCCCTCTGCGGTATGCCTGGTTACCCAAAGGCATTCAAGGCCTACAACGCTACCCCGACCTATTTAGTCGGGACGATGCTATGGTGCAATTAGGCGTGGGCAAAAATATGGTCTCCTCTATACGGCACTGGTGTGAGACCCTACGTCTTATTGAGCATTCACAACGCGGAGTATTTACGGCGACCTCTTTAGGTCGTGCGTTATTTGCCCCAGACGGATGGGACCCCTACCTGGAGGATCCGGCTACGCTATGGCTGCTCCACTGGTTACTGTCCAGCCGCCCCGATCGGGCATCGACTTGGTACTTGGCCTTTACTCAATACAATGAGCCATCATTCACACGGGACCAGCTAGTTGACTGGTTGCTGCGACGCGCTCAACACGCTACCAACACACGCGCTACTCCGTCGTCCGTACGTAGGGATGTTGAGGTTTTTCTACGCACCTACACTCCTGCGCACTCCTCACGTGACCTGCCCATGGAAGATACATTCGACTGCCCACTAGTCGAACTCGGCCTTATCAGGGAAGTGGAGCGTGGAACGTACGAATTTGTCAGAGGGGTCAAGTCCTCACTGCCGGATGTGGTATTTATCTTCGCGCTCCATGACTATTGGCAGCAGACTGCCGCATCTCAGCATACTCTTTCCTTTGAGACGCTTTTGTATGGGGCAGGCAGCCCTGGCGGTGTGTTTAAGCTGTCGGAAAACGCTCTAGTAGAGCGACTGGAGCACCTGCCTACGTGGTGCCGCCTGACATACAATGATACGGCCGGTATGCGACTAGTCTTGCGCCAGAGCCAGCTAGGCGGGCAACTTGACTTGCTCACCATCCTCTCTCAATACTACGGTAGGAACCTATGACAGGCATCTATACAAACAGCAACATGAGCAGGCGTACAACTGCAACGCCGGGTGCTGGTACCAGCATGAATGCTCGCACCCTGGGGGAAATGGTGACCGTCAGGGGCCATTTCTACAGGTCTGTGCAGGTTGCACGGGACTGGAAGGATGGCCGGGGTTTACAAGAGTATCTCCTGACACCCACCGCCCATGATCTTACGGCGCAAATTCTGGCGGGTCTACAAGCCAGCGATGGAGCTAGGGCGTGGTCGATCACCGGACCCTATGGAACGGGCAAATCGGCCTTCGCCCTATTCCTCACTGACCTGCTTGCCCAAACCACCCCGACGCACGCGCAAGGACGTGCGCTCCGGCACGATGTCGGGTTTGAGGCCGCGCCCTTTGTACCCATTTTAGGCGTCGGGCAACGAGCGCCATTAGTACCGACGTTTCTGGCCGCGTTGGCAGATGGGATCCAAACCATAGCGCCTGCGTTTGCTGACTCCGTGCGCGAGATAGCGAGGCAATCTGCCCGGCCTAACGATATGCAAGTTGCCGATTTGCTGGAACAGGCGGCGAGTTATGCCAGTAGCGCCGGACATGGTGGGCTTCTAGTCATCCTGGACGAGTTTGGAAAACTTCTAGAGTACGCCGCACTTCACCCGGAGAGTGAGGACTTGCTGGTCCTCCAACATATAGCGGAGGTCGCCGCCCGTAGCTCAGTGCCTATTTTGCTGCTTACTATTTTGCATACGTCCTTCGCGGATTACCTTGACTCGGTAGACGAACTACATCGTAGGGAATGGCAGAAGGTACAAGGTAGGTTCCTCGACGTGGCATTCCAGGAGCCTTCAGAGCAGCTACTAAGACTCGTCGGCAGCGCCATAGAGCGCACCCTACCCGCCGAACTACAGACCGCTTATTCCCAAGACGTCGAGGGTGCTTTACAGTCAGCCCCGTTAGCCGAGGCTAAGCGCAGGCTGCCGGCGCTGTTGGATTTAGCCATGGAATGCACACCTCTGCATCCCACCGCCGCCCTCTTACTGTGGCCTCTCTTCCGCAGCAAGCTTGCCCAGAATGAGCGCTCTCTCTTTGCTTTCCTTACCGGGCGTGAGCCGTACGGTTTCCAAGAATTTCTGTCGATAACTTCTTTGGACCCAAATCTATACGGTGATAAAGAGGGACAATCGAAGAGGGCGAGCAAGAAGGCCAAGCAAGCCTTGGGGCTTGAGCCACCGTTCTACCGGCTCAATTTGCTGTATGACTATGTAACCACGGCACTAGGGGCCTCCATTTACAGGGGAGATCGGGCTAGACGTTGGGCCGAGATAGAGAATGCTTTGCAGAGAGTGGCGAGCAACGCCCCACCCCTGGCGCAAGCTGTGGTGAAAGTCGTAGGCCTGGTAGGGCTGTATGGAGCAGCTGTAGGTGTGCACGCCTCCCAGGAGTTAGTTGGACTAGCACTAGGAGACCCCACAGGTGTAGCTGATGCCCTCGCTTATCTACAGCAGGCTTCTATCCTGGTCTACCGAAGGCACGAAGATGCCTTCGGACTTTGGGAAGGCTCCGATGTGGACCTGGAGGCCTGCATACAGGAGGCTCGTAGCCACGCAGGACAAGGCCGACTCGCCGCTCGCCTGAAGCAAGTGGTGAATTTGCGCCCCATTGTCGCCCGCGCTCACTACATTAAGACCGGAACCTTACGCTACTTCAATGTGGACATTGTAGACGCGAGCGTCGAGGCACTGCAAGAAGCGTTGTCCGAGCCTGTAGACCCTGCGGACGGACAGATATTATACGTACTCACGCGTAGTACGCGGGAGCGCCAGACGTTGCTCGAAGTTGCCCAGCGCCTAAGCGGTAGCGATGCCTCAGGTCATACTCTACGCATAATAGCGTTCCCAAAGCCAATGGCCGGTTTGGAGGAGACTCTTCTAGAGGTAGAAAGTTGGCAATGGGTATCTGAGCACGTCAAGGGCTTACAAGGTGACCCTGTAGCCAGGCAGGAAGTGAAAGCACGCGTACTGCATGCCAGTGAGCGCCTGGAGAATATTGCCGGGGTAGTGCTGGGGCTTCGGGGCTATCTACTAGACCCTACCATGTCAGACTGGGTGCAAAGTGGTCGGCTTCGGACGCCAGGCTCTGCGCGTGGGTTCCAGCAATGGATCTCGGGGTTATGCGACCAAGCCTACCCGCATGCTCCTGTGCTACGAAACGAGCTACTCAACAGGAATCGCCTGTCGTCCTCGGCAGCCAAGGCTCGACGTAATTTGCTTGAAGCTATGCTGGCACACGAGGGGGAGCCTGACCTGGGCTTCGTGGGCAACCCGCCCGAGGCAAGTATGTACCGCTCGCTCCTGTTAGATGGGGGCTTCCATGCTTTCCGCCAGGGGCAGCTGCAACTGGGTGAGCCACATCCAGGTTGGCAACCCTTATGGCAAGCTATTGGCGAGTTTCTGAATTCTACCAAATCCGGCAGACGGCCCGTGCAGGAGTTGTATGCGCTACTTCGCCGCCCCCCGTTTGGTATGCGTGATGGGCCACTTCCCGTACTGCTATGCGCCGCCTTACTGACCCACCGGGATGAGGTTGCTCTATATGACGGCGGCGTGTTTGTTTCTGAGCTTCGCATAGAGGTGTTGGAGCGGCTGCTCCGCGTACCCGAGGCGCTTGAACTCAGGCGGCTCACTCTGTCCAAAGAGGATCGTGAAACGGTAGTGGCAATAAGGGAGGTGCTGGAAACACTCCAGATGCATAGTGGGCCAGCGCGGTGGGAAGCGCCAGCGCGCGCCGCAGAATTGATGGAGGTCGTGAAGCCTTTAGTGGTTTTCGCAGCGCGCCTACCTGCCTACACTAAGCAGACTCGTCGTCTCGATCCTCCGCAGGCAGCCGCCGTGCGTGATGCACTTCTGAAGGCGCGCGATCCCTACACGCTTGCCTTCGTTGATCTGCCGCTTGCCCTTGGTATCTCACCTTCGGAGCACGCCGGCCAGAGCGACACGTTGCTTTCTCTTCTAAAGGAGTGTCTGTTGGGGCTACGACGTGCGTATCCGCAACTTCTGGACCAGATAGAAGCGCAGATACGGGAGGTGTTCGATCTACACGGTACGTCGGCGGCGGCTCGTCTCCAGTTGCAGACGCGAGCACAGGCTGTGGATGGCAGCGCGGCAGACCCCTTGCTGGCGCTCTTCGTGCGCGAAGCCAGCCGCCCCCACACAGAAGACCGTGACTGGAGGGAAATACTGGGCAGGGTTCTAAACAGCGGTATACCGCCCATGCAGTGGCGTGACTCGGATGTCATAGCTATACAACTAAAGCTGCGTCAGATCGCCAGTGACTTTGTAAGGCTTGAGGAGTTAGTGGCTGAGAAGAGGCGTACGGGAGCAGCGCAGGTGCTACGGGTTGGGGTGCTTAACGGTTATATGAAAGAACTCAGAGGCATAGTATCCGTAACCCCCGAGCGCACGGCTGCCACAGAAGACCTTGAGAATCGCATAGTTGAGCTACTAGGGGAACAGGCACACGCCAGCGCGCACGCACACACCCTCGCGCATGAATACGCACACGTACACCAGTACAGTAGTGAGGAGTTTCGCCGCATCTGTATCGCCGCCTTGGCCCGCGTGGCTGTACGTTACCTACAAGACCCGGCAGAAGATAATGCGGTGACGGCTGCCACGGCGTCTAAGTTGGATGAGCACAGTGTTGCGGCTACGGATGGAGTTGAGGAGGGTGACAATGAGTGAGCAACCTGAACGGCATATACTACTCCTATCCGGGGGCAAAGATAGCACTGCCCTCGCGATCTACATGAGGGATCAGCACCCGGAAATAGATGTGGAGTACCTGTTCTGCGACACCCAGAAGGAGTTGCCCGAGACCTACGAGTACCTGACCAAAGTTGAAGCGTACCTTGGCAAGCCCATTACACGGCTGCTTACGGAGCAAGGGGAGCGCGGATTCGACCATTGGCTCGACATGTATGGGGGCTTTCTGCCCTCCCCTAGCGTGCGATGGTGCACTCGGAAGCTGAAAATTGAGCCATTTGAGCGATACGTTGGGGACGATCCCGTGCGGCTCTACGTGGGTATCCGTAGCGATGAGAACCGTGAAGGATATATTTCGACCAAGCCCAATATCGTACCTGTCTTCCCATTCAAAGAGGATGGTATTGTCAAGGCCGATGTGGTACGGATCCTGGACGACAGTGGTATAGGTCTACCAGCATATTATGCTTGGCGGACACGCTCCGGATGCTACTTCTGCTTTTTCCAGCGTAAGAGCGAGTGGGTCGGTCTAAGGGAGAACCATGAAGGGTTGTTTGAGAAAGCCCAGGGGTACGAGAAGCCGGAGAAGGGCTATACCTGGTCTCAGCGTGAGAGCCTAGAGGAGTTGGCGCGTCCCGAACGTATTGAGCAGATCCGGCGTGAGGATGCCAAGCGGCAAGCGCAGGCTGCAGCAAGGCGTAGACCCAGCACGTTAGCGGAAGTGTTTACCGGAGAACTCAACGAGTCAGAGGACGAGCAAGGCTGTCTCATCTGTCATTTGTAGTATGTAACTTGTAGGTACATTGTATGATCTACCTAGATTATCACGCGACTACTCTGTGCGACCCGCGTGTTGTTGAGGCAATGCTCCCATACTTTGGAGTGAGCTTTGGCAACCCATCCAGCACCATCCATGAGGCGGGTCAAAACGCACTCTCGGCGGTGGATACGGCCCGGCAACAGGTAGCCGATTTAATAGGTGCGCGCCCTGGTGCGATAATCTTCACTGCGGGAGCAACCGAAAGCAACAACCTAGCTATTCTGGGGCTGGCCCTTGGCACTCAGGCCGGCTATCACCTTGGAGTGAATACTCAACCTAAGCGTAGGCGAATAGTGACAACCGCAATAGAGCACAAATCGGTACTGGGACCGTGTCACGCGCTTGAGCAGGAGGGCTACGAGGTTGTGACGCTGCCTGTGCGAAGTGATGGGCGAGTAGATCTGGAAGCCGCGCGAGGCGCTATAGCAGACGGTACATTACTAGTAGCGGTACAGGCGGCCAACAACGAAATAGGTACAATTCAGCCCATAGCCGAGATAGCGGAGATGGCACATGCCAAAGGGGCGCTGATACTGTGCGATGCTGCCCAGGCTGTAGGCAAGATCCCGGTAGACGTAGAAGCCTGGGATGTAGACCTGCTTTCAATCAGTGCGCACAAAATGTACGGGCCTAAAGGTGTAGGTGCACTCTATATCAGAGGTGGGGCCTATGGGTTGCCCATCAAACCCTTGATGTATGGGGGTGGACAGGAACGTGAATTACGACCTGGCACGCTAAATGTGCCAGGTATAGTTGGCTTCGGCGCAGCGTGCGCTTTGTCCACAGAACTTATGCTTGTAGAGGCGAAACGCGTCAGTTCGCTCAGGGATAGCCTGGAGAAAATACTAATAGCGGCGTTGCCGCACGTTCGGCGCAACGGCGCTTTAGATAACAGGCTGCCAGGGAACAGCAGTATAACGTTTCCAGAGTTGGACGCAGAGGCACTGATTGCTAACCTTCCGAACATTGCGGTTAGTACAGGATCGGCCTGCACTAGTGGCGCTCCAGAACCCTCCCATGTTCTTACGGCCATAGGACTTGACAGACAAGATGCCTACAGCACGGTGCGCATTGGGATCGGGCGCTTTACTACGGAGAGCGAAATTGCCTTGACAACAAAGGCAATTGTGGAGGCCGCTGAGCGACTAACCCGCATACAAGCCCTCGTGTAGGCTGTATATCAAAAATCAATCCTACGCCTTCTTTCTCTCGGTAAGCCGCATACTAGGTAAGGGAACATGTGCAGACATATTAGGCACATACGCTATATCCCAGCCATCCAAAGATATCTTTTCGAGGCCCGGAACTTCTACAACTGACGGGCCGAGCGGCCACCAACCAGTTTCGTACTCCACAGACTCTCCAAACCACGCCTTCTGGAACGCACTTTCTAACCAAATAGCTCCGCTTAGATAAGGTTGGTTGCGAAACAGGCCATCGTCCATACGGGCACTACGACCAGAAGCAATATCGTGGGCTGAACGCCCAAGTAAAACATCAGTCAAGTTCTCTAAATCTCGCCCGGTCCACAGATGACCTGCCACCGCTACTACTAGGGGAATGCCCTCTGTTTCAGATATGCTCTTATACTTGCCAACCTTGGCTTGGATTTTCTTGCGTAGTGCGTCCAGATCCACCCAAAAGCCAGAACTAGGCCCGAATGGGTATAGGTTATTGAACCCTTCGTCCCATTTTGCCAGCATAAAACGCGGACCGTGAAGGCACACAGATTCGTCATTACCACCATTGTCAGAACGCCAAACTAGATTCCGTGCGACATCGTAGCACATCTCGGCACCTTCTGCCGGGCGGGTTTCTAGCCAGATCCTTAGCTGCTGCGCTATTCGCCTGTTCACCTGGTGATTTAGCTCGATGTGAGGATATACATTTAGGAATACAGATGCTCCTATGGGAATTTGGGATATACGATATTGAAGGTCCTGAATATGGACATACCGAGTTTGGCCTGTCTTGGTTATGTTATCGGTAAAAACCTCGACCAGAAACGCGGACACCCCTTCATTCCCATAAACATACCAATCCGGGGTACGGCCCTCGAAGGACCGCTCATAAACGGTTTTATAACCTAGTTGGGTTAGTAGCGATCTCACAGCTAACTCATTGTACGCTTGAAGAAACTCCCTAGATCGGAGCTTTGAGATGAATTTAGCTTGGAGATCAGGTGTCAACGCCGCTACCCAAGATTCGATCTGGTGACGCACCTCTCGGTAGCGTTCTGACGTAGCCACAGAGTATAAAAGCGGCTGATCGTGAGGAGCGCGACCCTTATAGCGATTTCTTACCTCTTTGAGCCAATCTTCATCGAAAACGATCAGCATCTCTAGCTATGCACCTAATGCTGCATAGGAGGTTTTGAACGCCTCCAGTACCAGTTGAGCAGTATTCTGTATGGAGACTTGAGTAGCGGCTTCGTTATAGGTCACGTTCGAGACGATAACGAGAGCGGGTCGAAGCGCTCCTGTATCTAGGCGGAGACCCTTTTGTACCAGGTACTCAACTCCCTCACGGTAAGCGCGATCTATGCCGGTATATCGCGGGTCGTCGGGCAGACGGTAGGCGAAAACAGTTAGGTCATCTACATCATTGAGGTCCACTCCATGATCGTAGAGGCGCGTGCGTAGGGTGCCGCCTTGACTGATGTGAGCGCACAAACGACCAACCACCCCGCTTTGATCGCTGGTTTGACCTACATAGAGGGCGCGTTGGTTCCGCGAGTAGAGGATGTAGATATATGCTTGACCGTTGCCCAAAAAGCAACTGCCTAATTGGGTATGGGTTACGCTCATCCAACCGTCCGTTGCTTACCTTATCAGTCGATCACTCGCTTGGTAGGGAATCGCCTAGGTCCCGGCACATTTTGGCTAGGAACTCAGTGGTCACCCTTCTGTACTCCGATATGATCGCTTCAATTTGTGCTCTATCGTAACGAGTGAGTGAGCGTACAACAAACCGCTCCGCGCCTGCTAACTGCAACATCCACAGGCCCATAAGCGTCTGCAAAGCTCCATTGTTTGGGTTATCGTCGTATATCACCTTGCTGAACCTATGCAGCTTGTTGATACGAACGCATACGTCCCTATCGGTATCGTAATATGGCTCCCATAGCGCGTTGTCCTCGGTATTCGTAACCAGAAATATCCTATCTTCCGGCGTGGCAGCACCGCCTTTTATTATCGAGCGAATTTGCTCGTCAGTAGGGACAACCCGTGCTCCGGCTTCATCACCCTCCGTCCCCTCTTGCGGGGTCAAATCAATGCCTTCAGCCTGCGCTAACAGTCCCCGTTCGCGCTTACGCTGCTCCTCTAATAACTCCTGTTCGCGGCGTTGAGCTTCCTGATATTCGTCCGCAGTCTCCAAGCTACCAGGGAGTTCTTCCGGCATAACAATCTGCTGGGCTAGTTGATTGGCCAGACCCACGCCAGCGCTCTGCTCGTTCACCCGCTGTTTCAGTAACTCGTTCGCGTTCTTCCAAGCTCTTTTGCTCTTGCGTCTGTATTCATCGGAAAGATCGTCAAGAGCGTCCGAGGCTACTTCGCTGAGATGAATGTGAGATTTCTTTATGTCTATGTTGAACGTCTCATCAGCACTGCCATCGATTAAGATACGGCCTCGGAACGAGTAAAAATCCTGATCTTGTGGTATAAGGCCCAGCGACTCAGCCCAAGATAGCAACCGCTTGTTGCGATATACGTAATACCCATAGTTGCCGGCTGCAATCTTGTACTTATCGCGGATACTCGACTGTACCTGTTGTCCGTCTAGCTTGAAAGTAGGGGGGTGGGGCAACTGGGTAACCTCGACGGTGACTCGAATATCCCCTTCGGGGTCTACCACAACATTCTTGGGCTTCTCTATCCAGCGCGTGGTGCGCCCGTCCCAGGTGTTTTCGTCAAGGTTGCCATTCTGATCCGCCTCCTCAGTAAATAGGACATCGAAGGGCAAGCACTCCTCGCCGTTAACGAACAAGCGTAGCTCGTTGTCGCGCATCATATAATAGTATATAACGCCAGCTTTCATATGTAGCATGGAGAGAGTAGAGGCAATGCTTGGGTGGTTTACCTTGCGCACCTGGGCTATACGCACTATTGTTCCGTGACCTTCGCTTAGATACTTCTCTATGAGCCGCTGATCCTCCTCGGTAAGCGGTTCTTGTTCAGCCATATACTGGTTGGTAGCGCGCACCTTGGGCAGAGATATCACTAGCTTTGTGAAGTGCCCGCCGCCAGGGGAAGAAATGAGTTCTAGTTGCTCCCCCTGAGAAAAGGCGGCCGATTTGAGTCCAAGGCCGAACTTAGAGAGGCTGTGAGGCTCGTAATCGGCAACAGAGGAGCCTAAGGCGAGCGCGTTCATCATTGCATCCTCGTCCATACCCATGCCGTCGTCTATGATCAGATACTCCCTAACATTGTTAAGCCGGGTTTGAGGAGCAGCGTGCTCTGCCTCTATGAGCACATGTACATTACGAGCGGACGCTCTCACTGAGTTATCAATAATGTCGGCTATCGCTGACGGGGGAGTATACCCAATCTTGCTCAACCCATCGACCACGCGCGCAGGATTCATTGGAAGCTGTATGACAGTCATGTAAGTGGCGACCCTCCTATTGGGTATTCTGAAAAGTGCGGATAACTTTGATCATGACCCATGAGAGGTAGATAGCTCAACTAGAGTGTCCTATCCGTCTGCGTAAGGTGCGATGATATTATACCCTGTCTTGACTTGATCATGCTATCCTCATCTAGTAGTCAACTCAGCTACTGTAGTTATGTCTCTAATGCTACTACACTCCTCTTCTCAGGCTAGTTCTAAGCCTTATGACATTCCAAGTAGCTTTATAGGTTTAGTTCACGAGGGGGTGCTTTTGCAGCCTGTGCCCACCGCCTGTCTGAGAGTACATGCTTTCCACAGTTAGATTGTAATGGCATTTTGACAAGAAACTTAGATATCTCGATAAGTCAGCCTTGTCCAATATATGGCGGTCGTAGTTGTGTGTTGTGTTCAGCTCATATTGCGAAGTGCTTAGACGGGCAGCACCGTAGCGACCACAAGAACTATGGCTACAGCCAAGACTTAGAAGGCACAGGAATCTATTCTTCTGTAGTGGTCTCGTTGGGGACGTTCTCACTTACTCCTGCGGTACTCTCACCATGTGCCCCATCGAGCATGTTGATGAATATACGGACCGCTTCGCCAGGCTGGACCTGTACCGCTATGTCCCGCACAGGGGTAGCTGCGGATTCCCGTGCGGAAGAAAAGACCTCCACGGGGAAAAAAACCGCCGCAGGAATTTCCAGGAGTTGGCATAGCTCGCCAAGATGAAAGGCTGAGATAGAAGACTGACCCCGCTCGACCAGTGCCAGGTACTGTCGAGACATACCAGTGGCCTCTCCGCATGCTTCCAAGGTAAGGTTTTTGGCTCGGCGTGCCTCCGACAGGAGCAGTCCGATCTCGCGGTTGCGCGCCTGCATCCTTTCGGCCAGCTCCTCTTTGCGAGACATAGAGCCTGTATCCCCTCCTTTTTCCCCTTCCAAACCCGATTTTCGGTGCAAATGGTACCCACATGGGTACTATCTTTTTCTAGAACTTATGTTCTTTAATGAGGTAGTCGCGTTAGCTTAACTAACATAAGTCAAGTAAGCTAACCCAAGCTGGCGAACCACAACTGCCACATATTAATCAAACATAATACACCGCTCGTCTCTCGACGGTCAACACCCCACAATCCCACAATCTATCTCATTGCGTCAGTACGTCAGCAGTCGGTTAATGCCACCGATGTCCAACGACCAAGAAGAGTGTAAGGAGTATGTTATGACAGGCACCGCAGGCCGAGCAGAGAAGATAACGCCACAAGGGGCGCTAACGCTAAAACTGACACCGTCTAGGGTACGAGATTATATCTCCTGTCCTCGCCGGTATGAACAAAAATATCTCCGGAACGCCGAGAGCGGGTCAGCGAGCATGTTATCGCCCCAGGAGTCCGCCGCGCGCTCGTTCGCGAACACCTTGCACTGCGTGCTGGAGGCGTTGCACCAAGCCACACCGGGTGAGCACACCGGGCCGCCTCCGGGACGTGAGATGCTCGAAGCACAGATTGACGACCTTCTTTCCCTACATTGGCAAAGTGCCGGCTACACCGACCGGGACACCGAAGAGGCCGCGTTCTTGGAGGCCCGCTCAATCCTAACCTACTATGTGAAGTCCCCCTATATCCCTACCCCTACCGGCTCACTACTCGGCAGTGAGCTTTACCTGAACTGCCACACGACCCTGGCAGGTCGAAGAGTCGAGTTGTCGGCAAGATTCGACCGCTGCGAGCTGCTGCTGCCCGGAGGTGTCCTCGAATGCCTGGACTACAAGACAAACCGGGATGGGCAAGTACCTAGCGCAACTTCGCTGACTAGCGACCTACCAAGCTTTCTCTACTTCATCTTAGCTTGGCATCGCTGGCGCTCAGATCCCAGGGTCAACTCGGTTGTGATTTCCCAATTAAACTTGCTCAGTTTATGCAAGACTCGCGTTGAATACTCACAAAGGCAGATCGTAACGAACAAAGCGGCCCTAATCGAGTTGGTGGCTGCGATTGCCGCCGAAGAGTTCGAGCCGAGGACCAATAGGAGTTGCGCCTGGTGCCCGGTGCAGGAGAGTTGCCCTGCCTGGGCCGAGTTGAACCTGGAGGATTTGGAAGGGTTCGATGCGTGGAAGACGCGGTACCTGAATGGGTTGTACGGTGATGCATCTGGTGGAGGGAAAGACTCGTAGCGCTCTTGGCCTAAGTCTTGTCCGCTCACGGCTATCTGACACTACCCGGCTGGTCTCTGGTTGCCGCGCGGCCCCGGTTCATCTCCACATGTTCGACCCTTATTTCTAACTCTTCTCCGGGTAGCAGTTGGTGGTTAACTCTCTTTATCTCTTTCTTTTGCTGGTGAGAGTGATCAGGTTCCACATCGCTGTAGGTCATGCCCAGAAAGGGGAGCAACACTTCAAGTTCGGCAGCCGATATCATACGCTCGCCCAGTTCGAGGAGGCGGTAGCGCTTGTAGCCAATCTGCAGTTTTTCAGCGCATTGCTTCATGGTAATACGCAGGCTCTCACGCCTTGCCGCGACCTTGGCCATTATCCTATTGTTCCGTCCCTTGAGTGTTGTGTCAGCCATAGGCGTGATAGGGTAATCCCTTCGTTGCGAATAGCCGGTAGTGGACTCTTTACGGTGCGTTCTTGATTATAGCAAACATTGGAAGGGTCTCCATGTTGGCGCTCGATTTATAACATGTAATCAAGATAGGCACGTGTAATGGCCCAAACATGCCACTGTAGTGTCCCAAATAGGCTATTCGATTCCGTACCATAAATTTGAGAGCCACGAGGGCGCTGGGATTGGGGCACGCAAGCCACCTATCGACACAAAGAGACAAGGGAAAGGAGTGAGAACGATGGCCATAAGGCATGACGACACAAATGGGGAGCACAAGTTTGGAAGCGACAGTTCAGATGGATTGTGTCCTGATGGATGTGGAGTATGTCGAGTGTACCCATCCCGGGGAACACGAGCCTGCAGGTCGGCTGGAGCTATGGGTAACGATTGAGAAGAATACGCGCCGGATAATCGGGTGCGAGGTTATGTGCCCAGGGGATACCGTAGTGCACACATTGGGGGCGACGGCTGAGTAGCAGGAAGGGGCGAGATAATCCCCAACTCTGGGTGAATAGGAGCGACAACTATGCCTTATATGGATGATTCCTCGTGGCCAAAGCCGAACAATGCAAGTGCCAAGCGCAAACGCGCCAAAGCAGAAGATGCTTGGCTCAAGCCCTACCGTGCTCTTCTCAGGTCCAGGGGTCGGAATCCTGGCAAGGTGCGCCAGCCCCGACTTACCGGCGCACAGGAATACTTCCTGACTTGCATGCTCCGTAAGGTAGCTGCGTCAACAGCCCCCAGGAGTGTTGCGCAAGTGTGGAGAGTAGCGCAGTTCTACCACCACTTGAGGGAAGGTTTTTGGCCTGATCCGCAGCGCTGCACTCCCGAGGAGCTTGAAACGGCTACGTACCTGTTCGGTACTGCGGACATGCCTTCGCGGGTTCTGGTGCACGACCAGCTGATAGCCCCTACGCTGAGCCGCATCAAATTGCCGGCAATGGCAACTTTCTACAAATATGTGAGCTGGCTCTGCTGGGGGCGTGGTAAATGGCCTCATGATGGTGAAGTTGTTGAGCCGCGTGGGCGCAAGGTGGACAGGGGAATTCGCATCGACGGCATCATGTACCTTGCTCCGGAGTGGGAGAATAAACTACCCACATACTTGCAGCAGGGTGGGGCAACTCCGAGCGGCGAAAGCGTAGCCGATATTCCACCCTCTCCCACACCCACCCGGTCTACCGTGCACCCGCGCCTGGACCCGACCCGATGGGCGGTGCTTGTGGGCTTTGATGGCGTGCTCCATGGACGTGATACCCTGTGCATAGAGGCAGCCTGGCTGCGTGTATCTGCAGAGGGTGAGGACACACCTCTCGTTTACTATCTCGGAGATCCTGGGAGCACATGCTACTGCCAACTTTGTCTCAATTAGGCGAGCGTGCGTTACTTGCCGTCCCTACTGCACTAACTTACCGACCCGGAGCACTACCCGTTGGGTTCACTAGAGATTAGGCTACGAACAAATGATTCCTGACGACAACTTCAACAAGCTGTACCTGGCGCGCCGACTGTGCGAACCCGCTAAGAAATACATCGAGGCTGTACGCAAGGCTCCGTGGCGGGAGCCTGCCGGTCGCGGCAGCGCCGTCGTTGGTGTGTATCAGAGCGCTAAATCGGGCTTGGGGATACGCTTCGGGAACCACAAGACTGAGCTTCCCTTAATTGTGCAGATGGAAAGTAAGCCGGACGTGCTCGTCTATTTCGACGGTCTGGAACCTATAAAGATTACGTACGATACCATCGATAGTAAGGGTCGGGTGAAAGAAAAAACGCTCCTCTATAATCCGACCTTCCTCAAGATAACCCGGGACGCGATAGTATTTGTTGAGTGTCGCTCAAAGTCCGAACTCAACCGCCGCTATGAGCAGTATCCGGGACTCTACATCAAGACCGAAGAGAACGAAACTGTTATGTGGCGCTGCCCCGGTGGTGAGAGAGCGGCTGAGAAATGGGGCTGGAAGTACGAGGTCTGGTCTTCGGGGCAACTAAACTGGGAGTGGCAAACCAATTTAGTTTACCTGGATAGGTATTACAGCTCCGAAACTCCTCTCGTCCCCGATGAAACCATAGCCGCACTTGCAGTATCTACAGTTGAAAGGGACCCGGGCATCACTCTGCGGGCGCTGCTGGACGGTATCGAAGCTGAAATAGGAAAAGAAGCCAAGCCTGGCGAAATAGTCCAAACGTTCAACATCCTTATCGTGCAGCAGCGCCTGTACGTGAACCTGGAGAAAGACCTCCTTACGGAACCGGACGAGACTCACGTATTTACCAGCATCGAGGTAGCCAAATCATACCATCATCTGCGCAAGCCCCCGCCCTGGGACCTGCTGCCAACACCGCGTACCATCAGGATTGCAGCCGGTGTGCGCGTCGTATGGGGCACGCACAACTGGGTAATAGCAGATTTCGACGAGGAGCAAGTAGAGCTGCTCAAGGAAAACAAGGACCCGGCAGCCGACGACGATAGCCTGGTGAGCTTACCCCTGCGGCAGTTCTACCTCCTGATGGACAGGGGTATCATTACAGGCCTGGCCGTCGATGTCGGGCGCTTTGCAGGGTTGAACGAGTTGGGCAGAGAAATAATGCTGCTGGCGAGCGCCAAGGACAAGGCAATCGCCAACAAGAAGATGGACCTAATCGACTGCTACCTGAATCATTATACGCTCCCAAAGCTAAGTGAGTCCGAAGCAAGAGCAAGGCGACGGGCCTGGCAAGACTACAAGCAGGGCATCGTGGAATATGGAAACGGCTATGTAGGGCTGGTCACCAGGTACTGGAACTGCGGGCCGAAAGGCCCAAAGCTCTCCCAGCGCACCCGGAACTTACTTTTGGAAGCCGCGAAGCAATACGAGGTGCCCGACCGGCCTACCAAGGTCTTTGTGTACAAGGCGTTTGTAAAAGCATGCGAGGCCGAGGGTACCGCAGAGTGCAGCTACGTTTACTTCTGCGACTATCTCCGAAAGCGCCCCTACCATCAACAGCAGGTTGCGCGTAGAGGAACGCGCGGCGCGTACGAGTCGGCTCCCCAATATACGGAGCTGGAATATGAAACGCCGAGGCACGGGGCCTGGCCGATGCACATCGCTCACATTGACCACACACTCGCCGATATCGAACTACGCAGCAGTGACGGCACGGTGAAAATGGGCAGAGCCTGGGTAAGCCTTATGATATGTACTTTCACGCGGCGCATCCTGGCCGTCTACGTTACCTACGACAAGCCTTCATACCGTAGCTGCATGATGCTGTTGCGCGAGTGCGTCAGGCGCTTCCACCGCCTGCCGAATACTATCGTGGTAGATAGGGGATCTGACTTTCAGAGTAACTATTTCGACACGTTTCTCTCGCTGTTCCGAATCCATAAACTGGTACGTCCTACCGCGATGCCGCGCTTTGGCTCGGTGCTGGAGCGTTTGTTCCTCACCGTCAACCTGCAGTTTTTCTGGAACTTGAAGGGCAACACGCAAAACACCAAGAATGTAAGGGAGTTGACGCGAGAAACAGACCCTAAAGAGCGCTCGGTGTGGAAGTTATGGCCATTGTATTGTGCGCTCCAGGACTGGGCTTACAACGAATACGATCAGAAGTATCATGACACCCTTGGCATGTCGCCGCGCGAAGCATTTCGTCAGGGCTTGCGGCTGACCGGCACACGAGAGCATGAGGCCATCGCGTACGATATCGACTTCATTCGCGAATCGATGCCTTCGACCAGCATAGGCTTTGCCAAAGTTACCGATGATGGAGTAAAGATAAACAACATCTTCTACTGGGACGAGATGATGCGCACACCTGGCGTACTTTACTCCACAGTGCAGGTGCGATACGACCCGCTCAACGCCGGTATTGCCTACATACGCCTCCGCCCAAATCCTGAAAGCTCCGGCGACCCTGAAAGTCGCAAGAACCTGGGAATGTGGGTCGAGTGTAAATCGCACCACTATCCTCGCCTCAGAGGCCGATCGGAGAAGGAAATACAGGAAGCGACCGCGAAGATACGCGAGAAGAACCGCGCGCGCAACATTCATTTCAAGTTCAGTCTGCGCCAATTGTCCGAGTATATTGTTTCGCCTGAAGCCGCGCAGGACCTTGCCACGCAGCGTCTGAGGGACGCAGAGGCCAAGCCTATTTGGCAGTCTATTGTCGGGAATATTTCCGGCTATTCCCTTGATGCCAGTGGGGGGCTTACGTCCCCTGCGGCTAACTTGCGCTCGGTTGGCACCACAGTCGAACAGGACTTCGAGCCGAATTCCGCACCTGAGATAGCCCGGGCGCAGGCCACCGAGCCGCCGATCGACAAATCAGCTTTACCCCGGTACGGAGACTTCTAATGGAGTGGAATCGCCCTTTTCCTACTGAGTTGCTGCTTCAGCCGCCGAAGTTACGTTACGATTACTTTTTCGACAAGATTATCGCCCATCCGCATCTTCTGGCAGCGCGCAAGGATATCAGGCGCTACATACTCTACCCCTCAGAGGACCGCCTGGTATACGTATTCGGTCCGACGGGCGCTGGCAAAAGTACACTTGCGAGGAAGATGCTCCAGTGGGTTATATCGGACGTCCTGAAGGACCTTGAAAGTAATCCCGGCTGGATACCAGGAGCGTATGCGGAGCTGCCGAACCCTCTTCGTGCCATCTATAACTGGACCGACCACCACATCTCCATACTGCAGGCGATATATGAAGAGTGCATCAAGCACAAAGTAGATTTCGGTGAAAATGGAGAGCCTAGCGTACGCTACACTGGAGGTAAGCTAATAGTAGACCGGGCACCCAATCCGGAAGCTTTACGTAGGGCTGTTGAGCACTGCCTGATTAACCGCAAGCTGCGCGCGCTGCTGCTGGACGAAGCGCACAATCTTGGGAAAGTTGGCGCTGGTGCGCGTGGGTTGCTAAACCAGATGGATAACATGAAGACGATGGCTAACCGCACGAAAACTGTTCACGTACTGTTCGGAACGTACGAACTGCTACCTTTACTGCACCTGAGCGGCCAATCGAGTCGGCGCACGGCCAAGGTGCACCTTGAGCGCTACCGAATAGACGATGCTGCACAAGAGCAGGTTTTTCAGGGTATTATTGCTGAGTTTCAGGAGAATTTGCCGCTTTCCGAGGAGCCGGACCTGGTTTCCGAGTACAAGTACCTGTACCAGGGCAGCATGGGGTGCGTGGGGCTTCTGAAGGAATGGCTGGATCGTGCGCTCGCGCGGACACTCGAAGATGAAGGCGTTGAGGGAGGTTCAGGTCAAAACGACGCAGCCCTCTTCAGGCATCATCTGGACCTTGAAATCCTGTCGGACGCCGAGCGTATCGCCATCATCCAGGAGATAAACAAAGGTGAGCAGGAAGTTTGGACGATGAATGATAGGAAGGGTGAATTCGCCCTGCACATGCAGGTGCGTCCTATCTCCAGCAAGGCCGCTAAGGAGCAGAAAAGTGTTACAGAGGACACCCAACTAGGGAACGAAGAAGCCCAGACTGGCGAAACAGGTGGTGAGGCGGGGACAGGTGGGAAGGGCAAGAAGGGTATTGGCTCTAAGAAGGGCGGGACTCAAACTGGCACCCCTGGGCGTAAGCGAAAGCAGGTGGGCCTCGATATGGACCATAGCGACGTGTTCGCTGACGAAGCCGGAGATGCGGCATGACGGGCAGTGTTGGCAAGCCGGAGTTGAGGTTCGGCTTTTGGGATTTAACGATGCCGCCGATGCCTCCGCGCAGCTGGCTCTTTCCCCTCGTACCTCAAGCGCAGGGTAGCGCCTATGCGGAAGGTCTACTCAGCTATTTTCTAAGACTCGCCGATGAACATTGTCTGGATGTGAAGGTATTAGTCGTGAAAGTTGTGCTGCCGCTACTCGCTAAATCTTACCTGTTGACGGCCCGTGACAAAGGTACTTTTGCAGGCTCCCTTAAGTTGCGTGGCCCTGGTCTCAACGGCATGCAAAGCCTGACTCGCGATTGGGTTCGCACGCTTGAGGAGCTTACGATCCGTACGGACCTTGCCTCCCTGACTATGTTACCGTGGTCCGGTGCGTTATCACCTCGTGACCTGTTACGCAAGCACAGGGCGTGGTGCCCGCGATGCTATAGTGAGTGGGTCGAAAGCGGCTCCGTAGTATATGACCCGTTAGTTTGGAGCATAGTGCCGGTACGGATTTGTCTCCATCATATGGAGTATTTACAGACAAGGTGCCCGTATGAAGATTGCCGAAAGGAAGTACCGGCATTTTCCCCTCATGCCCGGCTGGGATACTGCTCCAGCTGCCTGCGGTGGCTCGGCACACGATCGCAGTGCGGACCCTTGCAGGAGCATCAGGCAAAGGACGAATTTAACCGAGATACATGGGTAGCAGAGGTTATGGGAGAACTTATCGCTGTTGGCTCTACCCCTGACAGCAAGGCGTACGCGCTTACCAAGTCGGATTTTTGGAAGAGCATAACTATGTTTGCCGACGCACTGGCGAATGGAAGCGTTATAACCCTTGCAGGCAAAATCGGTATAAACGTCGTGACTATGCACGATTTGAAACTTAAGACTTGGTTACCTAGCTTAGGTACTCTATTGCAGATTGCTTACAGCCTCAATACCACACCACTCAATCTCCTGACGGGCAACGTGACCTGTGATGGCTCAATAGCTGCGGATATTCGCTCTCTCAACGGGAGCCACACACGCGGATCGCAGAAGAAGGACCCGCGCAGAGTTTTCGACCTAGCTGAGATGGAAGCGCGCTTGCGTGAGGTACTTTCTTCAGAAAACGAATTAGCGGAGCCACTCACCGTCGTTGCCAAGAGGCTGGGGTATGCACGTAATACGCTGATGATTCATTTCCCCAAGTTGTGTAAAGCAATATCAGAGCGTCATAGAGCCTTGCACCGAGAGAAGCGCAGTGCAGAAATCGACTTGGCCGTTCAAGAGGCACGTATTATCGCGACCCGCCTCAAAGAACAAGGAATTTATCCTAGCGCATACAGAGTCGGTAAGCAATTATCCAAGGCCGGGTATATACGTATACCCGAAGTACGTTCCGTAGTTCTCGGAATACGAAATTCGCCGTGAGCAAGAAAGGCAGCCTCCCTACTGCTACGGCATATAACAGGTATGCGCCCCAATGGAAACAAGAGAGCAAAGAGGTTTTTGTCTCTTTGCTCTCTTGATTTTGACCGATATGGGATTGGTGTCTTACCGTACCGCATAGCCACGGCAAATCGTACCTACTCTATAAATTAAAGTTTGTCCGCACAGCATATAAACTAAAGTTTGTCCGTTTCGGACAAACTTTAGAATAGGTGGCATGTTGTAAAGATTACTAGGACTTGCCCACCACACACGTCTGCCAGCCGTAGCCCTCGCTATTGATCCACCAGCCGCAGCCGATCTCGTTGGGGGCCGCGCCCACCAGGATGCCGTAGTGACCGGGGCTGCCCCACCAGCCGTCTACCGCGCCCAGGGGGGTGGCGAAGTTGCAGGCGACCACCTCACCGGAGGCGAAGCCGGTGTAGCCCGCGTCGGTGGCGCGGCTCCAGGGTGACGAGCCATCGGTGCCGTTGTGCTGGCAGAGCCGGTTGGCGCCGATGTCGGCTGAGTGCCTGCGGGACGCCATCGTAAGCTGCTCGTTCACGCGCAGGGTCGGCAGGCTCATCGCGGCGCGGCGCTGGTTGATGAGGGTCACCATCTCCTGCTCCTGGGCGGTCAACTGGAAGCCCGCGGGCGGAGGCGGAGGCGGGGTGGTGCCCGTTACCGCATAGTAGACGATCTTCGAGATCTGCCCTCGGGTCGCGGCGTTGGCCGGGCGGAAGGTGCCGTCCGAGTAGCCGCCGATGATCTGGCGACTGGCTACGGTCTCGACGTACTTGTAGAAGGTCGAGCCGCGCGGCACGTCAGCGAAGCTGGGCGTACCGGGATCGAGCAGGCTCCAACCCTGCGCGGTGGACACGATCTTGGCTAGCTGGCCCCTGGAGACGTTGTCGTTCAGGCGGAAGCTGCCGTCCGAGTAGCCGTTGATGAGGCCCCGCGCTTTGGCGGTCTCGACGTAGGTGTAGTAGGTGCTGCCGCGTGGCACGTCCCAGAAGCTCGCGCTAGAGGGGTTGTTCAGCGACCAGCCCTTGGCAAGTACGACGATCTTCGACACCTGGCCGCGTGTGGTGGCGTTGCCGGGGCGGAAGGTGTTGTCCGAGTAGCCGGAGATTGCGCCCTGGCAGTAGAGGTAGCGCACGCCCTCGTAGTAGTGGTCCGTCGTGTGTACGTCGCTGAAGCCGATGCTGCAACCTTCGGGGGCGGCAGGCTCGGCGGCTGACTTGCCGGGGGTGGTGTTTTCGGCGGCGGGGGGGATTTCTCCCTCGCTCTTAGGTGCCGACTTGGACTCTGTTTGCGCGTAACCCGGTGCCGCCAGGGGCAAGGCCGCTACCAGCAACATTACCAGCGCGGTGATCCGGCGCAGTTTGGGGTTCGAGTTGTTGATTGAAAATCGCATAAGTAAGTACCCTTTTCTCCCGTGTTGTGTTCGCCCTGTGTAAAGGGGATCGTTACGCCGGTCGCTGTGCGAGCCGGTGTCACTCTCTACTATAGAGTATGGGGGATGAACGCACAGAGATAAATAGCTTATTGGTATGGATGGCCCGTGGTACCATCTGGCCCCTGAATTCGGGACTATCCGCGTGGAAATAGTTATAATCCGGTATTAGCGAGAGTGAGACAGCATGCAGCGATGTCCCTATTGTTCAAAGCCGAACCAGCCCTCTTCTTCGTTCTGCATACACTGCGGCGAGCCGATAGACGAAGAGTCGGTGCTTGAATACGCACATGACCGTGGGCTTGCCACTCCTTCTGAAAGTGTCTCCTCAGCAGCGCCGTCCACCCGGCCATCATGGCTCGGCAGGCTCCTCTCGCCGGAGCGCGGCTTCGAGTTCGTGGCGGGATTAGTTATTCTCCTGGGCATCCTGGGCTTCGCGGCCTACGTCAGCGTAGAGCAAAACGCGCAGTACGAGCACTATAGGCGTGCGCAGGAGGCAGAGCAGCGTAAGGACTACGCGCTTGCCCTGGCCGAGTATAGCGCCGCCGGTAACTACCGCGACACGTCACTGCGCTCTTCAATGGTCCGGGACCTGGTTGCGGAGCGCGATAAAGCATACACAATTGCACTGGAGGAGCGCAAGGAGCGCAAATGGTGGCAAGCGGCCCGTTCGCTGCTCCGGGTCGAAGAAATTCAGCCCAATTTCAAGGATTCACGCAGCCAGTTGGCCGACGTTCGGCGCGTCAACGGGGTGATTTTCTACAAGCAGGTTAGCAACGTGCAGGGTGAGACCGCGCCCGGTATATTCGTGGCTTTCGCGGACGGCGGCGACCCGTTGGCCCTGCCGCTAACGAACCAGGACTCGACCGTATTGGCGGTGTCGCCCGATAGCCGCTGGGTTGCCTACAGCCTCAGCACGCATTACGATCCTACCGTTTCCCGCGCCCTGTACCTGTACGATGTGGCCTCCCGCGCCGCTTACCCTCTGCACGCGCCGCCGGCCTTCTTCCCCGATCCGATAGTGGCGCGGTTCGCACCCGACAGCCAGAAGCTGTGGGTCAGCGTCAACAGGAGCAACTTCAGCTACGCTCTCCCTGCTCCGGGTAGTGGAATGCGCGCCTTGCAGCCGGAAAGTACGTCTGCCACCCCTTCCGGCACAGAGTACGCGGTGCTGGTCAGGAGTATCACCTTGCGGTCCACGGAGAACGTAGCCGCAGGGAACGAGGTAGTTGTCGTCCAGCAGGCCAGGCCGGTAGCCTCGCGGGACCAGCGCCCCGGCAGCGCGGGAGGAGGCGACACCCGCCACGTCGCTACCGAGAAGGGCACCGTGGATGGGGCCGTGTTCAACAGCAACGGCGATCTACTGCTGTACCGGGTGTGCGGGGAACTCGATCGGGAGGGGAGGTACTTGTGCCATTTGCGCCTGGTGGACCTGACGCTGCGGGAGCTACACCCCTATACTATCGCCACAATCGCGGTGCATGGGCGCGACATGCAGTCGTGGGAGCTTACGGGCGGGTTCACGCGGGACAGCAGGCACGTGCTGCTGGTAGAAAAGCTGCGAGAGGAGACCACGGTACGCCTCTATAGTCCCAACTCGGGCGACACCTGGACGCTTGGTGAGGAGGCCGGCAACATGGTCGCGCAGGCCGTGGCCGGTGACTCGCTGGTGCTGATGGGCGTGCCGGGCCTGTCGTTGTGGACGGGTAAGAACGTGTTCGGCCACTCGCATGGTGTTGCACCGCTGGCTGAGGCGCGGGCGGTGTGGCCGCAACGCTACTTTGCACTAGGGCCATGGGTGGCTGCTTCCCCCAGCGACCGCTACCTGCTTCACCTGGATCGAGAAGGGTCGCCTTTCGGAGGTGCAACCTCCATCCTCACCTACAGCCTCTACTCTACTCCCTTCCGCGCAAGGCTGCCCGGTGAAGATGGCGAGACTACTCGCCCCCTGTTGAGCACTCCCGTCCCGCCCAATAGGTGGCTTTCCTCCCTTTACATGCTACCAGAGGGTAAGACGCTGTTATCCACAGTGCCGCCCACTGGGAGCGACCAACCCGGCCTGTACGCTTACGACTTGCAGACAGGCGAGCACACCCTGGCTATCCCAGGCGCGGTAGACCTCTGGCGGCCCGGCTTCTACACCCTGCAACCTGAAGTACCTGACCTCCAGCCGGTCGCAGGACAGTAGGCCGGGCAAGACGCTGTCAGGGCAGCTTCGATAGCTCGGTGATAGCCAGGTTGGACCACGAGCCGCCGGGATCGAAGTCGAGCACGCGGGTGTATTGCTCCCTGGCGTCGGCGTAGCGTTCCAGTTGAGCGTAGACCCTGGCGAGATGGTAGCGGTAGCGGGGGTTGTCATGCTCGTGGGACACGGCCTTTTCGAGCGGGGAGAGGGCCTCTCGTGGTCTCCCGCAGAGGGCAAAGGCCCAACCTATCGCGTCGAGGGCTGCCGGTTTGTCGGGGTGAGCGGCCACAGACTCCTGGGCGGGTGCCAGCCCTCGTGCGCAACCCTCACCTGTTATGTCAATATAGAAGTGGGCCAGGGTAAGCTGGGCGTCCGGCTCCCCATGTTGCGCTCCCAGGCCCTTCTGTATTGCCGCCGCCTGGAAGAAGGCGTCTTCGGCCTGCCCGTACTCCCCGCGCAGCCTGTGGTACTCGCCCCGGAGCATGTAGGGAGTTGCGCTGGTGGGTTGCAGGCGTTGTAGGGTGTCTATCTCCTCCAGGGCGTCGTCCCAACGCCGCTTCTGCATGTAGACCTGTGCGAGCGCGTTGTGCGGCAGAGGCAATTGCGGCTCAAAGAATACCGCCTTCTCTAGCTCTATGATGCCGTCGTCAATGTTTCCTGTCGCAGCAAGCGCGAGACCATACTGCGCCAAAGCTCGGCCCCGTTCCGGGTCCAAATCTACTGCTTGCGCTGCCTGGGGGAGCGCAAGCTTCGGTTCCCCCTGCTGAAGGTATGCGCTACTCCATAAAATGCGCTTCTCCAGGTCAACGTCACCGTCCTGGAAATTGCTTGCTTCCGCCAGTGCGCTTCTTAGAGCACCTGCCAGGGTGTCCCTTTCGGTGGGCGAAAGCCCCTCGCTCAGGCCGGGCACTCGCAGGTTGGGTGTTGAGGGCACCCGCGTTTGGGCGCTGAATGTCGCAGGCGTGGGCGCAGGGCGGGCCTGCTCAAAACGGTCGAGGAGTCTGAGGGCGCGCCAGCTATCATCGGCAGCAAGCAACTGGGCGCGCTTGACGAGGGCGCTGAGGCCGTAAATGTCATCGCCCGCCGAGAGGTCTTCCAGCACGCGCCGGGCGGCAATCCACTCACCCCGCGACCAGTGGAACATTGCCGTATTCCACATGGCGGAGCGTACGTCGGCCTCGATGCGCGGGATGCCGCGGTAAGGCTCGGCTGCATGCACGGCCCTGTTCCAGGCGGCGAGCGCGTCCTGGGGCCGCCCGGCAGCCTGTAGCACCCGGCCCAACTGCGTCCACCCGGCGGGGAGTATGTCGAGTCGTCCCGAGTCGACAACCAGCCGGGCCTGCCGCTCAGCCCTTTCGAGGTCGCGCCGAGCCAGGTATGCATAGGAGAGCGCCAGCCGGGCTTCAGGCTCGTCATAGATGAGCAGCGTATCCTCCAGCCGCTCCACCGCCCGCGTGTAGCGCCCCTCGTCGAGCAGCGCATAGGCTTGCCGCACCCGGGTGCGCCCTTCCACCTCCGGGTTGTTCCAGGCCCGAACGACGACTAATGCCAACGAGGCTAACATGATGAGGCCCAGGAGAATCTCGCGTAATGAAGAGCCGGGACCACGTGCCTCTCCGGCCCCTATAGAAGGAACAGCGGACTGAGTATCAGCTAAGTCGTCGTGCACCACTCAGCCCTCAGTCCTCAGTCCTCATCACTCTATAGACGTTGTAGTGCTGGGCGGCTACCCGTTCGATGGAGAAGAGACGGAGCACGCGTGCCCTGCCGCGCTGACCGAGCTGCGCGCGTAAGGTGGGGTCGGAGAGAAGGTGGCGTATGTGGGCTGCCATGCCGGCGCTGTCGCCTTCGTGGAAGACAAGCCCCGCGTCTCCTAACACGGTAGGGATTTCGCCCGAGTCAGAGCCGACTACGGGCACGGCGCACGACATGGCTTCTACCGCCACGCGTCCGAACTGTTCGCGCCAGTTGCTCCGCGTCTCGGAGGGCAGCACGAAGACGTCGGCGGCGTTTATGTGGGAGGGTAGTTCGGTGTTGTGCACGATGCCAGGCAGGCGCACCCGCGATTCAAGCCCTGCATCTCGGGACATGGCCTCTATCTCGCTCTTGAGGGGTCCGCCGCCCGCAAGCACCAGGTATGCGTTATCGTGCTCCCCTGCCACCTCCTCGAACGCCCGCCAGAGTGTCAGCAGGCCCTTTTCCTCCACCAATTTGCCCGCGTAGAGCAGCACCAGGGCGTCTTGCGGTATCTCAAGCTCCTGCCGCAGGGCGTGGCGCCGGGCGGAGTCGGGAGCGAACGCGCATGTGTCGGTGGGCAGGGGTACCACGCGCAGGGGGCCGCGATAGCCCTTGGAGCGCAAGGTGCGGGCCACGGTGGTGCCACACGCGAGGATCATGTCGGTGTTGCGGAAGCAGTAGCGCTCGAACAGGCGGAAGGGCAGCGGGTACTTCTTCTTGATGTTCTGCGCGGCGTACAGGAGCACGCGGGTGCGCGGCATGAAGAGGCGGCGCAGCAACAGCACGAGCGCGCCCATGAGCGTGTGGGCCTCCTCGTAGCAGTAGACGATGTCGGGCCGCAGTCGCAGCAGGTGGTAGATGAGGCTGGGGAAGAAGTAGATATAGTAGAAGCCGGTAAAGACGGTGCGCGCCACGATCACCCTGAAGCTAGCGCCCGGCAGCGTCTCGGCACGCACCATCTGCCCGGCGCGCTCCGGCCAGCGCCTGGGCAGCATGAGCGTCACGTCGAGGTCGGGGTAGCCCGCAAGCTCCCGCACGGGCTTCTGGTACTCGGCCACCACAGCCGCGTGCCATATCCACAGCACCTTTAGTGATGAGGACTGAGGACTGAGGACTGAGTGGTTAGTTGTATGTTGTAGTTCCCTGTTGGGGAGGGTCTGGTTCATGTGTTTTCTAGATTAATACAATAAAGACTTCTTAGCCGCGTCATCCACTCAGTCCTCAGTCCTCATCACTTCCTCATACACTCTGAGGGTCTGCTCGGCTGTGCGCTGCCAGGTGAAGCGGGCGGCCTGTTGCTTGCCTCGCTCGGCCAGTGCTTGTCTGAGGGGGGAGTCTGTCCAGGCGCGGGCTATGGCTGTGGTGAGGGCGGCTTCGTCGTCGGGGGGCACCAGCAGGCCGCCGTTGCCTACCACTTCTCGTAGCGAGCCGCCGGACGAGGAGACCACGGGGCAGCCCACCGACATCGCTTCGAGCGGGTCCAGGCCGAAGCCCTCGTAGGCCGACGGGTAGACGAACAGGCGGGCGGCGGCCATGAGACGCGGCTTGTCTTCCTCGCTGACCCGGCCCAGGAACCTCAGGGGTGAGTCGTTCCCGCCAAAGCCGAGCGCACGAGCCTCGGCCCTAACGTCGGGCATTATGCCACCCGGCTGCGGCACCCCGCCCCCAATCGCCAGGGTGGGCACGTTGCCGCCGTCGCTCCGCGCTTTATCTACGACGGCACGCCAGGCGCGCAGCAGGAGCGACACGTTCTTGCGGCGGTCGAAGCCCCCCAGGTAGAACGCGTAGGCCTCCCGTAGGCCGTGACGGGTGCGTACCTCGTCAAGCTCCTCCCGCGTGTAATCGGGGTGCGGCTCCACGCCCAGATAGACCGTGCGGACCTTGCGCGGTGACACCTTTAGCACCTTTATGATGTCCCTCCGGGAGGCGTCTGAGTCGGCCATGATGTGCTTCGCCTTGTTGACCCCGGCTACCGCCAACCTCAAGTAGACGCGCATTGGCAGAGAGCCTTCGTAGCCCGGCACCACCCACGGTATCATGTCGTGCGCTGTGACCACGGACGGTATTCCCCCGGTGGAAAGTGGCGCGGTAAGGTAGGGTGAGTGGAGCAGCGTCGCGCCTTGCCGCCTGGCCTCCCGTGTGACGCCCCATTCCTCCCAGAGCAGCTTATCCAGGTTGGCGCTCCTGCCTGACAACGGACCTATTGGCAAAGGGCGCGCCCGGTGTGCGCTGAAGCCGGGCGGCCTGGATACAGGCTCGTTGGAAGTGGAAGCGGGCGGGAGCAGGAGGGAGAATGCTGGGTTTTGGGTGGCCGCGCCGGGAGAGCCGGGAGAGTAGGTATGCCCAGTGATCTCGGATAGGGCGGTCCAGAGGTGCCTGAGGTACTGTCCTGAGCCTGTGAGGGGTTGGTCCCAAAAGTAGCCGTTCAACGCCACGCGCATGGAAGCATTATAGCCGATTTGGAAATTGGAATTGCGAATTTCGAATTTGGTGTGGTGGGGAGGGTTGGGTACTTCGTTTTCCGTAATTCTATAGAGGCGGGACGGCGCACAACGACCCTTATCTACCCTAATGCTTGACGCTCATCCGAGAGGCTGGTATAGTCCGTGTGCATAGCAACAGTGCCGGTGTGGCGTGCCTTATTCGGCACTCAGTACTCGGCACTCGGTACTCGGCACTTACAACCGGGGGTAGCGTTGTGGCGGAGAGCTACGGGTTCGGGGCGGCGGGGAGCGCCGAGGCGCAGGTAGAGCGGCAGCTTGCCAGCTTTGCTTTCGTGCGTGAGGAGCGCGAGCGCGAGGTGCGCCTGCATTTTCGCGACGTGCCCGCGGGCGAGCTAGCAATGTCGTTCCGCCGTTCGGGGGCCGGTCTCATCACCATGATGGGCGAGCGCGCCAGGGTGGTTGCCCCACCTCCCACGGAAGGCGATGTAGATGCCCCTCCGGGGGATGAAGCTACAGCCACGGGGCCACGCAGAAGGCGCAGGTCGCACCCCGGCGCGGAAGCTATACCACCCGGGGAGCTTACCGTGCGCTATTTCTACTCCCTTCGTGAGGTAGTCTACACAATAAGCATCGCTGCTCCGTCCGGCGTGATCCAGTCGGTAGCAAGTATCTATCCAAACGCCGCCCTTCCTGAGCGCGAATTGCAGGAGCATTTGGGAGTGGTGTTCGTGGATAACACGTAACACGTAATACGTAACTTACCTGGGTAACCGGGCCTTACGTGTTACGTGTTACGTGTTACGTGTTACGTGTTACGCATCCTTCGCCTATGTACACAGTCCAGGACAAGCAAGCGAGCGCGCTCACCGTGGAGGTGGGGCCGTATGACCCCGTGCTGCCGGGGCCTATGCTGCTGCGGCTGGGGCTTGAACCGGGCGGCGGGAATAGTCCGCTGGGTTGGAGCACGCGCATAGCGGGGGTGGAGCTTGAGCTTGGCTACAACCGGGTGGGGCTTGAGGAGCGAGCGGCGTTTGGAAGCATGGACTGGGCACAGGGACTGGAGATGGTAGAGTCGCTGTGCGGTAGCTGCTCGCAGGCTAACGCGCTGGCATACGCGCAGGCTGTAGAGGACCTGTCGGGGGCGATTGTGCCACCGAGGGCCGCGTACCTGCGCCTGGTGCTTACCGAAAGCGAGCGGGTCACATCGCACCTGCTGAACGTAGCAGGCACGTTGCACATGCTGGGGTATACAGACCGTGAGGCTGCGCTGCGCGACCTACGAGAGCGGCTATTACAGGCGCTAGGCGACCTCACAGGGGCGCGCGTGCAGCCTGGGTTGATCGTCTATGGTGGGGTGAGCCGCAACCTGGACGAGGCTAACTGCCGGGCCTACACAATCGCCGCCCGCAACATCGAGCGCGCCCTGCGGGGGCACATACGCTCGCTTATCAAGGACCGCGAGATCGCGCGCAGGCTGACAGGGTTGGGCAAGGTCACGGCGCAGGAGGCTGCTTTCGCGGGGCTGCGTGGGCCTATCGCGCGTGCCGCCGGGGTCACTTACGACATCCGCGCTCACTTCCCAACCGGGGCGTACGAGGATGAAGCGGTGACGGTCGTGGTGCAACGGGCGGGAGATGCTTACGCGCGGCTTGTAGTGCGGCTGCTGGAGTGCCTGGAGAGCTTCCGTGTGATGGAGCAGGCGCTGGACGACCTGCCTGCGGGGCCTGCGAGGTCGCGGGGCAGCCTGGAGTTCGGGCTGGGTGCGGGCGGCAGTGGCATTGGCAGGGTCGAGGGACCTCGGGGCGAGGTATTTTGTTGGGTGCGCGGCAACAGTGAGGGCTTACAGGGCCTCCACCTAAGTTCGGGGTCGCAGGCGGCGCTGGGTGTGCTCCCCGGCCTGCTGGCGGGCACCGAATTGGACGACCTGACGCTGCTGCTCCTGTCGCTCGACCTGTGTTTGCCCTGCGCCGAGAGATAGTAACGGCTGGCGAGCAGTCGGGCTACAGGACCAACTTACCCCCTGTCATCCTGAGCGGAGCGAAGGATCTCAAGAAGGTGAGCAGGGGTGCTGTTGAAAGCTGCGGTATAGGGTCCTGTGGGTCCAGCGCAGGGGTAAAGCCAACATCTGAGATCCTTCGCTCCGCTCAGGATGACAGGGGGTAAGTTGGTCCTGTAGTTACACTGCATACAAGACGTACCAGACGACAGGGTCGGGGCTTCTACCGCCTAAGAGTAGCCGTTGAAATAGCTACCAATAATGATTGATAGACAATGCTGCCTTCTTTAGCCATCCTTATAGTCACAGCTTTGTACTGCGCCGGGTTGGGGCTTGTGCCGGGGCGTGGTGCGCTGGCGCGGTGGGCGGCGGTGGCCGGTGCGGGCGCGGCTCTCACCGTGCTGGTGGCGCGTGTGACGCTAGATACGGTCGGCGCGGCTGTGGCGTGGCCGGTGTGGTTGGCGTGGCTAGGCGAGCCGGTCTACCGCGACGATGCGCTTGGGGCCGGGCTGGGGGCCTGGTGCCTGATACTGGGGCTGCTGTGCCTGCTCAAGCTGGGTGGCGGCGACGACGCACCGTGGCAATTCGCCAACGCGGTAGCCGTGCTGGCAGTGCTCTTCAGCCTCGCGCACACAGACCACCTGCTGGCCTTCGCGGGGCAGTTATTCCTCATGTCGGCCCTGTTGTTGGCGGGACAGACCGGGCGGGGCAGTCTGCTTGCCGAGTACAGCCGGAGCGCGGTGGGACTGGGGCTTGGCGCGTTACTGTTGCTTGGGGCGGCGCTGCTCGTGGGCAGGGCTACGGGCGGGGCTTACAGCCTGGCGGGTATGTCGCTGTCAGCGCTCACGGTCTGGCCGCTCCTGCTCCTGGGCGGGTTCGTCGTGCTGTGGCTGGGCATGCCGCCTTTTACCGGGTGGAGCGCCCGCTGGACCGGCGATAGTGCGAGCGCGGTGCTGGCTCAATCGCTGGGGATTGGCGTGCCGGTAGTTGTTATGCTGCTGCGGATGCAAGGGTTGGTCAGCAGCCAGGCGTTCGCGGGCAGCGTACCGGCGGCCTGGGCCTCTCTTATGTCGGTGCTTGCCTGGGTTGGCGCTACGGGTGCGCTTGTGGCGGCTTGCGGCCTGTTGGTGTGGGCCGGTAGCGCCCGCTGGACCTCCATGCTGACCGCCTACAGCCTCAGCATGGCCTTATGGGCGCTGAGCCTGGACAACCCCGCCGGACGGCTCGCCGCCCTGGTCATCCTGTTGAGCTACGGCGCGGCGCGCGTGACTCTCGTGCTCGTCGGTGAGGGTGCTTCCACCTGGGAGCGGCTGGCCCGCGCGGTGGCGATAGGTTCGCTAGCGTTCGCGCCTCTGACATCGTCATTCCTGGGCGTGTGGCTGCTCGTTTCAACGCTGTCGGCGGAAAGGTCCTCATCGGTGGCGTTGGTGCTGGTGGGGGCGGCTGTGGTGGCCGCCTGCGGCATTGTCTTACACCATGCTGCCACCGGCCGCCCCGCGCCCGAAGCCGCCTCTACGTCGCTCATATCCTGGTTGGGGCCCCTGGCGGGGATTGCGATACTGGCGGGCGGCACGATGCCGGGGCTGTGGCTGCCTTACGTGGCGCGGGTCGCTGAAATCGGAGGTGGCACCCCGCCCGTGCGCCTGCCGTGGGAAGGTATGGGTGTGGGAGGTAACTTCGCCCCGGTGCTGATGCTTGGCCTGGGCGCGCTGCTTATCGCCTTCCTGGGCTGGGTGGTGGCTGCCCTCTCGAGGTCGCGCTCGGAGGCCCCTGGCGTGCTGCTACCCACCGGCCTCGACCGCGTGGAGCGCGCGAGAGAGGCTGCTCCCTCCGGTGTCACAAACTCGTGGGAGGGGGCGGCCCGGCTGCTGATTGCAAATCCTCCGCCTGCCATCTGGTGGTTGTCGCTCGCCTGGTTCGAGGGGGGAGTGTGGGGGTTCGGGGCGCTGCTGGGCAGCCTGGGCACCCGACTTGGGGGCCTGCTTGGCCGCCTGGAAGGCCGGTTCTATTTGCCGCTGACGCTGATACTGGTGCTGGTGGCCCTGCTGCTGGCTTCTAGATAGATCATTCTTGTAGGACTGTATTGCTGTAATGCCTGTTTTCCTGCCGCTACTACTGGTCGCGCTTGGCAGCCTGATGCTGCTGGTGTTGCGCGATGGCCGCGTGGTGCTGGTCGGCCTGGCTGCGCAGTGGCTGGGGCTGATGGGCACCGTTATCGCGGTCGCTCCGCCTAGGGGCAGTTCGTGGGGCGTGGTGGCGGTGGAAGGTGTAACGCTGCTCGCCTGCTTGTTGGTGCTCTTTATCACGTTGCGGGGCTTGCGCACCGTACGTCTCTCCAGCATCCCCGGCCTGTCCGACGAACGGCGCAGGCTCCTGGCAAGGGTGGAAGCAGCCGGAAGCGACATACCGGCCCGCTGGAGCCGCGAAGGGTTGGTCGACCAGGCGTGGCTCTGGGGCGTGGGCCTGGTGGTGGGCATCGCGGGGTTCGGCCTGGCCCGCCTCTACAACCTCGAAGCGCGTGAGGACGGCATACTGGCCTTCTACTGGATAGCGCTCTCCGGTATGGTGACGCTGGTGGTGCATGGTACCCGCGACGGCGTGAAACTGGTGGCTGGGCTGATCGCCTTGCTCAATGCCGCGGTGCTCGCCCTGCACCTGCTCGGCCCCACCGCGCCCGGACCCGTTGCCCTGGGCCTGTTGTCGGCGGGCAGAATTGCTTTGTCTGTGGTGCTGGCTTACACCTGGATGCTGCTCAAAGTAACCTTCATGAGCGCGGACCTGGGCCTCGGCGGGCTGTTCGACGGCAGGGACGGGCGCTGGGCCACGGAGACGGCGCTGGTGGTAAGCGGGCAGGCGGTGGGGAGTGACAACGCGAGCGGGGAGGCTGAAGAGGAGCTAGAGGAGCCGGTTGTCGTAACGCTTGACCCGAAGGAGGTGACCCCCGGTGGGTGACACTCGGCTGGTCTGGGCGATATTCCTGCCCCTGGGCGCGGGCCTCGTCTCGATGCTGTGCTGGCTGCTCATCTGGGAGCGGAGCGTGCCCCGCAAGGCGCGGCCCTGGCTCGAACTGGGGGCGCTCTCCGCCGTGTGTGGCGGGCTGTTGGCCGAGGGCCTGCTGCTCATACTCGCGGGTGGCGGTGCCTCTATGCTGGACCTGCAACTCGAACTGCCGCCGGTATCTAGGGCCGTGCTGCTGGCTGCCAACGTGGCCCTGCTATGCGCCGCCTTCATCTCCTGGGAGGAGTTGCTGCACACCGGCGCGCTGCTGGTGCCCGTGCCCTGGGTGGCGTGGGGCGCGTGTCTCGCCTCGGGCCTGCTCGCGGCCACGCTGCTGGTGAACGAGCCGCTGGTGCGGGTGCTGTGCCTGTTCGGGGTGGGCCTGCTCGTGTCGGCGCTGACCCTCTTGCAACCCCGCCCTGAATACGTGGAGGACCACGACGCGCGCACGGTGCTGGCGTTGCGGGTGGCGGGGGGCTTGAAGCACCTCGTCCTGTCTGCTATAGGCACGGGGCTACTCATAGTCGGCACGCTGGTGGTAGGGCGCTACGCCTTCAGCCTGGAGAACCGCACCCTGCTACAGACCGGGCTGGCGGTGCTGGCGGTGGGCCTGTCGGTGCGCGCGGGCTTGATGCCCTTCGCCGCCTCTTTCACCGATATGTTGCGTACGGTGCCGGGTGTCTCCACGCTGGCTTTCGGGGCCGGGGTGCCCGCCGCAATCGTGCTGGGCCTGCTCCTGCTCTCGCCAATCGAAGGCGGTAGCACGCGGGCCTCTTCCCTGGCCTGGCTAGGGGCAATAGGAGCACTTCTGGCTGGCCTTCGCGCCCTGCACCAGGTCCGCAATGCGCAATTGCAAACCCCAAATCATCTCGTAGCCATGAGTGTGGCGCTGTCACTGGGCTGGGCGTTGTTTGGAGTGCTCTCGGGGTCGCGGTCCGGGGCCGTCGGTGCCTGCTTGCTGGCTATAAACATGGCGCTGGCGGTGCCGCTGCTGGTGGCAAGCGGCGAAATCAGGCACGTAAGCGCCCGGCTTGGGGCAGTGGGGATGACGGTGGGCGCGCTGTCGCTGCTGGGCCTGCCGTTGCTTGGCGGCGCTGCCGGCACGTTGCTGCTGTCCCAGGCGGCGGTCAACCTGAGCGGCGTATGGCTGGCGGTGCTGCTGCTCGGCTCTTTTATGGTGGGAGGGGCCTGGCTGAGTTGGCTGGCACGGGCGCGGGAGGATATCGGGGAACCACTCGCCCGCGTAGAAGGGGTCCGCGATGTGCTCTCCACTCCGCTGCTGCTGCTCGTGTGCGCGCTCGTTGCCGCGCAGCCGGTGCTGTTCTTCGCCTCCGGTCGCATAACGGAGGTCCTGGCAACGTGGGCTACCGTTCCGTGGACGATAGGGCCGTGACGGATTTGGGAATTGGGATTTCGGATTGCGGATTTTATTGTTTGACCCTCATACTAACCACTAACCACTAACCACTAACCACTAACCACTAACCACTAACCACTAACCACTAACCACTAACCACTAACCACTAACCACTAACCACTAACCACTAACCACTAACTGCTATGATCGCTGATAGAGCCAGAAAAAGATCGATTGCCGTGTACCACCTGCATTTGGGCGGGGCGGACGCTGAGGCGTTGGAGTGGCGGGCGTTGTTAGCGTCCAGGTACCAGGCCCGCTTGAAGCAGTTGGGGGTCTGCCTGGTGGATGCAGCATCGCGGGCGGACGTGGTGGTGGTGACCGGGTTGCTGACGCTCCGCAACCTGGATCGTGCGATGTTGGAGTTGGACGCTATGCCCGCACGCTCGGTGCTGGTGGCGGTAGGAGACGCGCCTATAGATGGTGGCATATGGGCCAGGAACGACGCGCCGGGGCTTGCCCTCTACCCGCTGAGCCACTACGCCGAGGTGGCGCTGACGGTGCCGGGCAGCCCACCCACCCCGCAGGCGTTGTTGGATGCTCTTGCCGCCGCCGCCCGCCTCATCACCAACCCCGGTGCCGGCCGAGAGGGCGAAGGCACGTAGGGGCACACTGCACGGCATTCTGCCGGATAGGCCCTCTGCCTCATCTTACAGAACCCTCCCCCACCCTGTCATCCTGAACGCAGTGAAGGATCTCAGATGTTTCCTTTACTTCTATGCTGAACTCTCAGCACACTGATCCCCTCGTTCAACAGCCTTCCTACTCAGCTTCTTTAGATCCTTCACTGCGTTCAGGATGACAGGGTGGGGGAGGGTTCTGTATATCCAACCGATAGTGTTCATGCACCATCATATGAGAAGCGCCGCCTCCTACTGGTACCTGACTTCCTCGCTGGATACCGGGCGCTGAGTTTCTCGCTTGCAAGGTCCGTGACCTGTTAGAGGCGCTCTTCTCCCCTATTAGGTACCCACATGGGTACTATCCATCATTGAACTTCCATTCTAAAATATCATGGTTGCGTTTTACTATGGCGCTGTTTTGGCACGAAGTGAGGTATGTTGGTGATGCATGAAAGTATGGAGTTCGAGCCTGGGCGGGGCCGGGGGGTTGGGGAGAATGACGGGGTTGACACGGTGGGTGAGGGGTTGGAGCGGCTGGCTTTGCGGGCGCGGGCGGGAGATAGGGAAGCACGTAACGCCTTGTTCCTGTCGCAGCAGGGGTTGGTGGAGATACTTTCGCGCCGGGCAAAGGGCCTGGTGAGGTCGTTCGAGGGGCGGGACCAGTCACTTCAGCCGGGCGACATAGACCAGCAGGCGTTCCTGGAGTTCTGCGCGCTGGTGGAGGACTGGGAGCCTGGGTTGATGCCGTTCGTGGCCTACTTGCGCCGCTTGCTGCCCTGGCGCTTGCTCCACTACGTGCGGCGCTCGGTGCGCTATCGGTCGGGCCTGCGGGTGCTGCCGCTGACTTCTCTCGCGCCGTCTGATGGAGAGGACGCCGGTGAAAGCGGTGAGCCTGGTATCGAGGACGTGGCTACACGAGACAAGATAATCAGCATCGAGAGCAGAGACGCCTGGAAGCACCACACGGAGTCGCTGGATGAAGCTATGCGGCGCGCGGTGAGCCTGCGCTACGGCCTCGGCTTCTCCAGCCGCGAAATCGCCTCGATGGAAGGCCGCTCCCGCCGCACTATCGACCGCGACCTACACGCGGCCATGCAGCAGATCAAGCGTAGCGTGCAGGAAGAATGGGAGGACTGTTCTTGATTTGGAAATTGGAATTTCGAATTTCGAATTTACTTAGATACGTACTAAATTCGAAATTCGAAATTCCAATTTCCAAATCACGTTCACGTCACTGCGTCAGCAGTGGCGGTCCTGGGGGTGTTGGCGCGGCCACGCATGAGTTCCAGGAGCACGCGGCGCAGTCGCTCTTCAGTGAGTTTGCTTATCAGGCGGCCGTTGGCGGCTACGGAGATGACGCCGCGCTCTTCGCTGACGACTACGGCTACGGCGTCCGAGTACTCGGATATGCCAAGGGCTGCGCGGTGGCGGGTGCCGAATTGGGTGGCGTTCAGCACGTTCTCGCTAAGGGGCAGGACGGCGTGCCCGGCGACGATGCGGTTGTTGCGGATGATGATGGCCCCGTCGTGCAGGGGGGTGTTGGGGTAGAAGATGGTGGTCAGTAGCTGGCGGGTCACTTCGGCGTCGAGAGGCACGGCCTTGTCTACGTAGTCCTGGAGGCCGGTCTGCCGCTCGATGACGATTAGCGCGCCGTGTTTCTGGCGGGCGAGCACCGCACAGGCCGCCGCCACCTCGTTCGCCGTGGCCTCAATCGCCTTGTGGTTGGCGAATATGCCCCTGTTGAACCAGGTGCCGGTGCGTCCAAGCTGTTCGAGGGCGCGGCGTAGCTCCGGTTGGAAGATGATAGGGATGGCGACGAGGAGGGCGAGGCCGGAGTTGCGGATGAGCCAGGTGAGCGTGGTGAGGGGCAGGAGGCTCGATAGGAGGGCCGCTGCCAGCCACAAGATGATGATGCCGCGCACCAACTGCACCGCCCGCGTGCCCTGCACCACCGACAGCAGCCAATAAAATATGAGCGCCACGGCCACTACATCCAGTATGGTCGCCCAGTTTATCCGCGACAGCACCCACGATACCTGCTCCACGGCCTTCCCCTTTGCCAGCTATGCTGTTATTCTATCCGGCTAAGGTGCATTGGGCAAGTTGTGTGGGGAGTTAAACGCCAAGACGCCAAGGACCACGCCAAGTTAAGGGTTGTTGTAACTCAAGCAGAAGGACCAGGGTACCCGTGTCGTACTCTGGTCCTTCTTGAACTCTCTAACCTCTACGTATTAACCTTGGCGCGTTCTTGGTGTCCTTTGCGTCTTGGCGTTGCCGTCAATTAGCTCCGCTTGCTGGAGGCGGAAGCTAGCTGCTTCTGCTTGGAACCCTTGGCGTCCTTTTCGGTGGGTTCGGGTTGCGAGTCGCCAGCGGCTTCTTTCGCCATGCGGAGCATTTCGCTCTGCATGATGGCGTTGCGGCTGTTCTCAGGCTCCAGGCGGACCAGGCGGCCATAGAGGCGGGCTGCTTCGCCGTAGCGGCCGAGCGCCATGAGTTGCTGGGCCAGCTTGTGGTGGGCGGGCACGTCCTCCGGCGAGAGGGCCAGCAGTTGGTGCAGGGCCGAGATGGCTTCTTCGGTGTAGCCGTCCTGGATGAAGAGGTCGGCCAGGGCGCGCTCGCCCGCGACAGCTTCCTGTATCTTGCCCGACTGCACGAACATGTTGATTAGCTGCTGGCGGGCCTCGATGTCGCGCGGGGCGATGCGCACCACCCGGCCGTAGATCTCCAGGGCCTCTTCGTGCCTGCCGAGCGTGTACTGCATGTCGCCCGCCCGCTGGTAGGTGGACATGGCGTCTTTCAGGTGGCCCGCCTTGAGTTGCAACTCGGCCAG
>DASVVE010000083.1:0-73518 GCA_036386675.1 Chloroflexia bacterium | reverse complement strand
GCCGGGATACATTCGGGCGACAGCACGTGCGTGTACCCGCCACAGTCCCTTTCCGCTGACGTAATCAGCCAGGTAGAGATCTACACGCGTTCGCTGGCGCAGCAACTGAACGTCATTGGCTTGATGAATGTGCAGTACGCGGTGAAGGACGGCACGGTCTACCTGCTTGAGGTGAACACTCGAGCATCGCGTACTGTGCCGTTCGCCAGCAAAGCCACCGGCCTGCCCCTCGCTCGTATAGCAACCCAGGCTATTATGGGCACGCCTCTTTCGGAGGTGGAACTTGACCAGCAGCGCGCTACTGGTCAAGTTTCAGTCAAGGTGGTCGTGTTACCATTCAAGAAATTCCCCACATTGGTACCGGTTCTCGGCCCTGAAATGCAGAGTACCGGCGAAACAATGGGCACTGCCCCTGACTTCGTGACTGCGTTGCGAAAGGCACGGCTGGGTGCGGGCTACAGTCTCGACGAACCTGCTGAAACGGGCAAACATCCCCGCCCCAATACCGCTGCCAGGCAATAACATAAGCAATGACTTAGCAAGCGTGTATGGTACATGCACAAGCACCTCTATTGAATAGAGGTGCTTGCTTTAGAGGTGCTTGCTTTACCTGGCAGGCTACACGATGTTCTCTACGGTTCTAGCCAGTCATCGAGCCAGAAGGTATTGGCGACTATTTTGGCCGCCTGGCCTCGGGTCACGTTCAAGTGAGACCTGTAATAGGGCATATTGTTGGGTCCGCACGGCTCTCCTGCGGCACCGCATTCGTAGCCACTGATTACGCCGCGCCGTGACAGCCGGTTGATGTAGCTGTAGAAAGTGTGGTCCGGTGGGACATCCTGGAACATCTGCTCGCCTGGATCGTCATCTATACCTGCTGCGTTCGCGACGATCTTCGCCAGTTGACCTCTTGAGGTGTTGTTGCCGGACCGATAGTACGGTCTGCTGGACGAGTCGCAAGGTTCCTTATCACGGCCGCACGGATAGCCGCCTATATGGCCCCGGCTGCTCAACTGCTCGATCCAGAGCCAGAAGGGGTGGTCCCGTGGGACATCGGTAAAGGTTTGACCTGTGGGGGCGTCGTTGTACCCTGCCGAGATGGCAACGATCTTGGCGATCTGCCCCCTTGTGATGTTGGCGTTGGGACGGTAGTATGGGTAGTTACCCGGTGGCTCGCACGGTTCGTTGGGGCCTCCGCACGGGTAGCCGCCGACCACGCCCTGGTAGGCCAGGTTGGTTACGTATAGATAGAAGGGGCTGCCGGCAAGCACGTCCCTCTGGCACCAGTGGCACGGACCCGGCGTTTTCGTAGGCGTGGGAGGGGTGGGTTCCTTCTTGCACTTGCCCCTGCTGCCTGCCTCGTAGATGCTAATTACCTCTGCCGACGTAAGCGCGCGGCGGAAGAACTCGATCTCGTCGAGGCTGCCCCGGAAGAAGGAGGTCTTATTGGAAACGGCGTTGGGGTGGTGCCTCCCGATCCAGAGCGGGGCGTTATTGTTCAGGTTGCCCATACGCGGCGTGAACGTGAGCACCGGCACCCCGTCCACCCACAGGGTTCCACCGTTAGGCACGCGCCGCACAGTGGCCGCCACGAAGTGCCAGCCGGGGTTCGCTAGCGCACCCACCGAAGGCGCTACGTAGTTGGTCCAGCCCCCCGGTGGTGGCAGTTGGTCGGCCATTTGCAGTCCCAGGCGGCCATTGACAAGGAACATCGAGTAGCCGCGCGGTGCGAAGTTGCGCCCGTCGAAGAAGACCTGCGTACCCACGAGTGAGGCGACGGGTATGCTGATCCAGGTGTCAATTGTGAAGTCGCCGGTGCCAAGCTGCGGCGAGTTTGAGGGCGGCACGACGGCTGCCCACTGGTTTATGCCGTTGAAGTTCAGCCCTGCCGCTACCTTGCCGGGCACGTGCGCGGGGGCATTAAGCTCCAGGGCGTTGGCCCCGAAGACGCTCTCGAATGCGATGATGCCGCTTAGCTCGTCCAGCGGCCACCAGTGCGTCATACTCGACGGTGCCGTAACGCAGGTGACGGTGGGTGACGCGGTCCTGGTGGGCGTTCTGGTCGGTGTCCTCGTGGCGGTACCAGTGGGTGTAAAGCTTGGCGTGGGTGTGGCCGTGCCCGTGGACGTCCTGGTGGACGTGGAAGTGTTGATGACCTTGGTGGTGGCTGTGGGTGTAAAACTTGGCCGCGGCGTTGCGGTACCGGTCGCCTGGGGCGTTGGGCTAGCAGTGGCACAGTGGCCCTGGCTGGTAGGGTCGTCGCAGGTAGGCGTGGCAGTAGCACATGGAATGCCTGCGTCACAGGTGGGCGTGGCTGTTGCCTCAGGGGCCTTTGTGTTAGTGGCCGTGGCACAGGGAATACCTGCATCACATGTAGGCGTTGGCGAAGCGCAGTTCCCCTGACCTGTACTATCGACGCACTCTGTGGGTGTAGCGGTGGAGGTGGCCCTAGGGGTCTCAGTGCTGGTGGCACATGGTATACCCGCATCACAGGTAGCTGTAGGAGAGGCGCACTGGCCGTTGTTCCCTGTGCATACTGTGGCGGTGGGGGTCCCTGTTATGCAATGTCCCGGCTCACAAGTGACCGTAGCGGTGGCGGTCTCGCAGATGGCCCCCGGCTGGCAGGTGGCCGTAGGTGAGGGGCAAAGGCCCTGCCCTGTGGTATCTACGCACATCGTGGCTGTGGCTGAGGGACACCCCACCGCAGGGTTTGCGCACTCGGTGGCTGTGGCAGTGGCCGGGTCGCAGGGGAGCACCGGACAGCGTGTCTCAGTGGGAGTGGCGGTGAAATTACCGCCCGGTATGATGGCACCCTTCGCAGGAAGCCCTGCGACATTGCTACCCTGGGCTGTCATGCCAGCTGCTACCGCTACTGTACTCAGCAGGGCGATCAACATCACACCTGCCAGTAGAAGGAATTGGAAGTATCGCTTGTTGTATTCTGGGGTTCGCTCGCTCCTCTTCATGTCCCGTCCCTCCTTCGCACTGCCCGCAAACGAAGACCTACCCGGTCACAATGCTGTGACCCCGAGTTAAGCGCGGATGTGGCTGAGAAAGAAGGTGAAATGAAGGAAGGACGATGCTATGAGGCATCCCGATGTGAGCAAGTGTAGCACACTGCTAATGGCGAGTCAATAGGTTGTTACGCTTTCTACCGACGGTGGCTTGACGGACCTAAACGGTCACGTCTTGGGTGGTATCATGGCAGGTTGGAGCGTATCCACGAGCCGCGCTCGTAGACGTACCAGAAGCCGTCGTATGCCCCCAGCATCCAGTAGCGCCCGTACTGGTCCTGCACCTTGATAGAGTTGACCGCAGCTTCATACTGTTGGTGGGTAACGCGCCCTGCGGCGAGCGCTGCCTGCCACTGTCCATATTGCATCTGAGCCACCTGGAAGGGGTTGGGACCTTGCGGGTGGGAGGCAGGTGCATTGTAAGTGGGAGTTGGCGTGGCCGGGTAGTACTGTGGGGCTTGGGCCTGTGGCGCAGGTTGGGTGTAGACAGGTGGTACGGCGGCTCCCCCAGCAGCTCCAACGGCAGTTACTCGCCCTCTTCGCCGTGAAGAGCGAGCCATGACAAAGCCCAGCAATACCAGCATACCGGCACCCAACGCTCCACCTATCATCGCTATCGTTCCCCAGCCAAGTACGCCACTCCCGCCCACCCACGGAGCACCCATGCTGTCCGTAGGTAGGGCGGGTGGCGGGTTGGGCGAGTTAGGCTGCTGCGGCACCACCAGCGGCCCGACTTCTGCCGAGTTGGTGTTGAAGCCGTCGCTCGCCATTATACGGATGTAAGTCTGGTCGCTCGGCAGTATCTCGTCCGTGGAGAATGTATAGGCAGACTCGTGAGAGCCTACCTCCAGGGGGTACCACGACTTCTTGCCGTCCGCGCTGTAGAGGATGTCGTACCGCAGGCTACTCGCGTCGCTGTCGGGGTCGATAGCCGACCAGGTGATGGTATGCTCTCCGGTCCAACGGTCGCCCGACCTGGGTGAGGTAATGTTAATTGTGGGTGCCTGGCTGCTGGCCTCCAGTGAAGTAAGTTCCTGTTGCCGGCCGCCATCATTGCGCACCAGGACCACGCGAGCGGCACCCGCGATATCCGGCACCCCAAGCACGAAGCCTGAGCCTTCAAGCGGTTCCCCGGTCTCAGCTGACTGGAACGTAAGCTCGAAGCATCGCTCGTATTGCAGGGCACCGGCAGCGTCCATGAATTGCAGGCAATGGTTCCCCTCTCCCTCCCGCTGCGCTGCCTGGGCTGCCGTCTCCATCCTCCCTGTGGCGAGGGGAAGGAACATGCTATTTGCAAGCGTGGGACTGTAGCCACGCACTGCCGGGTTTGTCATAGCCTGCGACGATGTGCCGCCACCGGAGCCGGAGTCGGGTGGACTTACCAGCTCAAGGCGGGCGGCGTCGCCCCTGAATGAGGCCCAGCCTCGCACCCATGCCTTGTGGCCTTGGGTGGTGTCGAAATACCCCTGCGGTCTCAGGTTGTAGTCGAAGAGTTTCTTGTAGTGGTAGGTCGACAGCCAGGTCTTCTGCTCCGAGCAGTACGCCATAAGGTCGTAGAAAGTGCCGGGTATCACCCTCATCTGCTCCGTGTCGAAGCCGACTTCCTGTATGGAGGCACTGTCGCCGTACTCACTGGGCCAGTAGCCGGAGCCGCGATTTACGGAGAGGCGGCAATCTGAGCTACTATCACTCCTTGTGCCGGTATGATCCAGACCGAGGTTGTGACCCACTTCGTGAGGCAGCACATGCATGGAAGAGTAGTCAGTGCGATAGTCGACGGCCAGGGCAACACGAGCCACTTGCCCTGACATGACGGTCTCTGCAAGCCCGCCGAAGGTAAAGGTCTTGGCATAATCATTCGGTAGCCAGCCAATCATAATATCAGGCTTGTCACCCTGCATGCGGTCGTAGAACTCCCTGAGGCTCCAATTAAGCTCCTCTCCAGCGTCGTCGCTGTCAATGAGCCTCTTGGCGCGAACCCTGAAAGGAAGCTCGTAGTACTGGACAGCGCCGTCGGCGGCGGGGAAAAGTTTGCTCATCATCTGGCCGTAGTTGGGGATGTCGGTGCCCGGCCACGCCCACATTGTCTGGCCCGCCGGCAAATAGCCGATGCGGACGAAGCCTACTCGCAGGCCGTTACGCTGGACGAACTCGAACGGCTCGGTAAGCTCGTTGTTGTCGAAATCTGATTCCTTTACTCCGTGGGTAGGGTTAACGACCGCCTTTATGCTGAAGACTCCTGCCCCAGCTAGGTTCTGAGGGATCACGAAGTTGAGCGAGGCACCTGTATCGTCACGCCGTGGCTCTGCATCATTTATGACATTTATGGCCCCGTTGGCCGCAGAGCTAACCTCCACTTCGCTCTTACCCTCAGGCCAGACAAAGATCGATCCCTTGATGTTACTGATGACGCCCGATGGGTCTCCGGTGCCCTTCACAAAGACGCGCACCACCGTCTTCTTGCCCGCTACCAGTGGTATCTTGTTGTCTTTGGTCTGGATAACCTGCACCACCTCTATGTGGTCGATGGTGAGGTCTACACCGTCCTTCTTCTTACCACCACTGATCTGGATAGTCTTTGACTCCTCCGCATCCTTGAAGCCTTTTTTGCTGGCTACGACTTTGACTGTGTGGCTGCTGAGGTCCGCAGGAGCGTCACCCGCAGGAGTGTCATTCGGTGGAGTGAAGGAGAACGAGACGTTTCCGCCTTCGTCCGTTTGGGCCGTATCTATCTCCTTATCATCGTAGTAGAGCTTGACGCTGATCGGGTTGAACTTCTCGAAGTCTTGCTCTTTGGTGTCTTTGTTCTGCCCCGCAACGCGCACGCTCACCTTCAATGTGTCGCTGATGGAAAAGGCGGTACCATCAGGCGTGCTAACTTCGGTCCCTTCAATGTCAAACCGGGTAATTGCCAGTTCCATCTCCACGCCCGTTGCGGTGGCTTCGAGGTTGTAAGTGCCGGATTTTTCCGTAACGATGGTCCACTGTATGGTGTTCCCACTCACCGTGCCGCCTTCAGCGCCATTGATTGTGGCGCTCTCGACGATACCCGGCAAGGCAGCACCTACGATGATCTTGGGTGGACCCGCGTCCTTGATTGCCTGTTCCATTTTCTGAATTTCTGGGCTATCCTCGATGGCGTCCGCGAGTAAATCGCCCCAAGACTCCTCTCCAGACGCAGGCGGGGAGTCGGAACCGGAGTCGGGCGCTTGTTCAGACAGGTCCACTTTGACGGTCGTCCGATAGGTGTACTTCGTGACGGCGGGGTCAGACTCGTCTATGAGGACTGTTATGTTCTGGATTGGCTCTTTAGTCGGGTCTTCGGAGGTTGTGCCCTGCGTGCCCAGGAAGGGGAGGGTGGCGGTGACGATGCGCCCGATCTCCAGCGTTTGCTCGGTGACGGTCCAGCCCTGTTCCCTGAGTGTGTCTAGAGGAACCGGGTCACGAGTTATGTTGGTGATGCGCCCCCGATCAGAGGTCGTCACTTTCCAGCCCTGCTGCTTGAAGGCATCACCTAGCTGGGAGCCACCGCTCTGCTCCTCAGGCTCCATGGCATCCCACACACCTTTGTCGAATTCATACGTTATGCTGGTGCCAATGGAATGCTGCCCGTCTTCACTGCGGGTTACCTCTACCATGGTCGTCCAGGTAATACAGCCGAAGCTGAACAGGGCGCTTAGAACAGCAAGCACCACAATTCGCGCCCTGTGTATAGGGCGCCCTGTTGGTGTGTGCGTCAGGTCCGTCGCAGACATAGTCGTCTCCCTTCCCGTGGGTGAGCGAGGCGGGATCGTGGGGCCGCCTTCCGGGAGCTATTCAACGTAAGAACAACTTGACGACAGAACTGCCGGAGCAGCCTGCTACACCACAGATTATATCACTAAACTCACATTTTGTAGCTAAGCAATTCGAGGCTGGTATTGAGTAGGCACAAAGAAGCCACTCCCGATGCTAGGAGTGGCTTCTTCGTTGGTCTGATCTGTAGATCAGGCTGAATTACAGGTCTATACTGGCGTCGCCTTAGGGCTTGAGCACAACCTTGACGCAGCCGTCCTCCTTGTTGTCCATGAGTTCGTACCCTCGTGGTGTCTGGTCGAGTGGCAGGGTGTGCGTGGCGACAAAGCTGGGGTCTATGTCGCCATTGAGGATTCTTTCGAGCAGGTGGCGGTAGTACTTCTGCACCGGGGCCTGCCCCATGCGCATGGTAATGCCCCTGTTCATCACCGCCCCGAACGGCAGATTGTCGATGACCCCGGCGTAATCTCCGACGATAGAAACACGACCGCCGTTGCGAACGGCCAGGAACACCTCTCGCAGCGCTATCGGCCGGTCGGTCTCCAACTTGACGGCCTGCTTCACGTGGTCGAGCGCGCCTAATATTCCGCCGCCCGTGGCCTGCATACCTACAGCGTCGATACAGGCGTCGGGTCCGCGCCCACCCGTCATATCCTTGATAACGTCGAGCAGTAAGCCGTCAGTTTCCTCGAAGTTGATCGTTTCCGCACCCGCGTCACGAGCCATCTGTAGCCGGTAGTCAAGACGGTCGATTACGATCACTCGCTCCGCACCCAGCAGGAAAGCGCTGCGGGCGGCGAACTGGCCGATAGGACCGGCACCCCATATGGCAATAGTGTCGCCCGGCTGGATGTCACAGTTGACCGCGCCAAAATATCCCGTCGGGAAGGCGTCGGTAAGGAAAAGGACCTTTTCGTCCTCTATACCCTCCGGTATTTTGAGTGGATTGACATCGGCGAAAGGCACGCGGGCGTACTCGGCCTGTCCGCCCGCGTACCCGCCCAGCATGTGCGAATACCCGTAGACTCCCCCTGTCGAGTGACCCCACACTAGTTCTTGCTGCCACGCGTTGGGGTTGGTGTTCTCACACCCTGAGTACAGCTCCTGCTGGCACATGTAGCAGTTGCCGCAGGAGATAGGGAAGGGCACTATCACCCGGTCTCCCACCTTCAGGTTCTTCACCTCGCGTCCTACTTCGACCACCTCCCCCATGAACTCGTGGCCCAGCACGTCGCCCCTGTCCATCGTGGGCAACAGGCCGTTGAACATGTGAAGGTCTGAGCCGCAAATCGCCGTGGAACTGATATCAACTATGGCGTCGTGCTGGTTCAGGATTTTGGGGTCGGGCACCTCTTGTACTTCTACCTTCTTGGTGCCCATCCAACAGTTGGCTTTCACTAAGTTCTCTCCTTCCGGTTACTTTGTATCATTGCTGCCGGTGTATTACTACGAAAGGCTGGCTATGCAGATTCGGGCAAGGGCCAGGTCTCAGGTGGTTGGCCGGGTCGCTGTTTCAGACGTGTACCCGACAGCGTGGCATCGGAAAGCACGACTTCGCCCGTCTCCATTACCTGCTTGAAGGCGCGCAGGTCCTCGAACACCTGCATGTCGGGTTCTTCGTTGAACAGCTTGGCAATCAATACGCCCAGGGGGCCGCCCGGCGCGTCGTACTGCATGTTCACCTGCACCACGGTGCCTCGCCCGCCGGTGGCCGGGGCAAAGGTTACGGTGCCGGAGTTCTGCACGTCCGCGCCTTCCAGCGATTGCCAACCAATGAGCCTGTTTGGCTCGTCCTCGGTGATGCGAGCGTCCCACTCCACGGTTTGTCCGGCGGGGGCCTTGGCTTTCCAATGCGAGATACCGTCGGCGCTCACCTGTACCGACTCCAGATGTTGCATGAAGCGGGGCAGGTTCTCGAAGTTGTGCCAGAAGCTGTAAAGCTCCTCGGGCGTGCGATTGATGGTTACCGTTTTCCTCACGTTCATGTAGTGTCCTCCTTATGCCGTGTGGCGATAGGCTCTTGGTAATCCGAAGCCTACCTTCGGCAGCTTCACCGAGTGGCTTGCTAATGCAAGGTATAGGAATGGTCATACTGAGCAGAAGTGGTGCCAAACCCAAGTAGAACCGGCCCTTGTTGAGTATTATTCACGCTTCATACCTGTCGCGCTCCTGGGTGCTAGTACAGATATGACTTGCCCGTGCTCACTGTACTCCATATAATCGTGGTGGAGGATTGCCTAACTATGACAGACGCTATTCACACCACCGAAGCGACCAGCGGGAACACCAACGCGCTGCCCGCAGAGACACATATCGGCCATGTGCACCTGAAAGTGGCCGACCTGGACCGCGCCATATGGTTCTACAGGGACGTTATGGGCTTCGACCTCATTCTGAACTTCGGGACGGCGGCCTTCCTCTCGGCGGGCGGCTATCACCACCACATCGGGCTGAACACCTGGGAGAGCCTGGGCGGACAACCGCCAGCACCCGGCACGACGGGGCTGTACCACTTCGCCATCAACTACCCGACGCGCCGCGACCTGGCGGTGGCCCTCACGCGGCTGCTGGACGCCGACTGGGGCATAGATGGGGCCTCCGACCACGGCACGCACGAGGCGATATACCTGCACGACCCCGACTTCAACGGCATCGAGCTGGCCTGGGACCGGCCCAAGGAAGAATGGCCTCGCAGGAACGGCACGCTAACCTTCAGCCGCGAGCCACTTGATTTCGCGGGCCTGCTGGGGGAGCTTGGAGAGCCGGAGCGGGCACGCCACCTGGACTACCTGTCTAATTACAGGTAGTCCAGTAAGGTACTAAATTTCGGCTGTTTATCCTACCTGTGCAACCGGCATTGTTAGTGTAGGGAGCGCCCCTTCTATAACCGAGCGCTGCACTTCCAACCACGGAGGCAGCACGAGTTGCTCGCCCAGGTGGCCGGGGTCTTCGTCGGCGGCGAATCCGGGGCCATCGGTGGCAAGCTCGAAGAGCACCCCGCCCGGCTCGCGGAAGTAGACCGACTTGAACCAGAAGCGGTCTATCACCTCCGTTGGGCGGCCCCCCGCCGCTATCACCTGGCGGCGCACCTCTAATTCAGCCTCGTCGTCGGGCACCCGCCAGGCGACGTGGTGCACGCTGCCAACGCCCCATTGTCCGAGGCGCAGTTCCGGCACTTCATATATGTCCACGATCTTGCCCGAACCGCCACCGTCCACTCCATAGCGCACCCAGCCTCCTTCCTCAGCCAGCCACTCAAAGCCGAGCGCGCCGGTAAGGAACCTGGCGGTGTTGTCGAGGCTCCGCTCCCACAGGCGGGCAGCATGCAGACCTCTAATCTGCCGTTCAACAGGTATGGGGCTGTCGTCCCACGGGGTGAAGAGGCGGGGGTCGTTGGTCTCTACGAAGGCGAGGTCCAGGCCGTGAGGGTCGCGGAAGGGCAGGGTGCGTTCGCCAAAGCGCGTCTCCGGGTCTGCGGTCATGATACCGTAGTGGCCCAACCTGTCCGCCCAAAAGCTGAGGCTGCCGGAGGGCACGGCCAGGGGCACCTCGACGTTCAGGCCGTAACCCTTTCTACCGCCTGGCATGTTCGCCCAGGGGAAGAAGGTCAGGTCGGTGCCAGGGTGCCCCTCCGCGTCGGCGTAGAAGAGGTGGTAAGTGGTAGGGTCGTCCTGGTTGACGCTACGCTTGACCAGGCGCATGCCCAGCACTCCCGCGTAGAAGTCCAGGTTCTCTTGCGCGTCCCCCGCAATCGCGGTGATATGGTGTATGCCGTGGACCCCGTTTGTTGTCCCATCCATTTGTAGTGTCTACCTTTCGAGGTTAGCGTCGGGCTTGTTGTCCCTATCCACCCGAACGCGGATGGCTGCCTGGCGGCTGCGGGACTTTGCAAGTGCGCCGAGACCCGTCATTACGGAAGCGATAAGGGCCAGCAGCCACGGTAGCGCGGCCTCACCGGCTCCCGTGCGAGGCATCCCTACTGTTGTGCCACCCCCGCCTTCAGTGGTCATCAGCCGTATCACGCCACAGGCCACGCGCGCTCCGCTGTTGCCTGCCGGGTCGGATACCTCGTCGTCCATGCCCGCGTGAATTACGATAGCCGCGCCGTCTTCATCGAAGATGTTGTTCGGTCCGGGCGAGAGCGAAACCAGATTGTTGGTGTATTCGAGCATGCCTGCGCCGCTCGCGTCAACACTGAGGTTGGGAAGGTCTCCCACATGCGGCCCCTGCGGGTTCATCAAGCCGTGCTGCGCGCCAGTGGGGTTGAAGTGGCCGCCCGCAGTGCTGAACTGCTTGTCAGGCTCGCACGTGCCCACCGCGTGAACGTGGATGCCGTGCTGCCCTTCCAATCCCGTTAGCCCCTGTACCACTACGTGCACTCGTACCCCACCCGCGCTGTCTTGCGTGAAGTGGGCCATGCCGACCGTCTGCCCCTGCGTTCCGATGATATCGGCTGAGGCGGTAGGCCCGCCGGTCTGAGCCAACGCGGACGGCACCAATAGCGCCCCCGCCACCATGATGACGCCGAGCGCCCTGGTAACATTCTTCATCGTTTTCTCCCTTCAGAGTGGAAATGTAGCCACTTTGTGTTGCAAGCAACATGCCATCTGCTCTGGTAAAAGGAGACGGAACCGCCAAGACGCCAAGGGCGCCAAGAACCACGCCAAGATTAGGATTGTTCAGAGGATGCAAAAAAGAGCCAGCGTACAGAGTTCGTGCCCTGGCCCTTTTCGCTTAGAACATTCTTCTAAACCTTGGCGCGCTCTTGGCGTCCTTGGCGTGATGCGGTTCCGTCTCCTTGTTACTTCTTCCCAGGCCTGGCTGTTATGCAAGAGGCTTCGTTGCGGACGGCGGTACATACGATCTTGGAGATTTGGCCTCGCGTGGCGTTGTGGCCTTCGCGGAAGTAGGCCCTGCCCTGGCTGTCGCACGGTTCGCCCGCCGCCCCACAAGGATAGCCACTGATCATGTTGTGGCAGAAGGCCGTCTCTATGTACGAGTAGAAAGCGGAGCCTGTAGACACGTCGGCAAACGAGCGGTTTTCCTCGGGGGGCGATGCCAGCGCCCAGCCAAGCGCCTGCTGCCCGGCCATTACCACGATCTTGGAAAGCTGGCCTCTCGTGACGTTGTTACCCGGACGGAAGTAGGGGCGGCTCTGGGCGTCACACGGTTCGATAGCGCTGCCGGGGCTGCATGGATAGCCGCTGATGATGTCACGCGTGGCGATGGATTCTACGAAGGCGTAGAAGGTGGAGCCGGGAGGTACGTCGGTGAAGGTGTTGTTCGCCGGCTCGGCCGCGCCGAAGCTGAACGCCAGGGCTACAATCTTAGCGATTTGCCCGCGTGTGGTCAGCGCGTTTGGCCTGAATGTGTTGTCCTCGTATCCGTTGATCGCACCACGGCAGTAGAGGCACTCAACCCACTCGTAGAATGGGCTGCCCGCAGGCACGTCGGTGAAGCGTCCGTTGATGTTGCAGCCTCCGCCCGGTGGGGTGGGACTCGCTGCTGCGATAGGTGTGGGAGTGACCGTCGGACCGCCCGCTATCACGTTGTACTGGAACGGCGTGGCGCAGGTAGACTGGGTGCAAGAGGAGCACCCTGGACACGTGCCGCTATTGGCGAACACCTCACCGCCGCCCCCTGAGTGCCAGGCCGAGATGATGTACTTGACCGTCTTGCCTGGAGACTGTGCGGGGATGCCAGCCGCGATAACCTCCACCGTTTGGCCGCCCTGCGTGTCGTCGTCGAAGGTACATACGCTGTTGCCCGCCACCACCTGCGATGTCCCAAATGGTGCCCCGAACGAGCCGCCGGGAGTAGAACTATCGGTGGTGTAATAGACTCGCCACTGGTTCGAGTTGGCCTGGAACTCCGACCTGAACCGCAACGCATACCCGGTGCTAAATGCCTGCCAGCCCGCATCTGCGGTACGGTCCGGGTCGAGCACGTAGTGGCCGCAGCCCTCCCCGGTAAGGGTATTCGCCTGTTCGTGGTACACGAAGCTCGCCACCTCCGGGGCTTGAGGGGACGTATCTTTGCCATTTTGCTCAGTTGGGACTGCTGCCTTTGCCGAATTAGCTAATAAACTCAAAATAAACAACAGAATAGCTGCCATCAGCACCAGAGTAATTGGTGTCCTAACTCTGTTCTCGGCCATCTCTCTTGACTCCTCGCCCGGCCTATGATCTGCCATATACCCGGTAGCCTACTACTTGTCTACGAACCTCATCAAACAGCAGAAACACGAAAAGGGCCGCATGCCACAGGTGAGCACATGGGGTGATTTACCTGCCTCTGCTAGCTGCATAGTTTAGCAGCCCTCGGCCCCAACCGCAACAAGGGGCAGTTATGCCTGCGATGGTGGAAAACGGCACATTGTAGCAGCCGCTCTGTACGACCGACTGGCACCCTTACTACAAAGTCGAGGATTCGATATGGGACATCATCGAGGCGGGTGTGGAGGACCTGGCTGCTAATCCGGGCTGGCTCTTGGGCACTATTCCTAACATGAAGGTGATTTATACACAGGTGTATCAGCACTGAAGTCGAGGGGCGTCTCCTTGCAGTCCCGGCCGTTCCTGTATCCCTGGAACATAGCAAGCTCATGGCTCCATTGGCTTGGCGCAGCTTTGCTTGACACCCCCTGGTGGTTGTGATATTATTTCGTTTGGTGACAAAAACCCTATATCTGACTCTTATCCAGATGGGCGGAGGGATCGGCCCCGTGAAGCCCGGCAACCGGGTCTGAGGCGTAAAAACCCAGGCCGGCGGTGCCAAATCCGGCAGGCGAAAGCCTGAAAGATGAGAGACCACAGCAACGATTGTGCTGCTTGCTGATAGTTCTCTCGTGCCGAGGGAACTTTTTTTGTGCCCTCGCCTGATCCGGTTACTACCTGGGCCTGCAAAAAGCGATGCTACATTCGGTACCGACAAACCAAGCGGAACAGGAAGGCGCTCCTATCGGCGCTGAGACCTCGCACCTCGTGCCCCCTCCGGTGCAATGGCTTCCCTCCGGTGCGGTCCGCCTCGTGGACCAGACCCGCCTCCCCCACCACCTCGAATACCTGGACTGCCGCACCATAAGCGAGCTTGCAGAGGCCATTTTGAAGCTCCAAGTGCGCGGTGCTCCCGCTATCGGGCTTGCCGGGGCCTATGGCTTGGCTCTCGCTGCTCATCTTTCCGGGGCGAGCGACCCTGCAATGCTTCTGCAAGACCTGGAACAGGCCGCGCGAGTGCTACGGCAGACCCGCCCAACCGCCGTCAACCTCCCCTGGGCTATCGACACCGTTATGGAAGCCGCGCGTGAGGCTCGGGGGAAAAGCCGGGAGGCTATCAGGGATACGGTGCTTGCCGCCGCACGACGCCTGGACCGGGAAAACGAGGCGGCTAACCTGCGCATGGGAGAGTATGGCGCGGAATTGCTGAAGGACGGCATGAATGTGCTCACCCACTGCAACGCGGGGCCTCTCGCGGCGGGGGGCATAGGCACGGCGCTGGGTGTCATTTACACGGCGCACAAGCAGGGGAAGAAGCTGCACGTCTGGGTGGACGAGACCCGGCCCCTCTTGCAGGGCGCTCGCCTGACCGCCTGGGAACTGGGCCAGTGGGGTATCCCCTACACCCTAATCGCCGACAGCATGGCCGCCTCCCTCATGAAGGCCGGACGTGTTGACGTGGTAATCACCGGGGCCGACCGGATAGCCGCCAACGGCGACGTGGCAAACAAGATCGGCACTTATGGGCTGGCGGTGCTCGCCAACGCCCACGGCCTTCCTTATTATGCGGCGGCACCCTCATCCACTATCGACCCGCACATGTCCGGTGGCGCTGGTATAGTCATCGAAGAACGCCATGCCGATGAAGTGACCCACCACGGCGGCAGGCTAGTTGCCCCTCAGCAGGCGGCCGTTTACAACCCGGCCTTCGACGTTTCGCCCGCTAATCTTGTTAGTTGTATAATCACTGAGTCCGGCTTGATACGGCCCCCGTTCGAGGAGGGCTTGCGGCAGTCGGCAACTCTTTCCTGGCGGCTCAGGCACGACCATGACTCTGTGGCACAGGCCGTGCAAACAGAAGGGGTGCTATCTTCGACACGAGGAGAATCGCGGTAACTTAATGACCACCTTTATTACCGGTTCTGTCGCCTACGACAACATCATGAACTTCCCCGGCCACTTCAAGGACCACATCCTGCCGGAGAAGATACACGTCCTCAATCTATCCTTCCTGGTCAACACCCTCAAGCGGCAGCGTGGCGGAGTGGCCGCCAACATCGCCTACACGATGGCCCTTCTGGGCAGGCCGCCCGCGGTGTTCACCTCGGTAGGCGCGAACGACTGGGCCGATTACGAAGCCTGGATGAGCAGGCACGGCATAGACACCCGGTTCGTGAAGGTGGTGCCGGAGGAGTTCACGGCTACCTGCTACATCACCACCGACATGGACAACAACCAGATTACCGGCTTCTACACCGGCGCGATGGCTCACGACAAGCAGCGTTCGCTGCACGAGGTGCCCCGCGACGAGCTAGGCTACGTGGTGATAGGCCCCACCGAACCGGAGCCTATCGTCAAGTTCACCCGCGAGTGCCAGGAGATGGGAGTGCCCTACATCTGGTCTCCCATATGGCAGATTATTCGCATGACCCCGGAAGAGTTGAGTGAGGGCGTGCGCGGTGCTAAAGTGGTGGTCGCCAACGACTACGAGTACGAGCTAATCAAGAATAAGACCGGCATGGACCAGCGCGGCATACTGGAGCACGCCGAGATGGTAGTGACCACCAAGGGCAAGCATGGCTCGGTCATCATGACCCGCGACGAAGTGGCCGCCATCCCACCAGCCAGGCCAGCAGAGGTAGTGGACCCCGTGGGCGCGGGCGATGCGTACCTGGGCGGGCTGGTATTCGCGCTGGAGTCGGGCCTGGACATACAGAGGGCCGGGCGGGTGGCTTCCCTGGCCGCCGTGTACGCGGTGGAACAGTACGGCACGCAGACCCATACATATACGCGGGAAGAATTCGCCCGGCGTTACGTCGAAAACTTCGGCGATGAGTTGATTGTAGCGGAGGCGCTTGGGGCAGTGGAGGAGGTAAAGTAGCTATGTCCGATCACAAAGGCAAAGGGAAGGGCAAGGCCAAGCATATCCTGGTAGTGAACGACACCGAGGAGATACTGGAGCTATTCCAGCAGATTCTACATGAGGAAGCAGGGTACGAAGTGACCCTCACCTCTTTCCAGCCCCAGATGATCGAGTTCGTCAAGGAGATAAAGCCCGACCTTATCATCAGCGACCACGTCTTCGGCCAGGAGCAGGTTGGCTGGCAGTTTGTGCAGGCGCTGAAGATGGACCGCGAGACAATGTACATCCCTGTAATCGTCTGTAGCGGCGCGATCAGCGAGCTTAGAGGCAATGAAGGTTACCTGGTGTCCAAGAACGTCGGCGTGCTGTACAAGCCGTTTGATGTGGATGAATTGTTGCACCTGGTGGAGACGAAGATGGAGGAGCAAGACAATCCCGATGTTCACGTTCGGGAGACGCATCTCACTTCCAGTAAGAGCGAGACGAACGGCGACAGCAAGTAACTTGTAAGTTGCAGGCACGAAGTTGAACCACAAATTAGGAGTGTGAAATCGAATGGTACTTGAAGCAACACCACAAACAACTATCCTGGAGAGCGAGGGCACTCGCGTAAAGTCGCACATCAAGGGCACCGACCCGGCGCTCATCCAGAAGGGCATCAATCGCATCGAGTGGGCCGAGGCCGAGATGCCGGTGCTGCGCATCATACGCGAGCGTTTCGAGAAGGAACAGCCGCTGAAGGGGCTGCGCCTCTCCGCCTGCCTCCACGTCACCGCCGAGACCGCCAACCTGATGCGCACCCTCAAGGCGGGCGGGGCCGACCTCACCCTCTGCGGCTCCAACCCGCTGTCCACCCAGGACGACGTGGCAGCCGCCCTGGTGGAGGAATACGGCATCAGCACCTACGCCGTGAAGGGCGAGGACACCAACACCTACTACAGCCATATTGTGTCGGCCCTCAACCACCGCCCGCAGATTACGATGGACGACGGCGCGGACCTCGTGTCCTCCATGCTCTTCATCGCGCTCGACCGCCTGGACGACGTTCACCCGCAGGTACGCTCCTGGGCAGGCAACCTTTCCGCCGAGGAGCGCCATTCCCTGCTCAACGACGTGGTGGGCAGCAGCGAGGAGACCACCACCGGCGTGATTCGCCTCAAGGCGATGGAGAAGGACGGTGTGCTCAAGTTCCCGGTGATAGCCGTGAACGAGTCGGATACCAAGCACCTGTTCGACAATCGCTACGGCACCGGCCAGAGCACCATAGACGGTATTATGCGTGCCACCAACATGCTGCTGCCCGGCAAAATCATGGTAATTTGCGGCTACGGTTGGTGCGGACGCGGTATCGCGTTGCGCGCCCGTGGTATGGGTGCCCGCGTGGTGGTGACCGAAGTGCAGCCGGTACGCGCCCTGGAAGCCGTCATGGAAGGCTACGAGGTCATGCCGCTGCTGGAAGCCTCGAAGGTGGGCGACATATTCGTCACCGTGACGGGCGACCTGAACGTGATCGACCGCCACCACATGGAAGTGATGAAGAGCGGCGCTATCATGTGCAACAGCGGCCACTTCAACGACGAAATCAACATCCCCGCCCTGGTGGACCTGGCCGGTGGGCAGCGCGGGCAGATAGTGCGCGACTTCGTTGAGGAGTTCAACATGCCCGATGGCCGCAAGCTCTACCTGCTCGCCGACGGCCGCCTGGTGAATCTGGCCGCTGCCGAAGGCCACCCCGCCTCGGTGATGGACATGAGCTTCGCCAACCAGGCCCTCGCCGCCGAGTACATGGTCAAGAACGGCCCACAACTGGAGTCGAAGGTGTACGTAATCCCGCAGGAGCTGGACCACGAAATCGCCATGCTCAAGCTAATATCGCTGGGCATCCAGATTGACGAACTCACCGAAGAGCAGAAGAAATATCTCGCCTCCTGGGAGAGCGGTACGTAATACGATTTGGAAATTAGAATTTCGAAATGCGAATTTGATGGAGTTCTTCTAAATTCGAAATTCGCATTTCGAAATTCCAAATGGAGGAAATAATGGTAAAGAATCAAGGCACTCATACCTCGACGTTTATGTCGTCGCCGAAGCTGTTCCTTACGTCGGAGTCGGTGACGGAGGGGCACCCGGACAAGCTTTGCGACCAGATTTCGGACGCGGTGCTCGATGCTATACTGGCACAGGACCCTGATGCTCGCGTGGCCTGCGAGACAGCCACCACTACTGGCCTGATCGTTGTCATGGGCGAGATTACCACCACCGCCTGGGTGGACGTGCAAAAGATCGCCCGCGACACGATTACGCAGGCAGGGTACACGCGAGCCAAGTACGGCTTCGATGCCGAGACGTGCGCCGTGGTGGTCTCTATCCACGAGCAATCGCCAGATATTGCGATGGGAGTTGACGAGGCGCTGGAGTCCAAGCAGGGTGAGCTTAGCGAGGACGACAGGATAGAGTCTATCGGCGCGGGCGACCAGGGCATGATGATCGGTTTTGCCTGCAACGAGACCGAGGAGCTGATGCCCCTCACAATTGCGCTGGCGCACAAGCTGACCAAACGGCTAGCCCAGGTGCGCAAGACCACCACCCTCAACTGGCTGCGCCCCGACGGCAAGGCACAGGTGACGGTGGAGTACCAGTATGGCAAGCCCGTGCGCGTGGATGCCGTGGTTGTATCGGCCCAGCACGAACCCGACCTGACCCATGACGAGATAGAAGAGGCGATCAAGCGCGAGGTAATCTTCAAGGTCATCCCTCGTGACCTGCTGGACGAGAACACCCGCTACTTCGTCAACCCGACCGGCAACTTCGAGATTGGCGGGCCGAAGGGTGACGCGGGCCTCACCGGGCGCAAGATCATCGTGGACACGTACGGCGGCATCGCCAGGCACGGCGGTGGGGCCTTCTCCGGCAAAGACCCGACGAAGGTGGACCGTTCGGCTGCCTACGCCGCCCGCTACGTCGCTAAGAACATCGTGGCCGCCGGTATCGCGGACCGCTTCGAGATACAGCTTTCCTACGCTATCGGTGTGGCAAGGCCCATCTCCATTGCGGTGGAGACTTTCGGCACGGGGCGCATCAGCGACGAGCAGATTGTCGCGCTTATCGACAAGCACTTCGACCTGCGGCCCGGCGCTATCATCCGCGACCTGAACCTCCGCCAGCCGATCTATAAGTCCACCGCCGCCTACGGGCACTTTGGCCGCCATGACATTACCGCGCCGTGGGAGGAGACCGACAAGGCCGACACCCTGCGCGAGGAGGCGGGGCTAACCGACGCATCACAGGATAGCAAGGAAGGCAAGGCCCGGAACGACGGCAACGGCCACCGTGCCGAGTCGGATAGCAAGGTCGCCTCAAGCACCCAGCGGTAAATAGTGGAAGCTCAGAACGCACCCGCCGCCCCGGTCCGCGCCCTGGTGACCGGGGCGGGCGGATTCGTGGGCAAGCACCTCATCGCGCACCTGCTCGACAATACGGACTGGCGCATCTTCCGTACGACCCGCTCTCAGGGGCGGGAGACAGGTGACAGCGAGCGGGTGAGTACGTTAAGTTGCGACCTGCTCGACGCAGCGCACACGGTGGAGGTGGTGGAGCGTGTAGCCCCCGACTTTGTATTCCACCTGGCGGCCCAGAGCAACGTCCAGTTGGCCTTCAAAGACCCCGAAGGCACCTTCACCGGCAATGTGGTGGGGCAACTGAACCTGTTGGCTGCCCTGCGAACGGTGGTGCCCAATGCCCGCATACTGGTGGCCTGCTCGTCGGAGCAGTACGGGCTTGTCCGGCCGGAAGACATCCCGATTGGCGAGGATACCCCATTCCGACCCAATAACCCCTACGCGGTGAGCAAGATCGCCCAGGACGCGCTCGCCTTGCAACACTTCCTTAGCTGGGGCCAGCAAACCATTCGCGTGCGGGCCTTCAACCACATCGGGCCGGGCCAGAGCGAGAACTTTGTCGCCTCGGCCTTCGCCCGGCAGGTGGCACGAATAGAGGCAGGGTTGCAGGAGCCGGTGCTCCATGTGGGCAACCTTGAGGCCGAGCGGGACTTCACCGACGCACGCGATATGGTGCGTGCGTACCTGCTTGCCATAACACAGGGCGAGCCAGGCGAGGTGTATAATATAGGCTCCGGCAAGGCGCATACTATACAATCTCTGCTCGACGCATTCCTGTCCGGCAGCAAGGTGGCGGTAGAAGTGCGACAGGACCCCGCCCGCATGCGCCCCTCCGACATCCCGGTGCTGGTATGCGATGCTACCCGTTTCAACCAGCGCACAGGCTGGGCACCGCGGATACCCTTGGAGCAGACCTTGCGGGACATTTTAGATTATTGGAGGGAGAGAGTTAGATCTGAAACGTGAAACGTGAAACGTGATGCGGCTTGTGCTATTTGGTGCGCGGAACCACACTGGCCGGTAGCGCAGTACCAAAGCCCCACCCTGTCATCCTGAGCGTAGCGAAGGATCTCAAGAAGGTGGTGTGGCGATGCTGTTGAACAATCGGAAGGATGGTGTTAAAACCCAGCTAGTATGCAAGGCCAACATCTGAGATCCTTCGCTACGCTCAGGATGACAGAGGGGAGCAGGGTTCCACCCAGGAAACAGAGCCGCATCCACGCACTCTATTGAGCAAATCGCATCACGTTTCACGTTTCACGTTTCACGTTTCAGAAACCCCATGAAAGCAATCATCCTAGTAGGCGGCCAGGGCACCCGGCTGCGGCCTCTCACCAATAGCACGCCTAAGCCGCTGCTGCCGTTGCTGAACCGGCCCTTCCTGGACCACGTCTTGTTCCTGCTCAAGACGCATGGCATCACCGACATCATCCTGGCTGTGGGTTACCGCTCGGAGAGCTTCGAGCCTGCCTATGGCGACGGCTCGCACCTGGGCGTAAAGCTCACCTATGTGAAGGAAGACAAGCCGCTCGATACCGGCTGGGCGATCAAGAACGTGGAGCAGCACCTCAACAAGGGCGAGACCTTCCTGGTCTTCAACGGTGACGTGCTCACCGACCTTGACCTCACCGATATGGTCAGGTTCCACCGCGAGAACGGCTCTTTATGCACCATTTCGCTCACGCCTGTGGAGGATGTTAGCTCCTATGGGGTAGTGGAGGTGAACGAGGAAGGCCGCGTGCAACGCTTCCTGGAGAAGCCGAAGCCCGGCACCACCGAGTCGAAGTGGATCAACGCGGGCACTTACGTCATGGAAACCGACGTGCTAGACTACATCTCCGAGCCGCGCTTTTTGGACGAGATACCGGCCGGACGTCCCTACTCCGTAGAATATGGCCTCTTCCCCACGCTGTTGCAGGAGGACAAGCCGCTGTACGGGTACCGTTCGGGGGCATACTGGCTCGACATGGGCACGCCGGAGAGGTACCTGCAAGCGCAGAACGACCTGCTGATTGGTAGGCTAAAGTACTCGCTGGAACCCGAGGGCGAGAAGGTGCAGGACGGCGTATGGGCGGGAGAAGGCACCTTCATCGACAAGGGTGCGCGGCTGACGGGGCCGGTGGTGCTGGGCAGGGGGTGCAGACTGCGCGCCAACTCTGCCGTGACCGGGCCTGCTTCTCTAGGTGATGGCTGTCACGTGGGCGAGGAGGCCCAGGTGGAGAACGTGATTGCCTTTAGCGACGTCACCTTCGGCGCGGCCAGCAAGTCGTCCGATTCCCTGTTCGGGCGCGGCGCTATGATTGGCGCGGAGTGCGACATCTCAGGGATGACGATAGTGGGCGACAACGCAACCGTAGGCGCGTCCAACCGTCTATCGGGTGGACGTGTGGAGATAGGGATCGCGGTACCCGCTCCTGGCGATGAATGATTGCATCTTTTGTGAAATTATTGCGGGCCAATCGCCAGCGAGCGTAGTCTACCAAGACGATTTAGCCGTCGCCTTCATGGACATCCAGCCGGTCAACACCGGGCACGTGCTGGTAATACCGAGGGAGCACGCCACCTACCTGTCGGATATGGCCGAGGAAACGGGCGCGCAACTCTTCAGGGTAGCGATGCGCGTGCAGGAAGCAATCAGGCGCTCAGGGGTACGCTGCGAAGGAATCAACCTCTTCCTGGCGGACGGAGAACCGGCGGGCCAGGAGGTCTTTCACGTCCACCTGCACGTCTTCCCGCGCTTCAAGGAGGACACCTTCAAGATTGACGGAGACTATAGCGTATTCCCGCCCCGCCAGGAGCTGGACGAAGTAGCGGGGAAGATAAAGGGGACGATGGACGACGGACGATAGACGATAGGAGACGGAACCGCCAAGACGCCAAGGACGCCAAGTGCGCGCCAAGATTAGGATTGTTTGGTACTAACCACCCTGCCATCGTCGATCGTCGATCGTCCATCGTCCGTCGTCCTACCAATGCCTTATAATAGCGTGACTAAAGTTTGGAGGAGTAAGTTTTGAGAGTACTGGTAACGGGCATCACCGGGTTCGCGGGTAGTCACATGGCCGAGTTCCTGGCTGCTGAGCACACAGACGTGCAGATTTTCGGCATTTATCGCCGCCGGAGCAGGCTGGAGCATATGCACGACACTAGCCTGCAAGTGAACATGATAGAGCCGGGGGTGGCGAGCGTCGAGACGATAGAGCGCGCCTTCCAACCCGGCAAGGTCAACCTGATAGATTGCGACCTGCTCGATCCGTTCAGCGTGCATAAGCTGATCGGCGCGGTGCGTCCCGACCGCATCTTCCACCTGGCGGCGCAGAGTCACGTGCCTACATCTTGGAATTCGCCCTCCGCGACCCTACAGGACAACATCCTGGGCCAATTGAACCTGTTTGAGGCTGTACGGGCCGCTGGGATTGACCCTCTCATCCAGATTGCCGGGTCGTCGGAAGAGTACGGCATGGTCTACCCGGACGAAGTGCCTATGAAGGAGAGCAACCCGTTGCGGCCCCTGTCGCCTTACGCTGTGAGCAAGGTAACGCAGGAGATGTTGGCCTACCAGTACCACCAGAGCTACGGCATCAAGAGCATCGTGTCGCGAGGCTTCAACCATAGCGGCCCCCGCCGTGGCGAGAACTTTGTGGACTCCTCCTTCGCCAAGCAGATAGCCGAAATCGAAAAGGGCCAGCGCGAGCCGGTAATCCACGTGGGCGACCTGACGAGCAAGCGCGACTTCACCGACGTGCGCGACATGGTGCGCGCCTACTGGCTGCTGCTGGAGAAGTGCAGGCCGGGCGACGTGTACAACATCGGCTCCGGCAACACCCGCACCATGCAAGAAGTGCTCGATATGCTCCTGGGCATGTCTAAAGTGGACGTGGAAGTGCGCGTCGATCCCACCCGCTTGCGTCCCTCCGACGTGATGATCCTGTGGGCCGATGCGACCAAGTTCAGGGAGGCCACGGGCTGGGAGCCTACCATCCCGTACGAGCAGACGCTGAGTGACACATTGGATTACTGGCGCGAGAGGGTATAGTAGGCCGCGCCCACGCTGACGGAATCTAGTATAATAGGCCCATGACGAACATCGCGTCCGAGGGAGAGGGCGGAAAGAGTGCGTCGCCCCGGCTGTCGGGGATGAGGGAGTTGGAGGTACAGGTCAGGACCTGCCAGCTATGTCGCCTCGCGAAGACGCGCACCAACGCCGTGCCCGGCGAAGGCTACGTTCGCACAGACGTGATGTTCATAGGTGAAGGTCCCGGCTACCACGAGGACAAGCAGGGCCGCCCATTCGTGGGGCAGGCGGGCAACTTCCTCAACGAGCTACTGGCACTCGCGGGTTTGCAGCGGGAGCGAGTTTACATAACCAACGTAGTAAAGTGTCGTCCGCCGAACAACCGCGACCCCGAACCGGACGAGAAACTGGCCTGCGCGCCCTACCTTGAGCGACAGATTGCCCTCATCAACCCGAAGGTGATAGTCACCCTGGGCAGGCATTCGATGTCGCGCTTCTTCCCCGGTGAGCGGATAAGCCAGATTCATGGCACGGCCCGTGTGGTAGACGGGCGGCTGTGCGTGGCGATGTACCACCCGGCAGCCGGGCTGCACCAGGCCAGCCTAGCTGACATCATCCGTGACGACTTCCGCAAGCTGCCGCTGTTCATGGAGGAGGCCGCTCACAGTCTCTCTACGCGCCCTATGATGGTCGAGCCGCAACAACGCGTGGAGGCGGCGGAAGAAGCCAGGGCCGAGGTAATCCAAGAACCGGCTACAGGCACCGTAATCGATGCTCCTGTAGCAACTGAAGTAGCTGCACCGGCTCCGGCAGCTAGTGAGACGGCCCCCTCGACGGTGCAGGAAGTCACGGCGGAGTATACCGCGTCGGTTAGTGTGTCAGAAGTTGCTACCGGGGCCGCGCAGGCACCACAGGCGCAGGCAGCCGCCCCCGAGGAACCCAAAGCCAAGCCCGCAACCCGGCGCAGTAAGAAGAAAGCGGGGCCGCAGTACAAGCAAATGTCATTTTTTGACCTGTAAGGTAGCAAGCCACCTATGTCCAATGTTGATGCGCAGTCGAGCGCCCAGCCCGCCGAGGTACTCACGTCCTCAATATCGAACGAGTACAAAATGTCGCGCGAGGGCAGGCGGCAGGGGATTATTCTGCTGATTGGAGTGCTCAGCCTGGAGGTGTTCGCGGTCTGGAGCCTGGTCACCATCCTGGACCGCGGGATCGACGGTGCCGAGTGGGTATCGACGCTCCTCATGCTCGGTATTGCTGTGGTTGCGCCCCTTGTGGCCTGGACGTTGCTTGAAGAGATCAATAGCCGCTACCTCGTTACCTCTGAGGGCCTTCGCTACACCAGCATCGGGGGCGTATCCCTGCTCTACCCGTGGACGGAGCTTGCTGGGTTTAAGACGGAACAAAAAAGAGGGCGTGTAGGACGCTTTTTCCTCGGGGACGAAGACCCTAAGGAAGCCGACAATAATATAACCACCCCGGCCATGTCGCCGGACGGTACAAACACTGAAGAAGAGGAGAGTGAGGCCGAGCCGCAAGCTCTCGCCCTGCAAGTACGCGAAAGTTACAGGCCGCAAGTGGACAGCCAACTTGGCAATCCGCTGCTGCGGTTCCTGCACACCCAGGCGCACGCATATACGGTACCCATTCATAGTGGGGTCGAAAACAGGGACGAGCTAGTGTCGCAGATTGCCTCGCGCATAAGGAATAATGAATAGGCAAAGAGTAGAAAGCGCGTACCTCGACCCGCAGCCCACGACTGAGTTCGTGCGCATGATACCGATAGGCGGGCTTGGTGAGGTCGGTAAGAACATGGCCGTTGTGGAATACGGCGAGGACATTGTCATTATAGACGTGGGTATGGGCTTCCCCGAAGAGGAGATGCTCGGCATTGACCTGCTGCTCCCCGACATTACCTACTTAGAGGGTAAGGAGCACCGCATCCGGGGCATAGTCATCACCCACGGTCATGAGGACCACATAGGCGGGCTGGCGTACCTGCTGCCCCAGCTGAACGCCCCGGTCTACTCGCGACCCCTGACGTTGGGCCTGATACGGAACAAGCTGCGTGAGCGCGGGCTGCTGGAAAGCACCGACTTGCGCGAGGTGCATGCGGGCGACATCATTCAGCTTGGAGAGATGCGGGTGGAGTTCATCCATACCTGCCACTCGATACCCGACGCCAGCATGATTGCGGTGCATACGCCCATCGGCACAATCGTCCACACCGGCGACTTCAAGCTGGACCCGACCCCTGTGGACGGCTACCCGCCCGACTTTGCTACGTTGCAACGCCTGGGCGACGAAGGCGTGCTGGGGCTGTTCAGCGACTGCGTGCACGTTGAGACGCCCGGCTACACTCCGTCGGAGCAGGCGGTAGGACGCACGCTTGGCCCCATTATCGCCAACGCCTCGGGCCGCGTGATAATCGCCACTTTCGCCTCGCTCATTTCGCGCGTGCAACAGATAATGGACCTGGCCTACAAGCACGGGCGCAAGGTGGCGCTGTTGGGCCGCAGCCTGGAGAACAACGTGCAGGTGGCGGTGGAGCTTGGCTACTTGCAGATACCCGAGAACCTGGTGATACCTGTGGGCGATACCGGCAAGCTGTACGACAACGAGGTGCTGGTGATTTGCACCGGGGCGCAGGGCGAGCCGACCTCGGCCCTCTCGCGCATCGCCAACGACGACAGCCGTCACTGGAGCGTTAAGCCGGGCGACACCTATATCCTCTCGGCCTCGCCCATTCCCGGCAACGAGACGAGCGTGGGGCGGGTCATCAACAACCTGTTCGTGAAAGGCGCTGAAGTAATCTACAGCCACATCGCGCAGGTGCACGTGTCGGGGCACGCCAGCCAGGAGGAGCACAAGCTGGTGCTGAACCTGTTGCGCCCCCAGTACGTGATACCCATTCATGGAGAGCGCCGCCACCTGGTGATGTATACCAAGATCGCGCAGTCGATGGGTGTGCCGCCGGAGAACACCTTCCTGGTGGACAATGGCTACGTGGTCGAGTTGAACCGCAATGAAGGTCGCATAGCGGGGCGCGTGCCCTCCGGCAACGTGTACGTTGACGGCCTGAGCGTGGGTGGTATCGGCCAGGTGGTTATACGCGACCGGCAACTGCTGGCCCGCGACGGCGTGCTGTTGGTGGTGGTGACCATCGACCGGCAGACGGGCCAACTGGTGACTGCCCCCGATATCGTTACGCGTGGCTTCGTATACGCTGCCGAGGCAGGGGCACTGCTAGACGAGACCAAGGAGAGGGTAAGGAAGGCTCTCACCCACGCCGACGGCACCCATACTACCACGCCTGACTGGAACTTCCTCAACAAGAAGATCCGCGACACCGTAAGCCAATACCTCTACGACCAGACCAAGCGCCGCCCGATGGTGCTGCCCGTGGTCGTAGAACTCTAATTACGAATTACGAATTACTAGTCGCTACTTGCTACTTGCATAGTCTCTTCTCGTAATTCGTAATTCGTAATTCGTAATTCGTAATTACCCGAAGGGGAGTTATGGCTACTATACGTAAGGCTGCTGAATTGATTGAGGCTTTCCCTGAGTACGCGAACTTTGCGGGCGGGGTGCCGTTCGAGGAAGTCTGGGTGGCCGAGCAGCAGCTTGCGGTGACTTTCCCGGACTCGTACCGGGACTACCTCCAGAGATATGGCGCAGGCTCGTTCGGTGGGCTGGTTATCTTCGGCCTGGGGGTGCCGACCAATAGCGTGCCGAACGTGGTCTACGCCACCGAGTTGATGCGCAAGGCCGATGACTTCTTCCCCGGCGACTTGATGCCTGTCATGGACACGGGAGAAGGCGACATTTTGTGTCTCGCCACCTCCAGGTTGAACGACGAGAACGAGTGCCCTGTGGTGCAGTGGATACCTGAAATGTCGTTTGAGGAGCAGATGTTCGAGGTTATCAATACCACCTTCGCGCACCTGTTGCTGCGGATAGCGAGGCAGGTGACGGGTACGCGACCCGGCGAGTAGACCGATGTGTGCTGGTGTTGAGGTTGTTCGGCAGCGACTCTCTGTTCTGGGTGGTTGTGCCGCAAAACGACGCCCCTCGATTAAAGTCGAGGGCTACAGCTTGCAAAGTCCGCCTGCGCGGACTACCGCCTTTTGATAGGTCTCACTAAATGCTCCTAGATGTACCAGTCCGCGTCAGCAGACTTCGCAAAGTCTAGCCCTCGACTTTAGTCGACGGGCGTCGTTCTCGTATGCTGTCACTTGAACAGCCATGATGTCCCTTCTGCCATGAGTAGGAGCCGTTGCGGGGAATGTCAAAGCCCAAGCCCAAGCGCGGAACAACACGTCCATCCGCAAGACGACGCATCCTGCTATGGCTTGGGGTGGCGCTTGGCATCGTCGTAGTAGCTGCAAGTCGCACCACCCAACCCGGTCCTGCTCCGGCGCTGCCCCAACCTACCTCCGCCGCACTGCTCCAGCATACGCCGACCGTGGCTTCGAGAGCGACCACTCGGACCCGAACGGCCCTCACACTTAGCCCGACGCAAACTACCGCTTCTGCCAGCTCCACCGTTGCGGCAACGCTGCCTCCAGCTACGGAGGCCCCGCCCACCAGCACGGCGGCACCCGCCGAAGCGCCCTCCTTCACCCCCACTCCTCTTCCTGAGAACACCCCCACACCGGGGCTTGATGCCGCCAGCCTCGTCACCATCATTGATGGTGACACTATAGAGGTGCTTCTGCAAGGGCAGCCTATGCGCGTCAGGTTGATCGGAATGGATGCGGCTGAGATAAATGCGGGCGACGTGTGTTATGGTATCAAAGCCAAAGAGAAAGTAGAGGAACTGCTGGCCCCGTCGGGTGCGCATCTGTTACTGGAAAAGGACGTATCAGAGACCGACAGGTTCGGCCGCCTGCTGCGTTACGTGTGGTACGAAACGGCCAGCGGCCCGGTGATGCTCAACCTCGAACTGGTGAAGCACGGCTACGCGCGTGTAGCCACGTTTCCGCCGGACGTGAAATATGAGGCTACGTTCTTACATGCGGAAGGTGAGGCACGCGCACAGCAACTGGGCCTCTGGGGTGAGTGCTCTCGGCCCACGGAGCCGCCCGCTCCCACAGCGACGCTTGAGGTGGAACCAACCCCCGCTGTGGCCGAACCTACCGTGCAGGTCCCTGTTGCTCCCGCGCCTACTGTCTCTAACTCTCTACCCTATGACCCAAGCGGCCCCGACCGTGACTGCGGCGACTTTGCCACGCACGCAGAGGCTCAGGCCTTCTTCGAGGCGGCAGGTGGACCCGCCAGCGACCCCCACCGGCTCGACGGCGACCACGACGGCGTAGCTTGCGAAACCCTCCCCTGAAACCACCCTGAGTTTTCCACAACACCTTTGGCCGGTAGTATAATGGTGGAAGCCCCGAAACATACGTGCTAATTTGGCTCGTACGGCCCACTATTTTACACGAGGTCTTCTTTATGCCCGCAGGTGCAGCCAGGAAATCAACTAAGCCTCCAGGTCCAACCTGGACCAAGATCGAGGGGGGCAAATCAGGCCAGCCACGCAGCCGCTCGACGTCCTCCAAGAGCAACTCCAGGCCGCAGAATTATTCCGGCGGTGGGGGAAAGCCGAGGCAGTTCCAGCCTAAGTCGCGCCGCCCTCCCTTAGAGCTGCCTTCCCACCTGCGCCGCGAGATGGTGGGACTGTTGATGCTGGTGCTCGCCGCATTGAGTGCGGTGGGGCTTATCGCATGGCTGGGTGGCAACGCGGGAGTGCTGGCGGTCGTGGGCGGGGTGCTGGCCGAGCTGTTCGGTGTGGTAGCCTGGCTGGTGCCGGTGAGCGTTGGGCTTGGGGCCATTTTGCTGCTCGTGGGTGCCAAGGCGGGCGGGCGCTGGGTCTCCCCACTCGTGCCGCTGGGCACATCGCTCATGCTACTGGGCACTATGGGTTTCCTCCATCTGTTCACCAACGGCCAACGAGCCGCCGATGCCGGACAGGGCGGGGGCTACTTGGGCCTCGCCATATCGACTCTCCTGTCCGACTATCTGACTCCTGTGGGCGCGGGTGTTGTCCTGCTGGCAATCGGCCTGTTGGGTTTCATGCTGGCCTTTGGGGTCTCGCTTGGGCAGTTCATCCGTGGTGTCGGCGGGCCGACCATGTCCGCGGGACGTTTCGCGGGGAAAACCCTGGGTCGCGCCGGCAGCCACGTATCACGCCTGCTGAGGGAGCGTTCCGCGGGTGGGGCGGGGCGTGCAGGTTCGGTGCGCATCAACGGCCAACTGGCGTTCGATGAAGAAGCAGTCACTTCGCACGTGGGCGAAGCTGAAGAGACACAGTCCCACGACGTGGACGTGTTGCCTCCACATGACTTGCGGAGCGAACCTACGCAGGTGGTGGTGCTGCCCGGAGACTCAACAGCGGCTGACAAGACCAAGCCTGAGCCGGTGATAAACAAGCTGAAGTCTAAATCCGCGGGGACTCCCACCGACACGGCCCCGCAGATACAGACTGCTTCGCCGTTCGGCTACGTTTGGAACCTGCCGCCCGTCACCGTGCTTGACACACTCAGTGAAGTGAAGGTTAGCCAGATTGACATCAAAGCCAAGATCAAGGTGATCGAGGAGACGCTGTCTTCGTTCAACGTCGAGGCCACGGTGCGCGAAGTGAATACAGGCCCCGCCGTCACCCAGTTCGCCATCGAGCCGGGCGTGGGGGTGCGCGTCAGCCGTGTGACCTCGCTGGACAAGGACCTCGCCCTTGCCCTCGCCGCGCCGGACATTCGCATCGAAGCCCCAATCCCCGGCCAGTCGCGCATCGGCGTAGAGGTGCCCAATGCCTCGCTACAGATTGTGGGCTTGCGCGGGCTTATGGAGTCGGAGGTATACGCAGGGTCTAAGGCGCGGCTCAAGGTCTGCCTGGGGCGTGACACGCACGGCCACCCGGTGGTAACCGACCTGGCGAAGTTGCCGCACTTGCTGGTGGCGGGAGCTACGGGTAGCGGTAAGTCAATCTTCCTCAACTCGATGGTGATTGGCTTCCTGTTGCAGTTCACGCCCGACGACCTGCGCATGCTCATGATCGACCCGAAGCGCGTGGAGCTAAGCGGCTTCAACGGCATACCCCATCTCTTGCGCCCGGTGGTCACCGACGTGCGCATGGACAAGGATGCGCAAGCGAAGTCTCGCGCCGGTGGGCAGACCGACCGCGAGCGGCCTTTGACGGCGGTGGAGGCGCTCAAGTGGGCGCTGTGGGAGATGGAGCGCCGCTATAAGCTGTTCGCGAAGGGGCAGAAGGGTAAGGACGGCATCAGCAAGGTGTTCCGCAATATAGAGCAATATCGCACATTTATGCGCGAAAATACCGACATAAAGATGGAGCACCTGCCATACATCGTCATTATCATTGACGAGCTAGCCGACTTGATGCTCACAGCGCCGGAGGAGGTCGAGACCTCGCTCTGCCGCCTGGCCCAGCTTGCCCGCGCCACCGGCATCCATCTTGTAGTGGCTACGCAACGCCCGTCGGTGGATGTGGTCACCGGCCTCATCAAGGCCAACTTCCCGGCGCGCTCGGCCTTCGCGGTCACCTCCCAGGTGGACAGCAAGGTGATCCTGGACGGGCCGGGCGCTGAGAAGCTGCTGGGGCGGGGTGACATGCTCTACACCGCCTCCGACGAGAGCAAGCCGGTGCGCATCCAGGGCACCTTCGTATCAGACGCGGAGTCGGACCGGATCGTGCATTTCTGGCGCAAGCAACTGCCCTCGCCGGAGGCCATCGATACACCACCGGAAGCGCAGGGTGTGGTGCAGCCGATGCCGATGCCGGAGTGGCTGGGCACGGGCGATGCCAACGAGGACAGCGAGCTACTGGAGCAGGCGATAGACCACGTCAAGCGCAACCGCTACGTCTCGGTGTCGATGCTCCAACGCAAGCTGCGTGTCGGCTACAACCGGGCGGCCCGCTTAGTTGAGCAGATGGAGGAGATGGGCCTCATCTCTGCCGCCAACTCGGACAACAAGGGCAAGCCGCGCGAAGTGCTCATCGGCGCGCCCGACAACCGGGGCCTCGATGTGGACGACCCGCTGGACGAGGACGAAGCGTAAGGAGCGCGCTAGTCCGGCTTCATCAAGGCTCAACGGCGGATATCAGGGTCCACATCAGGTGTGTCAATGTCGGGCGTCCCAGTAGGGGACGCCCCGTTGCATGTGCCGTCCACTTCGCGAACCTTCCAAAAAAGGATGACTCATGCCTGGGTTTCTCCTCCATTCCCGGTATTAGCATCATATACCTAGCACGTACGTAGATACGCTCTCAGGGTCTGCTAACTCTGCTACATCTTTTTGCCGATGCTGCATAAATGGTCCTGGTGTACCCTTACAAGGGCCTTTTCATAGTGCTTTCATTCTTGTGTAGAACTTCAGGAGGTAAAAGAGTGGATACCAAGGGCTACCAGAACAGCAGCGTTGCCGGTGGACTGACGTTGATTGTGCTAGGTCTGATTTTCTTTGCCGTGACGCAGGGGGCGCTTGACCTCAATTGGGGCAATGTGTGGCCTGCCTTCATTATGCTTGCGGGTGTCGCTGCGCTGGTGCGAGCCTTCACAGTAAGCGATGTGAGAGCGCGGTCGGGCATAGTGCTAGGCGGCATGATACCGTTGTTGCTGGGGGCTTTCTTCTTCGCCATCACGCTGGGGCTGATTTCCTGGGGTGACCAGGGTACGTTATGGCCCATCTACCCGCTGATCGTGGGCGTGGCCTTCTTCGCTGCCTACTTCGCCTCCGGTCGCCAGATGACCGGATACCTCATACCAGGAGGCATCCTGACGCTGGTCGCGCTGGCCTTCCTCGGCATCATGCTCAGCGACGCTTCGTTCGGAGCGATCGGCAAGCTGTGGCCCATCTTCCTCATCTTCGGCGGCTTGCTCCTGCTGGTCCTTCCGAGGGTATCAAGGCCGGATACGCGGAACAGCTAAGCTGCTTCTGAAACGTGAAACGTGATGCGGCTTGTGCTATTGAGTGCGTGAATGAGCGGCCGCTGTTATCCAGCGACCTCCGTACCCATTTGTCATTCCGAGCGCAGCGAAGAATCTCGTCCTTCAGCACATGGTAGCAGCTTTCTCATGCGGCACTCTCATTTAGGAAAGGTGAAACAGCCCGGTGGGGGACGAGATTCTTCGCTGCGCTCGGAATGACAAAGGCGGGACAGAGTCCGGCACAACAAGCCGAGTCATATTCGCGCACCAACAACCGCTAGCCACGTCACGTTTCACGTTTCACGTTTTACGTTTCAGCACCTCGTTTCTGCACATCACTTCGCCTTTCGTGTTTCACTCAGCTATAATTGCCGCATGGGTGAATTCATAAAGCAGTTGATAGCCTGGGCGACGGATGTGATCGCCACGGTCGGCTATCCTGGGATAGCGTTGCTTATTGGGTTGGAAGCGGTCTTTCCTCCCATTCCTTCAGAGGTGATTTTACCGTTGTCCGGCAGCCTGAGCGCCAGCGGGCACTTCAACCTGGTGGCGGTTATAGTGGCGGCCACCATCGGCTCGCTCATGGGGGCTAGCATCCTCTACTGGATTGGGAGGTGGGGTGGCGAGTCGCGCATTGGCGACTGGTTGGACCGCTACGGCAAGTGGGTACTCCTGTCGCGGGCCGATCTACATAACTCCCGCACATGGTTCGCCAAGCACGGCAGTTACGCGGTGCTGGTGGCGCGGGTGATACCGGGCATGCGCTCCTTCGTATCCGTGCCCGCCGGGCTTGCCTCGATGCACTACGGGCGGTTTCTCCTCTTTACGGCAATCGGCAGCGCCATCTGGAACGGCGGCCTCATACTGGCCGGGTACTTCCTGGGGAGCAACTGGAGCCAGGTCGAAGGCTGGCTCGCCCCCCTCGGCCCCGTCATCTACGTCATCATGGCGCTTGTTATTGGGCTGTTCGTGGGTCGGAGGCTCTGGACGAAGTACGGTCCCAACTCCCGGCGCACCGAACCGGTGGAATAAGGATTGCATGGTACGGATTTGGAAATTGGAATTTCGAATTGCGAATTTATTTACGCTTCAAAGTTCCATTGCGTAGTCTACGGGCGTGTGTTATGTTACTTGTAACTTTGCTTACAAAGCCGGGAGGAAAGACTTATGTTTAGCGAGCTTACCAGGGCTATTTATGACTCGTCCGGGATGGACTGGCAGACCGCCGAGAAGATCGGCTACACGGTGCTGGTGTTCCTGGAGAAGAAGATGCCTATCGAGGACTACAACATCGTGAAGCGGTATCTGCTTGGCGATGTGGAGTACAAGCTTCCCGACAGGTCTAGCTATCCCGGTTACGCCGGAGAGTTGCCGGACCAGGCCCGGACGTAACTCCGGTGCCGGTGTCACCTGTCTCGCTCCTTTTCTCTCCCGGTTCCTTACAGGGGCAGGTGGCATTGCCTGAGACTTCGCGATGAAGAAGGGCGTACTCAAGATCGCCACGATTGGCGGCATCGACGTCAAGCTGCACTGGAGCTGGCTGCTCATCTTGCTCCTGATGACCTTCAGCCTGGCGGTCTCCTGGTTTCCCCTCAGGATGCCCAGAGAAAGCCCCATTATCTACTGGGGGCTGGGGTTCGTCGCTTCGATCATGTTGTTCGTCTCGGTGCTGCTGCACGAGCTTGCCCACTCGTTCGTGGCGCTCGCACGCGGGCTGAAGGTGAACGACATCGTACTGTACATGTTCGGCGGGGCTTCCAGCCTTGAGGATGAGCCTGAGACGCCCGGCGACGAGTTCCTCATCGCGGTGGTGGGGCCGCTAACGAGCCTGGGGCTGGCGGGGCTGTTCCTTCTGTTGTGGGTGCTCTTTACCCAGGTTGGGGGCAACGTGGGTAACTGGGCGGCCAACCTCTTCTTCTATCTGGCCTACATCAACGGCATCCTGGCCGTGTTCAACCTCATCCCCGGCTTCCCCCTCGACGGCGGGCGCGTGCTAAGGTCGATCATTTGGGGCATCTTCCGAGACTACGACCGTGCTACTCGCTATGCGGGTATCATAGGGCAGTTGATGGCCTACGGCTTCATCTCGATCGGACTGGTTGTAGCTTTCTACCTGGATAACTGGGATGGGCTATGGCTGGCCTTCATCGGCTGGTTCCTGCTGAACGCCGCCAGGCAGAGCGTGACCGGCGTACGCATCCGTGAGGCCGTGAAGGGCGTCACGGTAGCGCAGGTAATGGAAAAGTCGCCGCCGGTAGTTGGCCCAACTTACACGATAGCCCACCTGTTGAGCCAGTACATCCTGCCGGGCAACCTCAGCGTGCTGCCCGTGGTCCAGGATGGACGCTTGCTGGGCATCGTTACCTTGTCCGACATGGAGAACATCCCACAGGAGGAGTGGGGCACCGTGACGGCGGCGGATGTGATGACCGGCGGCGAGCGGCTGCGCGTAGCTCACCCTGCGGACCGGCTCGATAAGGTCATGGACACCCTGATGGAAAGCGACTTCGACCAACTCCCCGTAGTAGACGCTCGCGGCACACTGGTAGGCATGTTAACCCGCGCCCAAATCCTACGGTGGCTGAAGATAAGGGAAGAGCTACAGCAGGCACCCAAAGCCACTGGTTAGACGATGGACGATGGACGATGGACGATAGGAGTGATGAGGACTGAGGACTGAGGACTGAGGTCTGAGTAGCGGGTAATAGTACAGGGCAGCGTCCACCCCAACAATCCTAAACCTTGGCGCGCTCTTGGCGTACTTGGCGTCTTGGCGGTTCCGTCTCCTACCATCGTCTATCGTCTATCGTCTATCGTCTATCGTCTATCGTCTATCGTCCATCGTCACCCACACCTCACCCTCAGGCGAGGGCTTGGCCCGGCTTGTGAGGCCGGGGGCTTTGAGCACGCGTATCTGGTGCATGGTGCCGTCTTGCACCATCTCGTCTATTACGCGGAGGGTGACGTTCGTGTCCCAGGCGAAGAGGCGGGGGAAGAGCAGCGGCGGGGCGGCCAGGTTGCTTTGGAGGTAGCGGCCTATCAGGTGGCGCATGGCGCTGCGGCTGTTGTAGTTGCGCGACTCCTCGGCCAGGTTGGGTGCCCAGCGCAGCAGCAGGTCGTAGACGTAGCAGTACTTCCAGCGGTTCGAGTCGGAGATACCGGCTTTGACGATCTTCAGGCCGGTCTGCAACTCCACGATGGCCCTCTCGAAGCGGCGGGCGTTGTCGCCACCCCCACCCAGGCCGCTCGCCTTCCTCAGCGTGCTCGTGGGTAGAGGGCCTTCCGCCAGCAGTACCTCGTAGATCGACTTGGCTTCCTGGCTCAGCATGCCGTCCTGGTAAGCCTCCAGGTAGTCGTCAAGCTCGCCGTAGTTGCTGGAAAGGGCGTACACGGCCGGGAGGTCGCGCAGGGCGACAAAGGCGGGCTTGCCCCGTATCAGCTTGCCGTACCAGGCCTCCTTGCGGCTCGGTATCTGGTCCTTCCAGTCCCACGTCTTGCTCAACGCCCAGTCGTGGTGGTGCTTGGGCAGCTTGCGCTCCTTGCCGTTGATGGCGCTCCACAGGTCGGGAAGGGGGAGGTTGTCGCCCGGAAAGAGGAGGGCCACCCCTACCTCGTTGATGAAGCGGACCGCTTCGTCGCGCGTCTTCAGCTTCAGGTCGTTGGTCATGTGGTAGCGGGCCGTCCGGCGGCTGGCGATGCTATCAAAGTGCACCACCTCAAGATCGAGGGGCGCGGCGGAGGGGGAGCTTGCTAGTGACTGCATACTTGGAAGTACTCTTTCTATTAGAGGGGATTGGCTACCCCAATTATAGCGGCTTGGCCCCTCAAGTGCGAAATGATTCCTCCTGCTTTTCCCAACCATCTTGACCTTTCCTGGCACAGACACCATAGAACCATTGGGGCCTTGAGGTTGTACTTTTTCCTGTGCACGTATTGGCAAGCCCAGGCTGTGTAGCACCCCAACCTATACCATTATCTAATAGTCATTGGATTACTTACGGTAAATGCGCAGGCTGTGATGGGATTACATCCTGGACTGCCTCTTTGCCAGGTATGGGAGCAACTCTGTAACCAGCATGCTCGTGAGGATTAGCCCCGCCCCTATCCAGCCGTTGATGCCAAGTACGTCGTTGTGGAGCCAGATGCCGAAGATGGCGGCGAAAACCGGCTCTAGGGTGAATATGAGCGCGGTGTGGGCGGCGGTCGTGAAGCGCTGCACGCTCACCTGTACCAGGAACGCCAGTGCGGTGGCGGCAACCCCCAGGAAGGCGGCGCTTGCCAGTACCTCCTGGCTCATGCCCGGCACCCGCTGTCCCAGGGCCGCCGCACCCAGCGCGCAAAGAAGCCCCGCTACCGTCACCTGCACCGCCGTAATGCGCGGGGGGTTAGCCCAGCCGGAGGCATGCGCCACCAGGAGTATGTGAACGGCGAAGGCGAAGGCGCAACCCAGCACCAGCAGGTCGCCACCCGTGACCTGAGTGCCCGCATCGAGTCGCAGGCTGAGTAATGCCAGGCCCGTTGTAGCCAGCACCACGCCCGCCAAAGTCCACTTCCCCAGGCGCTGCCTCAGGACCACAAAGCTGAGCAGCGGCACGATTACTACCGACAGGCCCGTTATGAAGCCTGCTTTGCTGGCGCTGGTGCTTGCGTCTTGCAGGCCGAGGGTCTGTAGAGCGTAACCGACGCCCAGCGCCGTCCCGGTAACGGTGCCCCACAACAACTCGCGCATCGTAAGCCCGCGCCACCTGTTCAGCAGCAGCACGGCGACGAACAGAACCCCGGCTCCAATAGCGAACCGCAAAGCGAGGAAAGGCAGCACGGGCACCTGCTCAACCACGTCCTTGACCAGCACAAACGTGGACCCCCAGATGAGGGTTACCACAGCCAGCAGCCCGTCGGCCCATAACTGCCTGCGTAGCGGCACAGCCCTGTTAGCGGCAACAAAACTCACGAGACATTATAGCGGGATTTGGAATTTGGAATTTCGAATTGCGAATTTCGAAGGTATTCAACAAATTCGCAATTCGAAATTCCAAATTCCAAATCCGCCACGCGACATATCGCTTGCAATGGGGCAGAACTTGACATATAATCAGGGCCGTAGCAGGCGGATTGTGGAAAAGTAGGAGGCGACTATGAACAAGCAGGGTGCGCGCGGGCAGGTGACTCGCGGTCACGAGGACGACGAGGAGAGGACGAAGACAGAGGCAATACCGGGAAGGGCTGTGCAGGCGGAGTTATTTACCATAAGCGCCAGGGGGGAGTTGATGCAGCCTGTGGCCGACATCCCGGCGCTGGGGCCGACTTCCAGCCTGGACGTAGCGCGATGGTGGTTCAAGCGGCATTTGGAGCAGCAGAAGCGGCCCATCAACACCATCGACTCGTATATGTACGACCTGGCACTCTTTCAGTCGGCGCTGGGCAACAAGACGCTCGACCGGATAGAGAAGACCGACCTCGCCAACTTCCTGGGGCAGGCCAACAACAAATCCACCCGCAAGAGGCGGCTGACTTCCTTGCAGGGGCTTTACCGTTACCTTGTGAACAAGGAGAAGGTGCTGGAGAAGAACCTGGCCGACAGCTTCTTCCCCGACTACATCCCGCTCAAGACCCCGCAGGTGCTTTTCCCGACCGAGCAGGAAGCGATACTGGAAGCCGCCCGTGCCGAGAACTCCCGCACCACGCTTATCGTCTACCTGCTGCTGAAGCTGGGCCTTACGCGCACCGAATTGCTGGCGCTCAAGGTGGACCACGTCGATATTGGCGATCCAGAGCAGCCGGTGGTTTACATCTACTACGACGACATACGCTCGCAGAAGAAGGAGCGCAAGTTGGGGGCGAACCTGGAGTTCACCGAGGCGTTTCAGGCTTACGTGGCCGAGTTCGAGCCGAGGTCGCGCCTGTTCAACTTGCTTCCGCAGTCGATCAACAAGATGGTGGACCGCGTGGCCGAGGAGGCGGGCATCAGCAAGCGGGTTACGCCGCAGTCGCTCCGTGACACCTTCGCGGTGGAGCAAGCCAAGGCGGGCGCGGACGAGAAGAAACTGCTGCTCATACTGGGACTTGCCCCCGACAGCCGCAACCGCAAGAGCGTGCAGCGGTACATCAAACTGGCCGCGCCGCCTGTGGCGGGAGTAGTGTAGGGTGACGGACCCCGCACCTGCGGTCATGACTGTACAAGAGAAGCTCGACACCTACAGCTTTTTTGATGGAGCCATCCTTTCGCATGGCTTCACAAGCTATATGCGGGACTACGAGATTCTTGCGGAAGTAAGTGCCGGGTACAATAAGGACGGCACGGGGCGCTACAGGTATCGCTTTACGCATTGCGTACACGCAAGCTACAACACCAGCATGCGCGATGATACCTGGCGTATATCGTGGAGCGACATATTAACGGATTACGAACGCTGGAAAGAGGCCGATGCGCCGGAAGGCTTTGTGTGGGGAGTTTGCTGGGCAGAAACCTATCCGGGGCTTACCTACGTGGAAGACTCAAAAGCCGCCTCTGACTGGTCACAGCGCCTCGGACAGCCCATGCACGAGGTCCAAATTGAGACTAACGTCTACTCGCTCAATCTTGTGTTCCACGATGTAGTTATCACCAAACTGGGCAGCGAAGCGCCAATCCTGGACCGGGTGAACATCCCCATAGAACCATAAGGAAACAACGTGAGCACTGAGTTCAAGAGGAGGCTGCATTCAGCACTTCGGAATGCCCACCCAAGTAGTAAGAACCTGTCCGCTTTCGCATTGGACATAGAACATTACCTGGAGCAGACCGGCTTATTCTCACGGATTCAGTTGGAAAAGACTGGCGAGCCGCAACGTGCCTTGCTGGTGCGGTGCCAACTCTTGGACCCGGCTACTTTGCCGGCCACTGTGATTGAGCACTTGGAACGTGTGTGGGCAGACGCTCCACTTGGCTATGGCGGGGAGTATGATGCTTACGAGTTCCAGCAGAACCTGGATGAAGTCCAGATGAATTTCGTAACAGTGGCAAGCTACTCCATTGTAGTGACAGGAGAGATTGTTGCTGGTGGTTTTCGGTTGGGTGCGTAGCTTGCATAGCAACGGACGTCAGTAGATTGGAGGCAGGAATAATGAAAGAGGCTCAGCCGGAGCCACCAAATGCGCCGCTCATCGTCAAACACACCTTCCGCGTGCGCTATATCGAAACCGATGCTATGGGTATCGTGCACCACAGCAGCTACCTGGCGTGGATGGAGATGGGGCGCACCGAGTTTATGCGGCACTTCGGCTTCACCTACCGCCAGCTAGAGCTGACCGGGGTGCTGCTGCCGGTGCTGGAAGTGAAGGTGCGCTACCACACGCCCGCCTACTACGACGACGAGCTTGTAATCAGCACCTGGGTCGAGGAGTTGAGCCGGGTGAGGCTCTTGCTTGCCTACCGCATCGACCGCCCGGAAGACGGCAAGCTCCTTACTGAGAGCAGCAGCCTGCACACCTTCATAGGCAAGGACGGCCGCCCTATCCGCATCACGCACTATCCGGGGGCATGGGAGCGGCTCCAGTCTATGGTGCCGCACCTGGAGAAGTGAGCGCCGAGGCTGATAGGTTGGAACCCGGCATCGGCCAAGGCACGGGGGTACGGAATGACGACAGACAGGATGGACTTCTTCAAGCAACTCCCTTTATTCCGCGGGCTGCCGGAGCAGCGACTGAGCGAAATTGCCTCCCTTATGCAGGTGTGGCAGTACTCTCGTAGTGAGCAGGTGGTGCGGCAGGGAAGTCCGGCTGAGAGCGTCTTTATTGTGGAAAGCGGCATGCTGGCGGTAACGCGGACCTCGCCTGTGACGGGCGAGACTCACAGCCTGGCTTATCTTAAGGAAGGAGATCTGCTGGGGGAATTAGAGGCGCTAGCGGGTCCGCACAATCTCGCGACGGCCACCGTAACGGCTCTCACCCAGGCCACGCTGCTGGAGATGCGAAGTAGAGACTTCCTCGACCTGTTGCAGCGAGAGAATAGCGTTGCGTTAGAGCTATCGCGCGTACTTGCCGAACGCCTGCGGGCAACCACGGAGCGACTAGGCACCAACGACGGCATGGCAAACAGGGTCTGCTTGATAATCGGCAACGGGCATGGCGTGGGAGTGACCACACTGGGTGTAGCTATGTCCCTCTCGCTGGCTGCTTCCACGCAGAACGCTACTGTTTATACCGAATACCCAAATAGCTCGCGCCTGGCCGGCTTGTTCGACCTGCCGCCAGGGACGCAGCCTCACGCACAGCCAGGAGGCTTCGACATTGTCCTCCCTGAGGCTGTGGACTATGCTCTTTCTGGCCTCCACTCGTCTATCCTGGTTGACCAACTCACCCGGTCTTACCCCAACCTCGTTATTGGCCTGACCGGTGACCTGGATGCCTCTCTGGATTATCTGCTTGAACGCACAGACCAAGTTATGATTGTGACCTCACCCTCATGGGCGGATGCTGAACCTCTTGCAGTGCTCACAGCCCGCTTGAAAGAACTCCTCCACGCCGACCGTACGAGCCTGTACATCGTCAGCAATCGGACCAGGGGGGAATATAGCGCCACTCCGGCACCTCCTTACGCCGACTTCGATGTGCCCTACCTGCAAGACTTGCCTTCACCCGCGCAGGCTACCGCCAACAATCTGCCCGCCGCGCTCTCAGAGGTGGTAGCGACTCTGGCCGACCGTCTCAAGCGTACCAACCAGGTGCGGGTGTATATCCCGACGACCGTAGACGTGGCCCAGCAGATTGACACCAGCGCATACGCCAACGAGGCGCTTGAGTTGCTGGGGAACCTCTTTGGTGGCGCGACCAGCGACGGCGCGGAAGGTGTGTGGAGGAGCGAGAACGAAGGCCTGGTAGGGGAGACTGTCTATATCGTGACCAGCTACGTGACCCAGTCAGACCTTGACCGCCACCTGGAGCGGGTTCTCGACTTCGTAGACAGGATGAAGCACGAGCTAAAGCAAGAGGCGATGGCTTTGGAGGTAAACGAGAGGCTGATGCTTATCTAGCTTGTGTAGGTGAGGTAAGCGGGCACGCGCGCTTCGTACCTCTCCATCTCGATTTCGACTGAGAGGGGCACCTTGAAGAGGGAGGCGATAGGCACCATCTGGTTGAATATCGAGATCTTCTTGTTTAGCTCCATTACGGCCGCCGAGTGTTGCGCTGCCGCCCGGCGGTGCTGAGCCTTGAGCCGGTCCACTTCGGTACGCAGGCGCTTCACGGCGTACGGGTCTGTGCCTATCTGCGCGAGACGATTCTTCAAGTGCGCGAAATGCTCGTCTGCTCTACGCCTAATTGTGGCAAGGTCCGCGTCTATCTCCTGGGAGACGGTCATCCAATCGGGCGCGTAGCCGCTGTTTTCGAGCACCTTGAAGGCCGCGCGGAGGTCTTTGGGCACGAACGGGTTGTCCTCGATGTGGAGGGGTTTGCCTTCGCCTTCGAGGTTGTTGAACGCCCCCGCCTCGATACCTTCCTGTATGCGGCGGTCGGCTATACGATCCAGTTTCGCGAGTATTTCTTCGGCTACAAATTCGTCCATGTCACTGTTCCCATGCGCAAAACGTGTACCAAACTTCTGTGTGAATTATATCACAATAGAGGGTCAATTGGAAGAAGCGCATCATTCAGGTTGCGGACTACGACCTGACCGAATACCTGGACGCTGCCCTGCTTTTGTCATTCTGAGCGCAGTGAAGAATCTCGTCCCTCACCACCTAAATAACACCTTTCCTAAAGCAATAGAGTCCCATAAGAAAGAGGAAACATCCCGGTGAGGGGCGAGATTCTTCGCTGCGCTCAGACTGACAAGAGCGGGGGAGGGTTCAGATATACCAACTCCATGACCACACCATAGTTGTACGACGGATGAACAGGAACTACAAAGAAAGGAGAGGAGGGGCGGTGATGTCACCGCCCCTCCTAATTCGACCTTCTATGCGACGTGGCCGAATGCCTACTAGCTAGAAGGCGTGGGCGTCGTAACCGGTGTCGTGCCAGGCGTGGTGCCTGGCGTTGGGGCGGCATCCGGCACGCCTAGCATCTCTGCCAGTTGGTCCAGGTCGGCTTTCATGGCGTCTATCTCCTCGCCGTAGGTGGTCCAGTCGCCGTCGCGTAGGGCCTCCTGTGCTCGGTCGTAATGCTCGCGGGCCGATTGGGTGAGTTGGGCGGGTGTGCGAAGACCGGGCGTGGCCCCAGGCTGCGGCGTTTGGCCCGGCAGCGGAGTAGGTTGCGGACCTCCGTTGCCATCTGCTCCTATAATGGTTCCCGGCGCCAGGTTGAAGGCTACCTGAAGCGCCTCGTTCAAGTTGGCTCCTATGCCTACGCGGTTGCCGGTGGCGGCGATTACTCGCTTCAACTCTGGGAAGTTGCCCGCGGTAGCCCTCAAGAATAGCGGTTCGACGTACAGCACCGAGTTGCCGATGGGTATCGTGAGCAAGTTGCCCCGTATCACGTCCGAGCCGCTGGCGTTCCAGAGCGTCAGTTGCTGCGAGATGAGCGGGTCCTGGTCGATGCGGGCCTCAATCTGCTTGGGACCATATACTAGTTGCTGCTTCGGGTAGCGAATTACTTCGACCTCACCGTAATCTTCTCCGTCGCTCTTGGCGGCCATCCAAGCTATCATGTTGTCCTTGGTGGCGGGCGTGAACGGCAGAATGAGCATGAAGCCCTGCTTGTCGTCGCCCGGTAGCTGCATATTGACATAATAAGCTTCAAGGGGCGCGGAAGTCTCGGCTTGGGTGCCGAACGGTATGTTCCACACGTCCTCCTTGGTGTAGAAGACCTGGACGTCGGTCATGTGGAAGGTGGCGTACATCTGCGCCTGGTAGTTCATCAGGTCTTCGGGGTAGCGGACGTGGCTCCTCACGCTCGCGGGCATCTCGGAGATGTCCCTGAATAGCTGTGGGAAGATGCGGCGATAGGCATTTACCAGCGGGTCTGAGGCGTCGGCTACGTAGTAGGTAGCTGTACCATCGTAGGCGTCGATAACCACCTTTACCGAGTTGCGGATGTAGTTGAAGCCCGCTGGGTGGGGGGTGGAGTAGGGGTAGCGATCGCTGTAGGTGTACGCGTCCTGCATCCAGTAGAGCTTGCCGTCGGCAATCACCAGGTAAGGGTCGTGGTCGTACAGGAGGAACGGCGCAAGCTGGCGCACAGCGTCGTGGATGTTGCGGTGGAACAGCACGCGGGTCTCAGGGGTGACGTATTCGCTGAGCATTACGTTGCCGTCACCGAAACGCACGCTGAACAGCATCTTGGTGAGGAAGTTGTCCATCACCACGCCGCCTTTACCCGCGTACTCGGTGTACTTGTTCTCGTTGCCTGACGGGTAGTCAAATTCCTCGGCGGCGCTGTTCACGAAGACGTACTCGTCCGTCTGCTCCCCGTAGTAGATCTCCGGGCGGGTGATAGTTAGCTCCGGCACGTTCGTCTGCGGCGGTATGTCTCTAACGAGCAGGTTCGGCAGCCCCTCTCCAACGATCTCGTTGACGGGGGATACCACCGCGCCGTAGCCGTGCGTGTAAACGAGCCGCTGGTTCTGCCAGGTACGCACCTGCGCGCCAAGCTCGTTCGAGTTCAACTCGCGGGCCGAAATCATCACCTGGCGCTGCCTGCCGTCGATAGTGTAGCGGTCTATGTCCACTCCCAGGAACGAATAGTAGGAGCGAATCTCTTGCAGGTTGCCATACGTGGCGAGCAGCGGTCGATAGTCCCACAGGCGGATGTTCTCCACCGTGTCGCGGTTGGCGGCCACTTCCGCCTGGCTGACCGTCTCGACGGCTGGCACTTCTCGCTCGTGGAACTTGTCCAACCCGAACGCCTGCCGGGTGGCGGTGATGTTGTTCTGGATGTAGGGCCGCTCCTTGTCAAGCTCGCTCGGCCTCACCACGAACTGCTGGACGACGGCCGGGTAGACGCCGCTGACCAGCACCAGGGCCGCAAGCCAGATGCCCACCGCGCCCACCAGGAGCCGCCAGGTGCGCACCCGCAGGTTGACCAGCAGGAGCACCGCCATGAGCACCGCCACGCCCATCATGATGTATAGCGAAGGCAGCTTGGCGGTCACGTCGGTGTACCCCGCGCCATACGCCACGGCACGAGAGGAGTAAAGCAGGTCGTACTGGCCCAGCCAGTAACCCACGGCTATAGTGAGCAGGAACAAGGCACCCAGCACGCTCAGGTGCAGCCCCGCTTTGGGGTCTAGGGTGAGCTTGAGGGGGGGCGCATCGGCACGGTTGCGGTTGTTCGCCAGTATGTCCGCCGATTGCCTGCTGATCTGGGGCACGGTGCCGACGAGGTATATGAGAGCAGCCCCAATCGCGGACAACACCAGCAAGCCGAGTACCCAGCCGCGTAGGAAGGCGAAGAAAGGCAGGCCGAACATGTAGAAGCTAATGTCGTTGTTGAACAACGGGTCGGTCTGGCCGAACGCACCGCCGTTAAAGTAGAGCAGTATGGTAGGCCATTCGCCCGCCGCCGACAGCCCCATGAAGAAACCCACCACGATGGCCCCGGCGACGATGCCCACGCGCACCAGGCCCCAGGGCACGGGGTCACGCTGGCCCGCGTAGACCACCGCAGGCCGTATGATCCGCGCCGCAATACTCCAGTTGAACCAGAGCACCAGGGCGGAGATAACCGTGCTTGCCGCCAGCACGCCCAGGGCGAGCCACAGGCGGGTGGTGTAGACTTCGGACAGGCCCTGGCTGCCGAACCACAGCCAGTCGGTGATCATCTCGGCCAGTATCGAGGGGATGATGATAAGCGCTAGCAGCACGCCGCCCAAAATCCAGGCGAGCCGCGACATGCCCCGTCGGGGGGCGGGTCTTACCGGCTCCTCTTTAGTGCGCTCGCGGGCGCGGTTGATGTTAGGGATACTCATTAGGTTCTTTCCAGTCGAGCGCAGGCTCGCGATAAGCAAGACAAGAGGCGGCTAATGCCTCCGCGCCTACAGTATATTACCAAGCGGCACTAGAGACAACACGGGCAACAGCGCAGGCCCCAACCGCAATCCGCTTACCGCGATGGGGCCGCGCCATTCATTAGAGATACGCGGGGGCGCGGCGTAGGGTCGCAAGGCAATTACGAATTACGAATTACGAGAAGCCCTGTAAGATTACTAGCTGCGAAGAGGGACGGCAGAGTTGGCATCTGTCATTTCGAACGCAGTGAGAAATGACAAAGGTGGGGCTTGGGTGCTCCTCACTGCTTCCTGTCTGTAGAATGAGCTATTGATTAGGAGTTACCAATATAATGGCAATACGGGCAACAAGGATGGCGAGGATGTGAGTGCAACACCAGGAGCATGGTCTTTAGCTTCTTCACTGCTTCTGTTGGGGGATGGTTATGAAGATCGACAGATTGGAACTGCAAGCGAATGACCTGCTCGCTCAGCACCACTTCTATAGGGATGTTCTGCAACTGCCTGCTGTTGCAACCTCTGAAACCTTGCAAGTGCAGGTTGGTAGCTCCTTGCTGACGTTCACACAATCAACGGGCACTCACAGCCAAGTCTATCACTTCGCCTTCAACATACCGGAAAACCGCTTCGAAGAAGCAAAAGCTTGGATTGCGGGGCGCACGCCTCTCATTACGAGCAGTTCGGGAGAGGACACTTTCGACTTCGTGAACTGGAACGCGCACTCCTGCTATTTTCGCGATCCCGCAGGTAACATCCTGGAGTTCATCGCCCGTCATGGGCTTCCTAATGCTTCAGACGTGCACTTCGACGCACGGAGCATCCTGTCCATCAGTGAGATTGGCATCGCAAGTGACGATGTGGTTGCTACCGTTGAACAGTTGCAGCGCACGGGTATGCCTGTCTACGATGGAGCGGGCAGCGACACCTTCGCGGCGGTGGGTGATGAGCACGGCCTACTCATCGTTGTGAAACGCGGTCGTATCTGGTTCCCCGACACAGGCACGCCAGCCGACTTATTCCCGCTAAAGGTAGAGGTATCGCTCGGAGGCGACACAACGACAGTCCTCTCCGGTCCTCCATACGAGGTGAGCCACACTTATGTAGCTAGCAGTGACACGTAACACGTAACTTCCACTCGTAATTCGTAATTCGTAATTCGTAATTACCCTCCACCGGACCCCTGGGCACCCTTGTAGTAGGACTCCTTTCCTATGCCGAGCCGTTGACACGCCATGTGCCGCAACCTATAATGTGGGCATGTACGAGTTCCTTCCGATCGGCTACATGCTGCGCGGTCGCTATCGGGTTTTAAGGGTCATCGGCGGTGGCGGCATGGGTGCCGTCTACAAGGCTGAGGACATTAAGTACAACAGCGCCCACGTAGCCATCAAGGAGATGCGCACCGACCTGGAGTCCCAGCCGTCGGTCAATACCGGCCCCGGTGGGGAGGACGACCGCGCGCGCGAGCGTGAGGAGCGGCGGCAACTCCTGGAGGCGTTTCGGCGCGAGGCCCAGATACTCAGCGACCTGGAGCACCGCAACCTCCCCCGCGTGACCGACTTCTTCACCGAGGGCGGACGGCCGTACCTGGTGATGGAACTCATACCCGGCGAGTCGCTGGAGAAGCGGTTGGACCGCCTGCACGGGCAGCCGATGGACGAGGCGGAGGCGCTCAAGTACGGCATCCAGGTGTGCGAGGTGCTCACCTTCCTGCACACTCAGGACCCGCCCATCATTTTCCGCGACGTGAAGCCCGCCAACATCATGATTATGCCGAACGCTCAGATCAAGCTGATCGACTTCGGCATCGCCCGCACGTACAAGGAAGGCAAGCGCCGCGACACCATGTCGATGGGCACCGCCGCCTACGCCCCGTTCGAGCAGTTCGGCAAGGGGCAGACCGACGCCCGCTCCGACATATATTCGCTGGCGGCGACCATGTATCACCTGCTCACCGGCAGGCCGCCTACACCCGCGACAACGCCCACCAGCCTGCGCGACTTCAACCCGAAGGTGAGCCTCCCGACCGAGCAGCTAATCATCAAGTCGATGTCCCGCGACATGAACGCGCGGCCCCAGACCTCTCCTATATTGGAAGCCGAGTTGAGGCGGTGCCTGGGCGTGCCCTACACGGCACCCGGCCTGGACGAGCCTATACCCCCGCAGCTTATTCCCCCGATGTCGTCCAACTGGCAGCAACAGCAGCCCCTCGCGGCAGCCGGGGCCATGCCGGGCGGGCACGTGCAGTCTGGTCATGCAGGTGACCGCAGCCCTGGGTCTATGCCGGGGCACAACGTGATCACTCCCCCGCCCGCCGAACCCGACACGCGGGTCTGCATGGTGTGCGGGGCCACCAACCAGACGAAGGCGCATTTCTGCGGCCGTTGTGGAGCTTCCCTGGCGGGGCGGCCTCCCGGCAGGTTGCAGGTGCTAGGCCCCAATGGCGTGCTGTGGGAGCGCCGCATCCTTGAGAATCCGTTCAACATAGGCCGCCGCAGCCTGTCGCGGCAGATCTTCCCGCACCTGGACCTGACATATAACGACCCCGCGGCCTACGTGTCGCGCCAGCACGCACGAATCGTCTCGGACGCCGGGGGCTACTTCGTAGAGGACCTGGGCAGCGCCAACGGCACCTTCCTCAACGACCGCCGCCTCCCCGCGGGCGTCCCCACACGCCTGCGCAACGGCGACAAAGTACGCATAGGCAAGGTGCTGCTTAACTTCATTTTGGGAAACTGATTTGGAAATTGGAATTTCGAATTGCGAATTTAGTAGATACCGAAGGAAATTCGCAATTCGAAATTCCAATTTCCAAATTCCAAAGTGGTATAATGTCCTCCGGGCTTGCGAGGCTTGCCTAATAAAGCGACTGGGGGAACTATCTCTTTTGGAGCAACTTACAAACGGTAGGGAACGCACAGTGGGGCATGGAAAGCAGCACCATGCAAATGCGTGGGGTTCCGCGGTCCTGTGCCTGGTTCTTTGTCTGACGGTTCTTGCTGCGGCAATAGTGATATTCACGGGCAGCGTCTCCGCCGCGAAAGGGCGGCAGCCGGTGACTGTGTGGAGCGGACAAGGTATCCTGACAGCGCAGGAGACGCCTCCCCCCGCTGTGGATACGAGCGTAGCCCAGCCGCAGCCGGTGCAGACGGGCCAGGTCGTGCCGGATGCCGTGGCCTCAGTAGGGCCGTCCGACGGCAACCAGGGCGAGCAGGGCAACCAGGGTGCGACTGCGGGCACTCAAGGTGGCGGTGGGTTCCCGTGGTGGGTGTTGGTACCCGTCTTGCTGGGTCTGGCACTGGTGGCAGTGCTGCTCATGCGCAGGCGACAGGCGGTGGAAGTCACCACGGCCGCCCCTGTCACGCGGCCCAGCCATGTGCCTTATACCGGCACAACGACGAGCACCAGCACGACTACAACCACGACTTCGGCCACGGTGCCAATAGCGGCTGCCGGTGCGGTGGGAGCGGTGGGAGCGGCAGGCGTAGCTAGCCAGGTCGTGTGCCCCAACTGCGGGGCCGCTAACGACCCGAACGAGAACTTCTGTCACGACTGCGGGCAGGACTTGCGGGCGGCGAAGGCGGCGATGTTCGCCCCGGCGGTGGACGTGGTAGACGAGTACACGCCCTATCTGGAAACGCTGAACCGCGTGGACGAGCAACTCGAATATGTGCTTTCGCGGGCGCGTGTCACGGTAGGCAGCGCGCCGGGCAACGACATTGTGGTGGATCCAGGCTTCAACGGCTCGGCTACCGTGAGCGGAGTGCACGCGGAGCTGAGGCGCGAGGGCGAAGGGTTCGTACTCGCGGACCGTGGCTCGGAGGCGGGTGTGTACGTGAACGGCGAGAGAGTTGCCGAGGCCGCCCTGAAGGACAACGACCAGATACGCGTTGGCGACGTGCAATTTGTGTATCGTGCCCCGGCGCGTCCGTAAAGGCTCAAGCATTAGGTCCATGGAGAAGATATGAATAGACTTCGCCGCGTCGGGCAGAATAACACAAACGCCGAAGTTCCTGAAGCCGATTCGCCGGTTGAAGAGGAGTCCCCCTCGTCAAGCGCGGGGGCGGCCAACGGCAGCCCGCGGGACGTTGTGACGGACGCCGGGGAGGCAAGCTTCTACCGCGAGTCGCCCTCGGAGCACACCTCGGAAACGTCCGAGCCTGAAGCGGGCGTAGTGCCTGTGCTGGACACGGAGTCTATGGGGCTGCATTCGCACATGGACCTGGCTGAGGAGGCCCCACCGGACCCCACGTACCCTGATGCTACTTTGGGTGGTGAGATTGATGCCGAAGCCGGTACCAACGCCACAGGTGATGTAGCGGGTGTTGGGTCCGACGAAACTCCGACGCAGCCCAACGCGATGGTGACGGACCAGACGGCACCCCCCGCCACGGGTATGGAGCCTGAGACCCTGGAGCCGGTGCCGGTCAGCGGCCTCATCGCGAACAGGTATAAGGTGCAGAACGTCTTGCACCACGCTCCCGACCGCAACCTCTACCGGGTAGGGGCGCACAACCAGCAGCGCTGCCTCACCTGTGGACGCTTGTCCCCTGTGGACCAGGAGGCATGCGGCACCTGTAACTCGCCCCTGGCGAACCAGGCACCCGCCGACTTCTACCTGATGGCCGAGAGCTACAAGCCCGAGTCGCTCCTGCAAGACCCCGACCTGATGCAACTGAGCCTGTATCACCCCAACCTGGTGCCGGTCATAGACTTCTTCAGCGACACGCCCCAGGGCCGCCAGCGCTTCTATGCGGTGGCCGAGCCTCGGCAGGGCGTGCGTCTCAGCCAGCTAAGCCTGCCACGCTCCGGCTTGCAGGTGCTCAACTGGGCGATGCAGCTATCCGATGCGCTCGACTATCTGCACAGCCGAGGGGTCGTAGGTGCCGGGGCTGAAGCCGACGACATACTGGTACAGGGCGACCGGGCTTCATTGGCGAGCCTCCAAAACGCACGGGCCGCCGAAGCAAACGCGGACCCCACCGATATGCAGGCGATGGACCTGGCGCGGCTCGCCAGCACCATCTACGAGGCGTACACGGGCAACCAGGTCTCGATGGGTCCCGACGGCACGCTGGCGATGCCCGCCGGTACCCCGGAGCCTGTGGGTGCGGCCTTCCGCGCGGCGATTGAGCCGGTGCAGGGTGGCGGCCGAGTGATTACCGCAGCCCAGTGGCGCACCTTGCTCGCCTCCGCGATGGAGACGATTGACGAGCTAGAGCGCCCCGCCAAGCCTGTGGACTTCGTGTCCGCCGGACTGACGGACGTGGGGCGGCTGCGCGAGCAGAACCAGGACTCGTTCGGCATGTCCGAGTTCGTCCAGGCGAGCGCCGAGCGGCCCATGCGCATAGGTTTCTACATGGTGGCCGATGGCCTGGGCGGGCACAAGGGTGGTGAGATCGCTTCTGCCCTGGCGGTGCAGGCGTTCACGGGAGAGGTGGTGTCGCGAATCATAGCTCCCATAGCCTCCTCCAACGGTGACCGCTCGACTCCCGGCAACGAAGCGATATTGCAGGCGATGACGAGGGCGGTACAGCTTGCTAACGAACGCATCTACAAGGCCCGCGACAGCCGCCGCAACGACATGGGCACCACCCTGGTCGCGGCGGTCGTGGCCGGGGGCAAAGCGTACGTCGTGAACGTGGGTGACAGCCGCATCTATCTTTACGCCCGCAGCCGCGCCGGGATGGACCCCCAGATGAAGGATGCCACCCGGCCGCTCCTCAAGGGCACCTCACCCCTCTCCGGCACCGCCCCGCTACGCTCGAAAGAGGCAGCGATGGACGCGCTGGAGGAGGCGTTGGAGAGTCGCGACGGCGAATATGGCGAAAACGGCTCGTTCGCCCTCAGCCAGGTATCTATAGACCATTCGCTGGTGCACCGGCTGGTGGAGTTGGGGCAGCTTGAACCGGAAGAAGCCAAGGTGCACCCGCACCGCAACTTCATCTATCGCTCGCTTGGTGGCCCGCCCCCCATCGACGTGGACACTTTTGTGCGCACCCTGCACCCCGGCGACCGCCTTATGCTCTGCTCTGACGGCCTGAACAGCATGGTCGAGGACGAGGATATAGAGCAGATACTCGCCAACGAGCCGGACCCGCACACCGCCTGCCGTAGGCTCATAGAGCTTGCTAATAATAACGGCGGACACGACAACATCACCGTGATCATAGTGGATGTCACCGAGTACCTTCCCGCCGCTGAGCACCCTCACGCGCTGCTGGGACAGTGACACGTAGCGAGTAACACGTAACTCGTAAAGTGGCAATGAACAACAAAGCGGCTCCTGGAGTACAGTTCCAGGAGCCGTCTTCGTGCAACTAGTAACACGTAACGCGTTACGTGTTACTCTTTAGCTTCTTCGGAAGATGGTTGCCACCCTGCCGAAGTCTATCCTGGCACCGTCTTCCAGGCGCTCTCGGACGTGCGCGGGGAGGCGCTGGCCGTCAAGCTTGGTGAAGTTGGTCGATTGCAGGTCCTCGACAAAGTAGTCGCCGCTGATGTGCAGCAACCGGGCGTGCCTTCGGGAGACGCCGCCTTCTTCGCCACCGTAGGGCGTGAGGTCCACATCGGGGAAGATGCCGCTGGAGGGGTCTTCTCGGCCCACCATGATCTCTTCCTGGTCGGGCAGGGGCAGTTCCGCGCCGGTGGAGATTATCACCAGGCGGGCCATCATGTTCTCAACGGTGCCATTCGGTGATACCGCCGCGCCGCCTACTGTCGCACCGCTAGCGCCACCCACGGCTGCACCCCCTACAGCGGCCTGCGAAGCCCCCTGGCCCATCATGCCGACGCCTGTGTCTGCGGGCTGAGCACCGCCTGCGTCGCTCGAGGTGCCTGCACCGGCATCCTGTGCCGCCTGTGCTACGCTAGCGCCGCCATCTCCCGCATCACCGTACCCGGCCTCGTAGCCTGTGTCTTCCTGCGTGCCCAGTGTGCCCGCTTCGGCCTGGGGTTCCAGGGTAGGTGCGTCATCCGTAGTGCCTGCCGTAGTGCTGCCGGAATATGCAGGCTCGTTGTAGCCGCCATAGGTGCTACTCTGTCCCACCGAAGTGTCACTGCCGGAGTATCCGCCCGGCTGTGCGGCGGTGGAGGTCGCTGGCTGGGACGTGCCGCCGGTGGAAGCGGAAGGAGCGGCATCGTAAGAACCGGCGGTCCAGGCCCCCGTGCTCGTGGTTGCACCGAGGCCGGTCAGGTAGGAGCGCAGTTCCGACATGCCGCTGCCGAAGGCGGCCCAGTCACCACGGCCCATCGCTGTCTGCGCCCGGTCGAGGAGGTTGAGCGCCTGGGATGCCCACGCACCCTGTCCACCATTGCTGGCTTGTCCGCCCGCGCTCGCAGCCGTATCCGAATAGGTCTCACCGGATGCTACTGGCGCGTAACCTGCCGCACCCTGGTCCGTCTGGGCACCGTCCTCGTCAATCTCAAGCACGCCCGGCATCGAAGCACCCTGGTCCTCACCTGCCTGCGCGCTGGGAGCGTAAATATCGGAGTCGTCGGCCCCCGGCTGCCAGGCCTGGGACTGTCCTCCGCCGTCTGTCTGCATCGTATCTTCCGTCACGGCCGCGGCTGCCCCTGTGCCCTGGCCCGCGCTGTAGTCCGTGGTTGCCGACACGCCTTGAGCAGATGTCGCGCTCGGTCCCGCACCAAAGCCCTTGTCTTCGCCGTAGGTGGCCTGGGTCGCCTGCTGGCCGGAGTTGTAGCCTGTGACATCGCCTAGATCACCGCCTGTGGTACCCGCACCTGCGCCACCGCCACCCTGGGCATCCCCCGCAACCTGGCCGCCACCGATAACGCCCGCGTCCATCGGCCCGCTGTCGCCACCTATTTCGCCCGTGGTTGCTACCTGGCCGGCATATGAGCCGCCGTCGTACGGAGTGGCAGGGGTCTGCGCCTGACCGCCTTGCGAGGAGCCGTAGCCGGTATCAGCCCCGTAGCCCTGCTGTGCCTGGCCTCCCGCGGCGACCGGGATCGCACCGACCGCACCGGCGGCCTGGGTCTGGTTGGCGGCTCCGGTGCCGGTTGTTGCACCCTGTGCAGCTATCCCGGTATCCTCTCCCGCTTGCAGGCGCGCGCCACATTCATCGCAAAATACGTAGTCGGGAGGATTTTCATTACCACAATTGGGGCATCTCATGCTTGTTCTCCTCGTTTGTTGGTCTTAGAAAAGCGGGATGAAGATATTGAGTGGTTGGACTACCACAGTGATTACGAGCCACGCTAACCCTGCCAGCTCAGCAGTCAGCAACACCAGTGCCATCGTCCAGCCGAGGGCCTTACGCGCCCGACTGGGGCGCGCCATCACTCTCACCTCGATTTGCTGGTCGCCGCCGGAGCTTTTCACCAATAGTCGCCCGGTGTTGAGACGCTCGGCGGGCACCAGCATCTTCACATGCCATGACCAAAGCAATAACAGGGCCTCGGCAGCCAGCAAGAGCACGACAGCCCCGGCCATGGCCCACAGCAGGGTGCGCCCCAGCGAGCTTGCCACCAGCAGCAGCAGCCAGAACCAGAAGCCGAAGAACGGCAGCCACCTGCGCGTGCGTGTCCATATCATAGCGAAAAGGTTAGGTACCTGCAACTCCACGCGCCCGAAGCGTAACTGTCCGCGCCTTACCTTTACCTCCAGCGTGGTCGTGTTGCCCCTGAACTGCGCCGGGTTATAGGCGATCCAGGGGTGGCTGGCGCTGACTCTGCCCTCGACAGGCCCACCACCCACGCCGCCAAGCTGTACGTGTTTGACCGTCTTACGATTCCACTTTGTCTCCCCAAGGTCCACCAGCCTGTCGGATACGACCAGGGCAGGTACACCGCTGCTTCCGTTGCGGCCGGGTACCCTCACGTCCGTAGGCGGCGTCTTGGGTTGCACGGGGGCGGGTGCGACCTCCACCGGGGTCTGCGTGGTTGCTTCCCTTGCCGGAGGTGCAGTAGCTGTAGTGGGCGCTACTATATCGGGTGTGGGAGGTGCGGTGGCCGCTATGGGCGGCTCGAAATCGGCTACCTTGCCGTTCCCGATGGTGCGATCCGGGGACGGCCTAGCCGGGGCGGAAGGTAGTGCAGGAGCGGCGGGTATAGCGGACGCGGCAACGCTGGCGGCTATGGGCAAGTCGGCCACCGCAGGACCGGCATACGTGGCCGTCACAGGGACGGAGCGGACCGGCGCAGACTCCATTGCCGAGGCTACGGGCGTTGGTTGAGGCTTCTTCTTCGACTGGCCGTTCGACTTGCTCCTGGAGGGAGCAGGCGTGGGTGCAAGCGCAGGTGCGGCTACAGGCTCGCGTAGTGGCCTGGAGCGGGGCGCATACGCACCATCCAGGCCCAGCGCCTGCGCGAACGCCTCGACCGACTGGAAACGCTTCTGCGGGTCGAGGTTGAGCGCCTGCATGATGGCGGTATCGACCCTGGTGGACACGCCGGGGTTGTAGCGCCTGATGGAGAGCCAGTTGAAGGGGTTGAGGCTGGGGTCGCGGTTCGTGAGCAGGTGGTGCATGGTGGCCGCGAACGCGTAGATGTCGGAGCGCTGGTCGGTCTGCCCCTTGCCATACTGCTCAGGAGGCGCGTAGCCAGCGGTGCCGAACGCCTCGGTATCGGAAGTCTTGCCCACCTTGTGCAGGCGCGCGATACCGAAATCTATCAGCTTTATCTTCTCGACCATGCCTTCCACCAGCATCACGTTGGCGGGTTTGAGGTCGCGGTAAATAATGGGCGGGTCCTGCGAGTGCAGGTACTGGATCACGTCTATGATTTGCCTGGCCCACACGAGCACGCGCTGCTCCGGGAGCGGCCCACCCGCAAGGTCGAGCACGTTGAGCAGGGTACGCCCCGGCACGAACTCCATAACCAGGAAGTGCTTGCCCAGCTCCTCGAAGGTCTCCACCACTTTCACGAGGTTGTCGTGTTGCAACCCGGCCAGCATCTGGGCTTCGCGGCGGAAATCGGCCACGACCTGGGTGCGCTCTCCAGGGGGCAAGGCGGCGGGGCTGATCTCCTTGATAGCTGCGCGATTTCCGATAGGACTCTGCGTGTCGGTGCTCTCGTAAACGGCCCCCATGCCGCCTTGCGCCACCTTGCGCAGGATGCGGTAGCGCCGCTTCAGCACCGTACCGGCGGGTATGTTGCCCGTAACGTCGGGGGCCACGGAAACAGGAGGCGAGTTCGATGGGCTGCCAGCCGTGTAGACAGGTGCTGCTACGTGAGGCATGGCGTAGGAGGGCTCGCCGGAGCCTGTCCTCAGGCGCTGGCCGCAGTGGGCGCAGAAAGCCGACGTAGAGCGGTTGGGGCGGCGGCAGACAGAGCAAAGCGGCCCACTGAAGACCTCAGAGGAGGCAGAGGAGCCATTAGCCGACATCGCACCTGAAGGGGTGAGGCTTGCGGACACACGCTCAGCCTGGCCCAGGAATGCCCCGCACGCCTCGCAGTTGCGCTTATCGACGGAATTGTATTTGCCACACAGCGGACAGATCAGCATCTCAACAACCTATACGTTGAGGCGGGACGCAATGTTACGGGGTTCTGAAACGTGAAACGTGAAACATTCATCACCCAGTTCTCCACACTCTATCGCTATCATAATATCACGTTCCCCTACCGGCCGTGACGCAACATCTTCAGCACCCAAGCCGCCCAAACCGCATCACGTTTCACGTTTCACGCTTCAGCCATCCAGCCTCTGCGTCAGCTTCCGCGTGGCGTAGCGGATCTCCTTGGCACCCTCCGGGGAGACCTGGCCGCTCTGTTCGAGGCGGGCGGCTTCGGCTTCCACGGCCTGGGCAAGGTCGGTCTCGCCCACGGTGAGCAGGCGGGTGACGGCGGCGCGCAGACGCTGGGTGGCGGCTGATATGTTACCGGCCGCCATGTCGTTGAGGGCGCGGGTTTGCAGCACGTAGGCCGTGACCTTCTCCACCGTGTTCATTACGGTGGGGTTCGGCACCTCCCGCTCCTTCGACATAGAGTAACGGATAACTACGTCCTGGGTAGCAGCCACCTGGCTGCCCGCTGGGGTTTGGTGGTTGACGGAGATGCCCGCGATGCGGAATGTACCGCGTGGTTGTGTGGGCACAATCAACTCCACAAGGAGCGCGGGCGGATTAGCCGGGTCGAGGTCGCCCATCGAAACCGTTGCTATACGGCCCTGACGCCTGGCGTCCACCACCGCCGAGATAGCCGGTCTCACCCTGTAGGCTCGCCTGAGTTCGACGCCCGCACTGAGCCGCACCTGTATGTCCACGTTACGCAGGGTGACCGATTGCACCGCGGCAAGCTCCTGCTGGAAGGCTGGGGGTATGTCGTTGGGCACGCGGGCGAAGTAGGCGTTGCCGTGGCTGGCGTCGGCCATCTCCACCAGCAGGCGCTCGTTGAAGTCGCTGCCGATGCCCAGGGTGCTGACTGCGATACGCGACTTTCGCGCCTGGTTCGCCAGTTCTCGCACGCGCTCCGGGTCGCGGGTGAAGCCATCGGTGAGGACCAGCACCCGGTTCACCATCTCAGGCGAGGCCGCCCTGAGCACCTCGTCCAGACCGGCCCGCAAACCCTCCGCGATTTCGGTGTTGTCTCCAAGCTGCTGGGTGCTCAACTGGGTGACGGCGCTGAGCAACTGCGAGGTCTCGCTGCCACCCAAACCCCTGAGCATCACCTCGGCGCGGTCGGCAAAGGCCACCAGCGATATGCGGTCGCCCGCCTCGAAGTGGGTGGCGGCCTGCGAGATAGCAGATTGCACGGCCTCCAAGTTGGAGGGAGCTTGCTGGCGGATGTGGGGCGGGATGGTCCTGAAGGTCCAGACGGGCACGCCGTCCGATACGGTTTGCTGGACGTGGCCCAGTGCGCTTAGCTCCTTGAACTGGGCCTGCGTCAGCACGGGCAACCGCATCGACTCGCTGACATCGAGCACCACGGCCATGTTCACCGGGGCCTGGACCGCTACCCCTCCCTCGCCCGGCCTGACGTCTACCAGCAAATACAAGAGGCGTGGTTGCTCTCCCGCCTGCACGGTCTCAAGGTTGAGGGTAGTGTTGAGGGCAATCTCGTTTGCCATGCTCCTCCATTCTGAGCGGGGTTCTGAAACGTGAAACGTGAAACGTGATGCGGTTCGCTAGTGTTGGGTTCGTGGATGCCAACCTGGGTGTGTTATGGGACCACCCTCCCCTCTGTCATCCTGAGCGTAGCGAAGGATCTCAGATGTTTCCCATGGGGTTCGGTTGAATACACAGCATCTGGTGCTGTAGCGTTCAACAGCATCCCTATACCACCTACTTGAGATCCTTCGCTACGCTCAGGATGACAAGGGGGAGGTTGGTCCTAAAAGCGCAACAGCCTCAAATCCGCGTACCCAGCAACACAAGCCGCATCACGTTTCACGTTTCACGTTTCAGAATCGCGCTTCATGCGTCTAATCACTCCTGCCTGGCCTTCTGTCTGCTCCCATTGTAATACAAGTCTGAGGCCGCGTCCGTAAAGGTCTTCGCGCCGCAGCATCCGGTCGATGCGCTTCCAGCAGCCCCAGCCTTCCAGCAGCTTGTAGGCGACCCACTCCGCGAAGCCCTCTTGCACTTCGGCGGGCATGTCGGCGGGGCTTTGCTCGCTCTGCCAGGCGTGGGCGAATTCGTGGGCCAGGACCTCCAGCAATACAATCTGAGGCAATCCGTATTCCACGAAAATGGCCCTGTGCATGCCTTCTCGCATAAACAGGCCAAAACAGCGGTCGCGGCTGGCGGCGTCGAGGCTGTAAAGGGAAGACTTGTCAATCAGCCCGGCTAGCTGGCGGCGGTTCACCAGCTTCAACTGGCAAGGCTCGCTGAGGGAAAGGCCCAGGTCGCGGTCGAGGGCGGCGCGCACCCTCCTGTAAAGAGCGTGGGCGTACGGGGCGTCGGATACGGCGGTGGACTGGCAACGGTCGCAGAGCTTCCGGCCGTCGGGTCGCGACCAGTAATGCGCGCCAACCGGGCGGCCACAGGTGTCGCAGCGTGGGCGCGACTCGAAGCAATGGCGGCAATAGACCCCGCGCTCTCCGTCAAACATGACGCCCTCGGAGCCTACCTGCATGTTGCAAGAGGCGCAACGCAGCCGTAAGTCGTAGCATTGCACGCACAGCGACCATATGGAAATCCTACCCGCCGAGTCCAGCCACCCGATCTGACGCTGGTGCCCGTAGGCGGGGGTCTGGTGCATACCCGTGGCCGAAAGGCGCGCGCCGCAGAGGTTGCACCATTGGCCCCTGGTGAACCTTACCGGCCCGGCTGCTGTTCGCCTTACCCCAAGCTGCATATCGCTGTAGCCGTTGCCAACGGCGACCTCTGCCTTCATATTGAGTAGTACGCAAGAAAGCGCGGGCAAGTCGCGTCCGCACCCGCCCACGCCCTAATATACCATAGAAGATCGGCGCTCAGGCATAGGCAGCGCAGGCCAATAGGTACTGTCCGGGCGCTGATGTTGGTCATGCAGGGACGATGGACGATGGACGATAGACGATAGACGATGGACGATGGGCGGGAACAATCTGCCATCGTCTATCGTCTATCATCCATCGTCCCCAAGCCTTGCTTGGATGGTACAATTAATGAGAGTAGTTCATGACTATGGTTCCCCACGCGACCTTACATAACTGGTTGCAACCTGGCGATTATCTCTCCGTTGTATGTGTGGAGGTACGCCGGGCGTGGAAGGTTTAGCTTTGGCTATAGATGAAAAAAGCTGGGTAGCTCGGGCCAGAGAAGGTGACTCCACAGCGTTCGAGGCGATTTATAGTCGCTACGAGCGCCGCATATACGCGTTCGTCTACCGATTGATGGGCAACGCCGAGGACGCCTACGACCTGACCCAGGACACCTTCATAAAGGCGTACCAGGCGCTCCCCAGGACCGCGCCCGACCTCAACCTGTCCGCGTGGCTGCACCGCATCGCCTCGAACGCCTGCATGGACGTGCTCCGGCGGCGCAAGCTGATCCGCTGGCTGCCGTGGGAGACGTTCGACACGAACCCCGGCATGGAACCGGCAGCCGACGACGACCCCGTGGGCGAGTACAACCAGTTCGAGACCAGTGGAGAGGTGCAGTCGGTCCTCGACAGGCTCACGCCCAAGCACCGCATGTCGCTCGTCCTCAAGGAGTACCAGGGGCTGTCGTGCGACGAGATAGGCGACGTGATGGGCTTGAGCCGCTCGGCGGTGAAGTCGCTGCTTTTCCGGGCGCGAGAAGAGTTTCGGCAGGTCTACCTGCGCAAGTACGGCCACGCACCGGGCGCGGAGTCGGATCAGGTGGCTTTCAGGGAAGCGGGCGATTACGACGGCTAGATTGACTATACAGGGAATGAAGCGTATGAACGCTGGCTGCTAAATCGGTAATTTTGGGGGAATAGTGATGAATTGCGGCGAAATCCGGCCACTCATCTCCGCATACTTGGACGGAGAGGTGACCCCGGAAGAGCGAAAATCAGTAGAGCGACACCTCGCGACGTGCGAAGGTTGCCGCCAGGCCCTGTCCGAGTACAGGGCCATTGGCAGCGACCTGCGCGCCATGCTCGTGCCCATGCCTCCAGCAGGCCTGCGGCGCGACGTTTGGCGTGCTATCGAGGCACGTGAGGGTGGCGCACGCGTGGTGAAGAGTCCCCCATCTTCCCACAGCAAGATCATTCCGCTCCCCCAGACCAGAAACAAGCCAAGCGTCATCAATGTCCTAACAGGTGCCGGTAGTGGCTGGACAAGGGCTATTCCTGCCGCTGTACTTGTAGGCGCGCTTCTCATCGCCTTGTCTTACTTCATGCTAACCAGACAGACCCCAATAGCCTTGGCAACTATGGTAGAGCAAGGAGAGATAACGGATTATTCCCAGCCCGTGCATGTGCTCCTGAGCAAGTCCGTTGACCCGGTCAGCATCGCGGAGAACACCTGGGTAGAACTACCTCAAGGTCCTGACCCCGCTTCCTGGGTGGTGGCGAACAAAAAAGTTTATAGTTCGACGGGTCCTAACAGTGGCCGCCTGGAAATATGGCCTGTGGGCACCTGGAAGCCAGGTGTTCAGTACAAGGTCGTGATCAACGCACAGCACGTGCGGCTGGTCGGAGTGGGGGGCTATCTAGGCGACAAGCCGATAGATAGTCTAACGTTCAGCACCGCCTTGTACACGCCTACGCCGGTAGACACATCAACTAACACACCTGTACCCACCGACACACCCGTTCCGCCGACGCAAACACCTGAACCTCCTATCGTGAACACACCGGCCTCTACGGCTGTCGCCCAGGTATCCTCTGAAGTGCCTGTCGTTGGAGCCACCGATACGCCCGGCGAGCCTGCCGCCACGGCGACGAAGCAGCCTAACACGCCCGCGCCGCCCGCGCCGCCTACGGCTACCAGGCCCGCGCCAACCAATACGCGTGCGGTGCCTACAGCGACCCAGGCCCAGCCAGCGGCCACGAACACGGCAGCGCCAAGCAATACGCCCGTGCCTCCGACGGCGACCAGCCAGCCGACGCAGGTGCCCAGTGCGACGGCCACGCCGACCGCTATGGCTTCGGCCACGGCCACTCGCAAGAGCACCGGCACGCCGACAGCCACGAGCACGGTGCAGCCTAAGGTGACGGCCTCACCGCCCCTGGGGTGCCTGTTGGAGCCGGTGCGCGGGTTCGGCAAGATCTGGCGCGACCACGTAGACGTGCGCGAGAGGTTGGGTTGTCCGACGGTACCGGAGGAGGGCGTGCTACCGGCGGCCCAGCAGCACTTCCAGTACGGCTACATGTTCTGGCGCGGTGACACCCGCACGATCTACGTGTTCCTGCGGAGCGGCCCCCGCGACCAGTATGGCACCTGGTTCGAGTTCAAGGACACCTGGGTTGAGGGCGAGCCTGTGCCCACCGTAGAAGGTGGCGCGCCCGAAGGTGGCTACATACCGGTGCGTGGGTTCGGTAAGCTATGGGCCAGCGATCCCGCCCTGCGTCAGAAGATAGGCTACGCTACCGAGCCTGAGACCAGCGTGGACGCCGTGTGGCAGCCGTTCGAGCATGGCAGGGCACTCTGGACCAGCGACCGGACCATCCGCATGATGTACGAGGACGGTATCTGGCAGCACTTCAACGACACGTTTACGAGCGAGTAATGAGTGATGAGGACTGAGGACTGAGGTCTGATTAGGTCCGATTAACTTGAAAGGTGGTTGGTTTATATACCAACCACCTTTCTGCTTTCTACTCAGTCCTCATCACTCAGTCCTCATCACTTAGATGCCCAGTTCTAGGCGGGCGATCATGCGCGGAGGGAAGCCGAGGCTTTTCATCAGGCTCTGGGTTTCTTGTACCTGATATTCAACGCGGTACTGGACCAGCGTGGCGGAGCCGTCAATGGTGTCTTCGTCGGGGACGGTGAGGACCATGTAGGAGGAGCGCGGGTCGCCGTCGCGAGGCTGGCCGACGCTGCCGGGGTTGATTATCATGCGCGGGTTGTGCATGTCGCCGTTCTCGCCATGCCGGTAGGGCCGCACGTTGATCCGCATCGGCTCGCCGGCTTCGGGCACCAGGGCTTTGACCACGCCTGCTACGTCGCGGAAGATGAGGGGCACGTGCGTATGCCCCACGAAGCAGTAGCGAGATTGGAACAAGGGGAAGCATTCGGCGGCATCGAACAGGTCGAGCAGGTACTCCCACATGGGGTCGCGGGGCGAGGCGTGCACCAGGGTGATGCTTGACGAGAGCACGGTCATGGTGAGGGGCAGACCTTCGAGGTAGGCTACGTGGTCTTCGGTCAGGGCTTCGCGGGTCCATTCGAGCAGGGCGCGGGCATCCCGGTTGAAAGCCCTCGGCTCCAGGCGGCCCAGCATGCCCCAGTCGTGGTTGCCCGGCACGCATAGGTGCGGGTAATGCGATACGGCGGCCACTACCTCGTTGGGCTGCGGTCCATAACCCACCAGGTCGCCCAGGCACCAGAGCGCGTCAACGCTGCCCATGTGCTCCATGACGGCCCTCAGGGCAACATAGTTACCGTGTACGTCGCTGATTATGCCGATGCGCAAAGCTGAAAAGCGCCCTCTCTTCGGGATTTGGGTTGCAGGATATCTCGTGCATGATATCACACGCAGCAAGTGTGGGCAACGGGAGAGAAGTCCTGGTGACCCCTCTCAGCCTCCTCTAACCTGTGATATATTGCATGTGACACCATGCAGCAAGCCGAACAGGTCACACTAGAACACCCGCATGAAGGCCCGCCTGTAGCGCATGGCCTCGTCCGTTACTTGCCTTACATTCTAGGCGGACTCCTGGTGTTGTTCGCTGGTGCGCTTTACGTGCGCACTCTGGCCCCTTCCGTCATGCCCGGCGACTACGCCGAATTCCAGTTCTGCGCGGCCATCCTGGGCGTGCCCCACCCAACCGGCTATCCCCTCTATATCCTGCTGGGTAAGCTTTTTACCTTGCTACCCCTGGGCGATGTGGCATACCGGGTGAACTTCTCCTCGGCGGCGTACATGGCGGGGGCGGTGGGGCTGCTCTACGCACTCGCGGTGTGTCTGTTGAGGCTGGCGGGCATGTCGCGACTCTGGTGGTGCGCCGCTGTTGGTGCCGTCCTATTCGCCGTAGCTCCTACCGTCTGGTCTATGTCGCTCGTGGCGCGGAGCTATGCCCTCAACGCCCTGCTCGTGGGGAGCGTGATATTTTGCCTGGTTAGCTGGCGCACTACCGGGCGCACCGGCTGGTTCTTCGCCTCCTGTACTCTAATTGGCCTGAGCATGGTGCACCACGGCACCACGTACCTGCTACTCCCCGCCTATGGCCTCTACCTTCTGCTGGCGGAAGTGGAGCGTTATCGTCGCGATGTGGAGAGGCGGCCCTGGTCGCGGCGAATTATGGGCGTGGTTGCTTTCGGGATGGGGTTCAGCCCTATGCTCTTCCTGGTGTACCGCTTCGTCTTCGGCTCGCCATATTACTGGGGCAACCCGACCACATGGAAAGACTTCTTCAACCTCATCACGGGCGGGCCGTTCCACAACCAGGTGATGGGCTTTGGCACCGACCTTGGGACCCAGCTTGGCCGCATAGGCTTCGGCATCGGTGAGCTTTCGGGCCAGTACACGTCGCTGGGCATCGCGCTTGGGCTTGTGGGGTTGGCTACGCTCTGGCGGCTTAGGTGGGCCGAGGCGGGGCTGCTGACGCTCATGCTGGTCGGCAACTTCCTGTTCGCCATGAACTACTCGCTCGTCGGCTACCTCTACTTCATACCGACATACTTGATATGGGGCGTGTTCATGTCGTTTGGCGTGGGGTGGCTGCTGTACCTGTTGCTCTATTCCGGTAGGCGCGGGAGTAGCGTGGTGTTCGTGCGGGCCACCGCTGCCGCCGTGGGGGTCGTGTTGCTCTCCGTGGTGACCTCACTTGTGGGCACACGCTTCACGAACCTGGACCTGAGCGGGCAGACGGCGGTGCGCGACCAGGCCCTCGCCATGCTGAACTCGGCGGCCCCTAACGCCAGCCTCTACCTCGACTGGGAGGAGCTTTCCGTCATCCGCTTCTACCGTCTGGTGTACGGCATGCGCACCGACCTTGCGTTGCACTCCGGCGACCCCGAAAGCTGGCCCAAGAACGTCTACTGTGATGTAACAGCGGGCACTCCTACATACGTGGGTAAGTTCGCAGGGGCCATGCCTGCGGGAGTGACCAACGACTTTGCGCTTGAGCCTGCTCCGATGGGGTGGCGTATCACCCGAATAGTAAATCCCGGCCTCTACGAAGTGCCGCCCTGCGGCATGTGCGCTACCTGCCGCTAGGAGGGGACAGTCTCACCGAGCCGTTGCAGGTGGACGAGCAGCACATGGATATCTGAGGGGGTGACGCCCGCAATGCGCGAAGCCTGGCCTACTGTGGCAGGGCGGAACCGCGATAGCTTCTCTTGCGCCTCTTTCTTCAGGCCGCTTATCTCCAGGTAAGGAAAGTCGAGGGGTATTGCGCGGCCTTCAAGCTTGCGGGTGCGGGCCACCTCCGACTCCTGCTTCACCACGTAACCCGAGTACTTGGCCGCGATCTCGGCCTGCTGTGCTGCTTCGTCCACGAGGGGGTCCGATAAGTCCAGCTCGGGCAGGAGAGCGCCCAGGGCCTTGTACTCCGTGGTTGGGCGGCGCAGGTATTCCAGCATGGTGGTGTGCCGTCCCTGCTCCGGTGGCTCAAGCCCTCGTTCGCGAAGCCGTGCGACGACAGGGGCGGTTATCACCCCTTCCTTGGTCTTGCGCAGGGTGTCTGCTATGATTCCGTCCTTGCGCAGCAGGTACTCGTAGCGTTCCCGGCTGACAAGGCCCAGGGCGCGGCCGATGGCGGTGAGGCGCAGGTCGGCGTTGTCCGAGCGTAGGAGCAGTCGGTACTCGGCGCGGGAGGTCATCAGGCGGTAAGGCTCGCGGTGCTCCATGCTGGTGAGGTCGTCCAGCATCACGCCGATGTAGGCCAGGTGGCGAGGCAGCACCAGGGGCCTCGCCTCGCGTATCGCGTCCCTCGCCTCGCCTATGGCGACTTGTAGCTGCTCGCCGGCGCTCTCCGGTGCCTCCACGGACGGCACGCTATAGCTGGCAGAGTGGTCTGTGCGGCGGCAGTGTAGGGCCGCGTTGATGCCCGCCAAAATGCCCTGGCCCGCCGCCTCCTCGTAGCCGGAGGTGCCGTTGATTTGGCCCGCCAGGAACAGACCGGCCACGCGCTTGCTCTCAAGCCAGGGGGTGATTTCGCTGGGTGGCACTGCATCGTACTCCACCGCGTAGCCAATGCGGGTAAGCTCGGCCTCGTGCAGTGCTGGAATCGAGCGTATGAGCCGCCACTGCACGTCCTCCGGCAGCGAGGTGCTGCAACCCTGCACGTACACCTCGCTCGTGCGCCAGCCCTCCGGCTCAAGGAAAAGCTGGTGGCTCGTCTTGTCAGCGAACCTGTTGATCTTGTCCTCGATAGAGGGGCAATAGCGCGGCCCAACACCCTCGATGTCGCCGTTGAACATGGGTGAGCGGTGCAGGTTCTCGCGTATGATGGCGTGCGTTTCGGGCGTCGTGTGCACCATGTAGCAGGCCATCTGCGGCCGCCAGTAGGTGACATCCGGCTGCGGGTACACGGGCAGCGGTTCCAACGCGTCGGCTTCTATGCGCTCGTGGCTGAAGTAGATAGGCTCCACGCTGCCGGGCTGGAACTCGACCTGGGAGAAGTCTATGGTGCGGGCGTCGATGCGGGGCGGGGTGCCCGTCTTGAGGCGCATGAGCGGAAACTGCAACTCGCCGAGCACCCCCGATAGCTGCATCGACGGTGCCTCGCCCGCCCGGCCTGCCGCCGCGCTGAACTCACCGGAGATGATGCGTCCGCGCAGGAAGGTGCCCGTTGTTAGCACTACCGAAGTCGCCATGTACTCGCGCCCAGTCGCCGTGGTGATGCCAACTACCTTGAGGCGGCTACCTGCCCTCATGGCGCGGTCTGCGGCACCAGGGACGTGTTCAATGGCAGAGGCAAGCTGCTCTATATTGGCCTGCGGGTCGAGTGGTTCGAGGAGCAGGCCAGTAACGCTGCCCTGCTTGAGGTGCAGGTTGGGCGTGCTCTCCAACACCGTCTTCATGGAGAGGGCGTACAGCTTTTTATCGCACTGCGCCCTCGGCACCTGCACTGCCGGGCCTTTGCTGGCGTTGAGCATGCGCACCTGGAGGGAGTTGCGATCTGTGTTGCGGGCCATCTCGCCGCCCAGCGCGTCAATCTCCCGCACGACATGCCCCTTGGCGGGACCACCCACCGAGGGGTTGCAGGGCATCAGGGCAATCGTGTCGAGGTTGAGAGTTATGAGCAGCGTGCGGTGCCCCATGCGCGCCGAAGCCAGGGCCGCTTCACACCCCGCGTGTCCCCCGCCCACTATGATGACCTCGTACCTGTCGCCGTGCGCTTGACCGTTGAACACCGTTTCCCTCCCTCTCTATGTTCCTAATCCACCTTATATTGTACCAAATGAAAGGGGAGTGACGCGGTAGTTGCGTCACTCCCCTGGAGATGCTGTATTCAGCTTTGAGGCTTGTCAGCCGTCCAGCAATGCCTAGGCGGAAGCCCTGTTGCCGTTGCGAGAGCGGCGCTGGTCGCGACCACGGAAGCCGGAGGAGTTTGGAGCCTGGTCTGAACGGCGTGGCCTCTCCTGCTGCTCTCCCTGTGAGCGTCGCTCCGGCGCTGGCCGCGAGTCCGACCACGAACCCCCTGAGTGGGAGGACTGGGGCCTTGTCGTCTCAGCGGCGGGCTGAGGACGGCGGCGCTGCGGCTCGCGGGGTGCGCGGGCGAACTCGTTGCTGCGGGCCGGGGCAGCCTTGCGGTAGTCGAAGCCCGCCACCATGCGCCGCTCGACCTTCGCGCCGAGCACTCGTTCGATGGTGCGTACCATCACGGCATCCTCTTCCGAGACGAGCGTGAAGGCATCGCCGGTCTTGGCGGCGCGGCCCGTGCGCCCGATGCGGTGCGTGTAGGCGTCGGCGGTGCTCGGTATGTCGTAGTTGATGACATGCGAGATGCGCGTCACGTCTATGCCACGCGCCGCGATGTCGGTCGCTACCATGATCTGGTACTTGCCGTCGCGGAAGCCATCAAGGGCGGCCTGGCGGCGGTTCTGCGAGAGGTTGCCCTGTAGCGAGGTCGCGTTGTACCCAGCCTTCTCCAGGTTCTCGCCCAGCCGCTTGGCGCGGTGCTTGGTGCGCGTAAAGATCAGTACCGACTCGGTATCGGTGTGCTTGAGCAGTTCCATCAGCAGGTCGGTCTTGAGGTGCGCGGGCACCGGGTAGAGCGCGTGCGACACGGTGGCGACGGGTGCGCTGTGCCCCACCTGCACCGTTACAGGGTTGTGTAGCACGTCGTTGGCGAGGCGGCGGATGTCGTCCGGCATGGTGGCCGAGAACATCAGCGTCTGCCGCTCGGTGGGAACCTGCTTCAGTATACGTCTCACGTCGGGCAGGAAGCCCATGTCAAACATGTGGTCCGCTTCGTCGAGCACGAGCACTTCCAGGTTCTGCAAAGTGAGCGTGCGCTGGCTGAGGTGGTCGAGCAGGCGGCCGGGGCAGGCCACCACGATTTCGACACCCCTGCGGAGCGTCTGGATTTGAGGGTGGAGGCTCACGCCGCCGTAGAGGGTCACGCTGCGTATCCCGGTCTTCACGCCGAGCGACCTGATGGCCTCATCTATCTGCTCCGCCAGTTCCCTGGTGGGCGCGAGAATGAGCGCGCGCACGTGGCCGCGAGGGCCGTCTAGGAGGCGCTGCAAGATGGGCAGCACGAAAGCGGCGGTCTTGCCGGTGCCGGTCTGGGCGAGGCCCATGACGTCCCGGCCCTGCATGACGGGCGGTATAGCCTCATTTTGAATCGGGGTGGGCACCTCGTAGCCGAGGGCCTGCACACCCGCCGCTATGCGCGGATCGAGATTGAACGATTTGAAAGTCACTGTAAAGTCCTTATATGTGCGCGGTGCCGGTCGTCTAAACAACCGCATAAAAAATGAGCCTTCGGACGACCGGGCTCAAGCAGTAGCATATTTGTGTATAGCCTGCATGTTATCGACATAATGATTATACCCGCTGGAAGGTGAAAGGTCAAGTGGTGCGTCTGAGTGGGGACTGTGCACATCCCGATTATTTGCACGCTGGCGATAGAGCTTGTCAGGATGTCCGCTGACAAGCTCCGAGAGGAAGCTTCAGACGAGGTAAGTCTCAAGCTGGACGCCCGGCGGCACAAGCCGATTGAGATGAGGCAGCAACTCGAAGACTATGTATTGTGACAGGTCACCCGGCGCTCGACGTAGATCGCCTAAGATGTGACACCCAGCCCAGCAAGGCCAGGGGCGTAGCTTGTAATTGCAGGCTGCGCCTCTTGGCTTAACGCTTCTATGGAGTAGCAGACATCCGGCCCAAATGCCGGGTTGCCACTTTGGGCCGAGTGAGATATGGCAGGGCACCTATGGAGCGCTCATCTATGGCACTCAAGTATGATATTTGGGGAGTCATCCGTCAGTCGACGGGCACGTTTGTGCTGTATATTTGACGATCAAGGCTCGTACGTCGGTGTCGTTATAACCGCCCTGCACACTGTTGACGGTGTAGTGCCCAACAGCCCAGACATTGCCGTTGGGTAGTACTGTCACCCCATTGAGTACACCACCTGTCCATTCCTTCAGTGGGAGGGGTATGTTCCATGTGCTGCCAGTGCTGCCAATATTGCCAGTCCCATCCCTGTACATCAGGTGAGGGTGAGTTGGATACCTTTCAGTCACCGGGTCGTATGGCTCTGCGACTTGACCAACTGCCCACACATGGGTTTGCGCCCCCGCCCCCGCCCTTGCTCCTGATTCTGCTTCTGCTCCGGCAGCCCCTTCCTGGGCAGTCTGGTGGTCTGCCAGCACTGCCACATCCGCCAGAGAGCCGTGGGTATATTCCGGAACGTCCACTAGTTTCCACGCTGATCCGTCCCAGTGGTAAGAAAGCATGACCTGACCATTGGCTAGATCACCCACCGCCCACAAATCATCCTTGGATGTTGCGGCCACGCTCGTGATATGTCTGGCTGGCGGGACCTCATATTTCGGGTCGGGACCAGGAAAGCTCACTTCTGACCACGTACTGCCGTTCCAGTGGAGACTGGCCGGAGCATGTGGACCATCAACCATGCGCTTGAAGCCCACAGCCCACACATCCTTCGGTGAGAAAGTAAGGACATCAGTGAGCCTCAGTAACTCGGCGTTCTCAACTCCTGTATCTACTACGGTCCATTGATTGCCGTCCCAGTGCATTATAGGCTGGGTGCTTGTCATGGTAGCAGCTGCGAAAGCCGCGAACGACCCTACTGCCCAGAGGTCATCTGGGCTGGTGCCGGATACGGCGTGGAACAGATCGTCGGTCTCGTTGACGTGTGGTAACAGGTGACGGTGCCATTTCCCGCCCTCCCTCAATAGGATTACTGTTTGTACCCCGTCTCCAACCTGAAACTGACCGCCTATCAACACGTTATCCCCACCCATAATCTCGATTGAGGTAAAGCGAAGTCGCTTGAGGCCCTCTAGGTCGGGTATTGACACCTGACTCCAGCCCCACCCATTCCAGTGCAATAGTAGAGGCTGTGGGCGCTCCGCCGGGCCACCAAAGTCAGGCAGATGTACCACCTGTGTCTTATTTCCCACCACCCACACGTCGTTGTCTGACACCGCTGCCACCCCGTCTAACCTCACGTCAAACTCACTTTGCAGCCCGTCCGCGTTCTCTCCACTTATAAGTTGCCAGGAGCCACATAGAGGCGGTGCACCTGCTTGAGTCTGCGCGTGCCAATCTATGGGAGGATTTACAATCCTAGTTATCAAGAGCGCGAACCCAGCACAAACTACTACCAGTCCGAACAGGAAAAAGACCACGGGGCGCTTCATGAATGTCTCCTACCAACGAGGGCACCAGCTGCTACAAGTGCCAATTCATGGGTACCAATGTCAATGATCACGGATACATCTTCCATTTCGACGTTAGTGTACCACTGCTAACTACAGCTTACATCGGCAGGATTACCAATCGTACGGGTGGGCACCTTCACATGACCCGTCGTTCGTAGGCATAATTACCTATCTCGTTGCTCAAGTACCCGGATACCACTGCGCGGGTAGTTCTTGCTTGCACAGCCGGGTAAAATATGGAAGCTATTGCAAGGAACATAATGGGTTGAACCTAATGAGATCTTTGGGTTAGCAGCTCCTGGTGGACTAGTTCGTGGTGTAACTTCTATGTTGGTAAGGGGCTGCAAAGGACAGACTGCACCCCCTGCTAAACGATACTGATAATAGTAGCAAAACGGAAGGTCGTGTGGTTAGCACGACCTTCCGTTTTGCTTTTGAGTGTTGCTTTCGGTCACTGGACTAACATGTCCGTACTGTTGATGCTCATGCTTCGGAATGACCCAATTGAAGCCTGTATTCTACTGCTGAACGAAGATCACCGTGTAGTAATTCATGCCGTCTGCGCCGAGCGCGTGGCCTACGCCCACCAATGTGAAGCGTGCGTCGAGTAAGATCGCCTTGTGAGCCGGGCTGCCCATGTAACCCTCTATCGCGACCCGGCTAGCGTCGGCATCAGGGTAGTTGTTGCGCGCCAGGATTTCGCCCGCGACCCTGTAGCCGACCTTGTACTCACCGAGCATGCCCAGGAACTGCTTGCCGTCCGGCGTGGTATGGCTGAAGTAGTTGCGTGCGGCCATGTCGTTGCTGCGCGAGCGGGATACCTCCGTCACGGTGGCTTGCAGCTTCACCGGGGCCACGCCCGCCGCCGCCCGCTGCTCGTTGATCGCCTGGAGTACGTAGCTCTCGGCCCCGGTCAGGCTTACCGACGCGGGTGCTTCCTGTACTGTGGGTGCGTTTGACGCCGCGGGTGCCGGGGCGGAAGTGGTGCGGTTAGACTGCGAGCTATAAGCTATGCTGCCCAGGTGGCTCAGCTGGATCGCCTTGCCGGTGCCCACTAACTCGGGGTGGAACTCAAAGCGTGCTCGCTCGAACCACTGCACCGTCAGGCCGTTCTCCTTGAACTCTTCCGATAGCGGCAGGCCGAAGAGGGCCAGGCCACCGTTCTGCTGCCAGTAGGTGTAGAAGCCGCCGCCCAGCGAGTGACCTGTGGCCGGGAAGTAGGCGCGGGTCCTGGTCGACTTGAAGGGGGCTACCTTGGCGAACTGCACGCCCTGGGTCATCTCCGCGCCGAGGCGGCTGAACAGCACTGGGTTGGAAGCCACCTCAGGGTGCGACTCCATGCGCACGCGCTCGAAGTACTGGACGACCTGGCCGTTCTCCACGCGCTCCTCGGTCAGGGGGTACCCGATCCTCTCGAGGCCGTAGCGGTTGAACGTGCTGAGGAAAGTGCCCTGCACCGACTTGCCGGTGGGGCTGAAGTACTGGCTGGCTACGGGTGCGCCGATCGCCGGTAGCACCTGGGAGGTGCGGGCGGTGGTCGCGGTGGCAAAGGCCAGGGGCTGGAGCAGCATGGCTCCTGCCAGTAGAGCCGCTCCTGCTGTCTGTAGGAAGCGGGTGCGTGCCGTGTAGGCTTTCGCGTTGTTGGGGGTGTTGTGGATTGTTGCCTGCATTGTGTCCCTCACTTTAGGTTGGGACAGCAGGTGCGAGGATTTTCCGTTTCCGTGTTGCTCGTGACGCACTATTCGCGTCGAGAGCGGAATAAACTGGAACAGGATACATCCCGGGCAACCTGGCTGTCATAGCTCTTTCGAGCTTTAGATCCATTGGCTTTGCGTCCCCGCCTTTCGACGGGTTTGCCTTTTTCCTTGATAATTCGGTTGTACAAACTACTCAGATAATTGCTTGGGTTCGTCACCCACCCGCATTGTAAAGGCTGTCAAGCCCCGGTGGAATGGGGTTATTGTCCTATTGTTACCCCCCTGCTTGTGCTAGCCTGTAAGTACGGCCCTGAATATACCTCTAAAGGATTAGGAGTGGCTACATGCCTGCCACGCTCAACAACCCCGAAATGGCCCCAAATGTCCTAATACCCTACTACTTCTCAGGCGTGTTATAATCCCATGTTCAGACGAGGAGGAGCGCAAATGGGCTTTATTGAAGACGCCGTAATCAAGACTTTAGACAGGATGGAGCCGGAAGAGCGGCATGACCTCATAGTAAACGTGGTGCAACACATGATCTCCGGCATGTCCGCCGCCGAGCGGCTTGGGTTGATGGAACACGTGGTGGAGCATTTCCTAGACGGGCTGTCACAGGAAGAGAGGCAGGCGACCGTGCGTGAGCTTGTGCCTGGCCTGCTTGCGCAACTCATGCGGAGCGGTAACATGAACGTTGATGAGCTACTGTGGGCTGCTATGGGTTCGCTGGGCGCGCTGGAACAGTCGGAAGGTAAGGGAGCGGACGCTCCGCCGGGACGCACGAACATTACACCATCTCCAGCGAGCAGCCGCGATGCCGTTTCTGAGTGAGTTCATAAATAAAACGGTCCTTGATAGCAGGGGCGATCCTCTGGGCAAATGCGTTGACGTATACGTCAACGTGGCTGAGGGATTCCCCGAAGTGGTGGCCCTGGGCCTGTCGCGCGGCGGGCAGGAGTACCTAATCTCCGCGCAAGACCTGGCGAGGATGGACCGTAAAGGTCTACTCTTGAGCGGGAAGCTGCGCGACCTCACGGTGTACGAGCCGAAGGGTGACGAGATCGGGCTGGCGCGCAAGGTGCTGGACCGGCAGATTATCGACATCAACGGCAGGCGGGTGGTGCGCGTCAACGATTTGCAGTTCGCCCGCACCGCCGGCAAGTTCCGCCTCGTCGGGGTGGACGCTACCCCCGAAGGACTGGCACGCCGCATCGGGCTGGAGAGGCCCCTCGGCAGGGTGCTCAAGACGCTGGGACTGCGCGACACTTCCGGCACCATCCCGTGGGACCAGGTGGACCCCACCGCCATAGGCCCGGCAGGCATACCCCTCAAGGTGGCCCGTAACGACCTCACCAAGCTGCACGAAGCTGACCTCGCGGACATCCTGGAGGCGCTCGACGTGGAGGCCCAGGACTACGTGCTGTCCACCCTCGACCCTGAAACGGCCGCCGAAACGTTGAGCGAGATGGACCCGGAGAGGCAGGCGGCGGCCATTGAGAGCATCGAGCCGGAGCGCGCCGCCGACATCCTTGACGCCATGCCCCCTGATGAAGCCGCCGATATCCTGGGTGACATATCACCGGCGCGCGCCGCCGATCTGCTCAACCGCATGGAGGCGGACGAAGCCGAGGACGTGCGCGAGTTAATGGCCTACCAGGAAGACAGCGCGGGCGGCATCATGACCAACGAGTTCATCACCATACCTGTAGACCTCACCGCTGCCGGCACGCTGGAACACCTGAGGCAGATCGACCCGGAATCCGAAGGCATCCACTACCTGTACATCACCGACGCGGAGGAGCGCCTGCTGGGGGTAATCTCTCTCTGGCGGCTGATCTTGGCGGGGCCGGACATGTCCGTCAGCGAGTTCATGGTGGCCCCCGTGATTAGCGTGCAAGTCACCGACTCCAAGGAGGACGTCGCCGCCACTCTTGCCAAGTACAACCTGCTGGCGGTGCCCGTAATCGACTCGGAAGGCCGCATCCTGGGCATAGTCACCGTGGACGATGCCATCGAATCGATCATCCCCGCCACCTGGATGCGCAGGCTCCCTCGCGTGTTCAGCTAGTGGGACGATGGACGATGGACGATGGACGATGGTAGGAGACGGAAACGCAAAGACGCAGAGGACGCAAAGAACGCGCCAAGGTTAGGATTGTTGGCACGAGTGCTACCCTGTACTCATTACCCACTACTCAGTCCTCAGTCCTCATCACTCCCATCGTCCATCGTCCATCGTCCATCGTCCATCGTCCATCGTCCATCG
>DASVVE010000082.1:0-83117 GCA_036386675.1 Chloroflexia bacterium | reverse complement strand
CCGGGGGCCCCGCCTCGATCTGCTCGTAATCGCAAGCAACGCATGTGGCGACCAGGCACGGCCAGTTGTTGAAGATCGTAATAGGCGCTATAAGCCCTGGTTGTGGTCGGCAAGGACCTCGTCTATTGCGCGTCGAGCGATGCCCGCGAGGATAGGGTTGGTGCTCCGGTAGTAGGGAAGTGCAATCAACCCCACGGACAGCGCCCAGCCGCGACCTCGCGCCCACGTAGCGTCATCGACCTGCAACGCTTCACGGAACACGTCCCGCGTTTCGGAGGCCAGGTACAGCCAGGCGGTCATCACGTCACATGCAGGGTCCCCCACCCCCAGGCCCCCAAAATCGATCACGGCGCTGAGCCTCCCCCGTACGGCGAGCAGGTTCCCCGATTGCAGGTCGCCGTGTACCCAGACGGGCGGGCCGTGCCAGGCAGGTGCCATGAGGGCTGCTTCCCACGCCTCGGACGCAGAGCTGGTGTCTATCATGCCGTGCAGGGCTGCAATCGCCTCGCGTGTTTGGTTGTCGCGCATCGCCAGGGGCTCGCCGCGGCCGAAGTTGTGCGACCCAGCGAGCGGGCCACCTGCGGGATCTATCTGCTGCAAGGCGGCCACGAACTGCGCCAGGTCTATCGCCGCCTGGCGCTGATCGGTGATGCGATCCAGACTCGCGTTCTCCCCTTCGAGCCACGTCTGGACTGACCAGTACCAGGGGTAGCCCTCGCCCTGCGTGCCCATTGCGAGCGGAACAGGGATGGCAAGCGGTAGGTGCGGGGCAAGTACCGGCAGCCACCTGTGTTCCTTCTCCACTTGCGGGATAGCCCATGCGATGCGGGGCAGTCGCACTGCCATGTCGCCGCCCAGCCTATAGATCGCGTTGTCGGTCCCGGCGGAACGGACCGGCTCAATGGGAAGGTCCGCCCAATGTGGGAACTGCGCCGCGAGCAAGCGTCGGACCAGAGCTACGTCAGTTTCCACCTCGTCGGCGTGCATCTTACCGGCGGGCATCTTACCGGCGGGCATCTTACCGGCGGGCATGAGCATCCATTCGAACAGGCGTGCATCTAGGAGGTGCGGTCATGAGGCAAGTGTAGCATTGCGAAGGCCGGGCTGCAAAGCGGCTAGCCACGAATGCGACTGCGCACGCCTGAACCAACGGCTCACCAGCATCTGCGGCAACCAGCGTGTCCCAATCCAGCAGAGACGCCCTAGCGCGTAAGCGTGACTTTGCGCAACGTGCGGGGTTGTTCCGTGTCGTAGCCCTTCGCACGTGTCAGGTGGTAGCAGAATAGCTGGGCCGGCACGATGGCGGGGATCGGGGTAAGCCATTCCGGCAGTCCACCCGGCAGACATAGGCCCTCGTGCCCCAGCGACAGCGCATCCTCGCTGTCGGAAATGACCACCAGTTCGGCCTTGTACTCGTCCCGCAACCGGCCCATCAGAGACAGCATATCGGAGAATACCGCCCCCTCGGGAGCGACGGCCAGTATGGGGAAACCCTCCTCAACGATGGCGATGGGACCGTGCTGGAAGTCGGCGGTCGAATAGACGTCGGTGAAGACGTAAGCCATCTCTTTGAGCTTCAAAGCCCACTCCTGGGCGGTGGCGTAGTTGTAGCCCCGGCCCAGCACCACACAGTGCTCCAGCGCGGCGTGCCTGGTAGCTATGCGCTCGGCATCACGTTCCAGGTCCAGCGAAGCCGCCACGGCACCGGGCACCCGGTAGAGCGCATCCACGTCAGCCTGACCGTTGCCCGCGAGCGCCACCGACAGGGCAGCCAGGGCCAGCAATTGAGCCGTGTACGTCTTGGTGGCAGCCACGGCGAGTTCCGCACCCGCCCCAATATCAAGGTTTAGCTCGGCTGATGCAGACATCGGGGAGTCGGGGTGGTTCGTGATCGCCAGCGTGATGGCCCCCTGACGCCGCCCTTCCTCGATGACGCTCACTATGTCGGGCGACTGGCCCGATTGCGAAATGCCAATCACCAGGGCGTTCTCCAGCCGGGGCGAGTTGGGGTACATGGTGAAAAGGGAGGGTGCGGCCAGGGCGACGGGCAGACGATTGCGCGAACCCAGCAAGTATTGGGCGTACACCCCCGCGTGGTCTGAAGTGCCGCGTGCCGCAAGAAAGACGTAGCTCACGTCCCGCTGCCGCACCACCTCGGCTACTTCCTTCACGCTGTCGAGGCTTGTATCCAGCCAGCGTTGCAGCACGTGCGGCTGTTCCAGGATTTCGTCTCTGAGTGCCATGTAATCCTCGTATCCCGGCTACCGGCCGCTTACACTGGTTATCATCACGGGCAAGTGCCCCTCGGCTCAACCCGCTTACAAATCAGCCATGGATGCGGGCTAATTGAGCGGCTTGGCCGGTTCGGACGGGACGAGTTTCTGCATCCGGGCCATCTTCTTCGCCGCCGCTTGCTCCCTCTGGTGGGCGCTGTCCCGACCTCTACCCGCCAGGGCCACTGCTCCCCAAGCGCCTGCTTCGTAGTCGGGTGGTAAGAGGCGGATCATATACGGTTGCAGCAACTCGTGAGCCAGGGCCGAGTCCTGCCGCAGGCGCTCTAGCTCGTGCAATATAGGCTGCAAGAACGCCTCGCCCTCGCGGGAGACGCCTCCCCCCAGCACAATGCACTCCGCGTCGTATGACATCACCAACTGCTGTATAGCGAGCGCCAGGTAGCGCCCGGCTTTACGCGTAACTTGCTGGGCGGCGGGGTCTCCCGCTCTCGCGGCCTCGTAGACCGCCCCTGCGGTCACGGTTGAGTAGTTGCGCAGAAGAGAGTCCCTGGAGCTTCTGGCGGCTATCTTCCCGAGGCGAGCTATGGCGGGTCCGGCGGCGAGGGCTTCCAGGCAGCCACGGGCACCGCATACGCAGCGAGGGCCGTCCGGCTCGACTATCATGTGGCCGATTTCTCCCGCCATGCCATGCGTGCCCCTGTAGACCTTGCCTTCGAGGACGAGACCGGCCGCGATACCGGTGCCCACACTCACATAGACCATGTTTGCCGGCGCCGCGCTACCCAGGTACCGCTGTGCGCCCAGGGCCGCCACTCGCACGTCGTTTTCCAGCACGCAAGGCACCCCTAGCTCGGACGATATGCGGCCGCCCACGGGTAGCTCGTGCCAGCCGAGGTTCACCGCGTGCCGCACTACCCCCGTGGAGGGGTCAATGCGGCCCGGTACCCCCAGTCCTATGCAACCTACGTCGCTAACCTCGGCCCCGGCCGCTTTGAGGGCCAGGCGAATGGCCCTGACCACACCCGACATAGTGGCCTCCGCGTCGTCAAGATAGGTGGGCATCGTCACCCTGCTGAGAACGCGCTCTTGCCCCTCCACGACGAGCACGGCCACCTTGGTGCCGCCGACGTCCACTCCTACCAGCAAATCGCGAGATCTATCGTAGTTGCTCATCGAGGCAATTCCTCCATACCGCATCGCGCCGAGCGCGCATACGCGGATTAGCGAGTGAGGCTCAGCCCCAGCTCATGCATCAATAAGAGGGCCGACGCGCCCAGGATGACGACGTGAGGGTTCATCTCTACCAGGTCTATGCAAGTGGCCTGCGCCAGCGAAGGGAGGGAGCGCCCAATCATCTCCTGGCGGACGGCCTCCAGCAGCGGAGTGCCTAAGCGGGCCAAGTCGCCCATGAGGACGAAGTGCTTCACGTTCAGCGCGCCGACCAGGTTAGCCACCGCCATACCCAGGTAGCGCCCGGTCTCAAGCACCAGTTGCCTGGCGGCCACATCCCCCACCTGGAACGCATGCTTGATAGCCTCGGCATCCAGCTCTTGCGAAGGGTCCATGTTGTGGAGTAGCGACTCGGGGTGTTCGGCGGCCAGCGAGCGGGCGCGGGCCTTCGTGGAATATGTGCTCACCAGCGTCTCCAGGCAACCGAAGTTTCCGCAACGGCACTGCTGTCCGCCATCCATTACGCTGAGGTGGCCGATTTCGCCCGCGCCGTAGCCGTCGCCCTGGAAAAGGCCCCCGTTCAACACGATCCCCGCGCCCACTCCGTGACCGATCTTGACTACGACCAGGTTCGAGCCATACTGCCGGCCCCCGAACATGTACTGGGCGAGGGTCGCAAGCTGGCTGTCGTTGGCTACGTACACCGGCAGCTCGTAGCGCTCCTGTAAGAGGCTGCCAAGGGGCAAATCGCGCCAGTCGAGGTTGACCGCCCGCAGCACCACGCCATTGGTGGTGTCCACCAGGCCGGGCGTGCCGATACCGATGCCCAGGATTTGCCTGTCGGTGGCGTAGACCAATTTGTCCAGCAGGTCGTAGACGAGAGTGAGGGCCTCGTCCCCTGCCCGGTCGCCCACAGGAAGAGTAATGGTGCGGATGACCTCGTTGCGCAGGTTTACTACCGCCCCCCGCAACTCGTCGTTGGCTAAATCGAGGCTGATGACATGTCGGGCGTCATCTATCACACTCAGGAGCACCGGGGAGCGACCCCCCAGCGACCGGCCCATCCCGACTTCCTCAACCAGCCCTTTCTCCTGCAAGTCGGCAACGAGGTCCGAGACGGTGGTGCGTGTAAGGTGGGTCGCGCGGGCCACGTCGGCACGGCTGATCCGCCCCTGGTCGTAGATGGTCTTCAGGACGAGACGGCTGTTGTAGGTCTTGGTCTGCTGTTGAGTGGCCTTCTGTAACTGCACCACACTGCCTCCGCTACCGACGGACTTTGTTAGTCCAGTGGACTAACAAAGTCTAGCACGGGTCCAGAAGCTTGTCAATAGGTTCTTTGCAGAACACTTCAAGCACTGTCGGGGACAAAGCCAGATCGGGGTAATGCCTCTAAGCAGCGTGGGTATGAAGCAGGTTGAGTTAGAAACCAGAAAGGGGCAGCCATCCTGCTGCCCCTTTCTAATACGTAGACATTACCCTTAGAAGTCGTCCGCCATGTACGGGATAGGCTGTCCAGGAGGGTAGAGCACCGCTTGCATGCCTGTTAGATCGGAGTCTCGGCTGACTCTAATCTGGCCTATACCAGCCGCACGGGTGGGGCTAACATAGCCACCATAAAGTTGGGCAAGCGCCCTGGGGTCAAGCTCAACCCCAGCACCCGCGCCGTCTCTCATGCGCTCGATATTGGCCCTGCCGTCTCGCACGCTGATGTGGTAGGCACCGTTGTTGACCGGCAACATCTCGTCGGTAAGGCTGAATGTGAACTCCCCCTCGGCTTCGGGTACGAAGGCGCGCTGCCGGAACGCGCCCTCCACGTCCAACAGGCGCAACATGTAACCCGAGTGGATTTTCACTTCGGCTTCCCTGGGATCTGGTAGTTCTGTAGCGAATGCCTCATCTATAGCTGTCCAGAAGCTAACCTTCTGCGCCTGCGAGTCGTGGTTGTAGATGAAGCCGTAGATGGCCTCCTGGGCAGCACGGTCTGAACCCCGCATCTCGTGAATGACCATATCGCGAACCCAATCACCCTTGTCCTCCAGGTGGTAGATGATGTAGCCAGCAACACGACCTTCGGAGTCATAATAGAGGTAGGCAAGCGCGTTCTGTTCTTTGTAGAACATCTTGCGCAGCCACCAGTTGCGGTCACGGGCTACGCTCCCCAGGTTCCGCCGCGCCCAGGGCGTATAAACCGAGTTGAGCTTCTCTATGTAGTCTCGGCTCTGGTTGCTATCACCACTCTTCAGTTGCTCTACATCCAGGGGCACGAACCTGCCCCGCTCGGCGGCTTTCCTCCACGGCTTGAACTGCTCGATCTTGACAATGCAATTCGCGGCGTCGTGGGCCAACTCATAACCGAACGATCGATAGAACGGGAAGTAAAACGGGTACAAGGCAGTGAGCGCCACGCCAAGCTCGCGTTGCTCGTTGAACATGCCCTCAAACATCTGCCGTATGTAGCCCTTGCGACGATGTTCGGGCGGGCTGGCTACCGCACTGATGAGGGCCGTCCGCACCGGTTCTTCGCTACGAAAGTAGAGCGCCCCACCATTTATGATGAGCATTCCGCATAACAGCCTGCCCTCGTCATCGAACAGGCCCCTGGAGTTTTGAGGGGTAAGTGGATCTATGCTCTCGAAGAAATCGACGCGCTCTCGGGATAAATTGAAGGCCAGCCGCACCATCTCGCGATAGGTAGCCAGTTCCTGCGTACCTTCAACGGGTTTGTACTGCATAAGAAAGTGGTCCTTTCTGACATTGTAGCTGCGTTAGCGCAATATAGCCGCTAGCTCCTGCTGGACCGGGCGGCCCGTCACTTCTATCTTGCCGTCACCGATGTAGACATTCACCTCGCTGCGTATCCCGAACTCAGGTAAGTATATTCCCGGCTCAACGGAGCAAAGGGTATGAGGGAGGAGTTGGCGCGTATCGCGAGTCTCGAAGTTGTCCAGGTTCACGCCGGGGCCGTGCAGGTCCACCCCTATATTGTGCCCGGTACGGTGGATGTAGTATTCGCCGTAACCCCGCTCATTGATGTAGGCGCGGGCCACGTCGTCAACCTGCCAGCCCTCCAGGACCGTACCCGAGCGCACATGACTGTCGATAAACTCTATGGCGACATCCCGCGCCCCGCGCACAATGTCGAACACTTCGCGGTATCGGTCGGGCACGCTTGAGCCAACCACTCCGACCCAGGTATAGTCGGCGTATATCGCCCCCGGCTCCGGCAACTTGCCCCACCAATCTATCAGCAGCAGGTCGCCTTCGCGCAGGGGGAGGGAACGCTCGGCGGTAGGGGCGTAATGAGGGTTGCTGGCGTTTGGACCGACCGCCACGTCCGGCCCATGATCGAGAAACAGGTCGTGCCGCTCGTACAGCCCAAGCATGTGCTGCTGCACGTCGTACTCGGTCAAGGTGTGTCCCGCGGACACAGAATTGCGAATATAATCCAGAGTGGCCGCATGAATCGAGGCCAACCGGCGCTCGGCTTCGAGGTGAGTGGCAAACCCATGCTCGGACAAAGGTGCCTCGAATGCCTGCACCAGATCGGCGGAACTGACCACCGTCTTGCCAATGCCTCGCAGGTACTCCACCGTGCCCGCATCAACCCGCGACACCACCGGCAACTCGGACATGGGCGAGTACTCCATCGCGATTGTTGTGTGACCCTCAAGCATCCGCGCGAGGCCCTCGGCCAATTCTTGCCTGCTACGGTAAAGGTGTTTATGGCCTGGCAAGGCGTCGAGGTTGCCCGCCTCCAACGCGCTCACCAGGCGTGACGGCTCACCCTCAGCGGGAAGCCAATAGTACCAACGCCGGGTGAAAAGCTGCGCGGTAGATAGGCCCAGCACCCCGTAGGCTATCGAGTTGGAGAGGCGAAAGTCGTAGAATAGCCAGCCGTCGAGTCCATGGCTGCGTAATGCCTGTTGTAGCTGCCCCAAACGATCAGAGTCCATATATCACACTCCAATAATAGATTCCGATGTGCGGCGTATATCCACGCCTAGACCTCCAGCGGGCGCGCCACCTCATCCGCAGAATGGACTTCCGGAGAGTAGTAATGGGCCTCAAACTCTACGTGATGAGCGTCCAACACTCGCATGGCGTTGGTCTTTGAGCCTCTTGTGTACGGACAAAATTATACCGAGTATGAGACTTATTAGAGCCAGTGTAACCGCCATGGCCGGCATAGCCATGAAGGGCGCGATGCGGTTGGGGTCTCCTGCTGTGGGCATACCGAGCGGGGTGGTAAGAAGCGCATAGACGTTGCTGTTGTTATCGCCGAAGTACAATGTATTCTCCGCCCGCACGAGGTCTCCAGAGAGGAAGTCATCCGGGTAAAACCGCCATTGCACCAGCTTTGTCTTGATGTCGATGGCTTCCACATAGTGATGCATGCTACCAACATAGATTGTGTCAGTAGTTACCACCGGACCCTCTATAAGTTCCGTTTCTGACCGGTAACGCCACCTTTCCTGCCCAGTTCGTGCGTCCAGCCCAAGCAAATAAAAGTCTATCTCGTTCGAGTACCCTGGTGCCACTGGTGCATCGGTATCAACATTCACCGCAAAATAGATTACCCCATCGCTTACAACAGGTGCGGTACGCACCTGGGCTGTTGGCCTGTAAAAAGAGGTAAATACATTTGTTGCACGAATGGAATAATCTTCTCCGTTAGTCCCGTACCCTGTTTTGCCCTCGTCATTGCAGCAGGCGCTTGTATCAAGTCTGCTTGCCTGAATAGACCCTGTCGTGAAATCCCACATAAGGCTACCTGTACGAGCATCTACCGCATAGAGACCACGATGTCCAGCCACGTAAACGAAATTACCAACCACCACAGGGGCAAAGCCGGTTTCATAGATGAGGTCAGGGAGCTTGAGCTTCCACTTCTCTTGCTGGGTCTTGAGGTCAACAGCATGAATATACATCTCTTGAAAGAAATCTCCGCCGACGAAATAAAGAACCGCACCGCCCGCTGTTGGCGTGGTTAGTATATCTTCCCCAGGAACAGGCAAGGTCCACTGAAGTTTGCCTGTTAGAAGGCTGAGTCCATAGATAGAGCCACCTGGGGCTGGCCCTCGTCCTGTCGCGTCAGGCTCATGGCCTGCGCCAATATATACCATGCTATCTACCACAACGGGGGCAGTCACTTGATCTTCGTTTGTGCTAAAGCTCCAGACCTGATCGCCTGTCCTGGCATCCAGAGCGTAGATCGTTTGCGGATGAGGGTTTCCGAAAGTGGCAGAGTTCCTGTCCTCGCTACCGATGAGCACCATACCACCGGCCAGGACCGGATCCGTAATTTCATAACTGGGCAGGGAACGTTGCCAAACTTGCTCTCCCGAAGCTACCCTTAGCGCATGAAGGTATGAGCTACTGGCCACATAGATCAGGTCACCGCTAGCGACTGGCCCCGTCTCTACATCGAGACCCCTGGGCAGAGCAACCTTCCAATTCACCTGTGGGCCAGGTATGCTGCCTGCGATTGGTGTAGAAGTTGCATTAGCCGAGGTTATGTTATCCAGGGTGGCGGTGGCCGTTGCACTCGATTTTGCGGTAGTACTTGACGCAGCCAAACCGAAAAGTAAGATTAGGCTGACTGTTATAATAAACGCCTTTGCTGCGTTCATTGTCGAAGCTCCTTACCTGCTGTTTATACTACGGCACGCCGAACACGAAATAGTGCCCGTGTAGCGCAGTTCACCCAAATACCTGCTTCCAAAGCCGCCGCGCCACGCGGTCGCGCTCCTCATCTGCGGGGTCGGGCCGGTAGAAGCCGAAGGGCTGCTCACCGGAGGTCTCGCCAGCGGCTTCTGAGCCTGCTACTTCCCGGCCGCTTTCCCTGGCGTCCTGGCCGTTCTGCTTCTTCGGTTTGCCCCGCAGGAAACCCTCGAAGGGCCGTCGCTCTCCCGAGCTATCGCCCGTGTTCTTAGCACACATAGCCCGCATGCTGGTTCTCCATTCTTGCAGTCCAACCCACGGACCGCTGCCGCTCCCACGATGAAATAGTGCAGCCCTGGCGACACTGGTCCTATACTCGATTATACCACCGGGCTATTGCGCTAAGTAGCTAAATCCATTCAAGATAGAGATGAGCCGGGTCCCGGCTGGTGTCCAGGGCTTCGTAGGTAGATTGCGGCTGCGCTTGAGAAGCATAATTCCTGGGGCCTCTACCAGTTCCTTTGCCCGCGACTTATCGTTCTCAGTCGGCTCTTCACTTCCGCAATATCACCGGTACCGGGCGGCCGCACCCATACATACCTTAGTAGGCACAGAATGGCGCACATCCAGTCATACAGTGTGGTACAATCAGCGTGGTACAATCAGCCCAGACAGCCACGGTGGTAGTGCAGTTGTCATGTGCTACTGTCGGCAGGCAGTGTACCGTTCGCGCACATAGGGCAACCCTTCGACTTAGCACTCCGCTTGACTCCACCAGGGGATAGGTGAGCACCGTATGGACGTAGAACAGTTCTCACAGTACGTATCCTGGTTCACATACATCCTGATATTCGCCCGTACAGCCGTGCGGGCCGTGCGGCGCCCCCTGCGCGCCAACGTCGATATCGCCCTCCTGTTCAGCTCCACAACTATCATCATCGCGCTGAGTGTGGCGGGAAGGCTGCATCTGCTGCCTACCGAAGGCTGGTGGCCTACCGTATCGCTCATAATCACGCTCACCCTCCTGTTTGCGCTACCCTATCTGCTGCTGCGGCTTGTGGACGATTTCTCGAACGTCCCTACCTGGCTCATGCGCGGCGCGGAAGTAATATTTGGTCTGACATTTATCGTTCTAGTGGTGCTGTCAGGTCGCTTACCGGTGTGGCTGCTCTCATCTCTGCTGCTATACAGTGCGGGCCTGCTCGTCTACAGCACAGTGGCTTTCTGGAGGGAGTCGAGAAAGTCCACGGGCGTTACCAGGCGCAGACTCGTTGCAGTAGCGTGGGGATCAATCTTTCTCTGCACCCTCTTCACTCTCTTCGTGCTCACTGCGGCACTGCCGCAGTTTGCGCTCCTGTGGAGGTACCTCACGGACGGAGCGACTCTTGCTTCAGGCATCGGTTTCTTCCTGGGTTTCGCACCGCCCGTGTTCCTGCGCAGGGCCTGGCAGGAGCCGGAACTGCGGGCCTTCCTGGGTCGGGCCGCCAGCCTACCCAGGCTCCCCGACACTGCCTCTATTCTGCTCGAACTTGAGAAGGGGACGCGTAGCTCCGTAGGCGCGCCACATGCCAGCATCGGCCTGTGGGACCCTGAGAAGCAGACGCTGAACTTCGGGAGCGTAGGTACTCTAATGGAAATGAAAGTGAGTGAAGACTCCATCGCGGGTAGGGCCTTTCTGACCCAGCGACCGGCCTTCACCGACAATATCGAGAAAGATATACCCTCGGCTGCTCCCCTCGCCCTGAAGTATGGGGCGCGGGCCTTGCTGGCGGCACCCATTACGGCTGGCGACAGGCGGTTGGGCGTGCTTGTGGCCTACGCTCCCCGCGCCCCTATCTTCGCGGACGAGGACCTGGAGCTTGTGAAGTTGCTTGCCGACCAGGCGGCCGTGATCCTGGAAAGCCGCGCCCTCATTGACGAGGCGGCGCGGGTGCAGGCGAGGGAGGAGGTGGCACGACTGAAAGAGGACTTCCTTTCAGCGGCCGCCCACGACCTCAAAACGCCCCTTACGGTGCTGGTGGCCCAGGCGCAGTTCCTGGAGCGACGCGCCACGCGCAACCCGGAGGCCCCCGCGGACCCCAAGGGCATCCAGCGCATCGTACAGGAGACTCAGCGGCTGCGCGACTTGGTGTTGGAGCTGTTGGACGCATCGAGGGCCGAACAGGGCATGCTCGTGGGCCACGTAGAAGAGGTAGACCTGGTTGCCCTCGCCCAGGAGGTCTGCGCCCGCCATGCCACGGGGCGCCACCCATGCGCAGTCGAGGCAGATGAGCATGTCACAGGGCGCTATGACGAGGTACGCATCACTCAGCTACTGGAAAACCTGGTGGAGAACGCCATCAAGTACAGTCCCGAAGGCGGCTCGGTGCTCGTGCGGGTCTGGCGCGAAGGCGAGCGCAACTATCTCTCCGTCACGGACGAGGGGATAGGCATCCCCAGTGCCGACATACCACGCCTGTTCGAGCGATTCCACCGGGGCACCAACGTGAACGACCGGAAGTTCTCGGGCATGGGCCTCGGCCTGTTCATTTGCCGGGGCATAGCCGAACAACATGGTGGCCGTATCGCGGCCACCAGCGAGCCGGGCAAGGGCAGCACCTTCCAGGTCGTCCTGCCGGTTGAGCCTGCGGTCGGCAAGGAAGATGGTAGGACAAGGGGTATGGACAACCTGACGCGGGAACAATTTACGGTGCAGACTACAACTAGCGGCGGTGGCGTGGTGCCACAAACACCCCTGGTCATGTCTGACGGAGGAACGCATGCCGGAACGCGGCCCAATCCTGGTCATTGACGACGAGCCGGAGATCCTCAGCACTGTAGCCACCATCCTGGAATTTGAGGGGTACGAGGTAGAGCAGGCAGCGAACGGGGCGGAAGGTCTCGATTGCATCGAGCGCAACCGCCCAAGCCTGGTGCTGCTCGATATGCGCATGCCCGTGCTCAACGGCTGGGACTTCGCGCGCATCCTGAAGGAGAAAGGCGTGCATCTACCGATTATCGTGATGACCGCCGCCCAGGACGCCCGCCAGTGGGCGCGGGAAGTCGGGGCCAGCGGCTACATCGCCAAGCCCTTCGACGTTGACGACCTGCTTACGACGGTTGGCGAATTGGTCGGCGCATAGCCATTCCGTAGAGATTGTTATGTACTTTCGGGTTGCTTATCATTAGGCGGCTCTATAACGTGCCCGTCGGTGAGTGCTAGTCGCCATCTTTCTTCGTGGTCGCGAAGGAACTCTATTTCGTCGCTACTCACTCGATAGAAGAAATCGTTAAGATATTTCTTGATATGCCAAGACACTTGGAGCATATTGTCGAGCAGGAGACAGCCACTCTCGTAAATAACCAGGATGCCAACTTCCGTACTTTCAATTGCGGTATCCCAGTATTCCTCTAACTCCCTTCCACGGTATAGCTCGACCTCTTCCATAACCGTGCCATTGCTATTTATTCGATAGGCTTTCGGCCCGCCGAATAGAAAGACCTCACTTGGTGATAAACCGTAAATCACGTGAATGCGCGGTTCATCTACTGTCTGCCCATCATCCACCAAGTCTAGCAGGTCGAGTCCGCCCTTGTCGGGAATAACAATGCGAGCATGCCCCCGCCATTCACCCCTCTCAACTTGCGAGTAGTAGCTAGCAAGGGCCCGCGTGCCATCTGGAAAGGTGAAGGACGCCGATCCGGTCAGTGATAGCTCCTGCGACATCATGGCTTTATTGCCGTACCTCCTGATGGTTGAGTAGAGCATCCTACTGAGACTTGAACGACCCATGCAGCCCAAAGTAACAGGAAAGCAACAAAGTACCGCCCCGCTACTACAGAGAATTGCCCGACTAGGGCAATCTGCATCAGCTAAGCTTCAACTTCGTCCTAATGGTACCTGCCCTCTCGCTCTTGACCACAATCTCTACCTCATCGCCCTCGGCACCACGCACGACCCACTCCAGCCGCTTCTCGTTGTCGGTGACTTCACGCGACGAGAACCAGCCCGCGTATAGCTTGTTGCTGCGCCCTTCGAGCTGGCCTATCTCTTCCTCTCGTTTGCCCAGGATTAGCTTGCCGCCCTCCGGCAGGTTGATGCGCGCTTCGGTGGGGCGGACTATCTTGCGCTCCTGGGCCTTACGGCTCGTGTAGGTCGGCAGGAAGCCCTTGTTGGCGACTACCACGCTCACCTTGTACACGCCGTCGGCCTGCTTCTCGACCTCGGTCCTGCGGAACTCCAGCCGTGGCGACATGAGCGCGTGCGCCAGGGTGAACTGGCAGTGCTTCTCGCAGATTTCCGGCAGGTACCGGGCGGGCACGTTGGTCCAGTAGTTCTTGGTGTCCCAGCCGCCTATTTCGACCTTGCCAAGCTGCGGGTGCTCGAACTCGCGCCAGGAGATGAAGGCCTTGCCATCTAACTCCTTGTCGTTCCACTCCATCAGCTTGAGATCGTCCTCCTCGGAGTGGTGCTTGATCCAGCCAATCCAGTCGGTGACTTCCAGCCCGGCCACCTTTGGTGGGTCCCACAACTCGGTGGTGAAGCCAAACCAGCCAAAGTAGTCGTAGGCGTAATCGTCCATTGCGCCGTGCATTGGTTCCTTGGGGTCGTAGGCGAACCCGTGGAACACCGACACGCAGGGGTAGCCGGTAAGCTCGGTGCCCCTCTCCCCTATCAGCTTGTACACGTCGAGATCGTGCGTGTTGAAGTAATCGTCGGGGTGCGTCGAATAGGGGCGCAGGATCACGCCGGAGTAGGTGTGATAGGACAGAAAGCCGTTGATGTTACGGTGAGCGGACCAGAACTCGGCCTCGGCCCGCGTCTCCGGCTCGGAGAAGGGGTAGTCGCCCGCGCCGCGTTGCACCCCCTCCGGTGCCCAGTCATAAGGGTAGTTGCGGTTCAGGTCGAGACCCTCGCGGGGCGGTGCCATCTTTATGGAGTGCCCATCCCAGTCGTTGATGAGGCCCTCGCTGACCAGGTGGTAATAGGTGCCGCCGATCTCGTCCGGGGCACGCCTGACCATTATCCGAGGGTCCTTGTCCGAGGCGCGCCAGGCACCGTTGGGGTCCTCAATACGCATCTGCAATATCTTGCCGTCGCCGTCCACGTCGTCCATGTAAAGGCCCTCGCGGTCTTCCGTGAAGGGGTAGCGGCGGGTGGAGGAGCGCATCCAGTGGGGCGTGGTCAGGTACTTCTCCGAGCCGTCCACCGTTATGCGAGGCAGCACGTACAGGACGTGTTCGTCCAGTAAGGTCGTCACGCGTGGGTCTTTGCCGTAGTTGTCCAGGTGGTGCGCGATGGTGTAGAGCGCCACCGCGGAGCCTGTGACCTCCCCCGCGTGCGTGTTCGCGTCAATCCAGTAGGCGGGCTTCTCAAGGTCGGTGCCCGTGGCGCGATTGGTGAGGATAGCAAGCAGCATGTCGCGCCCCTCGTAAGACTTGCCGATGACGGACACGGTGATAAGGTCGGGGTATTCATCGGCGCAGGCGTGCAGGAAGTCCTTTATCTCGGCGTAGGTATAGTAGTGGGAGAAGTCTATCTGAGGCATAAAGTGGAGCGTCCTTTCTGGGGAGTGTAGCCCTCAGTATACATCGTCTGTTGGGGTGGTAACAGCGCGGTGACAGCGCAGTTTCATCTCGTATGCTACCTCTTGCAAGGGAGACGCCCGTCGAATAAATTCGAGGGCTACACCTTGCAAAGTCCCTGCGGGACTGAGACATCTCATTAAGTTCTCATAGATACTCTCAGAAGAACCAGTCCGCCCTCCGGCGGACTTTGCAGAGTGTAGCCCTCGACTTCAGACGACGGGCGTCTCTCTTGCAAGAGGTGACATTTGTGCCCATACCTGAGTAGCTCCCGCCGAGAATGACCCTTCTCTGCTGGCCTTTACGCATGTTGATGGTACAATCCGCAGATTTTCGGTTATACTACCATGATGTTGGCCGTACAGGCCCGCACACGAGCACGCGGCTACGTACTACCCTGTTCCGCAACCTGGTAGCCTATGACTGGGGTAGCTCTTGCGCTACCTCCCGCACGCTCCTGGTACTCATATGGAGTAGCCAGGTGTAGGGCGTGGACTTGACCGGCCGAGGAGCTTTCGTTCTTGAACCAGCGCGGTAAAGAAGCCCAACACACATCTCCACATAAGAACGGTAAGCCAACGGCCGCAGGACGCGTCACAGCGCCCCTCAGCCCGCCTGTGGGCGGCGGACCGCGCGGCAAAGTGGTCCTGACCGACCCCAGGGCCGTCAGGCTGCACACTGAGATGCACAGGCGGCGGATGAGGCTCGTCATGGTGCTGGCAGGGCTGCTGGCGGCCTTTGCGGGGGTTGCAGTGGCCGGGGTGTTCATCGTAGGTACGGGAGTCATTTCAACCGTGACAGGTGAGGTAGGAGGCATATTCGAGACGCCCGTCCCTCAGCTTCCCCGACTCACTTCTGGGCCTGACATGCCGGAGGGCACACCCCCCGCGGTCACCTACCCCGACTGGGATAAGAAAGAGCCTGTCAATATCCTCCTGATCGGCTTGGACGAGCGTGAAGGTGTAGAAGACATCCGCACGGACACGCAGATCATCGTGCACATAGACCCCACCGCGAAGACCGCCGCGCTGGTATCGCTCCCCCGCGACCTGTGGGTGGAGATACCAGGACATGGAGAGGACCGCATAAACGCAGCCTACAAGACCGGCGAGAAGGAAAGGAAGGGCAGCGGCCCCGCCCTTGCCAAGGCCACCGTTCGTGAGAACCTTGGCATACCGGTCCACTACTACGCCACGGTCAATTTCGAGGGCTTCGAGCAGGTAATAGACACCATAGAAGGCATCACCCTCGACGTGCACCGGCCGCTGGTGGACAACCAGTTCCCCTTCCAGGAGTTCGGGGCTACTCGCGTGTACATACCCGCCGGGCTGCAACACATGGACGGGCGTACCGCCCTCCAATACGCACGTTCCAGGCACGCCGACAGCGATATAGGGCGCAACGCACGGCAACAACAGGTGCTGCTGGCGATAAAGGAACAAGGCTTGAGCCTCAACCTGTTAGCCCATATCACGGAACTGGCAGAGGAGCTTGGCGATGCCGTGCGCACCGACCTGCTGCCGCTGCAGATAGGCTCTCTGGCGCAGCTATCCAGGAGCATCGATGCTGAGTCGATACAGACGGTGGTGATTTCAGGGAACATGATACGCGAGACCACTCTCCCCAGCGGCGCTAACGTGCTCATCCCCCGGTGGGATTTGATACGGCCCGCAATTACGCAGGCGTTCTCCAACCCGCGACTGGGAGAGGAAGCGGCCCGCCTATCGGTGAAGAACGGCACCTGGACGGCAGGGCTGGCCCGCAAAGTACGGGACGAGCTTGCGGAGCTAGGCGTTTACGTGGCCGACCTGTCGAACGCCGAGAACAGGGGCCAGCATCCAGTCACCACTGTCACCGACTTCACCGGCGGGCAGAAGCCCTACACCCTGGAAACGGTCGTCACCCTGCTGGGTATGTCCCCCGACGATGTGAAAGAAGCCCCAGAGTCGCAAGCCCCGGTCGCAGCCGATGGCATCCCGGTGGACATCCTTGTCATTGTGGGAGATGATCGTATAGAGGAATAGTGTCTATACTACTACATCGAACAGCAAAAATCGCCCTGGTTGGGGCGATTTTCTTTTATTGGAAGGAGGCCCTCAGCCTATCGCAAGGTCTCCTATTGCCTCTTGGGGGTGCTGGATGTGGTAGCGCAGGTGCTCCGCGATAGGGAGGGGCCGCCAGCGGTCCCCCTCGCCGCCGGTGTTCAACTGGTACACGCCCAGGTCGAGCAGGTACCTCTCCAGCGGGCCGCGCTCCCAGCGGTAGTTCCACTCTATCATTGTGAACAGCGGGAACCAGGTGTAGCCAAGCACAGGGACCGCCCGCTCGCGCAAGTCCTTGATCATCCGCAACGAAGAGTTGAGCCAGGCGATACGGTCTTCCTCGGCGTCGCGGGCGCTGGTCTCGGTAATCATGACCGGCACGCCGTAGCGCATGTAGAAGTCCTCCACCAGCGAGCTGAAGCCCGAACCGTCGTGCTCCACGGTGCGCGAGACGATGAGGCCCTGCTCGTCCAGGTATAGTTCCTGGGTGGACCACTGGGGATAGAAGTTCAGGCCCATAACGTCTACCGGGATGGGCCTCCGGGCGAGCCACTCAAGATCGCGGGTACGGGCGCCACTCTGCATGAGCCAGGGCCATAGCGGGTGCTCGGGAGTGATCTTGCCGGTAATCAAGTCGAAGGAGAGGAAGCCCTTGAGCCGGTTCTGCTCGGCAAGCCACTCCACGTCGGGGTGGCCCGCCCGGCATATACCCGCGGCCTCTACGTGCACCATCTGGGCTTCCGGCTGCACCGACTTGATGGCGTTGACAGTCGAGATGATGCCTTTCGCCAGTTGCACGAACATCTTGACGTAGCCCCGGTCGCCCTTCATGTAGGGCGGCCAGGCACCTTGCATGCCGGAAAGTAGCGAATTGACCAGGGGTTCGTTGCATGGGGTGTACCAGCGCACCAGGTGGCGATAGCGCTCCGCAAATGCGGCGGCGTACCGGGACACGCAGGTGTGGTACTCCTCGTTGGCGAACTCGCGGCGCAGCCAGTAGGGGCAGCCGTAATGCACCAGGTCGATGATGGGGGTAATACCCAACTCTTCAACCATGTAGGGCAGCACCTCGTCGGTCCAGCGCCAGTCGTATTCGTCGGGGAGCGGCTCGACACGGTACCAGGGCACCCCCCAGCGCAGCACCTTCACGCCCAGGTCTTTCGCGAGCGCCAGGTCTTCTCGCCAGTGCTTGTAATGCCCCATGAGCTGGTACTCGTCCAGCGCCCTGTGCCCCCGGCGGGTCTGGGGAATAAACGAGTCTTCAATGCCGCTAGCCCATACGAAGTCTGCGGCCTTGGGTCCTAGATGCATAGTGTCCATTTCGCTTTCATAGCCTTTCGCATCGTCGCTCAACGCACTCGTCATTGAGGCATATTGGTGACGCACTTTATAAAGCAAGCACAACGACACCCGCTCTATAGGAGCACGCGTACAGGGGGGCACATCGAGATAGTTTTCCACACTCAGGCGCCCTCTAACCCCATTCTATTATTGTATTACTGCCGCTGTCAAGCAGGTCAGAGGTTACAAAGGTACCGAATATGGGAGGTCATTTTGGCGGGAGGCGAGACTTGTGGGAGCCTGGTCCGCAGTAGGTCTACTACAGGTAATACGAACCGTGGTAACGGGGGTTGTAAAGGCAGGATGCTTCACTCGTTGCCCAAGTCAGAATGCTATACAAGCAGGGAGGAGCCTCAGCCTTGTAAATCCGAACCCAGTGAAGAATCAGGCGGGTAGGTATGCTGATGAGCCATGACGACCAAGCCCAACCTTGTCATTTCGAACCCTTCAGCTACGCTCAGGGCTCGAAGTGCCAAAGGCAACCCTGGTACTACAATTCCTGCTCGAGCAATGCCATGCAGAGACTACTCCTCTGCCTCCTCGATGGTGAGCCTCACCAGGTCGAAGCGAGGCACGTTCAGTAGTTGCCCCGCTTCTAGATGGGCGCTGGTGAGATAGACTTTGCGCCCGTTGGCGTCCACGCGCAGCTTGCGGTTGCGGGGCAGACGCACCACCCTCAGGTACAGCGAAACAAGCTCGCGGTTGCCCACGCGCTCGCACAGGAAGAGGTCGAGCGAGAGCTTGCTGTCGCCGTCTTTGTGGCTGCTCGCCACCTGCCAGCAGTCCGCCGAGGCAGCCCTGCCCGTGGGCCAGTCTACCACCACCTGCCCGGTCTCCATAAGAGCAGCCGAGGGCGTCACCTGCGGCCAGCCATGCTCGCTGTCGGCGCGACCCCACAGCGGCATACCCCGTCGGTAGTCACCCCTGCGCGAGAAGAATTCGTTGTAGTACCAGCGTGTGTGCAGCAACTGCTCGGACTGCTTCAGCCCTTCCGCCTCCTGGATTACCCAGCGCCCATCGAGCGCCCACTTAAGCGACTCTGCCCCGGCCTGGATGCATATATCGTCCTCCGCGTACAGGCCGAATAACAGTAGCCCCGGCGCGCTGGACACCGGGTCCAGGTGTTGGTTCTCCGGCGACACTATGGTCGCGCCAAATGTGGAGATGTTCTGCCGGGCCGCATCGGTGTCGGGCGCGAACGTCCTGATAGGATAGACGAAGGTGTAACTGAGCAAGTTGTCGGCGGCGATTCGCGCGTCATCAAGGTAGCGATTGTCGTTGGAGGCCTCGTACATCAGGATGCAGGCTTCAAGGGCCGCGATAGCAGCCTCGCGGTCGGGAGTGGAGGCGTCGAGGGTGCCGCCCCCGAATTGCCCCTCACGCACCAGCCCGGCCAGGGTGCCCTCGTAGGCAGCGATGGCCGCCTGGAGGTACCGTTCCGCCGCCGTCGGGTTCGCGTCACTCAACAGACGAGCGCAATCGCACAGCAGAGATACTACAGACGCGGTGCCCGCCGGGTAGGGGTCCAGCGGTTCGCCGGTGCGCCTGTAGCGTGAGGCATACCCACCGGAGGGTAGCGCGTGCGACAAGAACCAGTCCGCCACACTGTAACCGGCACGTTCCCACGAATCCGCCGCACTTCGCAAGCTGTCGTCCACTTCACCACTCAGCCGAGTAGCCCTGGCGGCCAGCAATAGTTCCCTTGCTTCAACCGCAGGCCGGAGCGTGTCGAAGCTCTCGTCTTTGACTATCGTAAGGTTCTCGTAGTCCGAGTAGTCGCGATAGCCGAAGGAGAAGCCGTCCCGATCGCACACCGGGTAGAGCAAACCTTCGGGACTCAAGCCGTCGGTGGCCCAGCGCGTAAGTGCCCCCGCCGCGCGGCTTCTTAACTGGCGCAACTCATCCCATGATAGGGGAGGGTCTGCGCTCTCCGAGCCATAGATGGCATAGACAAATGCAACGGCAGCCATACGCAACGACTGCTCCACGAAGCCGAGCATCGCGGTGCCCGAACCTTCAGGCGACTCGTACTGGCCTCCGCCGATGTTCGGGTTGTAAAGGTGAGCGTTGAACCAGCGGACGTGCTGGGCTATCTGCCGCGAGAGGGGTGGTGAGGGTGGAGGCGCACGCTTGTCGAGATAGGCCCTGCGCCAGAGGAACCGTGCAGGTTCGCTGTACTTGTGCCTGATGCCGGGAGGGCGTAGCCACAGGTAGAGAGTCTTTTGCAGCACATCACCCGGCTGCCAGGTGGCGCTCGCATTCTCTCCCGGCGCGAACGTGCTCTTGGCGATATAAGCATCAGGGCCGCCATCCCCCCGGTGCCCGAACTCGGACTGAGGGTAGCGGAAGAACAGTCGCAGCCCGGCGCTCTCATTTGAACCATCCACCAAAGGGACTATGCCTAGCGCGTAAAGCAACTCCGGCGTTGGCGATGATGGAATCTCATCCTCCGCGAAATAGCTCCAGGTAGCACCGGCAGCGCCGTAGTGGATCGCAGGCTGTGCCAGCCGATCGGCGCGGAATGCAAAGCCCCGGCCCGGCTGCGGGTGAGGGAACAGACCTGTGCCGAACGTATTACCACCGTAGTGAATACTCGGTAGGTCGAGGGCAGAAGATTCACCGGCTACTCCGGGCAGCGAGACGGGGTGTACAATCGCCCCCGTGAAAGAGCCGTCCACGAATTCTAACCGCCACGAGAGCCGGAAGAGGCCCACTTCCTCCAGTTGGTGGGCGTGCAGGCGAAAGCGCACCGTGCCGGCGCCATGAGAGACCTGGCCTTCCGCGCCTAGACCGGAATCCGTGGGTGTAACTGTGTCCCAGCGGCCTGTGGCGGTGTGCTCGCCCTGTTCCAACGCAAGAGGCCCCAGGATTGCGCGCGCCTCATCGACCGTGCCCCCTTGTAGCACGATTTGTAAGCCACTTGCCGCCTCTTCACGGACCAGTCCAGGCATTTCTGCTGCGCTCTTCATGCGTCGGTGCACTCCTCAAGCAGCTATTGCTCGCCCGTGTGTAGCAGGCGGCAGTGGGTAGTCGTAACCCCTTGTCAACCAGCAAGACGCGCGCCAACGCGGAGATGGCATGCCGAAGCGGGGCACGGACAGTGCTGAACTTGCCTCTACGCCATGAAGGAGGAGAGTGACAAGATTGGATAGAGCCGAGTGGAAAGAGAAAGAGGACAGGCTGCGAGCGTTGATGGACAAGCACGAGCTTGACGCGGTGGTTTTGAACAGGTCCGCCAACGTCGCCTGGCTGAGTGGCGGGGGCCGCAGTTTCGTCAACATCGCCAGTGAAGGGGGCGTAGGTTCGCTCCTGGTGACGCGAGACGCCCGCTACTTGCTCACCGACGTGATCGAGGAGGAACGTCTGCGCGATGAGGAGGGCTTCGGCGACGGCGGCTGGGAGATAATCGCTGAGCCGTGGCACGAACCCAGGCAAAGGCTATCACAATTGACGGTAGGTCTGCGCGTGGGCACCGACGGGCCGGGCACGGACTTTCTCGACCTGGGGGGCGAAATTGCCCGGCTAAGATGGCTGCTCACTCCCGCCGAGGCAGACCGCTTCCGCTCCCTCGGTGCGGAGGCAGGGGCGGCCATAGGTGAAGCCGCCGTATCCATACGGCCCGGCATGAGCGAGTACGATATCGCTGGACTGCTGGCGGAGGCTACATACGCCCACGGTGCCACACCGATCGTCACCCTCATAGCCACGGATGAACGCATAAGACTGCGCCGCCACCCTCTGCCCACGGATAAGACGCTGGAGCGCACGGCCATGCTGGTGCTGTGCGCCCGCAAGTATGGCCTGGTCGCGAGCGCAACACGCATGGTGCATTTTGGGCCGATGCCGGATGATCTGAAAGCGAGAATGCGCACCGTCGCGACTGTGGATGCTGCCGCAGTGAGTGCTACGCAGCCGGGAGTGCCTACCAACGTCATCTTCGCCCGTATCCAGCAGGCATACGCCGAAGCAGGATATCCCGACGAGTGGAGGCACCACCACCAGGGAGGTCCGGCGGGGTACGAGCCACGAGAGTACGTCGCCACACCACACACTGACCAAGTTGTAGAGGCGGTGCAAGCCTTCGCGTGGAACCCGAGCGTGCCCGGTGCCAAGTCGGAAGACACGTTCCTGGTGATGGCTAGGGAACAGGAGCTTCTTACGCCCTCCCCGCTGTGGCCTCAGCAGCAAATCGAAGTAAAGGGGCAGGTGATCGAGCGGCCCGATATCTTGCAGCTATAGGCCAGGCGAAAGGTGTGTCCCAGGGACACAGTCAAAGGCCACTTGTGTCCCTGGGACACACCTCGTAGCAATGGAGACACGAGCAAACATGTACCTCAGATTCGCCTCAGGGCTAGGCTTTCTCATGGACGTTCGGCATCATTTGTATACTTGGCACCGTATTACGTTTAGGCTTTTTGCAGATGGCACTAGGTTGCCCAGGTTGCGGTCAATTTCTGGCAGAAGTACCCCTATTCCGCCTGCCAGTCTGTTGCTTGCTGTTGTTGTGAGGTGTAAGAGAGTAACTGATGATTTAGCCGGGTGACGATACGACCTCGGCTGGGATGATGTCCCGTAGGGTGTGTCCCGGAGACACAAAGCGAGAGGCGAGGCACCCCCACCACGCATTGGCTGGAAACGAGCAAAGCGGGTATGCTGTGGTGCCGCCTACCGCTCGACGGTGCGAGCACCTATATTGCTATTGCGCCTGGAGGAGATTTCATGAGGGAGAACGCTCTCAAGAGCAGGTTGAGAAATGGCGAGCCTGTTTTCGGTCTATTGTCGCCGAACTACGATCCGGGGATCGTGGAAATGCTGGGGCACCTGGGCTTCGACTTCTACATGCTCGACTGCGAGCACGGAGCCGGGGGGCCACAACAGGCTGAGCAGGTGATACGCGCCTGTGAAACGGTGGGCATAACACCCCTCGCCCGCATACGGAGCGCCGACTCCAAGCTGGTGTTGCAATTCATGGACCTGGGCCTCATGGGTGTGATGATGCCCAGCGTCACCGATGCCGGCGACGTGCGCAGGCTCGTAGAGGCGGTCAAGTATCCACCGCTGGGTAAGAGGGGCATCGCGCCGGTTCGCGCAAACGATTACCTGCTGGGGTCTATGCAGCAGGAGGAATATCTGCGGTTCGCCAACGAGCAGACCCTCGTCCTCCCCCAGATCGAGACGATGGAGGCGGTCAACAACCTGGGCAGCCTGGTGCAGGTGGCGGGCGTGGACGGCTTCATCGTCGGCCCACGCGACTTGTCCGTGTCCATGGGCTTCACCGATGGCCCCGCACACCCCGAAGTAAAAGAGATGGTGGACAGCCTGTTCGCGACTGTGCGGGCTGCCGGGCTGGTAGTGGGCACCACTGCCGCCACCGGGGAAGACGCCAGGTCGCTCGTTGAACGGGGAGCTAATATTGTGCTGGCCTCCATACACGGCCTGCTCAGAGTAGGTTCCGGTGCCTTCTTCAAGGCGGCCAGAGGCAGTTAACCAGGAATATCTAAACGCCAATACGCCGAGACGCCAAGGACCACGCCAGGTAGGTCGGGTTTTAAGAGTACAAAAAGGACCAGGGTACGACATCTCGTACCCTGGTCCTTTAATTTGAGCCACAATCCTCAACCTTGGCGTGGTCCTTGGCGTCTAGGCGTATTGGCGTTTAGACTTGCTAGCCGGAGATGCCGTGCCGCTTCAACCGCTCTTTGAGATCTTGCTTGGCTGCGTCCTCGGTGTAGTAGAAGCAGCTATCGGGCACTACAGGGGCCTGGCTGCCGGTCTGCTCCGCTTGCTTCTGGAGCATCTCGCGCATATCACCGGTGAATGATAACGACCAATAATATTGCGTGATCTGGTCCGGGGTCTCCTTGCGTCTCCATACGTGGCCTAGCCACTCGCCTGCTTGTTCGCTGTGTACGACGTCTGCCATGATGATGACCTCCGATGATTCGTAGTACGTTGTAGCTTGGAACCGATATCGTCAGGGCACTCGGTTGTATATACTCTGTATGCTTGTGCAGGAAGGCGTTGTTGCCGACCGGCAGTAAGTAACAATATAACGCGGGAGCAGCCGAGAAGTTAGGGGATGAGGGCAGTTTAGTGATATAAGTCTCGGTTATATCTCCAAAGTTGGCCCGCAAGACGCTACCTAGCTCTTGCTGAAAATAGCGACGGCGCTTAGTGCTTAGAAATCTCGTCCCGAAACGTGTCCTGTTTCTCAGCTATATTTAGCGTAGATTCTGAGCAAGGATGTGCATAACCCTATTGCATCCATAGTGGGGTATGGCTATATGATACAAGTGCCGGCACTGCCACCGGATAGCTATTGCTTACAACAGACAGCAAGGTTACAGAATGGAGGCGTAGGCGCGATGGATAAGGTAAATATCGCCTTGAGCGACATAGTTGAGTACCAGAGCTTCAGACGCAACCCAGGACCGGTGATAATGCGCGCCAGTGCAGGCAGGCCGATGCTCGTAATCAAGGGCCGAAAGAAGGTCGTCATGCTCGACGCGGCCGAGTACGAGTTGTTGGTGCAGCGCGCCTCCACTAACGCCGACATCGAGGAGAAGCGCACCGGCACCGACGGCTAGCCTCCCCTGCGACATGTCTTTTGCAGCATACTTTGGAGTAGCTTTCTACTCCAAATGCGAGCACTCGCACAGCCCCCGGTTGAGCCTGGCAGCCCGAACGGAAAGGCAACGCAAGTGCGGACCAGGGGCATAACCATGCAAGACCCGCCGAAGCCTGGCAGCCGAGGCAGGAAAGCAGGCTCAACCCACGAGCAGCTACAGAAACTTGAGAGGTTGAGACAGCGAATGAGGTAAACGTTCAGCAGACAACGAGCGGAGGCGGCAACGTCTAACCCGCTCAACTGAACAGGTCGGGTGAAAAGAAAAGAACCCTACTACTGGCATAGTGGGTTCCGCTTCTTTCGCCTCAAGTGGACCTCTGGCAAGGGCCACGAGCATGTGTATTAGGTTCTGGATAAACCTAATATATCACTCTGCTCCTACCTTGTCAAGAGGTAAGGAGCATTTCTTTATGTCGAAAAAGCCGGACGGTTTCGTCTTCGCCGGTTTTGATTCCCCCAGGTACACCCCCACCCCGGACCAGATCTTCGACGAGCTACTGGCACCCGGCCTGCTCACCGAGGCCGAGCTGCGGGTGCTGCTGTACATCGTGCGCCGCACCTTCGGCTGGAAGAAGGAACTCGATAACATCAGCCTGTCACAGATCACCGGGGGCATCGTGAAGCGCGATGGCACCCGCCTCGACTTCGGGGCGGGTGTGGCGAAATCCAGCGCGGTGCGGGCCATCAAGGGGCTGGTGGAGAAAGGCATCATCCTCTCCAGGCACAATTTCCGCGAGGACGGCGGCAGCGACGTAACCACTTTCGCCCTCCGCATGCGCGACCCCGACGACCCGCCCTACGGCCACGGAACCGCTTCTATGAGCGCGTCAAATGAGGCTAAACACCCCCTGTATCGCCGTGAAACACGGGGGGGTTCTAATGTAGAACATGGGGGGTCTCACAGTGAAACGCCGGAGGGTTCTACGGCGAAACAGGCCGGGTCCCGCAACGGTACAGGGGAGGGTGACGGGGTGAAACAGGCCCCTGTCCGCTCACGCGACACACAACATCCATCCATCCAAGAAACAGAAATACAACAGAGTGACGATTCGAATCGGCTATCTCAAGAAAAAAATGGTTTTGAGAAAAGTAAGGATACCGCCACCGCTTATTCACCTTACATCGCTGCGGTCCTGACAGACTTCTCCGACGAGCTTGGTGACTCCAGCCACACCGTAGCCAACGTCACCCAGGCCCTCCGCCTTTGGGGGCAATCCGGCGTAGACGAGGCCGGCTTCGTAGAGATGCTGTACGAGGCCAAGCGCCGGACACGATTGTACCAGGGTAAGCAGGGGGCCAAGGGCATCCAGAACAAGATCGCCTACTTCTTCACGGTGTTACGCGATCTGGTAGAGGGAAAGTAAAAGATGCAACGACACAAAGCGTGTCAGGGTCGGTTGAATGGAAAGGGGGCAGGGTGCGTGATGTACCCTGCCCCTTCCTTAACGAAACAATCCTTAATAACTTGGCGCGTCCTCTGTGTCTTGGCGTCTTGGCGTTTCCGTTTCTTCTCCAATAGCGGCTTCCGTGGCAACTTCGCTGCTGGCGGCTTCCTCCTGCTGTACTGCCTGGGATAGCGCCTGCTCCCATTCGTCCAGCTTGGCCTTGATCTCGGCTATCTGGGCCTTGAAGCTGGCACGCTCGTCGGGGGGTATGGCGGTGATGCTTGTGCGGTTCAGCCAGTTGCGGAATTGCATGGCGGGCCGCCAGCGGAACATCGCGGCCTTGCCGTCGTCGCGGCCCCCGCCCGTTTCGCTGATGTTATCCACCCGCACCACAATGTAGCCGGGCATGTCCTCACGCTCTATTAGCTCAGGTTCGCCCTGGCTTTCACCTGCTAACGACTGGTCCAGCATAGAGAGCACTTCGTGCAGCTTGGCTCGGCCGGACTGGTACATCTCCATCAGGTCGGGCCGCTTGAGGAGGCGCACACGGCGTGATAGGTAGTTGTAATTGACGCCCAGCTTCTCGGCCAGCTTGCGTTGCGAGAGGCCGGTAATCTCCAGCAGGTATGCGAACTGCCGGGCCTCGTCCTCAATGTCGAGGTCTTCACGTTGCAGGTTTTCCAGGGCCGTGATGATGGCTGCCTGCTCGGTGTCGAGGTGCATGATACGGGCGGGGATAGTGGTAAGCCGCGCCATGCTGGCCGCCCGGTGCCTGCGCTCGCCCGCCACGATCTCGTAGCGGCTGCCGGTGGGGCGCACCACAATAGGCTCGATTACTCCGTGCTCCTTGATGCTGTCGGCAAGCTCCATCAGGGTTTCTATGTTGAAAGCCTGGCGGGCCTGGCGCGGGTTGGGGTCGATCTCGTCCAAGCGCAACTCTTTCACGTCAAGGGAGGCATCCGGCTCGGTGCCCGAGTCGAGGGCGGCGCGCTCGAAGAAGGAGAGCAGCCCGCCTTTACTGTCGGTGCTGAGCACCTCGGCCATCGTGGGTCTTTTCTTGTTAGCTGGCATGGGCTATCTCCTTCTCTCTCATCATGGCGGTCCTCGCCAGCACCTCTACTGCCAGGGCGCGGAAATCATCGGCGGACTGGCTCCTGGGGGCGAAGGCCAGCACGGGGGCGCGGTACAGGGTATCCTCGGTGACGCGCACCCGGCGGCGAATAGTAGCTTTGAGCACACGGTCGCCGTACGTGGCCCGCAGCAGCTCCTCGGCCTCTTTGGTGATGTTGCTGGAGCCGGTCATGGTGAGCACGAAGCCGAGCACCCGCAGGTCGGGCCGCTTGAGCTTGCGCTGCACCAGGCCCACAGCGGCCAGCATCCTCTTGGTGGCGCGGATGCTACGCGGCTCGGCCTGCACCGGGATGAGCACCCAGTCGGCGGCCACCAGCGCGTTCACCGTGATAAGCCCCAGCGACGGCGGGCAGTCGAGCAGTATGTAGTCGTAGCGGCTTGTGACTTCCGCAAGCGCGCTCTCCAGCACCCGCTCCCGCCCAATCTGCGGGGCCAGGTGCAGTTCGAGGTCGGCCATGTCGAGCGTGCCGGGTACCAGGCTCAGCCGCTCTAGTCCGCCCGGAACGACTAATTTCGCCAGCGTGCCCTGCTCCTCAGCCAGCACGGTGTAGAGGGTAGGGTGCTGGTTCTTGTCTTCGAGGTCTACCTCTATACCCAACCCGGCCGAGAGGTCGGCCTGAGGGTCGAGGTCCACCAGCAGCACGCGGTGCCCCTTCTCCGCGAGGGCAGCGCCCAGGTTGAGCACCGTGGAGGTCTTGCCGGTGCCGCCCTTGTGTTGGGCCACAGCGATAATCATGCCGCACCCTCCTCCATGCCTGCGTCCTCCGCGTCCGGGGCAGGGTGCTCTCCGTCCGCTGCTTTTTGCACCAGGCTGTTGTACGACTCAGCGTCCACTATCACGAAGCGGGTGCGGCCCTTGAGCAGCAACAGGGGCCTGCCCTCGGCGGCGCGGGCGAGCAGGGGGCCGGGGTTGCGCCGGAACACCTGGTACTCGACGATGTCGTTGATGTCTACCTGGGCCATCTGACCTCCTGTGCGGGCCTGCACCACCTTTGCGAGACCTACCTTCTCTGCTATCCGTAGCCGAAAACGGACTCTGGATTCCAGCGCAGTTATTGTAGCTATTTGGGCCATGCCCTTTTCGGTTATGCACATGCCAGCCCAAAGAATATAGCCTATCAGTTGCCGTGTGTGCGTGTCCGCTGCAAAGTAGCCACCCTCGCGCAATCCCTTGTACCAGTCCGCGTCCAAGGATGACCAAAGTCGCCCACCAGGATATACTACGTGCTGCTACTGACAAGTCTTTCTCTCAGCATGGAGTAAACATGACCGGCAGCTTTACATTACGTCCCTTGGACCCAGACATCGACTCGCAGGCTGTGGTCGATCTACTGAACACGCACTTTCTTGAGCCGGTTACGCTTGAAGCATGGCAGCACGAGCGCCAGCAAGAGCTTGCTCGCGGCGACCTTCTTATGGAGACTGTCGCCCTAGAGGGTAGTGGGCGGTTGGTGGGCTACACGTGGGTGAAGCGAGAGTATGGCACCTGGGACCCTGGACGGCTGAACCTCTGGGTGCTTGTGTCTTCAGATGTAAGAAACAGGGGCCTGGGTACTCGCCTGTATGAGGACGGCATGGCGTTCGTGATGGACAGGCGGGCTGAGAAGCTCGATACAAGCGTGCTGGACGACGATGCACCCAGCCTGGCCTTTGCCGAGCACAGGGGCTTCCACCTCGACCTGCATACCTATGGTTCGCGGCTTGACGTGCAGGCCTTTGACGAGTCCGCCTTCGCAGGGGTGATTGAGGGTGCGGAAAGCACAGGCGTCCGCTTCTTCTCGATGGCTGACCTCGGCAATACCCCTGAGGCTCAACGCAGGCTGTACGAGCTAAATAGATACGTCGACACCGAGATACCTGGGGAGCGTGTATTCCCCTCCCTTGAGGAGTTCAGCCAGATAGTATTCCAATCCGAGTGGTACGTACCGGAGGGGCAGATAGTCGCCGCAGATGGAGACCGATGGATCGGGATGTGCGCTGTTGGTTACTTCCCCCAGACCGAGTCAATGCACGTCATGATGTTGGGAGTAGATAGCGCTTACCGTGGGCGCAAGATCGGGCTAGCCTTGAAGCTGCTTTCGCACCGTGTCGCCAAGGCTCTCGGCGTCAAGCACCTCAAGACCGGCAATGCCTCCCAGAACGCGCCTATACTGGCTATGAACCGGAAGCTAGGCTACAAGAAGATGCGGGGCACCTATCAAATGCAGAAGCAACTCCGTCCGTAGAGGCTTCTGCGGCTGGTGCCCCGCTAAAAGTGTTGCTAGTAAGCCACAGTGGCCGGTATGCTGTTCTCCTGCCAGGCCATCGACTTGCTGTCGTATATCCAGAAGATGGGGCTGTCGTCGGCGGGCTTGTCGCTTTCTACCAGTTTTTTCGCCTCATCGAGAAGCGCCTGCAACTCATCTTCCTCCAGCGGCTTGAAGGACTGGGCGAGGCGCACGTTCTCCTCTATCTCGGCCGCTTCCTTCATCCCCAGGATGGCGGTGCTCACTCCCGGCAGCCCCAGCGAATAGCGCAAAGCCAATTCACGCTTCTTTAGCTCGCCGTGCCCGTATACCTTCATCGCAATCACGCCCACGTCCTTGCGCCTGGCTATCGGCAGCAACGCCTCTTCCGGGCCGCTTACCAGACGGTCCACGGCACCTAGAGCCACAAGTACAGTGTCGAAGTCGTAGCGGTCGAGCGCGTGGGCGAGCACAGAGGGCCGGGCGTGCCCCGTGATGCCTATGAAGCGAGTCATCCCTTGCTGCCGGGCCTCCTCCAGCGCCGACATTGCTCCATCGGGAGCGAGGGCCGCTTCGAGATCCGCCATGACGTTGACCGCGTGTACCTGGATGAGGTCTACGTGGTCGGTCTGTAGCTCCTTGAGGTTCTGGCGTATTTCGTCCAGCACGTCTTTGCGCCTGCGCTTGTTGATCTTGGTAGCCAGGAACACCTCGTCGCGGCGGCCCTTCATCACCTCACCGAGCTTGGGCTGGCTGCCGTAGTCGGGGCTGGTATCGAGGTAGGTGATGCCCAGGTCTATAGCCAGGTTGAGCAGCTTGGCGGCCTTGGCCTTTGATGGCTCCTCTGGCCCTTCTATCTTGCCCAGGGGAGCGGTGCCATAGCCGATTATGGGCACGTTCACGCCGGTCTTGCCGAGGGGTCGTTGCGGTAGCGTCATGTGGTCCTCTCCTCACGCGTGTGCGGTTCAGTGTTGGAGCATGAGCTATTGCAAATTATGTACCCCGTTCGGCCGGGTAGCGCCTATTGCCGTTGCTGGAGGGCGTCTGGGTCTGCCCGTTGGCGAGAGGGCCGGGGTTTGTCAGCGACAGTAGATGGGGGAGGCCCTTCTGCGACACCGCAAGCACCACCTGCTGGCCGCCACGCAGCACCGTACCCTTGGCCGGACGCCATTTATGGGTGCCGTTATCCACCAGCAAGAGCACACGGCCCTCAAGACCCCCTTCTTCGTCCTCGGCGTTTTCCTCGAGGCAATCTATAGTGTTACCATCTGCCGCCGAGCCTGGGTCCACCTTGGTCTGGACTATATAAACCACCTGGTCGGCTACCTGCACGGGGGCTATCACGTGACCTCCGACGGCGGAAGCCAGCATGGCGGGCGCGGTCAGTGCCGCCGGGCTGCGCGATACGTGGATCTCGAAGGTGCGCTCCATGCGCGATGATAGGTCGGGGTCGAACAGGCGCAGCACCACGCGCAGGTTTGGGTTGAGCGAGCGTGCAGTGAGGGCAGTCTGCAAATTCGCTATGTCACCGTCTATTGCGGCTACCAGGCAGCGCGCGTTCTTGATGCCAACCGATTCCAGCGTCTCCGGCAGCCTGCCATCCGCCAGGACAACTGGCACGCCCAATGCCCTTATAGCAGGTACGAAGCGACCGTTGGGGTTTAGTTCAATCGCGACCACGGGCACCCCTATCTGGGAGAGCTTCTGCGCCACTATGAAGCCTATCGTGCCCAGGCCCGCCACCACTATATGGTCGCGCTTGCGGCTGAGGTCGGCGCCTGCTACCTGCGCCAGGCGAGCACTTACCAGCACGTCGGTTATCAAAGCGTAGAATATTGTCAGGGCAGCGGCACCCAGCACCATCAACAGCGTTCCGTAAATTTTGAGGGCGGGGTGAGAGTTGACGAGAGAGATATCCCCGAAGCCAGTTGTCGTGATAGTGCTAACGGTGAAGTAGATAGAGTCGAGGGGAGAGAGGCCCTGGAACAGCGAGAAGATGAGGGCGCTGACAATCACGAGCGCCAGCAGCATGGCCGAAAGCCACCGCAACCGCACGTCCGCCGCCATGAACAGAGTACGCCATGTGCGCAACGTCTGCCCGACGTTGAACTTGCGCCTTGGCTCGTGCTCTCCTGTGGGCGCGGTCTCGCTTACGGGGCCTTCATCTACCAGGAACACCACGTCCTCGCACACCTCGCCTATAACCGGCATTTTGGCGTTGGGCGAAGCATCTGTGTCGGGGAAGAGGGTAGCCTTACCGTCTCCCTTGATGCAGGCCAGGGGCAACAACACGCGTGGGTCTTTGGTGACCGCTACCGCGCCCCGGTTCCCTCCCCATACCCGCCCCTGCGCCCTGGCGGCACGGACTACCAGCGTATGTCCTTCCACGTCGAGCCTTTGCTCCCAGTAGGGGTGCAGGGCAGCGGCTATAAAGGCGGGCGCGGCTATCTCGGAGGAGCTTAGCACGGCACAGTTGTGGAACAGGGCCTTCACCTGCTGGCCCAGTTCCATGTTGAACATGTGCAGGATGATCGGGATGTTAGGGTTGAGGTCCTGCGCTACCAGCCCGGCGTGCAGGTTCGCCACGTCGTCCTTGTCGGTCAGGATTATAGCGCGGGCCGACATTACCCCCGCCTGGCGCAGCACCGGCTCTTCCCACTGGTTGCCGCTGATGAGGGTGGCCCCCAGTTCGTGCACCCGTTGTACGAAGGTCTCTGGGGGCGTGTGGGCCACTATGACCACATCCTCACCTAGCTGGTGTAGCTCCTCGAGCGTACGCAAACCCAGCCCGTCGAGGCCGCACAGCACTACGTGCCCCTGCACCTGCTGAACTGCTCCAGGCAGGGGGCCTAGCGTTTCTGACTTTTGGGGTGTAGTGTCTATCGCCATCTCTGAACCATCAACTACTAAGATAAGATACAGGTGCAGCCGTGCTGAGCGCCTACGCACACTTCCATCTTACACCAAATCGACTGTTTTGAGTCCGGTACAGGTTTTGTGCCATCACTTTGAAGGGCGAACGGGTAGCTTACATATATCTCCGCAAACTGGCGCGCTTTCCCAGGTGCACAGAACTTGCTTTATGTGGCATGTACAGCTATAAGAGCCAGTACCAGGCTGTGAGAGAATTTGTTTAGGAGCAACATGAATGTCGGATACTACATTTGCGGATTTACAACTTAGCGAAGGCATGCTCGCTACAGTAGCCGAGGTCGGCTACGAAGCCCCAACACCCATCCAGGAGCAGACGATACGCCTCCTTATCGAAGGGCGGGACGTGATTGCCCAGGCGCAGACCGGCACCGGCAAGACCGCCGCTTTCGCCATCCCTATTGTTGAATGTGTGGACCCAGAGAGCAGGCTCACCCAGGCGCTCGTGTTGGCTCCCACTCGAGAACTTGCCGTTCAGGTGGCCGAGGCTGTGCACCGGCTGGGACACTTCAAGAAGCTGAGCGTGCTCCCCGTGTACGGCGGGCAGCCGATTGAGAGGCAGCTACATGCCCTCAGCCGAGGCGTGCACGTCGTCATCGGCACTCCGGGGCGCGTACTCGACCACCTGCGGCGGGGTACGCTGCAACTAGGTGACATCAAGTACGTGGTGCTTGACGAGGCAGATGAGATGCTCGACATGGGCTTCCTGGAGGATATAGAGAGCATCCTCGATAGCGCGCCCCCGGAGCGGCAGATGGCCCTCTTTTCGGCCACCATACCTCCCAGGATCGCAGCACTGGCGCAACGCTACCTGCACGACCCCGTCCAGGTGACGGTGCAGACAACCCACATGACGGTGCCAGCGATAGAGCAGTTCTACGTGGAGGTCACACCGCGCAACAAGCTGGATGCCCTCACCCGCGTGCTCGACCACGAGGAGCCGGAGTCTGCCATGATCTTCGCCCGCACCAAGCGTGACGTCGATGAACTGGGCGAGGCGCTACAGTCCCGTGGCTTCGATGCCGAGACGCTCCACGGCGACCTGAACCAGACGCAGCGGGACCGCGTGCTTCAGCGTTTCCGGGGCGGCCAGGTCGATCTGCTGGTCGCCACGCAGGTAGCCGCGCGCGGTCTCGATATTACGGGTGTCACTCACGTGTTCAACTACGCCATCCCTGAGGACGCGGAGTCGTACGTGCATCGTATCGGGCGCACCGGACGGGCGGGCCGTGCCGGTAAAGCCATCACTCTGGTCCAGCCTAACGAGATACGATGGCTGCGCGTGATCGAGCGCATTATTGGGCAAAAGATAACCCCTATGCGCCTGCCCACGCTGGTAGATATAGAGGCTCGGCGGCGCGAGGCGATGAAGTCCTCCATCCGCGAGAAGATCGCGGCGGGCAATCTGCTTCCCTTCATGCAGATGGTCACGGAGCTTGCGGAGGAGTTCGACCTGGCCGAGATAGCCGCCGCCGCCGCGAAGATGGCCTCCGACGGCGAGCGCCCGCTGACCGAGATGGTAGAACCGGCCCAGGCACGCACGATCAGCGACGGTGTGGAGCGGGGCATGGTGCGGCTGGTGCTGAACGTCGGCCGTGAGGCGGGAGTACGCCCCGGTGATATTGTGGGCGCGATAGCTAACGAAGCCGGAATACCGGGCCGGGCTATCGGGGCCATAGATATCTACGACCGGGTGGCCTTCGTGGAAGTGCCCGCGAGCGACCGCGACCAGGTGATAGAGGCGTTGCGCAACACCACCATCAAGGGACGTAAGTTGCAGGTAGAGGCGGCTGACGGCAGCAACGGCAAGTCTGCTCCCCCACCCGGTCCGAGGCAGTTTCGCACGCCCAGCCCCCGCAGGACTGACTCCCCCGACGGAGAGCGGGCAGGTAGGACCGGCAGGCGCTCCGAGGGCAGGGCCTACCCTTCGCGCCGGGACTTCGGTGGTGCGCCAAAGCCCAAGCGTCGTCGCGACCCGTAGGAGAACGCGTGCTGCGCGGCTGCTATGCGGCTGCTATAATGTGGGTGGCACTGTGTTACGATGCCACCCACATTATAGCAGCCGCGCAGCCTGTACATCGTTCTACATCGATGCCAAGTGCTGCCACTTACTTCATAGGCTCCAACTCTGTTTCGAAAAGTGGTAGTATCGCAAACAGGGAGCTGAATCTCACCCTGTCATTTCGAACATGCGGCCACGCTCAGGGTAAACTCCGTGAGAAATCTCGTCCCTCAGCACATGGTTTCACCTTTCCTAGGACAGAATCTCGTGAGAAAGGGGCAACATAGGTCCAGAGGACGAGATTTCTCACTACGTTCGAAATGACAGTGTGGCGCTTGGGTGCTGGTATTCAACAATTTTGTTTTTGATCGTTTCGAGAATGATTATCTTTCGGACAGGTCTGAGGGTGTTATGAACTCTGAACCGGAGCAAAGGTTACTTATTACAGATGTACGGGTCTTTACTCCTATTGGCACCTGGAAAAGGGGCTGGCTGCTGACAGAGGGCCGTAGGATCAGGCTCATGGCTCCCGGCCACCGACCCGATTTTCCTCCAGGGTATGTGTCGCAGACAATAGACGCGGCAGGTCTCAATCTCCTGCCCGGCTTTATTGACGTTCACGCTCACGGTGCCGTTGGCGTCGAAGCGATGGATGCCAATGCCGAGGGCCTACGTGAAGTAGCCCGTTTCTACGCGCGGCATGGAGTGACTGCCTACCTACCGACCACCTGGACAGCTTCACGAGAGGCAATCCTAAAGGCCCTACATACGATTGCTGGGGCAAAGGGAAGAGTCACAGGCGGTGCCACTATCCTGGGTGCCCACCTGGAAGGCCCTTATCTCAACCCCGCAAATGCCGGGGCACAGGACCCCGACTTCATACGCGTACCGCAGCAAGAAGAGGCGCTTGAGTTCCTGGATACCAGCATCATCAGGCGGATTACCCTGGCCCCAGAGTTCGAGGAGAGTCGTTGGCTGGTATCCGAATGTGCGCGCCGGGGCATCGCTGTGTCCGCCGGACACACTTCATGCAGCTACGAGCAGATGGTGGAGGCCGCCAACCACGGGCTGCAACACGTGACGCACTGCTTCAACGCGATGGGCGTCCTCAACCACCGGCAGCCGGGCACCGTGGGTGCGGCCCTGGGCCTGCCGGAGATATCGTGCGAGCTGATAGCCGACAACATCCACGTGCACCCCTTGGTTATGAAATTATTGGTGGACGTAAAGGGGCCGGGCGGCGTCATTCTTGTAACGGACGCCATCCGGTGGGCCGGGAGCAAGGATGGTACCTACCACCTGGACCATCGAGAGGTAGTCGTAAGGGATGGCGCGGTTAGATTGCCCGACGGCACCCTCGCGGGCAGCACGCTGACCATGAACAGGGCGCTCCAGAACATAAGCAGGGCGACGGGCAGGGACCTTTCGGAGCTATGGCCCACAAGCAGCTTGAATGCCGCACGTGCTACAGGTGTTTCGGACACGAAGGGCAGCCTGGAAGTGGGCAAGCATGCCGATCTGGTCCTCCTGGATGACGACTTCAATGTGTCTATGACGGTAGCGGAAGGTGAGGTCGCATATAGCACTGCTGCTGGTCATCTGAACGCTGCAACGTAAGACACCGGGCACCCCGCGCAGGTTCGACGCCTCCCCGGCATACCATCTTGACAGCCTTTGGACGTGCCGATATATTGCCCACCATGAGCACAAGTAATGATAGTTCTCCGCAGCAGACCGACTGGAACTTCTGTCTGCCAATCGAGGTGCGCTTCCGCGACGTGGACATGTTCGGCCACGTCAACAACGCCATCTACCTGACCTACATCGAGTCGGCCCGCGTGGCATACTACGGCCACCTCACAGGTCTAACAGACCCCCGCGAGTTTGATATGACGGTGGCTCGCGCCGAGGTTGATTTCCTGAAGCCCGTCTTCTACGGCCAGACGCTGCACGTATACACCCGCGCCGGGCGGATAGGCAACAAGAGCTGGACCCTCGAGCACGAGATGCGGGACTCGCAAACTGGGGAGATTGTGGCTAGAGGCTCCACAGTCATCGTGCATTTCGATCACGTGACGCAGGAGAGCAAACCTCTACCGCCTGCGATAGTCGAGCTTATAGAACGGCACGAAGGTCGCTCCCTCAGAAGCCGCTAGTCTTGTGAAGCCTGGTCACCCGACCACGCAGCAAACTCAGCGGCGATTTGCTCGCGAGTCGCGCCCGTGCTGAGAAGGAGGGAGAGGAGGATGCGGGCCTTTGGTCCATCGAGTGGCCCCGCGCCGATAAGGCCGCTGGATAAAAGGTCCTTTTCCGAGCCGCTGAAATCGTAGGTGTGGCGCAGCGTTTCACCTGAGCCGGTGCGGGATGCCAGCACCACCGGCATGACAGCCGCTAGCTCTTTGAGCCGGTAGGCGACAGGCACGTGCACGTGTCCGGCTCCAAAAGCCTCAACCACAAGCCCTCCGTAGCCTGCCTGCTGCACCAGGTCAATCAAGCGCCCGTCGTCTCCCAGGCTTACCGAGAGTAGCGCTACCGGCACGATGGGCGGCGTATTGCCAGGTTCCCAGCCCAGCCGCGGGCGTGATGTGGGGCGGCTGGCAATTCGCACGCGGCCCTCCACCACCCAGCCGAGTGGTCCGGTGAGAGGAGAGCGAAACGCGGAGGTGCTCGTAGTGTGCGTCTTCCGCACGTAACGGGCGGCGTGGACCTCGTCGTTCAAGACAACCACTACTCCGAGGCCCCTCGCCTGGGAGTTGGCGGCCACTCGCATGGCGGCCAGCAGGTTAGCAGGACCGTCCGCGCCGGGTAGGCTGGGGTTGCGCATGGCACCTGTAACCGCCACCGGGACTACACTATCCAGCAGCAGGTCGAGGGCGAAGGCTACCTCCTCCAGCGTGTCCGTACCCTGACTGATAACGATGCCCTCCGCGCCGCCGTCGATGTGCCGTGCCACTTCGGAGTAGAGAGCTATCACATCCTCAAGACTTAGATGCGCGCTCCCCAGCCGCCGGAACGACACAACCGTCAGTTCGGCCACCTCCTCCAGCCCAGGCACGGCTGCGACCAAAGCGGCACCATCCAGCGCGGGAGTTACCCCGCCCGCGCCCGAAGGCAGCATCGCGATGGTGCCACCTAACGATATAACCGTCACTCTTGGTTTCATGGCGGGCAATTGACCCTCTTTTAATCGTAAGGCGCGCCGGAACGCACGTGTCTTCGCGGGCATTCTACCACACCACCCTGTGCAAGCGGGGCGCGTTCCGTGCTGTTATGCTGTTCTCTCGATGCAGATAATGCGGCGAAAAGGAGCACGCTCATGCCTTGGACTCACGTTCGACACAGGGTAGAGGACTACAACACGTGGAAAGAGGTCTTCGATGGCCTGTCGGAGTTGAAGATGCGCTACGGTTGGAAGCGGTACCGCATCTTCCAGGTGGCCGGGGACCGCAACGACCTGCTGGTGATGGACGAGTTTGACAGCGTCGAGCAGGCACGCAGCTTCCTGGAGTCGAAGGACCTGAAGAATGCTTTGCGACTCAGTGGCGTCGTGGGCACCCCCGAAGCGTCATTGTTACAGGGGCTGGAGGAAGGCAGACCCTGATCTTCTCACCTGTCCTCCACCCTGTAGACCGTAAACGCCCCTGAGGTGCCCTGCCGAGCTAGCTCGTAGCTACGTTGGAGCCACTGCCAGCGCGCGGCGGTTGGAGTGCCCGCCCACTGCGTTGACATGCTCTCCTCCGGCAGCACCACTATACGGGGGCCGGGTTGAGCAAGGAAATCTCGGATGCCGGCTTCGTCGTGGAGGAACAAATCGAGTATAGGCCAGCGGGTATGGTGGTACAGCGGCGCGCTGAACCCGAAGCAGACGACCCTGGGCGTACCCTCCTCTCCGGTGGCCGCAATCGCTTCTCGCGCGAGCGCCACGACCTGCTGTTCCTGCCTGTTGAACGACGAGTGGGTAGCCGCCCATTGCTCCACTGATTGCCAGCATTGAACCAGTCCCGCGCACAGACCTACCAGAAGCAAAGCCATCCCCAATGCCGCGCCAGAGTGCCGCATGCCCTTGAGTCTATAGCCTGAACGTGCCGCAACGAACAGTTGTGAGAAGGCTGTGCTGGTGCCGATCCCCACTAAGAGAGCCAGTACAGGCATGAAAGTGAGCACGAAACGGTGCGTCTGATAGGTTGTACCTGAATAAGCCAACACGCCAATAAACCACCATATAAATACCAGAATCACAAAACTGACATTACCCTGGCGCCATAACTGCCATACTCCAATAGCGAAAGCTGCGAGGTAAAGGGGCGACATAAATCCGGCATCAACACCGGCAAGCGGACCTAACAGGTAGAAAACGATCATCGGCCGAGAGAAGGTAGCAGCGCCGTCGGACCTGGTCACGGTGCTGCTGAACAGGTTCTCTATGGACCAGCCGCGCAACGCAGGTCCCGGCTCGTGGGTGACGGCATAGGCTACTTGCGGCAACAATGCTACCGCAAATCCAACCACCGCGAGCAACAGACCTACTTGCCACCGTGTTTCCTGTCGCTCGGCATCTTGCGACAACCCCTGCCTACTCTGGCTGTACAGGCGCGACAAGGTATACAGGCTGAGAGCGGGTACAAGTAGAGCCGCGCTGTAACGCACCAGCACCGCCAGCCCCAGTGACAACCCGGCACCGAGCGCCCACAGGTGGCTGCTCCGGCCTCCATAGGTTCTCTCATAAGGCGGCCAGGCCCTCAAACAGCAGTAGACCGACAGGGTGCCCCAGAAGACCGAGGGTACGTCCGACATCAGCGACAGCCCGGTGCGTACGTAGGTGCCGGTGACGAGGAGCACCACGCCCGCGACCACACCCGCCAACGCACGCTCTATCGCACCGGCGGTGTACCACACCTCCCTTACCACCAGGTACAAGATCGCCGGAGTCAGCGCAGCCATCGCTAGGGTCAGCACTCTCCCGGCCACAGGCCACCCCAGGAAGAAGCCCGGCAGGAGGTGCAGGTGGTACCCGACCGGCCAGTAGAGGCCGTTTGCCGAGAAAAGGGCGAAGGGTGGCTGCGGTTGTCCCGTCAGTTCGCGCCACAGGGCCTCTGCCTGGTAGAAGTAAGCGTAGGCGTCCTGCCCGTAGAAGCCGGTATAGGGGAAGCGTGCCAGCAAGTACGCAAAAAGCACGCTCGACAGCCCCACGAGAAGCGCGGGGGGTGTTAACCGTTGTGCCAGGTGGACCGTGCGTTGTGGCATCATGGGTTTTCAAACAGGTACAGGGTAGCGAAGTCATAGGGATGCTGCTCTAACTGCTTGTACCGCCCCTGGATCTCCCTCAGTAGCTTGCCGCCGGCGTCCAACTCCGGCCAGTAGACCAGCCAAAAGCGCCTAAGACCCGCCGTGTGCTCATTGAATCCCTCCAATGACCTGTTGTGCCAGGAGGCAGAATCGTAGGGCTGGTAGATGTTGTAGAGGTCGAAATCGGCCGGAAGCCCGCGCGTTACACCCGCATAATACTGGGCCAGGCTCGCCTGTAGCGCCTGGGGCGTGACCAGCACGAGGTCCTCCGGTTGTGCGTGGCGGTTCAGGGTGGCGGCTAGCTCTCGCAGGCCGTCGGCACCATGTGGCGGATGCCGGTAGAAGAGCGCCACTCCCCAAACCTGCGCCACCAGCCATGCCACGCCCAAACTGAGCGCAAGATAGCCCCTCCACCCGGTCGTGACGCTGCTGCCTATGTGCAACAATCCCGCCCCGAACACGACAAATCCGGCAGGCAGTAGAAAGACCATGAAATGCGGCACGAAAAGCCACAAGTTCGTAATGACCGAGATAACAGCAGGCAACAGGAAGATCAGCCCACTCACCACGATAATGACCCGCAGCCCCCTCTTACGTGGTTCCTGGCCGGAGTACCACCCAGCCAGTAGCAGCAGGCCCCCCGATACAAGGCCCAGCACCTCCGGCACCCGCGCGCGCTGTAACAGGGCCGCGGTGCCGCTGCTGAACTGCACCAGCCCACCTATGACCTCGTCTGCTGTGACAGGATCGCGCAACGAGGTGCGTGGCACGGGTGCCGTTATCCAGCTTGCCAGCATGGGGAGCAGCCAGGGCATCCACGCTATGAAGATGGCCGCGTGCGCGGCTACCCAGTCGCGCCGGGTGACGTAGCTCGGCCCCGAGCCGCCGTACAGCGCCAGCAAGCCGAACAGGGTCAGTATGCCAGCCACTACGTAATGGCTGTAGATGGCGACCGTTGCCAGGGCCATATATAAAGCGGCGTCTCTCCGGCTGCCGGTGCTTCGCCACTTTAGCCCCGCGGCAAGGGCCAGCGTGGTCGTCAAGGATGCCAGCACGTACAGCGAGGCTTGCTGCCCGAACTCGATTGCGTAGGGTGAGACCGCCAGCAGCAACGCCCCTAGCAGTCCCGCCGCTCGTCCTGCCGCGATCTTGCCCAGCCAGTATGCCGCCGGAATCGTAACGGTGCTGAGTATTACCGAGAGAGTCCGCACGGCGGCGTCACCATGTCCGAACACGGACACCCAGGACCTCAGTAAGAGCACGTATAGCGGGTCGGACGGCGGGTTGGCGAGCACGGCCCGGAGCATATCACCCACGGCAGGCAGGCTCACAAGCTGGATGTGGTATGCCTCATCGAACCAGATGCCGTAATAGGTCAGCCCGTACAGGCGCAGCGCAAGCCCAAGCAGCACCACGCTCGTCAGGGCCGCTCGATTCAGGGCGTCACCCCTCACCCACAGTTGCGCGCGCCGTCCTGCGTGTTCGCTCTCTTGCGATGCGGACCGCGCCGGTGTATTGGGTATGTCAAGCTCCAGCGACTGCATAGCTGTTCCATGCCGGGGCGGTCTGTTCTTGCTTCCGGCTATTGCTGCGCCACGTCCGGCATCATGATTGCGATGATAAGCCAGTTCGGAGGTGCGGTCAAGACTGTGCGGGCCTTCCACACTTCCATGAGATGATGTTTCTTCTTACGTACCTGATGTTACAAACAAGTGAGGCGCTTGCTTGACGCTGCGATGCCCGGATGGTACTCTTACCTGTGCGGCGGGACTTTCACCCCGGCATGGAACCTCGTACCTGACCGCCTTGCAGCCCGCATCTAACTGTTGGGCCTGGTTTACTATCTCCTCCCATTAATACTACAGGGGTTATTCACACTTGCGTCGTTACTTACCGGCTCTCCCTGCGGCACTCACGCTCTTCTGCGCCTGGCTTGCGCTCTCTCTGCCGCAGGCCATTACCGCTAAAGCCGGTGCCTCGGAAGTAGCTCCTTCCGGCGCTCTAGACATCCAGGGACGGGTACGTGTGATTGACGGCGGCACGCTGGAGATTAACCCCTCCGGCTCGCGGTTGGGCGTGCGCTTGATTGGAATAGACGCACCTCAAGCCAACAGTATTTGCGGGCGGGCGGCGGTAGCGCAGCTTGAGGCCCTTGTAACAGGGGGCATACGTTTGGAAGAGGACTCAGCCCTCGTGTACGACGCGCGCGGTCTGCGCATGTACTACGGGTACACTCGTGAGGGCCGCTCGATTGCCTCCCGACTGGTGACACTGGGCCTCGCGAACGGCACAGGGGAGGGCAAAGAACGCGACCATTTGGCCGTACTTGCGGCCCAGGCCCGTGCTCAGAAGCAGGGCTGCGCCTGGGATGCTGAGAAGCTCGTACCGGCCGCCCCACCGAAAAGCTCCTCAAGAGCCTCGGGTAGGAGCACCGCGCCGTCCGCCCCGGCAAGCGAACCCCCGGTGCTGCCCCCCGGTTTCGTGCAGGTGCCTATCGCTACCGGGCTTAATTATCCCACGTCCTTCGCTTTCGTGCCCGATGGCCGTATCTTCATAGCTGAAAAGGACGGCGTGGTGCGCGTGCTGCAAGATGGTGCGGTGCTCCCGGACCCGTTACTCGACCTCAGCTCGCAGGTGAATGCCTACTGGGACAAGGGTATGATGGCCGTAGCCGTGGACCCGAACTTCCAGGCCAACGGCTTTATCTATCTTTATTACACACGGGAAGACGGCGGCGGCTTCGATCTTCCGAAGACGAACAGGCTTGCGCGCTACACAGTGCAGGGCAACGTAGCCCTGACGAGCACCGAGAAGGTCCTACTGGGGAGCCTCAACACCACCCCCGCCACCCCTTCATGCAATGATTACCCGGAAGGCAGCGACTGCATGCCCGCCGACGCCCAGTCGCATATCGGTGGCTCCATCAGGTTTGCCTCCGATGGTACGCTCTTCCTCTCAACTGGCGACGCGGCTGACTTCAACACCTTCAACGACAACGGCCTGCGCCCCCAGCGACTCAGTTCGATGGCCGGCAAGCTCTTGAGAATAGACCGCGCCACAGGGCAGGGGCTGCCTGCGAACCCCTTCTGGAACGGCAACCCCGACTCCGTGCAGTCGAAGGTGTGGGCGTATGGCCTCCGTAACCCGTTCCGGTTCAACTTCCGTCCGGGCACGACCATACCTTACATAGGTGATGTGGGGATGTTCTACTGGGAGGAGTTGAACGTTGGGTCCGCGGGAGATAACTTCGGGTGGCCCTGCTACGAGGGACACGGGCAGCAGGGAGGCTACGCCGCCAAGCAGAAATGCCAGGACCTCTACCAGCAGGTACAGGTAGGCGCTGCCTCGGTGCAGACCCCCTCGCTCGCCATTCATCATCGAGACAGCAGATGCATCGTTGGTGGGACCTTCTATACAGGTACCACCTACCCGGAGCAGTACCAGGGTGCCTACTTCTACGGCGACTGCGTTACCCGCTACATCGACTACGTTTACGTAGACCAGAACAACAATATCACTAATGGTCCCTTCCGCTTCGGCTACCTCCGCTATAACTTTGACGACAATCTGATGGGCGGCCCCACCGCCATTGAGATGGGTCCCGACGGCAACCTGTACGTTTTGGAGACAGTGTTCGGCAACCTTAGCCGCATAGAAGTAGGCCCTCCGCAGGCCCCACCCGCCGGTACCAGCTACGTGAGCGACCTGGCCTGGACCTCCGCCACGAACGGCTATGGCCCCGCGGAAAGGGACAGCAGCAACGGCGAGATCCGGCCGGCTGATGGTGTGAGTATTACGCTCAACTCGGTGCAATATCCCAAGGGTATCGGCACTCACGCCGACTCCGAGATCAAAGTGCATCTTGGAAAGAGTTGCACTGAATTTACCTCCGATATTGGCGTTGACGACGAAGTAGGCGGCAACGGCTCGGTTGTCTTCCAGGTGCGGACGGACGGCACCCCGGTTTTCACGAGCACCAACATGTTCGGCTCCAGCCCCACCCAGAACGTGAATGTCGATCTCACGGGCAAAGACGAGCTGGTGCTGTTAGTAGATGATGGCGGCAACAAGGCCTCCGATCACGGCGACTGGGCAGGTGCGCGGGTAACATGTAAGGGTGTGCCCTCTATCATCGATACCGCCCCTGAAGAGGGGAACGCGGGGGTGGCGCTCGACACGCACATCGCCGTCACGTTCAGCAAGCCGATGTCCCCGGCCACGTTCACGGACGCTACCGTGCAGCTAACTCGGCAAGGTTCCTCCGCGCCGCTTGCCGCTACCTTCAACTATAGCCCCACTACGCGCACGCTCTTCGTGGACCCGGCAAGCGACCTTCAATCTAGCTCCACTTACACCGTTACGGTGAAGGGTGGGTCCGGCGGCGTCAAGGACGAGGACGGGCTTGGGCTGTACCAGGACGCGGCATGGTCGTTCACCACCAACGCGCGGCCTTCCGTGGTCATCAGCCAACCCCTCGCAGACCTGCGCGTGAAAGTGGGCGACGTAATTACCTATACAGGCTCGGCTACTGACGTGGAGGACGGTGCGATCCCCGCGGAAGACCTTAGCTGGGAAGTGTCGATTTGCCATAATTGCCCCGGTGTCGGTTCTCATACACACCAATTACAGACCGGCCAGGGTCCCAGCGGAAGCTTTATCGTGCCCAATCACGAGGGCGAGACCTACTTTGTAGTTACCCTGACTGCCGAAGATAGTACGGGCCTGAAAAGCTCTAGCTCGGTAGAGATACACCCGCAGATGGTAAGGGTCACGCTTCAGTCCTCGCCAGCCGGTTTGCAGTTGGTATATGATGGATCGCCGGGCACGACACCCTTTACACGCATGGTTATGGCCGGGTCCACACACAGCATCTGGGCACCATCTCCCCAGGGTAGTTCTGTGTTCCAGTCGTGGTCGGATGGCGGCGCGCAGAGTCATGACGTGCAGGTGGGCGTCACCGATACGACCTACACGGCTGTCTTTAGCACTGCCCTACCCTCAAGCACGTCCACGCCCGTTGCATCTCCCACAACTGTCGCGTGCGAGGTGCAGTTCTCCGATGTGGCGGTAGGCTCCACCTTTTACACTTTCGTTCGGTGTCTCGCCTGCCGTGGGGTGCTTGGTGGCTACGAAGACGGCACCTTCAGACCGGGCGCGGGCATCACACGCGGGCAGCTAGCCAAGCTGGTGTCTAACGCGGCGGGCTACGACGAGGCCGTGTCGGGGCAGACCTTCTCCGACGTGCCCCCCGGCAGCACCTTCTACCCCTATGTCGAGCGCATAGCAAGCAGGGGCGTAGTGGGCGGGTACGCGGACGGCACCTTCAGGCCGGGCGGTCCGGCTACACGAGGGCAGATAGCCAAGGTGCTGTCGAACGCCGCAGGCTTCACGGATGAGCCTGCCGGACAGAGCTTCCCCGATGTGGGCACCTCCGACCCGTTCTACCTCTACGTGGAGCGTCTCAGCAGGAGAGGCATAATAGGCGGCTACGCGGATGGCACCTTCGGGCCGGGAAATTCCGCCACAAGGGGCCAGGTATCGAAGATGGTGGCTAACACGTTCTTCCCCAACTGCCAGACGCCGTGAGGAAGTAGGCAGCCTCCGAGCTAGAATCAAGAAAGCCGCCCCAATTGCAGGGCGGCCTTCACTCATCCTTATCCCTGCTCCCCTTGAGCCATTGCCCCAGGACAGTCATCAGAGCAGCGCATGTGGCCTTAGGAACAGGTTCGCCGGAGGTCCGCCTACCGGACAGGCAGCCGAGAGGTTAGGCAGGTGAAGGTGGGCGCGTTGTTTTGCTGCTAGTCCTGTAGCTTGTGCATGTTACGTAGCGTTTGCAAATACGCCTCTACGTTCTCCTGAGGTCCTCGGAGTACGGCATACAACCTTGCGGTACCATCTTCAGTAGTAACTTCCTGCCAGCGCAGCGTTACGCCGCCCCATGGTGTAACGCTACCCTCTACAGGAGCAAAGGGGAAGACCACAGCAGCTTCAGCTGGTATGGCGCGCTCAATTATATCGCCGTCTGCCAAGTACTCACTCCTCTTGTCTTTCTCATAAGACTTAAGCCACATCCCCAGGCCGGTCATCAGCGCGGCGAAACCGAAGAGTACTACGAACTGCCAGAATGGGTCAACGTTGTTACCCATCTTCGTGGTGTTGGTGTCATGAGCTTAGTTTACCAACTTTTCAGAGTTTGCAGATAGACCCTAATCTCCAGGTAGGGCAGGCACGGGGCCTCCCCCTACGGTGATTTTGAGTTACGATCTAGGCGCTCGCAAGGTCCTCGACGTAAGCCTCTTGCGCCTTTACTTCGCGGCGGCGCAGGTAGGAGGCCAGGACCGCGAGTCCGGTAGCCGCAGCGAGACCCACCACGCAGAAGACCAGCCACGACAACTCAGGGAAGGCGTACTGCTTGCCCAGGTCGTACAGCACGCCGCCGCTCAGGTTGCCAAGGCCCCCACCCAGCGCCAGCGCCAGCGAGTTCACCCCGAAGTAGGAACCGAGGGCGCGGGGGTCGGCAAGCTCGGCTGCCACAGTCTGCTGCATGGGCGAGGCGAACAGCCCACCCAGCGCGTACAGCACCACGCACGCCATTAGCGCGGGAATGCTATCCGCCAGGGCGATGCTCCCCAGGCCAAGCGCCATCAGGCACACTCCCAGCACCAGGGTAGGCAGGGGCCGCCACCACCGGGAGGCGAGCCGTATCAGCGGGTACTGCAAGGCAACGGTCAGCACCGCGTTGATGGCGAATATCCAGCTGATCGTCTCGTTGCCCCCACCCAACCCCTTGGCCGCGAGCGGCAGCGATATAGAGATCTGCACCCACATGAACCAGTAGCCGACGAGCAGCCAATTGTACATCATGAACGGCTTGTCGCGGACAGCCTTCTTCAGACCGTCGGTCAGGCCCGCCGCGGCGTCCTCAGGGTCGCGCTGTGACACCCGCACGGGCGGCAGCATGAACAGGGTCACGAAGAAGGTCGCCAGGAAGCAGAGGGCCGCGCCCCAGGCAACCAGGGCGAAGCTGGCGGAGAGCAGGAGCGCCCCTATCTGCGTGCCGATGGTCAGGCCCAGGTTGTTTACTACGCCCGTCAGCGAGTAGAAGCGGCTGCGGTTCTCCTTGTTGGTGAGGGTGACAATCGCCGCGTTACGGGGCGAGTCGAACATGCTGCCGCCCAGCGCCGCCAGGATCGTGGAGAGGAGCAGGAGGGGGAAGGTGTCGGCCCAGGCCATCGTGGCGAATCCCACGACGCGGAGCAGCACCCCGGTAAGTATGAGACTCTTCACGCCCAGCCGGTCTGCGAGCATGCCGCTAATGGGGGTCAGCCCCTGCTGCATGAACTGCCTGATAGCCAGCACGAGGCCGATGGACGCGGCCGCCCACCCGAGCTTGTCCACGTAGTAGACCGACATGAGCGGGACCACCATGAAAAAGCCCGCCCACATGAAGAACGTCGTAATCAGCAGCGAGGCCAACCCCCGCCGCTTGCTTGCCTCGCTGATTTCGCTTGCCGCCAGCATGAATATTGCTCGTGTGTCTGGATAGTTATGATGTGGCTGGGACCGGTATCCCGTTCGCACAGCGTGCTCGGCCCTGTAGATAAATATATAATACCAACTTTCGTGTTATAATTCCGCACCGGCTCGACGCCGCAACCTCCGCATCGAGCATAACACCCCCTGGAAGGAACCTTTGCCCACATGACCGACCGCCACCCTAGGATTCCGGTGTTCGACGGACACAATGACGTGCTGCTGCACCTCTACCGCGCCGGACGCGAGCGGGAGAGCAGCTTTTTCAAGCGAAACGACACCGGCCACATAGACCTGCCCCGCTCCATTGAGGGCGGCTTCGGCGGCGGCTTTTTCGCAGTGTTCGTCCCTAACGATCCCAGCGACCCCCTGGCCGCCATGACCGACGGCTTGCCTCCTGCCCTTGAATTGGCCTACGCTCAACAGATGGCGATTGGCGTCTCGGCGGTGCTCTTCCGGTTGGAGGCGGCCTCGAATGGTAAGTTCAAGGTAGTGCGCACGACAGGCGAGCTATCCGAGTGCCTGGAATTGGGGGTGGTGTCGGCCATCCTGCACTTCGAGGGTGCCGAGCCGATTGATACAAACCTGGACGCGCTGGAGATCTTCTACCAGGCGGGTCTGCGCTCGCTGGGGCTGGTCTGGAGCCGCCCCAACGACTTCGCACACGGTGTGCCCTTCAAGTTCCCCTGCACGCCGGACACGGGGCCGGGGCTGACCGGGGCGGGTAAAGAGCTTGTGAGGGCGTGCAACAGCCTCGGCATCCTGGTTGACCTGTCGCACCTCAACGAACAGGGCTTCTGGGACGTGGCAAAGCTAACCGACGCGCCCCTGGTGGCTACCCACTCGAACGTCTACAATCTCTGCCAGTTCACGCGCAACCTGACCGACCGCCAGCTTGACGCCATAAGGGAGTCGGATGGTATGGTGGGGGTGAACTTCGGCGTCTACTTCCTGCGGGAGGACGGCGGGCGTGACCTCGATACTCCCCTCGACACGATAGTGCGCCATGTCGACTACCTGGTGGAGCGCCTCGGCATCGACCGCGTCGGCTTCGGCTCCGACTTCGATGGCGCGGGTGTCCCCAATGAGTTGGCCGACGTGGCGGGTCTGCCGCGCCTGCTGGACGCCCTGCGGAAGAGCGGTTACGACGAGCCTTCTCTACGCAAGCTGGCCCATGAGAACTGGGTGCGCGTGCTACGCAAGACGTGGCGAGAGTAACATTGTGTGTGACTGTGTGACTCAAAGCATAAGTTGTCGCTAAATGACAACTTATGCTTGTTTTTGGCCTGCAACAACTTATGCTTACACGGAGTCGTGTGCGTGGGAGAAGGGGTGCGACAACTTATGCTTACACGGAGTCATCCTAGAATCCGAGCAAAACAGCACCCAGTTCATGTAACTCACGCTAAACTCTTGCGGCCCGTTTGCGGTGCGGTGCTGTTGCGCTCGCCTCTTTGAGCGCTGTTCTCCAGGCTTGTTGGGCTACGGCTACGGGGTCTCGCATCCCGCCAGGTTGGTCCGGGGAGTGAGACCCTTAAGGGGGGCGGGTACCTCCCTCTGCCAGTAGCTTGAGCACTGCGGTGGTCGGGGAGGACCTGCCGGAACCGTTGCGGCTGCTGAAGCTTCTGACGCCGCTAGCGGCGATTTTGCCGAGTTAGCGCTGAATGTTTCGTCGTCTCGTCCTATGGAGTTGACAAGATGTTCGGCTTCTGGTATTATACTTAGTATGCAAAGCATTAGCAGCCAAAGCGATTTGAGTGAGCAAGCCAGTGTTGAGGATTGGGAGCTTCTAGCCCAGTTCAGCCAGGCTTACCGCAACCTGTCCGACTCTTTCATGGATCAGATCGGCATGCATCGGGCGCAGTCTGGCTTGCTCTGCCGCCTTTACGTTCAGGATGGTATGACGCAATCGGAGATCGGCGAGCAGCTTGGAGTGCAAGGTGCAACCGTCACCAGCATTCTGCAACGCATGGAAGAGGCGGGGCTGGTTACTCGCCGCCGCGATCCTGAAGATAACCGCCTGGTGCGTGTTTATCTGACTTCCGAAGGTAAAGCGAAGGAGCGCGCTATTACCGAACAGTTCATGAAGCTGCAAGGTGCGGTGTTCGAGGGACTTGATGAAGGCCAGCGCGCCGCTCTGCGACAAATGCTGCGGCAGATGCTGCATAGCATGAGCATGAACGTACAAGCTTAGGGCAGATATTTTTTTGCCCATATACTTAGCATACTAAGTGTTAGTAAGCGTATCGTTTGTGTTCTAACCTACTAACCCGATAATTCATAATTCACAAAGGAGCATAGAGAGATGAAAGCAGTACGAATAAACGAATGGGGGCAGCCCGCCCAGGTAGAGGATATTCCCACGCCCACAGCCAACAATGACGAGGTGCTGGTGCGGGTGCGGGCAGCAGGTGTCAACAAGGTAGATTGGACTGTTGCCGAAGGATACCTGCAAGGAATGCTGACGGCACCCCTCACGCTTGGCACAGACTTCGCCGGTGAGGTGGTCGAGGTGGGAGCTGACGTAACTCGCTTCAAGCCGGGCGACGAAGTATACGGCTTTGTCCTACCGGGGCAAGGTGGTTCATTTGCTGAGTACGTGGCGGTCAAGGAGAGCGTGGTTGCTCTCAAGCCCAAATCACTCGACTTCGTGGAGGCAGCCGGTGTGCCCCTAGTTGGCATGACGGCCTGGCAGCTCCTCTTTGACGTTGGGCAGGTGCAGCCGGGCGAGCGCGTGCTTATCCACGGTGCGGGCGGCGGGGTAGGCACCTTTGCCACTCAGCTAGCAAAGAACCACGGCGCTTACGTCATTGGTATAGCAGGCGAGGACAAGGCAGAGCACCTTCGCAGGTTGGGTATTGATGAGCACCACAACGGCCAGTTTGAAGAGGTGGTGCGTGATATAGACGTGGTTATCGACACGGTGGGTGGCGACACTCCGCAGCGCTCCTATGATGTACTGAAAGACGGAGGCCGGCTGGGAACCTCGGCCACAATGCTGGCACCTGAAGAGGTACAGGCTCAAGCGGACAGTCGCGGTATTCGCGCCTCAGGTATCTGGGCAATGTCAAACGCTGAGCAGCTTGCCCAGCTAGCTGAGCTGGTAGACGCGGGCAAGGTAAAGGTGTTTGTGGACAGCACCTACCCTCTTGAGGAGGTCCAGGCCGCCCTTGACCGGGTAAAAGGCGGACACCTAACAGGCAAGGTCGTGCTCGTTGTCTCGTAATTTCGTGATCTTGGTATCTCCTGATCTCGTGGTTACGTGAAGCAGTCCTGAAGTAGTGGAGCGAGGGCTACCATATGGTTTCCGGTTGTAGCCCTCCCTGCTGCACCTACAACAACCCCCACATAAACCCTTACATATATCAGCTATCAGGACAAATCAGAAAGCACTGGAGTGAAAATGGCACAGGCACATCAGGCAATTTAGGCACGTCAAGGACACAAGTATGCAAATGGATCAAATATACAAACGGGAACCGTATAAGGAGTGGAACATATGGACATCGTACTTTGGGTTGCGCAGGTTCTGTTGGCGTTGGGGTTCCTGATCGCTGGCGCGAACCACGCATTCCGGTATGACCAGATAAAGACGCAGCCAGGGATGAGTTGGGTGGCGGCAGTACCGCAACCCTTAATGACCTTTATCGGTATTTGCGAGATCCTCGGAGCAGTAGGTGTGATAGTGCCTGCGCTGACTGGCATCTGGACCTGGTTGACCCCTCTGGCCGCGCTCGGCCTGGTACTCATCATGGCTCTGGCTGCGGGCTTCCACATCAGGCGCGGCAATGAAACGACAAATACGATTGTCAATGTCGTGCTTCCCGCCTTGGCGGCTTTCGTGGCTTATGGTCGCTGGATGGTAACGCCCCTTTAGGGTTAGTGCGCTTTAGGGGTCAAGGATAAACAAGGTTACAAGATAAACAAGGAGTTACAAAATGTCTTTGCTTACAATAGTCGGCGCGGGGCCAGGCATGGGTCTAGCAATCGCCCGCTTATACGGTCAGCATGGTTTTGAAGTGGCGCTGGTAGCCCGCGATCAGGATAAGCTCGGCACGCTGGTAGACCAGCTCGGCGCAGAGGGAATAAAGGCCAAAGCCTTTCAGGCCGACGTGGCGGATCACGCTTCGCTGAAGAATGCATTCAACACCATCAAGACGGAGCTTGGGGAGATCGATGTGCTTGAGTTCTCGCCCTCCAACCGCGAGCTACCGATGGCCTCCGCTACAGAGGTCACTATCGAAAGCATACAGGCCTGGATGGACTTTTACGTCTATGGGGCTGTAACTGTGGTACAGCAGGTCCTCCCCGACATGCTGGCGCGCAACAGCGGGACCCTGTTGTTCACGACTGGCGCGTCTTCAGTCTATCCCAACCCGATGCTGGGTAACATCGGCATCGCTACTGCCGGCTTACGTAATTGGATCCACAGTCTACACACCGCGGTGGCCGACAAAGGTGTCCAGGTTGGTCATGTTGCTATAAACGCGTGGATCGGCCTCCAGCCGGGCGCTGAACCAGAGAACATTGCGCAGTTATACTGGGAGCTATACTCGAACCGCGATCAGGTCGAACTGGTGTTCGATCCGCCTATTGGAAACTAGGAAGCTAAGAGAGTGGAGAAACAATTGGAACTTGGAATACTATCGCTAAGCGACCTGCAAACCAGCCTGGACACCGGCCAGTTGGTCCCAGCCGCAGAGCGCACCGACGACATCATCAGCTACGCGGTACTGGCCGATAGACTTGACCTCGATCTGTTCGCGCTGGGCGAGCACCACACCCTCGATTTCGCCGTATCGTCGCCCGCCGTGACGCTGGCGGCTATCGCGGCTAGGACCGAGCGCATCCGCCTGACCAGCGCGGTCACGGTGCTGAGCGTGCACGACCCCGTGCGCGTTTACCAGGACTTCGCCGCGCTCGACCTGGTCAGCCACGGTCGAGCCGAGATCATCGCCGGGCGCAGCGCCTTTACCGAGCCGTTCGCACTGTTCGGAGCGCGGCTGCACGATTACGATGCGCTGTTCGGCGAGAAGCTGGAGCTACTGCTTACGCTGCGCGAACAAAGCTACGTCACCTGGTCGGGTCGCTTCCGCCCACCACTGGATGATGCGCAGATCGCGCCGCGCGCCGTGCAACAACCTTTGCCGGTCTGGGTGGGCGTAGGTGGCTCGCCGGAGAGCGCCGAGCGCGCCGGTCGCCTGGGGCTGCCGATGGTGCTTGGCTATATCGGCGGCCCCTTGAGTGCCGCCCAGCGAGCGGTAGACATCTACCGCGCCGCCGGTGAGCGCGCAGAGCATTCGGAGAAACTACGCCTGGGCATATCGACCCACTTCTTCGCCGGAGCCAATGCGGAGGAGGCCAGGTCGGTGTACCCATATTACCACGAGTATCTGCGACCGAAGCCACCCACCGGGCGAGGCTTTTTCGTCAATCGGGCCAGCTTCCTGGCCTGCCTCGGTGCCGGCCAGGCACTCATGATCGGGTCGAGTGACGAATTGATCGAGAAGATACTTAATGCGCACCGGCTGCTGGGCATCGACCGCTTCTTCGGCCAGGTCGATTGGGGTGGATTGCCGCGTGCAATGGTTGAAGAGTCGATAACGCGCTTCGCCACTGAGATCGCCCCGGCAGTAAGGTTAGCCACGGCCCCAGCCATCTCAGCCGCTACGTGAAATCGTTGTGAGCAACTTGGCCGTCGCCGAGGAAGGCGTGGGGTTCAGCATGTTCAGCATGGCACTTCACTTCCCAGTCCCGTTAACCACTGGTTAATGGGACTGCCTGGCATTGAGGAGGAGTGCCTGGACTCTCACAAGTGAGGGCCTGGGAACTCAAAGAACTGTCAGGGTCAGGAGCTAATGACCAGGTGGAGAGTGCCAGGCTCGGGCAGCGCCAACCAACAATCCCTTGCGGAGCAAGCCCCACCCGGCACCTCATACCTCACATGATCTCCCTTGTACAGGCGCGTAAATCACTCTAGTGCTTTCGTGGGTCATTTGGCTCTTTTATGGTCGGGTGCGGCCACGTCCGCCTCCTTAAGGGCCATCCTTCATGCTTCTTAGGCTACGGGGTCTCGCATCTTAACAGGTTTGTCCAGGGCGTGAGACCATTTCCTCCAGCGCGAAGTCCAGCGCCTCGTCCGGCGACATGGCGCGTCCTCTAGCCCACGCTTGCGACCATTCTTGCTCGCCCAAAGAGGTTCTGGCATTGGTCAGGCTGCGCTCGTATTGCGGCTTGTCGGATGGGGTCACGAATGCCACTTGCAGCCTCTCGCTCAGGCCATCCAGCGCGCCCAAGAGGGTCACGGCCCGCGCGGCTTCGCCACGGGACACCGCCATCAAGCCCAGCCCTATCAGGTTCATAGCAATTACGAAGTAGCTGCCCGTCTTGCCTACTTTTCTCAGTGAGTCTCTATAAAGTGCCTCTGCCAGTCCATAATCGCCTCGCGCTTTGGCTACTTCCGCCTTACAGGTAATCGCAAGTCCAATCACGTCGTTGTTACCTGAAAAGCCCTCAATGATCGCAGCAGCCTCGTTAGCTACTCCGTGCGCGCGTTCAGCCTCTCCATTTCTCGCGAGCGCTATGCCCATGAGACCGAGCACGTTGCTCGTGCTCCACTTGTCGCCCACCGCGCGGAACACAGGTATCGCTTCCTCAGCGAGCGATACTGCTCTATCGTACTCCCCTTTATAGAGCGATATGAGCGCCAGATTGTGGAGCGACCCCGCGATACTACGCGGGATGTGCTGCTCTCTAACGGCGGCGAGCACTTCCCTAGAGATGCTTTCTGCTCTTGCGTAATTTCCCTGGAACATCTCAACCAAGCCCATGTAGCCGAGGATGGTCGTCGCCATAGCCTCATCGCCCGCCTGGCGGGCAATCGGCAGACTCTGCTGAAAGCGGCGCATCGCCTGCGCCCCTCTATATTGCGCTAGCGCGAGGAAGCCCGCCCTACAGCCGATGTGTGCTTGCACCTTCGGAGCGAGCGCAGTCAACCCCTCATGTTCCGCCAGTTCTTCCAGCCAGGCGCGCCCTTCGTTGATGTTGCTGCTCATGTACCAGTAAGTGCTAAGCCCCCCAGCTACCTGCGCCGCCACATCTATCCTGCCCATATCAATAGACCAGCGTAGCGCGGCCCGGATGTTATCTTGCTCGGCTTCCAGCTTTGCCATCCAGACCTTTTGACGCTCTCCAAGTACTTCCATCCTCGCTGCCTCCGCGAGCGCCAGGTAATAATCGAAGAACCACCCCCTGACCTTTACGGCCTCGCCCCCGTTGATCTCATCACCTTCCTCCAACCGCTCGGCTGCGTACTCGCGTACCATCTCCAGCATTGTATAGCGTGGCTCGATTTCGTCGCTCGCTCCGGCATCTATCTGGATCTCGCGTTTGAGCAGACTCTTGTCGAGAAGGGATTGTAGTCCCTCCAGCACGGAGATAGACAGGTCAGCCCTTGCGTTGCACACAGACTCAACCGAGTTGAGCGTACAACCGCCTGCGAACACCCCCAGCCTGGAGAAAAGTTTGCGCTCTTCCGAGTTCAGTAGCTCGTAGCTCCAGCCGATAGCGTTGCGCAACGTGCGGTGTCGCTCGGGTAAATCTCGCCCGCCCCCAGAGACTATAGGTAAAGAGGTGTGCCCTTCGCTCTCGCTCGCCTTGAATTGCTGCACCAGCGCCGCCGGGGGCAGCAGCTTGACGCGAGCGGCCACCAACTCGATTGCCAGGGGAAGGCCATCCACGCGGGCGCAAAGGGTCGCCACCGCCGCCGCGTTGTCTTCCGAGAGGTGGAAGCCGAGGTCAACCGAGCGGGCGCGCTCAACAAAGAGGGCCACCGCCGGGTATTTCAGCATGTCTTCGACCGAGTGCAGCTCTCCCTTGCCGGGCCAGGGCAGAGAGGATACTTCGAACTGCTGCTCTCCGCGTACGCGCAACGGCTCTCGGCTGGTAACCAGGCAGGCAACGCCGGGGCATTCCAATAGAAGCTCCGAAAGGAGGGGGGCGGCCTCTAATACCTGCTCGAAGTTGTCCAGCACCAGGAGCACACGCCTGGTCCGCAGGTGCTTCTTGAGCACTTCCAAAGGAGGCTCGGTGGCCTCTCTAAGCTCCAGGGTCTGCGCGATTGTGGGCGCTACTAGCCCCGTGTCACTTACCGTTGCCAGCCCTACAAAGAAGACCCCATCGGCGAACCGCTGTGTCGAAGCAGGCATGTCCGCAGCGCCGGGATCGTTGAGCAAGTCCTCCGCGACGGCGAGCGCAAGGCGGGTCTTGCCCACGCCGGGAGGCCCGGTGAGAGTAAGGAGGCGCGTGTCTCCTTGCAAGAGACGACCTCGAATCTCCTCCACCTCGCCGCCCCGCCCGATGATCCGCGTTGGCTCCTGATGCAGGTTAGTGGGAGTGCGAGCGACCTCCCCCACTTCCACCGGCGGGGCGCTTTCGGCCCGGGGGGCTTGTCCATTGGCCTGTGGTTCGCGTGCCAGCCTCAAGAACGCTTCGCGCTCGTCTTCAGCGATCCCCAGCCTGTCGGCCAGTAGAGCGATAAGCTGCCGGGAGGGCCTGCGCTCGCCGCCTTCGATCATGCGAATGGTTGACCTGGCGCAGCCCACGCGGTCGGCCAGTTCTTCCTGGGTGATGTCGAGGGCCTTGCGTCGCCGCCTGACCCATTGCCCGAACGAGGTTGCACTGCCCATAGAAGCTAGCGATCTCCTGCTTCACACAGCACCCACAGCACTCACATTGCCCAAATTACCCGCACGCCACGATACACCCGCACACTCATAGGGCTGCCATTTGCGTGTAAATGTGCCATTTTTGTGCCGTTCTTGTAGCCACCATTATAGGAGAAACCGGCATTTAATGTAAGTACCGGATGCGCTCGATCCAGCATACAGAGACCCTGCGTGCGCCGTACAAGTCCCGGCACGATCTTATGCAAACAAGGGAGACTTCAGGCATGAGCACAGATATGGGCAAGCGGTCCGACGACTCGGAGGTCTTCCTGGTGAGGCTGTGGGCCGGCGGACCGTTGCCTCACCAGGAGCCTGGAGGGATAGAGGACAGTGAGGACAGTGAGGACAGAGTACAAGGCAAGGTGACTCACCTGTTGAGCGGCGAAGCGAGCAAATTTGACGATTTGTCCACCCTCGTGAATCTGCTACTTAGGAGGCTGCCGCCCACTCGTAACGATGAAGTAGCGAGTAGCGAGTAGCGACAACCAACTAGGAGCGTCCACCATAACCCTTATGTCATGCCGGTTTCAAGCCCGCATTACGCAGTTATCACAAGACGAAAGTAGAAGGAGATTACAGCAATGTTAGGGAAATTAGCCATAACCAACTTTGGCGACAACTCGAACAGGCGTCATCGCGTCCTAACCTTCTCAGTGCTGGCAACCCTGGTGCTGGGAGCGACACTCTCTGCCATGCCGATGGGCAACTCGCTAGCGCCGGCAGTCCCACAATCATCCGGCATTCCCGACCTGGGCAAGCTCCCCCTGCACTTCGAGCCTAACGTCGGACAGGCCGACCTCCAGGCACGCTTCATCACCCGCGTTCCAGGCGGCACTCTCTACTTCACTCCCTCTGAGGTGGTCCTCTCCTTGCAGGCTGGCTCTGTGAACGACGCTGTTCAAGATAAGGGTAGTGACGCCCAGACTCTGCGTTCCGACACTCAGCACTCAGCACTCAGCACTCAGCACTCGTCCAGCGTGGTGCGTATGCAGTTTGTGGGCGCTAGCCCTGGCGTCCGCATGGAGCGTGGTCCCTTCCTGCCAGGCAAGATCAACTACCTGATAGGCAACGACCCTTCCAAGTGGCACACCAATGTGCCTACCCACTCTGAGATTGCCTACATGGGGCTGTATCCAGGGGTTGACCTGAGTTATGGTGGTGTGGATGGTCAACTGAAGGGGACTTACACAGTGGCGGCAGGTGTGGATCCCGCCCTCATCAGTTGGAGCTACATGGGAGCACAGGGGGTGAAGGTGGATGAGGTAGGCAACCTGCTCATCACCCTACCCAACGGCCCCAACGCTCAGTCTGACTCGTCTGCCCCCACCCCCGCCCGCGTGTTGACCGAGCAAGCGCCTGTCGCATGGCAAGAGATAGGGGGCCGGCGTGTGATGGTGCAGTCGTCTTACCTCCTGCGCCAGGATGGGAGCATTGGGTTCTCGTTGGGACAATACGACCCCACCCACCCTCTGACGATAGACCCTACCCTTACCCTCCCTTACTCTACATACCTGGGCGGTAACGGCAGTGACGGAGGCTCGGGCATAGCGGTAGACGCATCAGGCAACGCTTACGTCACCGGCTCTACCGACTCTACCAACTTCCCTACCCTAAACCCCTACCAGGGGTACCAGGGTGGGGGCGATGCGTTCGTCACCAAACTAGGCGCATCAGGGTCCGCGCTGGTTTACTCTACATACCTGGGCGGTAACGGCAGTGACGAAGGCTATGACATAGCGGTAGACGCATCAGGCAACGCTTACGTCACCGGCTCTACCGACTCTACCAACTTCCCTACCCTAAACCCTTACCAGGGGTACCAGGGTTATATCGATGCGTTCGTCACTAAACTGAACGCATCAGGGTCCGCGCTGGTTTACTCTACATACCTGGGCGGTAACAGCAATGAGGAAGGCTTAGACATAGCGATAGACGCATCAGGCAACGCTTACGTCACCGGCATTACCTTATCCACCAACTTCCCTCTGAACAACCAGTATCAAGGGGATCAAACTGGGGCCGATGTGTTCGTCGCGAAGTTGAATACAAACGCGACAGGCAACGCGTCACTAGTCTATTCCACATACCTGGGCGGGAGCGGCTATGACGGAGGCTCGGGCATAGCGGTAGACGCATCAGGCAACGCTTACGTCACCGGTCGTACCGGCTCTACCAACTTCCCCACCCTAAACCCTTACCAGGGTGAGGGCGATGCGTTCGTCACCAAATTAGGCGCATCAGGGTCCGCGCTGGTTTACTCTACATACCTGGGCGGGAGCGACTATGACGGAGGCTCAGACATAGCGGTAGACGCATCAGGCAACGCTTACGTCACCGGCTCTACCGGCTCCGCCAACTTCCCTATCCTCGCCCCCTACCAGGTAGACGCGGGCCAGGGTGAGGGCGATGCGTTCGTCACCAAACTAGGCGCATCAGGGTCCGCGCTGGTTTACTCTACATACCTGGGCGGTAACGGCGGTGATGGCGGCTCAGACATAGCGGTAGACTCATCAGGCAACGCTTACGTCACCGGCTCTACCGAGTCCACCAACTTCCCTCTGAACAACCAGTATCAAGGGGATCAAACTGGGGACGATGCGTTCGTCGCCAAGCTGTCGTTCTCTGACCCAGGCAATCCCACCCCTACGCCTCCACCAAGCGCCTCACCCACTCCCACGACAGCCCCCGGCAGCTTCTCAGACGTGCCCCCAGGCTCTACCTTCTATTCCTTCGTTAACTGCCTGGTGGACAGGGGCATCATCTCCGGCTACTCCGACGGCACCTTCCGCGCACAGAACCAGATCACACGGGGGCAGATAGCCAAGATAGTCTCCAACTCAGAAGGCTACGCAGATAACGTAACGGGCATGCAGACCTACGCTGACGTACCCTCTACTCAGCCCTTCCACGTGTGGATAGAGCGCCTCTCCATGAGAGGACATATGGGCGGCTACAACTGTGGAGGTGCTGGAGAGCCTTGTGATGGTGCAAACCGACCATACTTCAGACCGGGCAACAACGCCTCACGCGGGCAGCTATCCAAGATAGTCTCCAACGCAGCGGGGTTTGATGATACGCCCGCAGGGCAGACGTTTGAGGACGTACCAACGAACAGTACCTTCTACGTCTATATTGAGCGGCTGACGGGGAGAGGGGTGATGGGGGGTTACGAGTGCGGGCGACCAGACGAGCCATGTGTGGCACCGAACAACCGCCCGTACTTCCGGCCCTCTGACAACGTGACGAGAGGACAAGGCTCCAAGATAGTGGCTAACACCTTCTTCCCCGACTGCGAGACTGCTCGACCTTGAGCGCCTGTTAGGAACCACTGTAGAGGTCGAGGTGGGTCGGGCCGCCTATCTCTACAGTGGTTCTGAAATGAACTGCTGAGAGCAGCCAGACGACGCCCGTGAATGAAAGAGGAGAGAGGAGAAAGGAGCACAACCATGAACAAGGCTTTTACTTTAAGTCACACTGCCGGTAAGGCTACACGGAATCGCAGGCGTTACCCGCTCTTATCCCTCCTGGCGGGTGTCGTAATCCTGGTTGCCTGGGCGGTAAGCGCATCAGCATCTGCGCGCGCAGCCGGAGCTACCCTGTCCCAGGCCTCTCCCCGGTCTGCCGCGCAGTTGGCGGCAATTACCGGCCGCGCCCCGATGTCACCCGAGGCCGCAGGAGACCTGGACCCGACCTTCAGTGACGATGGCATGCAATTTACAGACTTTGGAGCCACTGACAAAGTCGATGATATAGCAATCCAGGCAGACGGAAAGATCGTGGCGGTGGGTGAGCGCCGGGTATTCAACAGCCATTCTAAGTTTGCTGTGGCTCGCTACAACACAGATGGCTCACTCGATACAACTTTCAGCGGTGACGGCATTGATACCATCGATTTTAGTGATGAAGACGAAAACGCATATGCCAGGGGTGTAGCAATTCAAAATGACGGTAAGATTGTAGTAGCGGGTCACGCATCATTGCCTCTCGAAAACGGATATGTGAATATCGTTATTGCTGTGGTTCGCTACAACACAAATGGTTCTTTGGACACTACTTTCAGTGAGGATGGGATTGTTACTACCGATGTCCGCCTTGCCGGGGCTAAATCTGCAACGGGTGAGGCTATGGTAATTCAGGCTGATGGTAAGATTCTTGTGGCCGGGCAAAGTATTCTTGATGGTATGCACTACGCCTTTGCCCTGGCTCGCTACAACACAGATGGCTCGCTTGATACCACTTTCAGTGATGATGGTCTGCTCTTTAGCGATTTCGGAGGTAGAGACTTTGGACTGGATGTAACGCTACAGGCGGATGGCAAGATCGTAATGTCCGGCGCGCATGAAACCAAAACTAACGTCAGGGATTTTGTACTGGTTCGCTACAATACTAATGGCTCCATCGACACCAGCTTCAGTGGCGATGGTATGGTTATTACAGACCTCGGAGGCGACAATTGGGCATATGGGGTTACAGTGCAACCCGACGGCAAGATGGTGGCTGTGGGTGGAGGTACTCTCAATGGACGTGATGGCTTTGCCATAGCTAGGTACAATTCAGACGGCTCGATGGACGCAAGCTTCAGCCAGGATGGTCTTCTAGTGTCCGACTTTGGAGAACATACTGGTGCGCGAGACGTAGCAATTCAGGCCGATGGTAAACTCGTGGTGGTAGGCAGTATAGCTCCAAACTACAAAACATATTGGTTCGCCCTGGCCAGGTACAATCCCGATGGTTCACCGGATAGCAGTTTCAGCGATGACGGCTTTGTTGATACTTTCTGGAGATATAGAGCCAGGGGTTCGTCTGTGGCAATCCAAGCCGACGGCAAGATCGTAGTGGCGGGGGAATCCCTGTCTTTGGGGAACCTTGACTTCGCCGTGGCCCGTTATCTTGCATCAGGTGGAGATACACCTTGCACGATCCAGTTCGCTGACGTGCCTGAGGGTTCTCCCTTCTACGACTTCGTGCGCTGCCTGGCTTGCCGTGGTGTCCTGAGTGGCTATCCCAACGGCTTGTTCGGTGTGAACGATCCTATCAAGCGGGGGCAGCTGTCCAAGATCGTAGCTAACGCGGCGGGCTTCACTGAAGATATTCCTGCCACTCAGCGGACCTTTGAGGACGTACTCCCAGGCTCTACCTTCCACGAGGTTATAGAGAGGCTGGCGCAGCGCGGGGTCATCTCAGGGTACGATTGTGGAGGGGTGAACCCGGAACTCGTCAATGAGGAGGGCAAACCGTTGTCCGAGCCTTGCGGACCGGAGAACCTGAAGTACTTCCGCCCCAACAACCTTGTGAAGAGAGGACAGACAGCCAAGATAGTGGCCTCAGCGGCAGAGCTACCCGCACCACCTGTAGGGTCATGGACGTTCCAGGACGCAGCACCGGGCAGTGCGTTCTACGTCTGGGTAGAGCGCATGGTACTTGACGGGATCATCTCCGGCTATAACTGTGGCGGTGTGAATCCTGACACAGGGGGCCCAGAGCCATGCCAGGAGGGAAATAAGCCGTACTTCCGGCCCAACAGCCTTGTAAAGAGAGGCCAGGCTGCCAAGATCGTAGCCAACACCTTCTTCCCTGGCTGTCAAACACCAGCCAGAAAATAGGAATCCAGGTTCTGTTACCTACAGAGGTGCTCGTGTCTGAGGGGTACAAAGTCGAAGAGGCCGCGGACGGAGCCGAAACTCTACGCATGATGCAGCGTACTCACTCCAACCTGGTGCTGCTCGACATGCGCACGCCCGTCATCGACGGCTGGACTCTTGTCTAGCAGCTACAAGAGCGAGGCTATAGCCAAACGCCACACAACAAATTAGTGCAATATTTGTAGCAAATGCGTCGCAGAGTAGGACATCCACGAAAGCAATGACTTTGCGACAACTTATGCTTCCCCGGAGTCATGTGCGTGGGAGAGGGGTTGCGACAACTTATGCTTCCTCGGAGCCATCCCAGAATACGAGCAAAACAGCACGCATAGCGCATTACTTACCCTAGTTCTTTCGTGCCCCTCTATGGCTGGACGCGGGCTCGCCAGCCTCCTTAAGAGCCTTCCTCCATGCTTGCTGGGCTACAGGGTCTCGCATCCTGCCAGGTTTGTCCAGGGAGTAAGATACCCTAACAGACGATGGATACTCTCCGTCAGCCAGTAGCTTGAGCACTACGGCTCTGACCTGCCGGCGCAGCGCCTCGTCTCCAGCCATGCTCCGCTTACGCAGGTACAGCACGTAGCGCTCGACCACCACTTTGCACAGCTCAGGAAAGTACCTGTATAAAGTGGCGGGGTGGCAGCCTAGCTCTCTCGCTATTCCGCGCACCGAAGTAGCTGGCACCTCGGCAAGTGCCGGCTGTCGATCCACCTCTGCCTCTACCTACACCTCCGCCTCCGCTTGTAGCCTGCTCCTCGCCCGCTCTACAAAAAACTGGGACGATTCTTTCGCCCTCGCCTTCGTAGCTCGGCTGAGAGTGGACGACGCGGCACCGGAGGCAGGGGTGACAGCACTAAACTGACCGTTGGAAATAACCTCATCACCGGGAACGCCCCAGTTTGAGTTGGGACTGGCGCAGATGTACCAGGAGGGGCGGGAGTGTGTGACGTATGGAGAATATGAAGCGTATGTGGGGCAGGAGCAGTAGGAGCGATCAACAAAGGTGCTTCGTCCGCAACGGGTGGCCCGACGGTCCACCTCGAGGTGGCAGATGAGCAGCCGGAGGGCACGATCTTCATAATCCCTGTCAAGTTAGAGGTGTGTACTATTCCGGATAGGTTGAGGCGTTGGCGGTGGGTAGACCTTTTCCTGGAGAGAGGCTACGAGAGATTGCTGCACTCACTGAAGGAGCGCTCACGAGTTGAGAAGGTGAACCTGTGTGCGGTTGAAACAAAGTGGACTGTTAGGGTCCACCACAGCCTGCAAAGCCGCCCATGCGGGCCATTTTGCTCGACGTGGTGGCGGTAGCTCTGCCTCTCGCTGTGCTGGGGGGTTGCACTTGCGGCCTGGCAAGCGGCCCCGGAACCAAACCGGAGTATCCAGGGAGTTAGCTTCGTAGATGTTGGAGTATCTCTTGGCTTTCGGTCAGAGCATCTGTAAATTTATCTAGATGAACCCGGATTCACTTTCCCACATATCGTGTACTCTAAATGTCTAGAACATGTTTCTTTATTCAACATAAGAACTTAGTTAAATACGCCCGTATTAATTATTGACTCCACATACCTACCGTGCTATACTATGAGAATACTCTACCTTTAGTAGAGCTTATGAGACCAGCCCTATAAAGCTGGCTCTATACCTGTGTCTCCCTGGCTCATGGCCTATAGGACACGGGTGACTTGATGTCTTGCTGGTTGTTTGTGTCGGACCTTAGTTTAGAACGGTCCAAGCGCCCAACAAAGAAGGAGAAGTTCCATGAAACGGCTGCCTCGTATTCTCTTGCTGCTAACTGTGCTGTCGATGCTTCTTTCGCCGCTAGACCAGATCTCGATCAGGGCGACGTTGGCCGCGCCTGGCGGGGCATCTCCCGATAATGCAGCGCCACTGTCTTACAACCCGAACACCCTGCGAGGCATCGCGGACGGCGACCCGTCAGCAGGCATAACCCTGATCCAGCCACCAGAGGCCAACGACCGCGGCGAGGCGCGGCTCTCCTACCCAATAGCGCTGCCACAGGGTAGAAACGGTCTGGAGCCGGAGCTTTCCGTAAACTACAATTCTGCCGGCATGAATGGCTGGATGGGGCTAGGCTGGAATCTGCTAACCTCGGCCGTCACCGTCGACACTCGCTGGGGCGTTCCACGCTACGATAAAGCCGAGGAAACCGAGACCTTCATGCTCGATGGCATGCAACTCACCCCACTCGCCAACCGCAACCAGTCCCAACCCCGCACCAAGGACAAAACGTTCTACAGCCGGGTGGAAGGTGCGTTCCACAAGATCACCCGCCACGGCGATAGCCCGGCCGGCTATTGGTGGGAGGTGGTAGACAAGGCGGGCACGCGCTACTTCTACGGGGGCGACCTCCAGAGCAAGGCCCCCCTGACTGACACCACGCTGTCTGACGCAAGCGGCAACATCTTCATGTGGGGCCTGCGCGAGGTGCGCGACCTGCATGGCAACGGGGTGAAATACAGCTATCAACGCGTCCAGGATCCTGGCGTCACGGGCGGCGTCCCGGGATACCAGCTCTACCTCAAGTCGATCAATTATACCCAGTTGAACGGCGTTGAAGGCCCCTACACCGTCACCTTCGTCCGGGACGACGAACGAACGTCCCTGAGCAACTTCTCGGGCTCGCCCACTTACCAGAAGCGCGCCGACGTGATTATCGACGCCCGGCCTGGCTTCAAAATGGTCACCGCCTCACTGCTCAGGCGCATAGAGGTCCATTTCAAGACCGAACTGGTCAGTAGCTATGACTTTCTCTACAAAGAGGGAGCCTTCAAGAAGACGCTGCTAGACTCTATCATTCAGAGCGGCACAGACGGCGTGTCGGCCTCAGCCCCGTTCACTCACACACTTAGCTACTACGACGAAAGCCGCGAGGCAGGCCAATACAAAGGGTTCGCGGACGCTAGCACATGGACCACACACGACGACAGGGTTGCTGCCCCCGGCGTGTTCTACGAGGGGCAGTCGAGTGCCCTGAGCGGGGCGGTGAGCCTCGGTGGTGGTGGGCACATCTATGTTGGATTCAATCCCGTAGCACCCACCAAGCAGTTCTCAGGCGGAGGCAAATTCGGGTTCAACCTCAACACTACGGAGGTTGTGCTGGCCCTGATCGACCTCAACGGCGACGGCTTGCCCGACAAGGTGTTCAGGAAACCCCCTGACAATAATGATTCCTTGTCCCGCCCTGAGACCTGGCCGGTATACTTTCGGCTGAACCGCGCTGGGGCTACGAACGCGGACACAAATTCTATCTCAACTACTTTCGACACTGATGGTACACCGCTCCCTAGCCTGGATGGCCCCGGCATCGGCAGAGACTCCGATATGACTTTTTCCGGCGGGGGCGAAGTCTATGTCGTCGCCAGTGCCTCCTTCAACGTGGCGGAGACCTTTACAACCGGCTCCACATATTTCAGCGACGTTAACGGCGACGGGCTGCCAGACCTCGTGAATGGTACCGAGGTACTGTTCAATTATCTGAACAACGGCGTGCCGGAATTCACCCCGGACAGCACCAAGACGGGCGTGCCGGTCATCAAAGAAGGCAATATAGACGCGACAGGCATCATCTCCGATTACAAGAATCTCGCCGACGAGTCTCTTAAGCAGTCTCCCCTGGTAGATACCTTGCGCCGCTGGGAAGCGCCGTTTACAGGAGACGTGCGCATCGAGGGAACGGTGGCGCTGATTAAGGACGAGTCCGACGACCGCAAGAGCTATCTCACGGCCGATGGCGTGCGCGTGGCGATTCAGAAGAACGACGACGAGCTTTGGTTCGAGCGTATCCTTGCGACTGATTACGGTCCCAAGACCCCCTCCAACGTGCATTCCGTCCACGTGACGGCCGGCGACGTCATCTACTTCCGTGTGGGGTCGGTCTTCGACGGGAGCTACGACCAGGTGGCCTGGAACCCCCATATCAGCTACCTCAATGTGCAGCCGCAGACCGATGTCAACGGGTTCAACGAGTACGTCTACCGGGCGGCCGAGGATTTCGTGTTGTTCGGGCACAGCGACATGTTCGTGCAGGTTCCAACGACCGGGACCTTGCGCTTGAGCGGCACCTTGACAAAACGGGGCAAGACGAGCGACGACGTCACCCTGCTGGTGCTGAAGAACGACCAGGAGGTACCCGGCACCAGCACCATGAAGTGGAACGAGACCGGCGATTTCGCCCTTCCGCCCGACTTCCAGGTGAATGCGAATGACAGGATCAAACTGCGCCTCAAGGCCGACTCGCCAATCGACGTTGGCCAGTTGCAGTGGAGTCCTACCCTGTTCTATGTGGCAACGGTCCCACCCCAGGAGGTCAAGGACACGGATGGCAACTACCGGTTCTCTTTCAAGGCTCCATACAACGTTGACATCTACCCGGCGGACAATCTGACCGACCCGCAGCAACCCTGGACCGCCGACGTGAGCGGAACCCTGAAGGTGACGCCGCGCCTTGCCCTGAAGGAGCCGGGCAAGAAGCCGGAAAAGGGCAAAGACCCTGCCACCGGGACGGTAGTCTTCACGGTCAAGCGGCCGGGAGAATTGTTGGGCAAGTACACTTTCGACATCGAAAGGGATGACAGAGACGTCACGGGCGAACCCCTCACCCTGGAGGTGAAGGAAGGCGACCGCCTCTACTTCGACTTCTCGGCCCTCGATCCTGCGTTCGCGGAACGACTCTCCAGCGGTGAAGCGTCGGTAGAGCGTAAGGACAAGGCCTCTTACAAGGCGACCGGCGCCCTTCACTACCCCGCGAAGCCGGGGCTGGTGTCCGGGCTGTATCGTGGCTGGTCCTACGTGGGCTACAAGGCCGAGGGCGACAAGGGTAAGCAACCTATCGACCAGTCGAGCCTGACCATCGACTTAGACGTGACCGTGCCGCCGAAGGAACCAGAAGGTGACTACAAGGAGTCCGACGTCTATGACTACTCCGACTACAAGCCAATTGAGAGTTCCAGAGCTTACGCGTTCGCGCCTTTCTCCGCGGAGGTCCGCTTGCCCAATACGACGGAGGCCACCGTTATCAGGCGCTGGAGCGGCGGGGCTAAGCTCGTATGGGTAAGTGAAAGCCAGATGAGCAGCTCACGCCTGGGTGGCTCCAATGTCAGCATACCAAGCGGGGAGAGCCTCGCCGAAGCGCGCGCACAGGCCGTACCAAAGATGAGCCGTACTAGCCAGCGTATCACCGAGGTCGGGGTGGGGTTCACGTACTCCCTAGCCGAGGGCAACAGCTATGCCGAGATCGATTATCTGGACATGAACGGCGACCGCTTCCCAGACATCGTCGGCGGCACAGGCATCCAGTACACGACCCCCATGGGCGGCCTCGAAGAGAAACCGAAATCTATAGCCGATCTGGGCCGCGTGCTGGAGAGCACAAACGAGGCGCAAAACTTCGGGATGGGCGGCAACCCGGCTAGCTTCGTAGCGAATTCGAGTGGCATGGTTGGCGCGTCGGGAGAAGCCCCACGCGGCAACCGTAGCGGCAGCCAGATGGTTTCCCTGGGCTTCCAGGGCAGCCTGGGTGAAGGCACTTCTGAAGTAGCGAGTAGCCTGCTCGACATTAACGGCGACGGTCTGCCCGACAGGGTCTACGCGCGTAACGGGGAGCTATTCGCACGGCTCAACCTGGGCTATAGCTTCGCAGCCGAGGAGCATTGGGCCATCACGCCCGACAAGGCCGGCCAGGGGAGCAATGACGGTGCTATCAATAAAGGCACCAGCAAGACTTACTCCCTCGGCGTATCGGCTGGTTTCAACGGGGGAGTCTATGACTTCGGCGGCGGTGTTTCGCTCGACGAGACTCTTGCGCAGAACGAGCGCTCCTTGGCCGACATTAACGCTGACGGCCTGCCGGACCTGATGAAATCTACCGAAAGTGGCCTCGATGTGGCACTGAACACCGGCAAAGGCTTCGAGCCTTTCGTTACATGGAAGGGCGGACCAGCCAATGGCGTGGATACCAGCGCAAATGTGGGCCTTGGCGGGGGCGCATATTTCACCATCGGCATTGGACCTCTCTGCCTGCCCGCTCCTTTTTGCTACATCATCATCAATCCCGGCTTTGATGTCAGGACAGCCATGGCCCGGCAGGAACGCACCCTCATCGACATGGACGGTGACGGCTACCCCGATTACGTCGAGAGCGACAAGGACGACAGCCTCAAAGTTGCACGCAACGCCATCGGCCGCACTAATCTGCTGGAAGCTGTGGCGCGGCCCCTGGGCGCCAAAGTGGCCCTGGAATACAAGCGCGAGGGTAACACCGTCGCCATGCCTCAGTCACAGTGGGTGTTGAGCAAAGTGTCGGTATTCGATGGGCACGTAGGCGACGGTGTCGATAACCAGGTCGTTGCCTACAGCTATGAGAACGGCTTCTACAACCGCCTCGAGCGCGAGTTCTACGGCTTCTCGCGGGTCATCGAAGAAGAAAAGAACGAGGCCGGCGCGACCTACCGAAGCACCATCAGCGACTATGCAAATAACAGCTTCTACACGTTGGGCCTGCTCACAAGCAGGCTGGTCCAGGATGCCTGCAAGAACACCCTTCAAGAGGTCAGCCATAGCTATTCGCTGGACAACCTGACCCACAAGGGAGTAGACGCGCCGCAGAGCACAACCGACCGGCAATTCCCGCGACTCACCGCCACGACCAGCAAGTTTTATGAGTTCAAGAGCACGGCGACGACCACCACGGACAAGTGCCCCGCCGGGACGAACTCGGTCAAGAAAAGCACGACCACTACCTTCAGCTACGACGATCTGGGTAACGTCACCCTGATGGTCGATGGGGGCGACCCCAGCAGCGCGCAGGACGACCTTTCTATCAAATCGTTGTATTCGTCGTGCGGCGAGACGACCTATGTTAGGGGCCTGAAGACCGACGAGGTTGTCGAGAGCAACGGTGTAACGCTGCGCCACCGCAAGAGCACTGTCGATTGCACCCGTGGCGTCGTGACCCAACAGAGCCAGTTCCTGGCGAGCGGCCCCGCCGCGGTCACCGACCTGACGTACTTCGACAACGGCAATTTACATCAGCTTACCCAGCCGGCTAACCTGCGCGGTCAGCGGTACCAGTTGACCTACACTTACGATGATGCGACCCAGACTTATATAACCACCATCAAGGATAGCTTCGGCTACACTTCGAGCGCGACGTACAACTTCAAATTCGGACTGCCCGAAACGACCACGGACGTCAACAGCCAGTTTACCCGCTACACCTACGACTCGTTCGGCCGCGTGTTGAGCGTTATCGGGCCTTACGAGCAGGCCGACTCACCAACAATCACTTTCGAGTACCACCCCGAGGCAAGCGTGCCCTTCGCGATCACGCGGCACCGGGATCGCTATCGCGGACCCGCGTCTACCATAGACCGCGTGGTCTTCATCGACGGGTTAGGCCGCCCGATCCAGCGCAAGCAGAGCGCCTCGGTCTTCACCGGTGCCGACACGGCGTCGGGCGACGTGATGCTGGTGTCCGGGCGCGTGACCTTCGACTCTGTAGGCCGCGCCATCGCCCTCTATCACCCCGTTACGGAAGCCCTTGGTAAGGCAGGTGTCTTCACTTCTACCTACGACTCCGTGCAGCCCTTGCGCTTGGAATACGACACCCTGGACCGCCCTACCCGTGTCACCCCGCCCGACAACTCGGTCATGACTTACACGTATGGCTTCGGCCCCGACCGGGCTGGTGCCACGCAATTCGAGACCACTTCGGTTGACGCGAATAACCTCGCCACGAAAACTTACCACGACGTGCGCAACCAAACGGTGGCTGTGAAGCAGTTCAATAACGGCGGCAAACAGGTGATCTGGACCAGCTATAGCTACGACGCACTCGGCCGGATCACGGAGGTCAAGGACGATAAGGACAAAGTCACCAGGGCCACCTACGACAACCTGGGGCGCCGGACCAGCATAGATACCCCCGACAGCGGCCTGACGGAGACCGTCTACGACCTTGCTTCGAACATGGTCGCCAGGATAACGCCCAACTTGCGCGCCGGGGGCAAGCGGATCGTCTACGACTACGACTTCAACCGCATGACGAGCATCACCTACCCCGACAACCCGGCCAACAATGTGAGCTACACCTATGGTGCCCAGGGAGCCGCCGACAACCGGGCCGGGAGGCTCACGCGGGTCGCCGATGGGTCGGGCAGCACTGAGATGTTCTACGGCAGGCTGGGCGAGGTAACCAAAGAGGTCAGAACGGTGGTGGGGACCGCCAGCGCCACGCCGGGCGTTTACACCACGCAATATGTTTACGACACCTGGGGCCAGCTGCAACAGTTGAGCTACCCGGACGGTGAAGTGCTGACCTACCAGTACGACAGCGGCGGGCAGCTGAGGCAGGCCGTTGGGGTCAAAGGCAGCTTCAGCTACCGCTACGTCAACCGGCTGGAGTATGACAAATTCGGCGACCGCGCCTTCCTCGAGGCAGGCAACGGCGTGCGTACCCGCTACGCTTACGATCCGGCTACCCGCATGCTGGCGAACCTACGGGCAGGCAAAGACAGTGCTACCCCGTTCCAGAACATCAACTACACCTACGATAAGGTGGGCAACATCAAGTCGCTGGCTAACGAGGTGGCCGTCCCGGCGTCGGGGATGGGCGGTCCCACCAACCAGACCTTCCAGTACGACGACCTGTACCGGCTCACCGGCGCTTCCGGCAGCTACCGCTATGCGACCGACAAGCAGCGCACCTACACCCTGAGCATGTCCTACGATACGATCCACAACATCCTATCTAAGCAGCAAAACGACGAGGTCGCGCAGGCTAAAGGCAAGGGCAAGGCCCAGCAGCTGACAACTTACTCCCAAAATTACACGTACGGCGGCACCCGACCGCACGCGCCCACGCGCATCGGCGACCGCACCTACACTTATGACGCCAACGGCAACCAGACAGGTTGGACGACCGACAAGAACAACACGCGCCGCAACATCGTCTGGGATGAGGAAAACCGCATCCAGAGCATCTTCAATAACGGCCAACAACTGCGCTACACCTACGACGCAGGCGGCGAGCGGGTGCTCAAGCGGGGGCCGCAGGGCGAGACCGCCTATGTGAACCCCTACTTCACCATCCGCAACGCCGACGTCGGCACCAAGCACATCTGGGCCGGCGGCACCCGCCTGGTCTCGCAGATCGTGAATTGGGACAACACCTTCGAGACGCGCCAGTACTTCTACCAGCCGGACCACCTGGGCAGCAGCAACTATGTCACCGACGCCCAGGGTGCGATCTACCAGCACAGCGAGTACTTCCCCTTTGGGGAGACCTGGGTCGAGGAGTCTAGCAACACCCAACGCACGCCCTACCTGTTCGGCGGCAAAGAGCTGGACGAGGAGACCGGGCTTTACTACTTCGGGGCGCGCTACTACGACCCTCGCACGAGCGTCTGGCAGAGCACCGACCCGATCATAGACGAATACCTTGATGGGAGGCGCGATAACGGCTTCTACGATTCGACGAACCTCAACCTGTATGCCTACACGGCGCAGAACCCGCTCAAATACGTCGATCCCGACGGAAAAGTCAAGCTTCTCCAGTCACTCGGAGGGGCGCTCTCGAGGATGCGCATTTCAAGGCCGCCCGTTCGGCTCTCCCGTACGGGGCTGCGAGGAATGTCTAGCAAAACTGGGACAGCAGACTTTCCAGCAGCCTCAGAAGTAGGACCGGAAGTAGGAGGGGATGCTGAAGTTGGGCAGGTGAGCAGCAATGCCACACCTAGTGGACCTAGTGGTAGCCAGAAGGCTCCTAAGAAAAGGAAAGTGGACTATCGATGGGCTCCGGCGAAAGCTGCCGAAACGCGGCCTTCTTGGCGGAAAGGAACTGACAAAGCTATGTATGACGAGGCACCTACAAATGAAGCTGGGCAGAAGATCTGCCCAGAATGTAGAGAGGCGGTACTCTCAGGCCCGACGCCAGACGGGAAGTTTGTAGGCCGGAACTGGCATATTGATCACCGGCCAGAATGGGCTAAGAGAGTCGAAGGGTTTGACCCTGGTATCTCCCGTAAGGAGGTAATCAACAAATTCCACGAAGACATTCGAGCTGCCTGCCGCCCCTGCAACCTGAAGAATAATCAAGGATGGGACAAGCCTTAGGATGACACTTTCAACTCAGGTAGAAGCATATTACGGAAGATTCCTGGGCTACCAACCGTCGGCACGTGGTCCGGGAGCTTGGACCTGGGAAGAACAGTCTGGAGGTGCTTGAGTGTCGAAACGTACTCTCTGCTGCCGCAGCGAACCTAGCAGCGCTTGGCCTCAGCGCTTGGCCTCAGCGATGTACCCCTACACATGTTCCGTCAAGAAATTCTGTTTACGTGCCATGCTGATTTTGTCTCTGATGACCTGATCAACTTGGTTGCCATAGTAGCAGTAATGGTCAAAGGTTCGAACCGTCCACTATTGCTGGGACCATGAGGGGAACTATCGCTGCACTTGGCTTGCTGCATCTTTCTCAGCCATGGTGAGCGGGAGGCCGGGGGAGGTGTGCCATCCCCGGCCTCCGCATGCTCTAGTCAATACAATCAGTGGGTCCTCGGACCTGGCGATGAATAAGCTCCTGTTCATATAGGGGCACGCCTCTCCGGAGCGAGCGCCGGCCTCTACCTTGTAGCATCTAGACATGCTGGTGCGGCGGGCGGAGCAATTACATGCATTCTTGAAGGAGGAACACCAACGGCACGCTCGCTTCCACTTGATGAGTAAGGGTAGGACTAAATTGTTCGCCCGCAAATCTGGTACTTTGACTGCTCAAACAAGGTCCTATAGTAGCAGACCAGGCAAGTGGGTCGCCAGCCTTGGGCTTTCTGAGGGTCGTGCCAGATCCGTGGGGGTGAGACTGCCAGGAGCGGGTATAGCTCAAAGCGGCTGGTTGTATCAGCTGGGCTCCTGCGAACGGGGCCGCCATACGGGTTGCTATGGGCAGAGCATGAAGTCGAACGGGTAGCCGACGTTGCGGCAACGTATGGGTCGAGCTTCAGCATGGTATGCTTTCACGCTCTCTGACCCTCTGCGATGTTACTGCTGCCAAAAACTGTGAAATATATGTCACCACGGCCATAAACTATGAAATGATCGTGCGTGAGAATAATGCTAATGCTGCCATAAATTATGCAATTGACCAAGACCCAAAATAATCCCATATTTGTAGCAAGTGCGTCGCAGAGAAGGATATCAACGGAAGAGATGACTTTGCGACAACTTACGCTTCCTCGGAACCATCCCAGAATCCGAGCAAAAAACACCCAGAGCGCGTAAATCACTCCAGTGCTTTTGTGCCTCTTTTGTGGTTGGGTCGGGCCACGCCGGCCTCCTTGAGTGCTGTCCTCCATGTTCGTTGGGCTAGTGAGTTTCGCATCCTCCCAGGTTTGTCCAGGGAGTGAGACACCTTTACGGCCTATTCAGGAGCGGGTGTTGAGTCACAAGTCTCGTCGGCGACTTAATTCATGGCTTGCCACTCAACGATGCCTTATACTACTCTTTGGCCCGCGATTACTTAACTCAAGTAACTGGATCGGTCTTGAACCACAAGCCTGCACAAGCCCCCACCACCATCCTCGTCGTAGATGATGAAAAGACCCTTCGTGACACGCTGGAATACAACCTGCGCCGTGAGGGGTATCGCGTGTTGGTCGCCGCAGATGGTATCGAGGCCCTGCGCCTGGCGTTTGACGAGCGCCCCGACCTGATTATCCTGGACATCATGCTGCCAGGGATGAGCGGCTTTGACGTGTGTCGTGCCGTCCGCAAGGAGCTTTCCACGCCCATTCTCATGCTGTCCGCCCGCGAGGACGAGATAGACAAGGTACTCGGCCTGGAACTCGGCGCTGACGACTATTTGACCAAGCCTTTCGGCCTGCGAGAGTTGCTGGCGCGCGTGGGCGCGATGCTACGCCGGGCGAGCGCGCACCAGGCGATGCTACGAGCGGAGGCTGGCAAAGAGGGTCAAAACGCCGCAGATGCAGGAACCACTCTCATCGCCGGTGACTTGCTGATTAACCTGGCGCGGCGCTCGGTCACAAAAGAAGGCGCTCAGGTTGACCTCAAACCTAAAGAGTTCGACCTCCTTTCCTTCCTTGCTGCACACCCCATGCACGTTTTCTCACGCGAAACGCTGCTCGATAGGGTGTGGGGCATGGACTTCGTTGGCGGCACTCGCACGGTTGACGTACACGTCCGCTGGCTGCGGGCGAAGTTGGAGCGCGACCCCTCTAGCCCTCAGCTCATACAGACGGTGTACGGCGTCGGCTATAGGTTCGCGCAGCCCGCGGCCAGCACACTCACCGGCTAAGAATAGGCGCAGTTATGTTGTCTAGGACCTGGACTCGCATCGCACTCAGCTACGCTGTGTTGGTGCTCACTGCGGGCGGCATCCTGGCGCTGCTGCTCGGCGGTGAGCTTGAGAGCCGTGAAGAAGCGGCCCTACGTACTCGCCTTGCAGACCAGGCCCGCTCCCTGGCTTATACTGCCGCGCCTCTACTTGCTGCTTCAGCGCCCCTCACAGCAACAAGCCAACTCGCACATGAGTTAGCGGGCCTATTTGGGACCAGGACCACGCTGATAAGTCTCGACGGCAGTGTGGTAGGTGACTCAGACGAAGCGGTGAGTGCCCTGCCAGGGTTGGAAAACCATGCCACACGGCCGGAGGTGGTCGAGGCGTTGTCGCAACCTGGCACGCCGGGCACCGACAGCCGCCTTAGCGCCACCGTCAACCGGCGCTTGCTCTATGTTGCCCTGTCCGTAACCGCGCCGTCAGACCCCTCCCGCGTTGTGGGAGTGGCCCGCGTCGCCTATCCCCTCACCTCTGTTGAGCAAGCCCGTGATGCCCTCTGGCGCACCCTGCTCGTCGCCGCGCTGCTGGTGAGCTTACCCGCTGCCCTGCTAGGCGGGTTGCTCGCTCGCTCGATAGTAGGGCCGCTGACGGCTCTGCGCGAGGTAGCGCATAGCTTCGGCACGGGAAACCTTACCGCCCGCGCTGGTCAGCCTGGTGGAGAGATTGGCGACCTGGGCCGCGAGTTCAACAGCATGGCCGACCAACTGAGCAGCACTATCGAGCAGCGTACCTCCGAGCGCAACCAGATGGCCGCCGTGCTCTCCCATATGCACGATGGCATCCTCATCACGGACGCGCAAGGCCATGTAGAGAGCGCCAACGCCGCTGCCTGCCATCTGCTGGACACGACGCTTCCTAAAGTAACTGGCCGGTCTCTAATAGAGGTGACGCACAGTCATGAGTTACACCAGGCGCTAAGAGCGGTGCTAACCTCCAAGTCGGGAGCACGGCGGAAGCTGGAAGTAGACATAGGAAGGCGCAAGCTGGCTGCCGTGGTTACGGCGGTACCAGACGAAGGGAGCGGCGGCAGAGGCCCCACCGGGCTGCTGGTACTGCAAGACGTGACCGAGCTGCACAGGTTGGAGCGGGCCAGGCGCGACTTCGTAGCCAACATCGGCCACGAATTGCGTACCCCGCTCGCCTCGATCAAGCTCCTGGTGGAGACGCTTACGCACTCGGTACGCGACGACCCGGACGCCACACAGGGCTTCTTGAGCCGCATTGACGTTGAGGTGGATGGCCTGACCCAGTTGGTGCGTGAACTGTTGGAGCTATCCAGGCTTGAATCGGGGCAGGTGCCGCTGGACCGTAGGGCCGTGGACCTGGCAGAGTTGCTGGAGAAGGCTGCGTCCCGACTGCGTACCCAAGCCGAGCGGGCCGGTGTCGCCCTCTACGTGGATGAAGGACCACCACTGCCGCCTGCCTATGCCGATCCTAACCGTGTGGAGCAAGTGCTCGTCAACCTCCTCCATAACGCTATCAAGTTCAACCATCCCGGCGGGCAGGTGACGCTCCGGGTCGCGCCTGGGGATGGTGGCTGGCTCCGGGTATGCGTGACCGACACCGGCTCCGGCATCCCACCCGACGATTTGCCGCGTATCTTCGAGCGTTTCTACAAGGTAGATAAGGCCCGTACCGCGACCGCAGAACGCGGAAGCGAACGCGAAGGGGGTACGGGGCTAGGCCTCGCGGTCGCCCGGCACATCGTGCAGGCGCATGGTGGCCGGCTTTGGGCCGAGAGCGCCTACGGCATAGGCTCCACGTTCTATTTCACACTGCCCACCCTGGACGCAGACCCCGCCAGCCGTTAACAACTCGTTAACACTGCCCTAATCCTCTGTTAAAGGCTGCCTATCATACTGTGGTTGTACCACTATGATAGGCAGTTCTGTTTTTGAGAAGCATCAAGAGGATCAGGAGGAAGTGTTGAAGTCACTGAGTAATGTAAAGCTAAGTTTGTGTGTTGTGGCGGGCGTGCTCTGCCTGTCCGTGCTGAGTGCGTGCGGTGCCGGTACGGCGGCTCCACCAGCCGGCACTCCGGGCGGGCAGGGGACTGCCCCCGCCGCAGCCGAGCCAGAGGTGCAGCCCCCGGCCAACGCGAACGACCTGGCGGGCCTAAGCGGGCAGGTACTGATTGATGGGTCCAGCACAGTGTATCCCATTACCTCCGCTGCGGCAGAGGAGTTCAACCAGTACGCCCCGAACGTGCGCATACCCGTGGGCGTGTCGGGCACGGGTGGCGGTTTCAAGAAGTTCTGTGCCGGGGAGACTGACATACAGGACGCCTCGCGGCCGATATCTCCCAGCGAAGTCGAAGCTTGCGCGGCAAAGAACGTCGAATATATCGAGTTGCCCGTAGCCTATGATGGCCTGGCCGTGGTAGTCAACCCGCAGAACGACTGGGTGGACCACCTCACTGTGGCCGAGCTGAAGAAGATTTGGGAGCCTGACGCCCAGGGTAAGCTCACCAACTGGAAGCAAGTGCGCGACAGTTTCCCCGACAGTCCCCTCAAGTTGTACGGGGCGGGCACCGATTCCGGCACCTTCGACTACTTCACAGAGGCCATAGTGGGCAAGGCCAAGTCGAGCCGTGGCGACTACCAGGCCAGCGAGGACGACAACGTGCTGGTGCAGGGAGTGTCGGGTGATGTCACATCCCTGGGCTACTTCGGTTACGCCTACGTGGTGGAGAACCCCGGCAAGCTGAAGTTGGTGCCGGTGGACAACGGCAACGGCACGCCCGTAGCCCCCTCTGTGGAGAGCGTCAAGGATGGCACCTACCAGCCCCTGTCGCGCCCGCTGTTCCTCTATGTGAGGAAGGACGCGGCGGCCCGCCCGGAGGTAAAGGCGTTCGTGGACTTCTACCTGGGCAAGAGCTTCACACCCCTGGTCCAGTCCAGGGAAGTGGGCTATATAGCCTTGCCCGATGAAGTGTACGCCGCGATTGACGAGCGCTTCCAGGCAGGCACCGTGGGCACGCTGTTCCCTGATGGTGCGGAAGTAGGCGCTACGCTGGACAGGTACCTGGACAAATAAGGTACGCAACCCGCACTACTTACCGCGTCGAGACTGCCTCTGCGCGGTGAGTAGTGCGTTACCAGCTGGAGTCGTGTATGGCGCAAGAAGTAGTCACAAACGAGGGCTTTCCGGGGGTGTTTCCCGGCAGGGGTACGTTGGGCAGGAAGTCTCACCGGGACGCTCAAGAGGCCGTTGTGCGCGTGCTGCTGTTTGGGGCAGCCGCGCTGTCGCTGCTGACAACGTTCGGGATAGCTATTGCCCTTTTTAGCGAGGCGGTGCAGTTCTTCCAGCACGTTTCGCTGTTCGAGTTCCTGGGGAGCACCCAATGGACCCCCCTCTTCGAGCAGCAGCGGTTCGGCATATGGGCGCTGGTTTCGGCCACCCTGACAACCTCGCTGATCGCCATGCTCATAGCCGTGCCGCTGGGGCTGCTGGCGGCGGTCTACCTGAGTGAGTTCGCGTCCCGCCGCGTGCGGGAAGTACTCAAGCCTATGCTGGAGATACTTGCGGGCGTGCCCACTGTCGTCTATGGCTTCTTTGCGCTGCTGGTGGTCACGCCCTTCTTGAAGAGCTTCATTCCCGGCCTCTCCACCTACAATGCCCTCAGTGCGGGATTGATTATGGGCATTATGATCCTGCCCCTGGTAGCATCGTTGAGCGAGGACTCTATGTCCTCTGTGCCTGCCGCTCTGCGTGAGGGGGCTTACGGGCTGGGTTCGACGCGCTTCGAGGTAGCGGTGAAGGTGGTGTTTCCGGCGGCGCTGTCGGGTATCGTGGCTTCGGTGATACTCGGCTTGTCGCGGGCGGTGGGTGAGACGATGATAGTGGCTATCGCTGCCGGTCAGAACCCCAACTTCAGCTTCAACCCCACCGAATCAATGGCTACCATGACTTCCTACATCGTGCAGGTGAGCCTGGGGGACACGCCCGCGGGGTCGCTGGCCTACCAGACGATCTTCGCGGTGGGGGCAACGTTGTTCCTGATGACGTTCACCATGAACGCCTTCAGCCAGTGGTTCGTGCGCAAGTTCCGCGAGGTGTACGACTGATGCGCGCTACTGACACGACTATACCGAAGGGGAAGCGCGCACCCAGTGTTGTAAAGGTGTTCAAGCCGAACATGGCAGCACGCAAGGCCCGCAGCTACGTATTTACCAGCCTCGGCATATTGAGCATCCTCGTAGCTCTGGGTGTGCTCCTTACTCTCATCCTAGATGTGCTTGTGCGGGGATTGCTCTGGCTCGACTGGCAGTTCATAAGCAGCTTCGACTCCCGCTTCGCGGAGAGGGCGGGGATCAAAGCGGCTCTGTTTGGCACAGCATACATGATGTTCTTTACCATCTTGCTTTCCCTGCCGCTGGGCGTTATGTCCGCTATCTACCTGGAGGAATATTCGACCGATAGCCGCTTGAACAGGTTCATAGAGTTGAACATCTCCAACCTGGCGGGGGTGCCCTCCATCATCTACGGCCTGCTGGGTCTACAGGTGTTCGTGCGCTGGTTCGACCTCGAACGCAGCGTGCTTGCAGGGTCGCTCACTATGGCCCTATTAGCCATGCCCACCATCATCGTAGCTGCTCGTGAGGCGATACGCGCGGTGCCTTCCAGCATACGTGACGCTTCGTACGCGCTGGGGGCTACTCGGTGGCAAACGGTGTGGTACCACGTCCTGCCTAATGCCTTTGGAGGCATACTGACCGGCAACATACTGGCCGCCTCGCGCGCCATAGGTGAGACCGCACCCCTCATCACTATAGGCGCGCTCACCTTCGTGCTATTCACGCCCGACAATCCTATGGACACCTTCACAGTACTGCCCATCGTGCTGTTCAACTGGGTGTCGAAGCCACAGTCCGAGTTTCACGACATAGCGGCGGCGGGCATCGTCGTGCTGCTGCTGGTGCTGCTTACCATGAACTCCGTCGCCATTATCTTACGCGCTCGCCTGCGCCGGCGTCGTTGAGGAAAGCCAATATGATTGCGTTAGACAAGTCACCAGGGGAGACTGAAACCCCAAAGAGCGCCAGCCCACTCTCGCTTGCGGGTGCTCATACTGCTCATGCCGCAACGCCTGGTACCACGTACCACGACATTGCCGAATCGAACTTCGTAGTCGAGGTGCGAGACCTCAGCCTCTGGTACGGCCAGACGCGCGCCCTCACAGATGTATCGCTCAGGTTCCCGCGCAACCGCATCACGGCCTTGATCGGCCCGTCCGGCTGCGGCAAAAGCACGCTCTTGCGGTCCATCAATCGCATGAACGACCTCATTAGGGGTGCGCGCACGCAGGGGCAGGTGTTGCTGGAAGGCACCGACATCTATGGGAGGGGAATTGACCCTGTGGAGGTGCGCCGGAGGATCGGCATGGTCTTTCAGAAGCCCAATCCCTTCCCGCGCTCCATCAAGGAGAACATCCTGTACGGTGCCCGCATAAACGGCTACAAGGGTAACTATGACGACCTGATAGAGTGGTCGCTTCGGCAGGCGGCTCTGTGGGACGAAGTGAAGGACAACCTGGGCAAGAGCGGGCTTGCGCTGTCTGGCGGCCAGCAACAGCGCCTCTGCATCGCGCGCGCCATCGCTTTACAGCCGGACGTGCTGCTGATGGACGAGCCCGCCTCGGCCCTGGACCCGATCTCGACGCTCAAGATCGAGGACTTGATGCAAGACCTGGTGAAGAACTACACCATCGTGATAGTTACCCACAACATGCAGCAGGCCGCTCGCGTCTCCCACTACACTGGCTTCATGCTATCTGACGAAAAGACGCGTGGACAACTGGTGGAGTTCGGCCCCTCCTCAACTATATTCTCAGTCCCTACGGACAAGCGCACTGAGGACTACATCACGGGGCGATTTGGCTAGCCTACAGCAAGGGCACAGCAGGAGATGGTATTATGCCTAGAGACCAATTCCACCTGGAATTACAGCACCTCCAGGACGAGTTGCTGGTCATGTCGAGCATGGTTGAGAAAGCCATCGACCGCTCAGTAGCCTCCCTCAAGGCCCGTGACACAACTTTAGCGCAACGTGTGGTAGGCGAGGACCGGGCCATAAATCAACAACGCTTTGGCATAGAGGAAGGCTGTCTACTACTCATAGCCAGGCAGCAGCCGATGGCCTCCGACCTGCGGGTGCTCGCGGCTATCTTGAACATCATCACCGACCTCGAGCGCATGGGCGATCATGCGTCGGGCATCGCCAAGATTACGCTGATGATCGGGAACGAGTCGCCACTGAAGCCCCTCATTGATATTCCCCGTATGTCCCAAATAGCCTCCGAAATGTTGCGTGGCAGCCTCAGTGCGTTTGTGGCGCGCGATGTGGCCGAGGCGCAGCGAATAGCCGCCAGGGACGACGAGGTAGATCAACTATACGAACAGGTGTACCGCGAATTGCTTACCTTCATGATGGCCGATCCCGGTACGATAGACCGCGCCACTCACCTGCTGTGGGCGGCGCACAACCTGGAGCGAATCGCCGACCGCGTGACCAACATCTGCGAGCGGGTGCTGTTCCTGGTCACGGGCAGAATGGTGGAAATCCAGACCAGTGCTGAGTGAAAGATCAAGCTGGATGATGCTGATAGTGTGAGAAGGCTACCTTGCGCTCAAGGAGCAGTGGTGATGCAGTGCTACAGCCAAACTCTCCACAACAAATGAATCGCATGCCTGTAGCAAATGCGTCGCAGAGAAGGCCATCGACGCAAGAAATGACTTTGCGACAACTTATGCTTCCAGTCACACCTGTTGCAGCGATAACCCTTTATTTCTTTGTTGGTACTCCCATCTTCTGAAAGATTATTAGTCGAACCTGAGCCGAGCTAGCCTAGACCAAGAGCGAAATTGATCCTGGCGGCGAGTTCCGGGAAGTCTATCAGGGGATTACGGTTGCCCTGTTTCCGGAATATCGCCTGGTTGCGGTGCTGCTCGTACTCGCTAACGGGGTGCAATTGGTGCCACGCGACGAGCGTAGTAATCCTATCTGCTTTGTACTCCTTGATGGTCCGGTTTATCTCGCCGGGGTAGCGAAGCAGGAAGTATAGTGTAGCACGCGCCACCGCGCCCTTGCCTGCTTGTGGCTCGAACTTCGCTTCCTCTCGTTTGCCACATTCGCTTCGTACTACCTCTTCAAGGTCTACCCCGTCGAAATCGCTGAAATCGAAGTAGGGAGTGTTGCCACGGAAGCTGTTGCAGTTTTTCTCGCAAGCAAAGAGGTGGTGAAGGTCGCCCCGCATTGGCTCTCTCTTGTCGTACCAGGATTGTGGGACCACGTGTTCGCAATTGAACGGCATGCTCGCCTCAAGCATGTCGATGGCTTCCTGCACGCGCGGCCCACCCGCGCTGGACGCCACAACACGCTCTCGTAGGCGTGCTATTTCCTGCTCGATCTGGAAGTCTTCCATGATGAACTCCCTTGGATCGAACCGCTGGCCCGAGTAAACACTCCTAAGCTTCTCGTCCTTTTGCAGATCAACCCACGGGTATACGTGAGTACGAGGATTGTATTTCAAGGCGTTAGCATGAGTCTGCTTGACCAACTGGCTGAACCACCTGTACAGCTCGTCTGAATCGGTCTCCTCATCAGGCATGTTGCTGTAGTATTGGTCGCGGTCCTGCTGGTCGGCCGTCGCGTCATAATAGGGTCTTGTGTGGGCGGCTTCCAGTTCTTCCAGCGACTCGCGCAACCCTTCGCTTCCGGACCGCGAATCGGGCTGACCGGCACTACCTTGAGCGTCCAAGCTAGTTGCGGATGTTGATGCCGCCCCGCCCGGTCTCGACACGCCAGTGGCCGATGATACCGGCAGACCGCTGCCGGGCCTGGGTTGCCCCACGCTCACGCTGATCTGGAGGGGGATTGTCCACGTCATAGTACCATCGTCCCCAGCGACAGGAGTAGAAGCACTTGTCGCTGAAGCCGTGTCGCCGGTGTGAAGGGTTTGTGTGCCTGTGGGCGCACCGGCGGCATGTGTGGGCGCACTGTTCGCGTCAGCGGGCGCGCTGTTGGATTGGCTGGGCGCTCCAGCGGCCTGGACTGTAGAACCCTTGGGCGCACCGCCGAGGGTCCTGGCTTCCACAGGAGGTTGCTGTGACTGATCTTCGAGTATGTAGGGAACAACACTCGTCTGGAACAACTCGGACCGCAGTTGGTCTTTGGCTCCACTCAGGTCTCTGGACTTGATGTGCGCGATAATGCGGCTGATGCGCACGCCTTCATTGGCGATCCAGTTGATGGCATCATCCCCCATGTCCTGCGTCCAGACCTGGCCGTCTTTCGTCAGGTAGTCGCCGTTCTCGTTGGTCGCGGGCACGCTCTGATGGTGCAACGCCACTAATTCCCAGGCGTCGTTGAAAACGGGCGCTCCTGAGGAACCCTGCATGGTGTCGGTCTCGTAGTGCAGATATTTATCCAGGATATCTACGAGGCGGTTTTCTCGAACGGCCAGTTGCTTCGGTTCTCCGGAGGGGTGCTGGATTATCGTCAGATGATCGCCTACCAGCACTTTGCCTTCTTCCTCGATCATCGGCAGCCAGCAGTAGCTTCTCAGCGGACGGTTCTCAGTCTCCTTGACTGCCACCAACGTGTAATCCAGCGCCTTGTCGGTCAGGAAGAATGTGGCCGGGTCCAAATCAAAAAACTGCGATGCCAGGAAACGGCCGCTGAAGGTGGCCTGATAGTTGAATTCCACCTGGCTGCGAGCCGCCATTTGTTCGTCGCGCAGCACGTGATTATTCGTCAAGAGGAGGCGCGGCGAGACCATAAAGCCCGTCCCGTAACCCGTTATCGTGTTGAACGACGACCTGATGTTCACGCGTCCCACCGTGCTGGCGACCCGCAACCCTAGCTCGAGAAAGCTGAGGCCGACAAGGTCATTTCGACCCCGGATAATGCGTTCCAATGTAAGGCCATCGTGGTCCACAGGCATCGCGCGAAATTCCCCGCCTGTGCCGCCCTCGAGGGACAGGCCCTCCAAAACGTCCGCCCCGGCAGCCTCTGATGCTGCGGCAGGACGAGCTTTAGCAAGATGTTGTAATCGCTTGCCTATCTGCTCCTGTGTGTTAGCCTCGAGGATCTTACCGGCCTCAAGCTTTTCCTTGTTGTTCTCGCGTACTTGCCGCCGCTCTTCCAAACGCTGCCGGGTTTCGTCGATGCTCTCCTTCGATATCATTACACCGCCTCCTGGATGATACTAGTCCCTAGACCACACGCCACCGGCACAAGCACAGGAT
>DASVVE010000081.1:0-20689 GCA_036386675.1 Chloroflexia bacterium | reverse complement strand
CTAGAGTTCGAGTCGCTCCCCCTGGCCGGGCACGTAGACGCCCCCGACCCCGTGGTGCAAGAGAGCATAGCGGATATGCTTATGCCCGCGCCCAGCCGCTCCTGGACCGGTATGAACTTCAATCATGGTAACGGCGGCGCGCCCCCCGATACCACCGGCGACGTCGGCCCCAACCACTACGTACAGATGATCAACTCGGCCTACGTGGTGCTCAACAAGAGCGGCACTGTATTGGCCGGGCCTTTCGACATCAACACCCTGTGGAGCAACGTGGGTGGTGCTTGCTACAACAACAACGACGGCGACCCCATTGTGGTGCACGACCAGCTAGCCGACCGCTGGATACTGACTCAGTTCACCAGCAGCGCTCCCTACCACGAATGCATCGCGGTCTCGACAACCGCGAACCCCACCGGGACCTTTTGGGTCTACTCTTTCAGGCTAAACGACACCGATTTCCCCGACTACCCCAAGTTCGGCGTGTGGCCCGATGGCTACTATATGGGCGTGAACATGTTCAGGAACCACGTGTTCCAGGGCACCCGCCCCTACGTCTTCGAGCGCAGCCGCATGCTCGCGGGCCAGGCCGCCCGCTGGCTTAGCACAACGACCGCCCTCGGCAACACCCAGGGCCTGGTGATACCCTCCGACCTGGATGGCTCCACCCTGCCGCCAACCGGCGCGCCTAACTTCTTCGCGCAGGCCGCGGGCAGCACCCTCAACATCTACAAGTTCAAGGTGGACTGGAACAATACCGCCAATTCGACCTGGACCGGGCCTACCAGCCTGCCGGTCGCCGCCTACACCCAGTTGTGCAATAGCTGCATCCCACAGCCCAACACCCAGCAGAGGCTCGACGGTATCGGTGACCGCCTGATGTACCGCGTGGCTTACCGCAATTACGGCTCGTATGAGGCTATGGCGGTGGCTATGAACGTGAACGCCAACAACTTCGCGGCGGTGCGCTGGTACGAGGTGCGCAACCCCAACACCACGCCCACCATTCACCAGCAGGGCACCTTCGGCAACACCACCGACCATCGCTGGATGGGCAGCCCCGCTATGGACCGCAGCGGCAACTACGCTATCGGCTACAGCATCGGCGGCCCCAACCGCTACCCCTCGGTCGCGTATGCAGGCCGCCTCGTGAGCGACCCCCTGGGCCAGCTTTCGCAGGGTGAGGCTCTCATCTACTCGGCAAATGGCGCGCAGGACGGCGTTAATCGCTGGGGTGATTACAGCCAGTTGTCCATCGACCCGTCGGACGACTGCACCTTCTGGTATACCACCGAGTACAACGAGAGCTTTGGCTGGAACTGGTCTACGCGCATTGGCTCATTCAAGTTCCCCTCGTGCGGCCCGCCGCCTCCCGGCCCCGCCACCAGCACGCCTACCAAGACGAACACGCCGGTACCACCGACCAACACGCCCACCAAGACGAACACGCCCGTCCCGACCGCTACCAAGACCTTCACAGCGGTGCCACAGCAGCCAACCGCTACCAAGACCTTCACAGCTATCCCGGCACCGCCAACTGCTACTAGGACGTTCACCGCCGTACCGGGACAGCCCACAGCTACCAAGACATTCACGGCAGTGCCCGGCCAGCCTACCGCTACCCGCACGGCCACGCAGGTGCCGGGGCAGGCTACCGCTACTAAGACGTTCACCGCGGTACCCGGACAGCCGACTGCCACGCGCACCGCTACCCTGGTACCGGGCCAGCCTACCGCCACCAACACGACGACCATACCCAACCCTGGTCAGCCTACCGCTACACCTCCGGTTACGGCTTGCCAGATACAGTTCCCTGACGTGCCCTCGACGCACCCCTTCTACCAGTTCGTGAGGTGCCTTGCCTGCCGGAGCATCCTGGGCGGCTTCTCGGACGGCACGTTTAGGCCGGGGGCCAACATCACCCGCGGGCAGTTGTCGAAGGTAGTGGCTAACGCGGCAGGCTTCACCGAGGAGCGCGGCGAGCACAGCTTCGAGGACGTACCTCCCGGCTCGGCCTTCCACCAGTTCGTGGAGCGCATGTACTCGCGGGGTATCATCTCCGGGTATGCGTGCGGCGGGTCCGGCGAGCCATGCCTGAGCGGCAAGCCCTACTTCAGGCCGAACGCCAACGCCACCAGGGGCCAGATTGCCAAGATCGTCAGCAACGCGGCGGGCTTCTCGGACGATCCCGGCGGACAGAACTACGCAGACATAGCGGTGGGCAGCACGTTCCACACCTGGGTGAACCGGCTCTCGAACCGGGGTGCGATCAGTGGCTATGCTTGCGGCGGCGCGGACGAGCCTTGCGGAGCGGGCAACCTGCCCTACTTCAGGCCCAATGCTAACGCCACTCGGGGCCAGGTAGCGAAGATAGTGTCAAACACCTTCTTCCCCAACTGCCAGACGCCATAAGGTAGCGGCAGCACCGGATACATTGACCTTTACGAAAGAGGGTTGGTCGTGTGACCAGCCCTCTTTCACGTTCCAGGCCGTGCGGCGCGTTGCGGTAAATGCTGTATTGCAATTGGGCACCGCATACCGTACACTTTTCCTGGGCAACCTGCGGGACTCCGTAGTATGCCTGATTACGATACGCCCACTTTTCTTTCTAGCCACGGAGGACTCCGGTACATGTTCCGTCATATAAGAATTGGAGTTGCCACCTTAGCAGCTCTATCAGGGCTGCTTATTCTTGCATTATGGGTCTTTGGACCTGCCTTGTCCGGTACGGCAGGTACGAAAGCAGCTTTGTCTGTAATCCCCAACGCCCCTAACTCCTCATACATCAACCGGGTAGCGCAGGTGCCTGAGACTCCGAATTCTACGCAGACCGTGCGCGTGTGGATGAGTTCGGACACGGCCTTTGGCGAGACGGCGGGCCTGGAATACAATCCGGTGGGCACCGGCACCTACGTGAAGGTGCTGGGCACTTATTGCGACAACTGCTACCCAGGGGCGAACTGGTACGCCGACATCCCGGCCCACCCCGCCGGCACGCAGGTCCGCTACCAGCTTTTCGTCCGCAATCAGTCGGGCGGGGATTACCTGTTCACCGGCTTCAACTGGCAATATACGGTTGTAGATCCCACCAATACGCCCACCACCGCACCCACCAGCACCGCCACCAATACAGTGACCAACACCGCCACGAACACGGCTACGGCTACCAATACTGCGACCAATACTCCAAGCGAGACGGCCACCGCAACAAGCACGGCAACCAACACTGCCACGGAGACTGCTACGGCCACCAACACAGCGACCGAAACGAGCACAGCGACCAACACAGCGACTAATACAGCGACCAACACCGCAACTGAAACGGCTACCGAGACTTCCACAGCCACCAATACTGCGACTAATACACCAACGGAAACGGCGACCGCTACTGCAACTAACACAGCGACCAATACCTCAACCTCAACAAGTACGGCTACTAATACCGCTACCGAAACTGCAACTGAGACTGCGACTAATACCGCTACTCAAACCGCTACTAACACGCCCACCGAGACCGCTACCGAAACGAGCACAGCGACCAACACAGCGACCAACACAGCGACCAACACTGCGACTAACACCGCGACCGAAACGGCTACGGAGACCTCAACACCGACTAATACGGCCACACAAACTTCAACGTCTACGTCAACGCCGACTCAGACGAACACCGCTACCGAGACCTCGACGCCAACCAACACGGCCACTAATACCGCCACAGAAACGGCGACGAACACCGCCACAGAAACTGCCACCAACACCGCTACTGCCACTAACACCGCAACCAGTACTTCGACAAACACGCCGACTGAGACTGCTACCAACACGGCCACTGAGACTGCTACAGAAACAGCGACTGCGACCAATACCGCTACCAACACGGCCACTGAGACTAACACGCCCACCGAAACCAGCACACCCACCAATACCGCTACCGAGACCAATACCGCTACCAACACGGCTACCGAGACTAACACCCCCACTGAGACTAGCACGGCAACCAATACGGCTACTAACACGGCTACTCTAACCAGTACGGCCACTGAGACCAACACGCCCACTGAGACCAACACGCCCACCGAAACGTCTGTACCTACTCACACGCCGACTGTGGCAGCTACATCCACGGCTACATCAAGTGCCACTAATACTGCTACTGCTACTGCTACTGCTACTGCTACTGCTACTGCCATAAATACCGGCACAAGCACGGGCACCCTTACTCCCACCGTTACGGCCTCTGGGACCAGCACGTACACGCCCACGGCAACTGCTTCAAGCACTGCCCCGGCCAGCGTGACGGGTACGGCTACCGCCATAGCCACTGCTACAGCTACGCGTACAGCCACGGCGACCGCCACGGTCACAACACCTGCCTGCGAGCCGTTCACCGACGTGGAGCCTGGGGATACCTTCTACGAGTACATCAACTGTCTCTATTGCCGGGGCGTGATCAGCGGCTACCCGGACGGCACCTTCCGGCCGGGCAACCCTATCACCAGGGGGCAGATAGCCAAGTTGGTGAGTAATGCCGCGGGCTTCAACGAGGACCCAGGCGACCAGATCTACTCTGACGTGCCGCCAGGCTCCCCGTTCTACGTCTACATTAACAGGCTGACCAACAGGGGCATTGTGGGAGGTTATCCTTGCCCGCAGCGTCCTGGAGAGCCGGGAGAGGTAGCAGGGGGTGGGGACGAGTGCAACCCTGAGAACCCGTCATTGTTCCGGCCCGAGCGAAATGCGACACGCGGGCAGCTTGCCAAGATCGTGTCCAACGCGGCAGGCTTCTCGGAAGCAGTTAGCGGGCAGTACTACCGGGACGTGCCACCCAACGGAGAGGGCAGCCAGTTCTACCCCTGGATCATGCGCCTGACCAACAGGGGCGTCATGTCAGGCTACCAGTGCGGCACCTCGGACCCGAGGAGCGGCCCCTGCGATAGCCAGAACAGGCCGTATTTTAGGCCGCAAAATGAGGTTACCAGGGGACAGGCAGCCAAGATTGTGTCCAACACCTTCTTTCCCAACTGCCAGACCCGTTAGAGCCAGCGGTCCGGCAGACAAGCAATATAGTGCAAATGAGGCAGGTGGTATCGCGCGATACCACCTGCCTCATTGTTGTCGTACTCTGCCCTCGGCAATGTATAGCCGTTCGTCAGGCTCTCTGCATCAAGCCCTCAAGTTCCGACTCGGTGAGAAAGCCCTGCGCGCCTCCGGCACTGCCGATCTTGTACGAAGCGAAATACATAGCTTTCCGCAAAGCTTCATAGGCGTCAGCGGTTTTCGCGTAGAAATGCACAAAAGCCGCGAATAGAGCGTCCCCTGCGCCCACCGTGCTGACCACAGCCCTTGTGTGGACTGCCGGAACGCGCTCAAGCAGACCCAGGCTCTTGACCGACAGCAGCGCGCCCTCCGCTCCCAGGCCAATCGCTACTATCTCGCTGCCATATTTGTCTATCACGCGCCGCGCCCATTCTTCAGGAGCGCAGGGCAGCCCTGCATCGCTCATGAACAGGACGCTAGCGTGGCGCATGAAGTCGGCGTTGTACCCGTCGTCCAGATTAGAGATTACGTGAACGTCAGTGGCAATCGCCATACCTGCCTGCTGGGCTAATGTTAGAAAGGGGCGAGAGAAGTTGGTGTTGGCGAGCACCGCCACGTCATGAGGCCCGGTGCTTTCGAGCGCCGCCTGGAACCGTTCGATGGGGTATGTTTGCTCCTGTATATCCTTGAGGTCGGTGTTCACCTGCCGTCTGCCTTGCTTGTCGAATAGGATGGCGGATTGCGGCGTTTGCCTTATAGCCGGAAGCACGAAGTCACTATTGATGCCATGCTTTACAAGGTCGTCCGCGACTACTTTGCCCTGGAAATCGCTGCCAATGAGGGATAGCAAGGTGACTTTGCTGCCCAGCGTGGTGAGCGCCCTGGCAAGGTTGTACCCCACTCCTGAAACGGTCGTGTTGACGCCGAAAAACGGGTACCTCACAGGGCTGTACTCGATGGGGAACGAGTCGATTTGTACTGTGGTCTCCAGGTTGATAAGCCCGGAAACTAAGATGTTGGGCATAAAGTGGCTCCGGTTCTGGTGGATCAGTAATCTTGAGGCTCTGAGAAGCAATTACATTTCGCCGCTCGTCTTCTCCTACCAATCTATAATACTTGCGCCCATCTACTCCTGACTTGATAATGTGTCTATGGCGTGCCAATCTATGCGCGCCAAGCATTCTCAGGCGAATTTCTATTGTGTAGAGGACGAAGTGCATAGGGTTGCTCTTGTTACATATAGAGACCTGCCGCAGCTTTGCGACGACGACAGGCTCTTGTTAGACTATCTGAACCAGCATGGGGTACAGGCCTTGGCGGTAGTGTGGGACGCCAGCGACGTGGCCTGGGAAAGCTTCGATTGCGTGGTGCTCAGGTCGTGCTGGGACTACCACCTGCGGCCACAGGAGTTCGCTGAGTGGGTGCGGAAGCTCGCGGCGGCACAGGTCCATGTATTGAACCCGGCCAAGACGGTGCTGTGGAACATGGACAAGGCTTACCTGCAAGCTCTCAGCCGCAAAGGGGTGAAGGTGGTGCCGACGGTATGGCTGCGCAAGGGAGAGCCTGCGGACCTGCGTTCGATACTTGAGCTTCATGCCTGGGACGAGGCCGTAATAAAGCCCAGCATATCGGCCACTGCCTTCAATACGTGGCGCACCACACTCGCGGATGCCACGAGACATGACGCCGACCTGCAACAGATGCTAGCCGGTGCGGACCTGCTAGTGCAGCCTTTCATCAAGGAAGTGGCAGAAAAGGGAGAATGGTCGCTGGTTTTCCTGGGAGGGGAATACAGCCACGCCGTGCTCAAGCGCCCTCGGGAGGGGGATTTCCGGGTGCAGGAACAGTACGGCGGCTCTGCCAGGAGTGAGACGCCACCTGGCGAGGTTGTGGCGCAGGCGGGCGAGGTGCTAGCCCGCTCCGGTAAGCCGTGGAGCTATGCCAGGGTAGACGGTGTAGAGGTCGATGAGGAGTTAGTGCTGATGGAGCTAGAGCTTATCGAGCCGTACCTGTTCCTGGGCGAGCACCCTCAGGCGGCGCAAAGGTTCGGTGAGGCCATAGTGCGGCACCTCGTATCTGGTTAGTCTGTTGTCACAACCCTGGCGGGAGGATATATGGCGCGAGTGCTACACCCTAAACGCCCACCGGACATCCCAGGACTGCTTGGAATGCTCGATAGCCACGGCATCCGCTACGTCCTCACCGGCTCGGTCGCCGCGATGGCGTACGGGGCCGATATCGGACAGGTGGGCGATCTCGATATAACACCCGCGCTCGATCATGAGAATCTTGGCCGTTTAGGGACTCTCCTGGTAGAAATCGAGGCCGCACTTGACCCGGACGATCCTTTTGGACACTGGGAACTACAGCCCGATGGTGAGAGGAAGTGGGTAGCAGACGAGGCCACGCCGGAACTAAAGGCCAGACGAGCGAACTGGCGGCCCGACCCCGCCGATGTTAGCACCTTCGACAACTCGTTCCGCTCGCGCAGGGGCAATTTCGACGTGGTGCCGGAGTTGAGCGGGACTTACGAAATGCTCATGAAGCGCGCCGTTCGCTTGAACGCCTGGGGATACGACATCTGGGTGGTGCATATTGATGAGCTATTGGCGGCGATAACCGTGCCGAGGCGGGCCAAGGACGTGCTGAGGGTCCGCCAGCTACGCGAAATCCAGAGGCAACGAGGAGAGCGGCGGGGGTCGCCAGATGAAGGTTGATACGCATGCTGCTATGGTCTGGTAGCGTGGGCAAGTCCCGCTTGCTATGCTAGACTAAAGCCGGATAAATAGCGCAATCACGTTCCAGGGGGCCTATGTCACAGCCGCCTAACATCTTGCTTATCATGGCCGACCAGTTGATGCCTTTCCTTATGGGGGCATACGGCCACCCTGTCGTGCAGACGCCGCACCTGGACAGGCTGGTGGAGCATGGCGTCCGCTTCGACGCTGCGTACACGCCCTACCCACTCTGCGCCCCCGCACGCGCGGCGCTCATGACCGGCAAGTACGGCTCCGACCTGGGTTGCTATGACAACGCCGCCGTGCTACATGCTGATGTGCCGACCGTGGCCCACTACCTGACCAACGCCGGGTACGAGGCCGTGCTTACCGGTAAGATGCACTTCATCGGCCCCGACCAGTTGCATGGCTTCCGCCGTCGCCTGACCACCGACGTATTCCCCGCCGGTGTGGGTTGGGTGTCCAGCATCGATGCGCAGGGGAAGTTCGGCGGGGGCGGCCACGCACGGCTCTACGTCGCGCCCAACGTGGGGGTGCGCCCCTGGACCAAGTTCCTCTCCTACGACGAGGAGACCCACTTCAGGGCGTTGGAATACATCAGAGAGCGGGGACGGACCGCGCCAACAGAGCCTTTCTTCCTCATATCGTCTTACCACCACCCGCACGACCCCTTCCACGTAACCCAGGAGCTATGGGACCTCTACGAAGGCGCGGAAATCGAAATACCGACCTACCCTGAGCACCTGGAGCAGACTTACTCTGCGATGGACCGCTGGATCAACGAGCACCACGAGACGGACAAAGTAGACCTCGGCGACCCCGAAAGCCTCTACCAGTTGCGCCGCTCCTACTACGGGCTGGTCACTTATATTGACCGTAAAGTGGGCGAGTTGCTGGCCGCCCTGGAGCAGACTGGGCAGCGCGACAACACGGTAGTCATCTTCACCAGCGACCACGGCGACATGCTGGCCGAGCGACGCATGGTGCAGAAGCGGTGCTTCTACGAGTGGTCGGCCCGCGTCCCGCTGATCGCCAGCTTCCCTGGTGGCGCCTTCGCGGGCAGGACTGTAAATGCGCCCGTTTCGCTTATAGACCTGCTCCCGACGCTGCTGGACGTGGCGGGTGTGCCTGCCAAGCAACGCCTGCCGGTGGAGGGCACCAGCCTTATTAGCCTGATAGAGGGCGGGGACAAGGCTGCAAGCGAACGGCCGCTACTGTCCGAGTACCACCTGGAAAAGGTGTACGCGTCTTGCTTCATGGTCCGCAGAGGGAGGTACAAGTACATCTACATCCACAGGCACGGCAGCCAGCTATTCGACCTGGAGGCGGACCCTGGTGAGTGGCACAACCTGGCAGGAGAGCCGGAGGTGCGCCAATTGGAGGCGGAGCTACACGGGCTAATCCTGGCGCGCTTCGACCCGGACCGGATCGAAGCGGCAGGGGCGGACAGCATCGCGCGCCGAGAGGTCATCAAAGCGGCGATGGAGCGCAACGGCACGCACTGGGACTACTCGCCGTACTTCGACGCCACCAAGCAGTACGTGCGGTGATGGCACGGGCATGTGAGGAGAATGCAGAACCCTTCAGGTCCTGCGTATGAACAAAGCCAATGTGCAGTACTAAGAAAGTGGGCGGGATTAATCCCGCCCACTGCTATGCTAACAACCTCAGTTACCAAATGACTTCTTGCGTCACCTAGCTACGGTACGCAGTTGGGGAAGAAAGTGTTAGCCACAATCTTGGAAGCCTGTCCTCTCGTCACCTGCGCTGCCCACCTGAAGTATGGCCGGTTCTGCCCGTCACATGGCTCTCCTGGTCCTCCGCATGGATACCCTGACATCACACCTCTGTTGGTGAGACGCATGATCCACTCGTAGAACTGGCTGCCCTGCCCAGCAGGTGGTACGTCTGCGTAGAACTGCCCGCTTACTGCTTCGTTGTAGCCTGCGGCATTGGATACGATCTTGGCTAGCTGCCCTCTTGTGGCGTTAGCGTTCGGCAGGAAGATAGCGGGGTCGTTGGGGTTACACGGCTGGCCGTTCGGCCTTGTCGGGCACGGGTAGCCACTCATGATGCCCCTGTTGGTCAAGCGGTTGATGTAAGCGTAGTAGGTAGATCCTGGCGGCACGTCCTGGTAGATTTGAGGACCTGGGTCCTCGTTGAAGCCCGCCGCATTGGACACCACCTTCGAAATCTGCCCGCGAGTGATGTTGCGCTCGGCGTGGAACATACCGTCAGGGTAACCTGTAATCACACCGCGACAAGCCAGGCACCTGATGTAGGTGTAGAATGTATCACCCGGCTGATTATCGGGGAAGTTGATCGCGCAGGCCGTCGCCGTTGCTGCTGCCGTAGCTACTGAGGTGCTTGTCGCTCCCGCAACCGTGCTGCTGGCTAGAGCCGTAGATGTGGCTGCCATTACCGTGCTCGTGCTGCTTGCCACGGCTGGATTGGTAGACGTAGCCTGCACAGTCTGCGTAGCTGTGCCGGTGCTTGTAGAGGTAGGCACTGTGCCGGTGCTCGTAGGCGTGCCTGTGCTTGTCGCGGCAGACGTAGCTGATGGGTCTGGCGTTACAGACGGAGTCTGCGTTGGCAGAGGATCGGGTGTGGCAGATGGCGTCTGCGTCGGTATAGGGTCTGGTGTCGCTGATGGCACTGCGGTGCTTGTGGAGGTCGGTACTGTGCCGGTGCTGGTAGCGGTTTCAGTAGTTGTAGCCGTGGACGTAGCCGTGGACGTAGCCGTTGCCGCTACGACGGTGCCGGTACTGGTAGGGGTGGCGGTCGGCGCACCGAAGGGGCCGCTGGGCAAGGGCCAGGCGTACAGGCCACGGTTGCGGGTCCACACGGCCAGCGTCGTGAAGCCCCGGTCCACAGTGAGGTCCGAAATCGAGACGTTGGGCAGCCCCGCGTTGAAGCGGGTCCAGATGGGCGTTGCGGCGTCTATGTCATTGGTGAAGAAGAGGCCCACGTCCGTGCCCACGAACACCTGCTGGCGGTAGTTCGGGTTCACCATGATAGCGCCGGCGGGAAGGTTCGGCAGGTTGCCCGTCTTGTTCACCCACACCACGCTGGAACAAGACGGCGTTGGGGTTGGGAGGTATGTGCAAGTCACCTGGAAAACGTGCCCTGGTTGTGACGGAGTGGACTCATCGAAAGCACCTACAGCCGCGTAACCAATGGTAGGAGTGCTCGGGTCTATGGTCACGTCAAGGATGGGCCGGTTGGGGAGCACGGCATTAGAGTTAGTGACGTTCACCCATGTGGCGGTATTCGCGGTGCCCTGGCCCAGGTTGAAGCCGTACTGCACGTTGCCGTCGCTGGTGCCCACGATAGCCGTAGTGGACAGGCTCGGAGAGTAGCTTAGCTGTAGGATGTTGGGTCTGCGGCTCCAACCGTTGCTAGGCGTAGTCTTGGTCAGCATCGGGCTATTGATATGCCAGCCCGCACTACTCGCCGCGCCATTAACTGTTTCCCATACGCGGTACGTACCGGCGATAAGGTGGGTGCAACCCGTGGGCGGGCAGTCGTGCTTGTAGATTTCGAATGGCATAGCGAACGCGCGACCATCGTTGTTCCAGGTTCCAGAGCCGGTGACGTTGGCATAGGCGCCATTGGGTCCGGTCGTTGACCGCCAGATGTTGCTTGAGTTTTGCGACAGGTAGTAGGTCTGGTTGTTCACAGGTTCGATGGCCGCGAAGAAGCCGTCACCACCTATGCGCAGGTCCCACTGCTCTGCCGCCAGGGCCGCCGGGCTGGTCCACGTATTGACGAAGGAGCCGTTGTCCTGGGTCCCACCGGCGGCACCGGGCACCGCCGCGTTGGCGAAGTTGCCTGTGATGTCGCCGTTGTAGAACTCCATCGTGTTCATAGTGGCGTTCATCGAGATGATGGTCGGCATGGCCGGAGAAACGACGTTGGCGTTGTTGGTGAACCATATACCGCCGTCGTTGGCGAAAAGTACCTGGTTGGACATACCGGGCACGTAGCGGAAGTCCTGCTGGTCAGGGTGTATGTTGCCGATATAGGGTGGACCGGGAGGGTACACGCAACCGACATTCTGCCAGTTAGCGCCGCCGTCGCTCGATCTGAAGGCGTCTACCTCTCCATAGTAGAGCATATCCGGGTTATTGGGGTCCACGATTATCGCCTGGTCGTAGAAAGCCTGACCGTAGCTGCCAGAGCCAGGAACACCGCCCAAGCACTCTTTGAAATCGAGGTAGTCGGCGCGCTTACTCCAGGTAGTGCCGCCATCAGTCGAGCGCCAGATACCCAGGATGTCGAGGGCACTGGCATCGGACACTCCAGCGTAAATGACCTGGGGGTTGCTAGGGGCGATTGCTATATCTATGCGGCCCGGCTTTGCAGCGGACGGAGTGCCGTTACCAGTGTTCGCCGGCCACCCGTTGGCCCCTGTGGTAATCAGGTTCCAGCTGGGGCACCCACTGCTGGGCATCGTCGCCGTATATATGCCGTTTGCACCATTCTTTGCAAAAGCGGGGGCCCCTGTATTTCCGTAATACCAACCGACAGCGTAAAATATCGTAGAGGTAGAGCCGTCATCGCGTATTACGATTTCGGTATTGTCCTGACGCTGTGATGAGAAAGCGTTGGTGGTGCAGGGTGCCGTCCAGTTCACCCCGCCGTCGTAGGACATACGCAGGTCTTTCTCGGTGCCCGCGATGAGGGTGCTAGGGTTGTTCGGGTCCACCTTGACGGCGCTAACGGAGTGGTACGGGTCGAAGGTTTGAGGGTCAGGATCGAGGAGATTGGGTACGAAGACGCTCTCACCCATCACGGTCCAGGTTGCCCCGGCATCGGTGCTCTTGAGAATGCCTATCGAGCCGCGCACGCCACCCACCTGGCGGAAGTCGCCCGTAGCGGCATAAATAGTGTTGTGGTCACTAGGGTCGATGGTTACTTCGTCAACGGATATGGTGCTGATAGAAGCGTCGTCCGTCGTGGTTGCCCAGGTGGTGGCCGCGTTACAGCAGTTGGTGCTCTTCCAGACGCCGCCGTTGGAAACGCCCAGGTAGACGGTGCTGGTCACCACCGGATCGATGGCGATTGAGAGGATGCGCCCGCTGTGCGTGCTCGCGGTATAGCAGGGCTGCTGGCAGGTAGAAGATAGTCCCGGCATTGGGCCGAGGGCTACCATCGCGTTAGGGTCGAGGGCCAGGGGAGAGTTGCTGTTGGCGCGGCTGTAGGCGATTCGACCTGCCGGGATGCCCTCTGCTATCTTCTCTGCTTGCTGCTCGCCTTTCAGGAGCCACTGTGGATTATAGTAGCCCAGCGGGTAGGTATACCGGTTCAGGAAGTACTCCTGCCGGGCCTGGAGGGCTTCGAGCTCGCTACCCGCTGATGCCCCAGGCAATATTACGTTGCGAAAATTCTGTCCCGGTAAGGCTGCCGAGGTGGACTTGTTCTGGCTGTCAGCCTTTGCTAACTGCCCCGCCCCTGTGGCCTGTAGCTGCAACAGTGCGCCCGTAACTGCCACACCCACCAACAGCAGTAGAACCAGCCACATGCGCCGACCTTGAATACGTTCCTTCCATTGCGACATTTCTTCTTACTCCTTTGCTGCCCAAACATGCCGGTACCTACGCGACTCAAAAGAACCGTCTGCATAGACGGCGAGTCTGCTACAAATACAGGTGACCCACTGTTTAGGAGAGTGGAGCAGCGAAGAAGAACGTGGTGGAAGCTGTACAAGTAGGTTGTAGATGCTAAGGCCAGTATATCACAGAAACTGCCGCTCTATGCCATATTAGCTACAAATTCTTGTATTAATCAAGTAATGTGCGACTCTGTTCTGTAAGTCGTCATTCTTGTGGACCTTACCAGTTCGCCTCCCGCAACGGGAGCGGGTCAACGGTCCAGGCCATGCGGTCGCACAGCCGCTCCAGCATCTCCAGTTTTGTGCGGCCATACTGCACGTCGTGCCAGCGGTTGCGCGTCTCGGTGGGGTCTTCCTGCAAGTCGTACAACTCGCCGGTGCCCAGCCCGTGCATGGCAACCAGCTTGTAGCGGTCCGTACGCAGCATGGTAGCCTGGGGAGTGGGGTCTTTGTGCCAGGGCATTGCGTTATAGTATTCGCAGTACACGTCTTCTCTAGGCCGGTCCAACTCGGCATCGCCCGCGAGCAGCGGCCAGAGGGACCGCCCCTGCATGCCTGGGTGCAGCGGCAGGCCGGAGGCTTCCAGCAGAGTGGGCGCGAGGTCCACCAGTTCCACCAGCGCATCGCACTTTCGCCCCGCCGGTATAGTGCCGGGCCACGAGATTATGAGTGGTACGCGCACCGCAGGCTCGTAGAAGTAGGGGCCTTTCAGGTAGATACCGTGGTCGCCCAGCATCTCGCCGTGGTCGGACATAAAGATTACCAGCGTGTTTTCCAATTGGCCGGTCTCCTCCAGCGTCTTTAGCATGCGGCCCACCTGCTCGTCTATCAGGTTCAACATCGCCCAGTAAGCGGTCCTGACCAGGCGGTGGTCTTCGGGGGTCATGTCGGCATACGGGTAGTTGCCGGGCATGTTGTAGGCGGCTCGGTGGTCGATCTGCTGAAAGATGGGCTTGTTCGACTGTTCCCCTTCGGTGTACGTAGGCAGGGGTATCTGGTCGAGGCGGTCCAGGTAGCGTTGCAGGTATTCCAGTGGCGGGTCGAACGGGTGGTGGGGATCGTAGAAGTTGACCGAAAAGAGCCACGGCGTGTCGAGACCAGACATAGCCTGCATGAGATCTATCGCCTTCTGCGCGCACCACGTGGTCTGGTGGTACTCGGGGGAGACGCTGGTCTGCACGTACTTCGAGCCGCCGAAAGGCACCCGCTCGTAAGCTACGCCCTGCTCGCGCAGCCACTGGAAGTACTCATTGGTGGGCCAATCGGGATCGGGGTGGTGCGACCAGTGGAACTCCGCGTAACCATCATCGACGCGGCGCTCCATAGCGGGGGCTACCTTGGGGTGGCACGCCGAGATATGCAGCTTACCGGAAAGGCCACCTATACCATCAGCCTCCGCGAGCAGCCTGGTGACCAGTACTTCGTCAGCGGGTATAGACTGGCCGTTTTGCCTGCACCGGGTCGTGCGCGGGTAGCGGCCTGTGAGAAAGCTCACCCGGCTTGGCGTGCAGACGGGACTCTGGCAGTAGGCATGCTCGAACAGCACGCCACTATCGGCCAGCCGGTCTATGTTGGGGGTGCGCACGAAAGGATTACCGTAGCAGCCCAGCGTATCGAATCGCTGCTGGTCGGTGCAGATCCAGAGGATATTTGGCCGCTTGTTAGTACCGGCGTGTGACATGGCTTGCCAGGAGCATAGTGCATGCGGCGGAAAGAGGCAAGCGCCCCATTGCATTGACGGCGGTTGCCAATTATAATAGCCACCACAGCCACTTGTTGTATCCCCCTGTTATAGCCGGGCTGCTTTTGCTTTGGATAAGTCGTCGCGAAACGTAGAGCATCCTTGTAGCGTATAGGGTTGTGCGGGTGTGTAGCCGTTAAGGCCTCGCGTTCAAACCTCCGGGGCGTTTGGTCCTCGTCGCTACACGGCAATGGGCCTTTGCGTGCGCTATGATTGCCGTAGTAAACCCGGTCCTATGCCGGTCGTTTATGCATAGCCACGAAGTGGGGGTGCAATATGGTTGTTTGTAGCAACTGTGGGTTCGCGAACCAGCCGGGGGTAAACTTCTGCACCCGGTGTGGGACGCGGCTGGTGCTCCCTACTGCTCCGCAACCGAGTGCTCCTCCGCCGACCGCGCCGCCACAGACAGGCCCTTACCCCGCAGCCCCACCGCAGTATCCTCCGCAGCAATATCCCCCTCCGCAGCACCCACCTAACCAGTACCCACCGGGACAGTACCCGCCGGGTCCGGGCTACCCACCTCAACAATACCAGTACCCGGTGAACCAGGCACCTGTGAAACAGGGACGCAGCCCCTGCGGGTGTTGCTTCACGTGGTTCCTGATAATCATCGTGGCATTTGTCCTCCTTATAGGCGCCGGTTGGTTCATGCTGCAAAACGGCACCATCACCCCGCGTGGCATCCGCAACACGCTCGGCATGGGCACTGGAGAAGCCGCCGTCCTGAACCTCACCGACGGTGATTTGAGCGTGTCCATAGCTTCGCTGAGTACCGAGTCCGAATCGGGGCTGCTGGACACCGACCTGGCGCTCAAGCCCACCGACAGCGACAGCTTTACGTCCATCAGCCCCGGACGGTACCGCATCACCTTCAGCGCCACGGTGGGCGAAGCAAGCGGCAACTGCTCGCTGCAAATCGGAAGTGGCGACGTTTACCAGTTCGTGGCGGTGAACGAGGGCGTGGTGGTCACCAACGAGAAGTACCCGCCCAGCACGGCGGCAGACCTGAACATGGCGACGTCTTCGCTGTGCAAGAAATAGGAGAGGAGGTAGCCACATGCTTATCAAACGTTCTTATCGCCTGAGATTGGGCACCAGGGCGCTTCTTCTCATGCTGCTGGGGCTGGTGCTTGTCGGGTGTTCCAGCATCAACGTCGAGAACTTCTCCAAGGACCAGACGGCACGCGTGACGATGTACCTGCCCGACCGTAACGGCTCGACCTCGTTTACGTTGGCACCGGGCCAGTCAGGCAGCGAGTTGACGGTAGACAGCGGCCTGGTGGTGATCCTCGCTATGCCCAACGAGGAGTACATCAAACAGCTTGAGGAGATGAAGAAGTACTTCCAGGCGATATTGCGGGTGCCCACGTTCAGCGAGGCGGACTACAAGGACGCTACGAAGAGGGTAAAGGATTTCGATGACAAGATAAAGGCTGCCAGTCTGGGCGGTAGCTCGTGCTACATCGAAGTGGCCGACGATGCTGATGTAGTAGCCACCGTGGACTGGGACGAGACTAGCCTGACGTGGAAGATCACGTGCGGCACTCGTAGGCACGAGACCGAGAGCGTTCCCTCTGACTAGCGACAACTGAGGTGACTGGAGCCTTAGATGATGGCGCGCCTGGTGAGACGCTATAGACTGAGCAGCATGGGCGGCAGGCTGGTGGGGGTGCTGGCGCTCTTCTCCGGGGCCGCGCTGCTGACGCACATCATCTGGCGGGTGTCCCTGCCACTGGCCCTCTCCGCCGCCGTGCTGGTGCTTGTTTTCAGCGCCGCAACCCTGTGGCGCAGGGCGACGGTCCCACAACGTGCCATACTCGCCCGGCTATTGAAGGTGGGTGCGGCTTCGGGGCTGGTAGCCACGGTGAGCTACGATGCGGCCAAGTTCGCCCTGTCGCAGCTAGACCCCTCGCCGTACAACCCTTTCGAGGCGGTGCGCATTTTTGGGGCGCTGCTGGTAGGGGAATCGGCGCCCGGCGTAGCGATTTACGGGGCGGGGACGGCGTTCCACCTGCTGAACGGGGTGTCGTTCGGCGTGGCGTACTGCTTCTTGTTCAGGCGGCGGGGGATAGTCGCGGGGGTGGCCTGGGGCTTGTTCCTGGAGATGTTCCAGCTAACCCTCTATCCCGGCTGGCTGAACATCCGCCTCTACTCGGAGTTCGCGCAGATTTCGACGCTTTCGCACATCGTCTACGGCCTGGTGCTCGGCAAAGCCTGCCAGGTGGGCTTGAACCGCATGTCAGACACAGGACCAACAGTAAGGGGAGCAGAACATGGGAACTGAGCCGAATTGGGGAACAGGGCCGGGGGCGGGTACGCCGCCACAGGTGCCACCACAGCAGGTGCCACCATACCCGCCACCTCAACCGCAGTACCAGCCACAACCACAGCCGCAATCGCCCTACCCGCCTCAACCGGCGGCGCAACCTACTGCGCAACAGCCACCCGACGAGCGGCTGGAGCAGATTTTCTACCTGAGGGCACCTGCCTGGCTGGACGACTGGTTTCCGCACGTCTCCAACGCTATGTCGGACGGGGCGTGGACTACCGCCTGGCGGGGAGTAGGGGCATATGCGCCCATCGTGGCACTTGCGGTCGGCCTGCTTTGCCGTATCATCTTTCCTATACCTATCGTTTTCTCCGAGTCGCTCTTTTTCATGATGATAGTGATAGCCGCCGCGCTGATGAGCGGTACCGTGGGCGTGGCGCTCCTGGCCGGGTACATCATTGAAGACCTGATTGTGGGGGACCGGGCCGGTCTGTACACCTCCCTCTATGCGACGGACCTCGGCCCCGGATATGCCGCACTTGGCCTGGCGGGCGTGCTTGGAGGCAAAATCGTCAGCTACCTGCTGCTCTCTATACCCGCCGTCACCATCCCACTGCTGGTGCGGAACCTCGCCCCAAGCATCAAGCTGCACACGATCACCGACCCTGACAGCCGCACCTTCGCGCTCGCCGCTTTGCACGGGGCCATCGCCGGGGTGCTGGTTTTCTTGTGGGCGCAATCTGTGGTGGTGCTCCTGCGTCCGCTCTTTACGTGGGTAGGGGGAGCGCCCACCGTCGAGGCTATTAACCCGGTGCAGACGCAGTGGATCTCCCTGGTGGTGGTGGCCGCGATCGCCGCCGCGGGTAGAGTGCTGCTGGAACGAAAGCCGGCTCGTACCGCCCTACGAGCGGCCGTCGCCACGACGTTGCAGCGGCAGCGATTCACGGGAGAGGGTCAGGGCATATTGGACAAGGTGCCCGGCATTTTACGCATCGTCATTCCCTCGGTCGTGATTGCCATGCTGCTGGCGGGCACCTACGAGGCGTGGGTGGATGCCATCATCGTGGCGGTCGTGGTGGCCGTGCTGGGGCTGTGGCGCTCCCGCATCATACGCATCATACCCCTGCCCTCACAGTGGTCGCTGACGATACGCCGCATCCCCAGCCTTATACGGCTTGCGATTGCCCCCTTCCTGGGCTACTTGCTCGCCACGGTAGTGATAACGCCAATGTGGAACGGGGCATTCGGCCTGCGCCCGGTGATGATCGGGTCGCTGCTGACGCTCCTGGTCTTCTACGTGCTGTTCCCGCCGCTGCCGGTGGTTCCCCGCCCGGCTCCGCAACCCCAACCCACGAGGTAGTAACATGCTCCTGTCCGGCCTTGAAATCCAACCGATGTTCGCGACGTTGGCGGTGCTCCTGGACAACTGTAGCTCGCTGTTCGACTGCTGGGACACGCTCGGCGCGGCTGCGGCTGCGGCGGTCGGTGCGGGAGCGGCGGCAGTGTTCGTTGGCGGCCTGCTGCTCACCCCAGGCGAGGGCACAGGCATCGTTGAGGAAGGTGTGCCACCCGTCGCTGCTGGTACCACAGCCACGCCTCTAGCCACGTTCGAGGGCGGCGGCTTAGCCACTACAGTCGCACAGGCACCAGTCCCGGTACAGCCGCAGGCACCAACACAAGTACCACCGCAGATACAGCCACAGGTTACGCCGCCCGTAGTCCAACCAGCGGCTTTCGACCCTGGCACGACGGTAGCTCAACCGGCAACTCCCGGACAGGTTGAAGCAGCACAACCCGGCCCGGTAGCTGCCTCCTCGGCAGTAGAACAACCGGGAGCCTTCGAGCCAGCCGCAACGGTAGAAACCGGACCCGTAGGACCTTCCGCCTCGTCTAGTTCAGCAACGACCAAGGGTGCGCCTGACGTATCGTCAGATGTATCTACTACTGCATCTGCATCGACACCTGCGGACTCGGCACCAACCCAGCCCGCATCGATGGCAACTGCACCCGCGACAACGGCACCGGCACCCGTCCCAGCCCCAGCGCCCGTATTCGACACCGGCTTGGCTGCGGGGCTAGCGTCGGGCCTTGCGCCCCTGGCAAGCGCCCTCGCGGCGGTAGCAGGCAGCAGGGCGGGCAGTTCAGGCACAGGCACGGATTCCAGCGGCCAGGACCAGGAAGACCAGGATGACGATGAGGTCACGTGTCCCGAAGCCGACGCCTCGCTCTTTGGTCTGCCTGACATCAACACCCGCCAGGACTGCCCAGGCACCCGCCCTGGCATGCCGCCCAACTACGCGGGCCTCGACTTCACCAGCAACGACGACCGCGGCCGCCCTACGGAACTGCCCTTCGAGGCGGGCGTAACCGGGGAAGTTACTTATGTAGGAGGGGCGTTCAACTCGGTGCAGGTGACGCTCGATAATGGCAATCGTATCCAGTTCCTGCACGCTTCGCTGATATTAGCGCAGGTAGGGCAGCAAGTGCAGCCGACTACTGTGCTCGGTAGGACCGGCGGCACCGGACCATACGGCCCCAATCACTACGAGATCCACCTGCACGTCCAGGCCTTCGACCCGCACGGCGACCTGATAGACCCCGACTGCGCGCTCTCCGGTGGGGAGAACCGCCGCCTCAGAAGGAGGGTAGCGCCCCCCGAACCCACACAGGACCAGCCACAATCCGGGCTAGCTGCCACGGTGGTCTTGCCCGCTACGCAACCTCTACCCCCCGCGGAAGTCGCGCAGATGCCTGTCCAGGCTCCCGTTCCTGCTCAAGCACCCGCACCACCGCCCCAGGTGACGCCACAGGCTACCCAGCCAGTCGTTCCACCAGTGATGCCTCAGCTTGCGCCCCAGGTACAGGGCGACCTACGGTGCACACGGTGCGGCAACTCAAGCCCGGCCAGCGCACTTTTCTGCCCCTGGTGCGGCCAGACGTTCGTGCGGGCTGCCGCGACACCAACACCGCCACCTCCCGCCATTCACCCACCGTCTGCGCCACCGCGGATAATATATTGCGGCAACTGTGGGCAGGCAAATGACTGGGGTTCGGCCTTTTGCGGGCGTTGCGGGACCAGGCTGGTCTATTAAGGCCCAGAAGCTACCGTATAGTATTATGACCAGATATCAGCAACAGAGTCGGACCTTGTCATTCTGAGTACCTAGCTAACGAAGGAATGTCAACCCATATAGCAACAAGGTGCCAGGCGACGCCCCGCGATTGAAATCGGGGGCTACACATTACCAAGTCCCACAAGGGGACTCCTCTACCCACCTACTCTACCTACT